>NZ_JAAAPM020000027.1 GCF_009909155.2 Flavobacterium undicola
TGTTTTAGGATAAACCGTTCTCAATTTAAAACAAGTATTTTTCATAAATCCATAGAAAGAATGGTGAATGCAAAACCGATTTATCAAAAAAACATAAAACAGATATTAAGTGTATAACTCAAAAAATATATTGTAAAAAATAACGACATATATTAGATTTGAGTTATGGACTAGTTATACCGAAATTACGCAGATAAAAACAATCAGAAAATAAACATTTATTTCCGCAGAAAATATACAAAAGAGAAGGTTGAAAGTTGGATTTTGCCAACAGAAGCGTAAAAACTTTACGGTTTAATTGTAATTTCGACAAAACAACCAGCCCATAACACACGTCTCTAGCCTTTTTAAAATTGCGACATATCCTAACTGACGGTTAAACAGAATTTAATTTTTTAGACAATAATAATACTAAAACAATTTTTTAATTTTATGATGCGTAAAATACTTCCTAACACTAAAATACACAAGTTTACTTTTTGGCTTTTAGTTTCTTTTTCGTCTTTGACCTTCGCCCAAACTCCTAATGAAATATATGTGTGTTCTCCTTGTGGTCTTGATTGTGATAAACTAGTTTTTGATAAGCCTGGTATATGTCCTAAATGTAATATGGCAATAGTAAAACAGACAGAAACCCTAAAAGAAAAGAAAACTGGAAAAGTCGCTATTTTGTTGTTTGAAGGAGTTCAAATAATTGATTTTACAGGACCTTTTGAGGTTCTAGGTCAAGCCGGATATGAAGTCATAACTGTTTCTGCTAATCTTTCAGTTAAGACAAATATGGGATTGAAAGTCAATTCTGATTTTACGTTTACGAATTGCCCAGAAGCGGGCATTTTTATTATACCAGGTGGAAATATTTCAAAAACAAGACAATCTGCTGAAGCTATAAAATGGATCAAACAATATTCTGAAAAATCAGATGTAGTTATGTCTGTTTGTAATGGAGCCCTTATTTTAGCAAAAACGGGATTGTTAGATGGATTAACGGCTACTACTTATTATAATGCTATTCCAGAACTTGAAAAAAATTTTCCTAAAATAAAGGTGGTTTCGGATCAACGATTTGTAGATAATGGAAAGTTTATTACAACTGCCGGTCTCTCTTCTGGAATAGATGGTGCATTGCATATTGTTGAAAAACTAAAAGGAAAACCCCAAGCTCAAACTGTTGCAATGAATCTGGAATACGATTGGAAACCAGAAGATAATTATGCTCGGGCTTCTTTGGCAGACAAGCATTTAAAAAAAATATTTGAGGGAAATGATGAACCTCATCCTTCTATATCTTCTGCAAAACTTTTAAATACAGAAGGCAATAAAGACAAATGGAAAGTACAATATGAATTGACTGCAACTACAACTGCTGAAGAGATTGAAAAAGTGATGGAAAAGATGATTATGCAAAAGGTGGATTGGAAGAAAGAGAAGAATATTCTCCCAACAAACAGCAGCTGGCAGTTCACTTCACCGGAAAAGGAAAACTGGAATGGATTTTTGGAAGTAAAGCAAGTTTCTTCAAACGCTAACAGTTTCATAGTGACATTGAGAATAGATAGAACAAAGAAAAACGGCTTATAACACAACCTTTGCAAAAATGGCGGGTGACGTGGTTCTCGAAATTTTCTACATTTAATTAACTTTTGCGTCAGGCGAAAATGAAGTGCTTTCTATCCGCCATCTTCGCAAAACCCTAAACGTTAATTGACTGCTAAGTATGACGAAAAATAACAACTCAAAAGATTAATTTAAACAAATAGTAATAGTATGAAAAAGTTACAATTCAAAGTAAGTATCAATGCAGCTGTGACCAAGATTTATGATTTTATGCTTGGCATCAACAGCAAATCAACTTATGAGCAATGGACTTCTTTGTTTAACCCAACATCTACATACGAAGGAAATTGGGATAAGGGAAGTAAAATTCTATTTATTGGAGTGGATGAGAAAGGAGAAAAGGGAGGTATGGTTTCCAGCATAGCTGAAAACATTCCCAACCAATTTGTTTCGATTCAACATTATGGTCTTCTTAAAGCTGATAAGGAAATCACAGAAGGATCAGAAGTGGAAAAATGGGCAAACGGATTTGAAAACTATACCTTCGAAGAAAACAATGAAACTACAACCGTTACGGTTGACTTAGACACCTCTGAAGATTTTTTAGATTATATGAACCAGAACTTCCCAAAAGCACTCGATAAGTTGAAAGAACTTTGTGAAAAATAATAATTTCAATCCCGATAGCCCTGTCTGCCGACAGGCAGGTATCGGGATTAAAAATACACAGCCTATAATATCGATTTGCTAATATGGTGGCTGAAGTGCTTCTATGAAATCCGCCACATCGCCAAGCCAAAAAAGGTTATGTCCCAGCTTAAAAAACCAAACTAACTAAAAACAACTCGAACTTTAGTTTCTAATTATAGAAACTTTATTTACCTTTGTAACGTTTAATAAGAGAGTATTGAATGAAATATTTTGAAACACGATTTTTAGAAGAAGCTGACAAGTTCATTTCAGAACTTGACCCTAAAACTATCAAAAAAATCTTTTACAATATTGATCTTGCTGAACAAACGAATGATCCAAAACTTTTAAAGAAACTGCAAAATGATATTTGGGAGTTTCGTACAAAATACGCAGGACTTCAAATTAGGCTTCTTGCATTTTGGGACAAAACAGATAACAAAGAAACTTTGGTAATTGCGACACACGGTTTTATAAAGAAGGTTGACAAAGTGCAAAAAAACGAAATCGACCGAGCAGTTAGACTAAAAGACAATTATTTCAATAGCAGACAAAAAAAATAATCCTATGGCAACTAAAGAAATCAAGACTTATTCGCTTGCTGAAATGAAGGATAAGTATATCGGCAAAGTTGGAACCACTGACCGTGACGAATACGAATATGAACTTCGCATGGATGTTTTGGGAAAAATGATTAAAGCAGCAAGACAAGAACGCAATTTGACACAAGAAGAACTTGGTAAACTTGTTGGCGTACAGAAAGCACAAATTTCCAAACTTGAAAGTAGTGCTAACAGTGCAACAATTGATACTATTTTGAAAGTGTTTAAAGCATTAAAAGCCGAGATAAACTTTAACGTAAAATTGGAAGACAACTTTATTAAACTCGCCTAACAAAAAAGAAAGCCGAACATACAGCATATCTGTTTTTGAACTAACGAGTGATTAGTCGAATTACATTTTTTTAATCCTCTTTTCGTTTAACCAAAAACACTCGTTTTCATAAGTTGCAAATGGCTTGTAGCCTCGGAACGTTACCGACAAGTGACAGCCAATATCGTAAAAATAAAACCATGACAAAAAAATATAGAATAAGTTTGAAAGTTTACAGTAGCTTCTTAATTTTTGCTATTCTATTTAATTTAATGCTTTTGTTTGCAAGTGGTCACAGAGTTAAACTTTCTATATTTTATTATTTAATTCCGATTTATGCAATTTTAAGTTTTTTACTTTTAACAATATATCCAAAAACATCAAATAACAGAAAGTTAATATTGATTTCTATATTGTTACTATTAGGTGTTAGTTTATATTTTGCCTTTGGAGGATTATATCTTATTTTTACTGGAGATTTAATTATTGAATTTGTCATTCCTGCGCTAATATTTATTGGAATATTTATAAGCTCAATTGGGGTATTATGCTCAGAAATTTTAAAATTAAATAAAAGCACCAGCCATTAATAGCATTTTTAAAATCACCTAAGTAGTCAATTAGAAACAGACAGCTTTTAAACTCTCAACAATCGAATATCTACTTCCCTATCTACATAATTCCATTCTTCTGTTTTTCGTAAAGAATACAATAACTCTTCGAAAGCGTATTCGTCTGCCGGAGCGTATTCGAACCAGGTTAAAAAATCAAAAGCTTCACCAATATCCCTGCTGTGAAATAATTTTCGGGCTATGGCTGGTAAATATTTTAGTCCTGTTTGTGTATGCTTAGAACTCTCTTCCATGATTTTTCTTCTTTCATCCTGAGCGAGATTCCACCATTCAGCCGATTTTCGCAAGGGAATAAATGCCGCATGAGTTGCCGATTGTCGTCCTAAATCTTCCTGAATAGCAATTAGTTTTTCTTTTTCGGCTTTCTCCGTATATCTAAGGTTACTGACAATACCTTTTAAAGTCCAAATGCCTTCATTACCCTTAATCAGTGAACTTGAAGTTTTATCAATATGACTTATCTCTGCCAGAGCATCTCCTTTTAAGGTGGTCATTTTTATTACTTCCCATTCTCCTGTTTTTCCGCCAACAAAGTCAAAAATTGTATTGCTCATATAGATTTAATTTTAAGTTATAAATTGGAAATTAAATATTTAAAAAGTACTGAAAAATCCCTATCGCACGACTACGATAGGGATTTAAAAACAAACAAAACAAATTAAACTAACTTTTGTATTCCATTCCAAAATCCTCGATAGAGCATTTTGAAAATATTTTTTATCCCGTTTTTTTCAAACCTTTATTGGTATTATATGGATAAGACGACTTCGTATAAAAATCAATTTTATTAAAAAGAGTCTCCGGATTGAATGGTTTACTGATATAATCATTCATTCCTGATTTTAACACATCAGCTTTCACATCACCTACCGCCGAAGCTGTAAGGGCAATAATGGGAAGTGCCTGGTATTTATTCCCTTTTAGTTTTCTGATTGCCCGCGTGGCATCATAACCATCCATTACAGGCATCTGCAAATCCATCAGAACTAAATCGTAATCTTTTTGCTTGACTTTTTCTACGGCAATTAATCCATTTTCGGCCTTATCGCTTTCAATATTCCATAATTTGAAAAACTGTTTGACCAATAACACATTAATCTTATTATCATCAACTATCAGTATACGCAATCCTTTCAGCGTTTTTTGAACAATTAGCTGATTAGATTCATTCGCTTCAACATAGGTAGGAGTAACTAGATAAGTGGCGCTGATACCCATATTTAAATGGAAAGAAAAGCTACTTCCTTTTCCGAGCTCACTATCCAGTTGAATACTACTTCCCTGAAGCTCTATTAACCGTTTAGATATTGCCAGTCCTAATCCTGTGCCTCCATATTTTCGGCTAGTCTCAGAACTTGCCTGAGTGAATGATTCAAAAATAAATTCCTGTTTATCTTTAGGGATACCAATACCGGTATCATTCACTTCAAAGACAATATTCATACTATTTGATTCTTTACTTTGAGAAACAACTGAAGCACTAATAATAACTTTACCAGTCTCGGTAAATTTAACTGCATTGCTGGCAAGGTTAGTTAAAATTTGCCCTAACCGAACTGAATCCCCCATGACCATTTCCGGAAGCTTATCATCTAAACGTACTTTTAACAAAATCCCTTTGTTTCTGGCTTTTTCAAGTAGTGCTCCCTGAATATTGTATATCAATTCTTTTATATTAAAATCTACTTTTTCAAAATCGATTTTGCCAGCTTCAATCTTGCTGAAATCTAAAATATCATTTATTAATACCAATAGATTATCTCCTGAATACTTAATCAATTTTAAATGTTCAATCTGGTCTTCCCTTGCATTTTGAAGCAATATCGTAGTAAAGCCAAGTACTGCATTCATGGGAGTCCGGATTTCATGACTCATAGTCGAAAGAAAATTAGCTTTTGCAATAGCGGATTGTTCCGCACGAATCAATTCCTCCTTAACTTCTTTTTGTTCAGTGATTATCTCCGTAAACATAACCAGACCGCCAATTTTTTCCTGATCTTCATACCAGGGTCGGATTTCCCATTTCAACCATTCAACACTTCCATCTGAACGGATAAAGGAATCTTCATCATTCCTAACTATTTCTCCCGCAAGACATCGCTGATAATGCGCCTTCCAATAGCCAGCTGTAATTTCAGGAAATAATTCATTATGACTTCTTCCAATGACATGCTCTTCTTCCAATTTATAGGTTGTTTTCCAAACCTTGCTGACTGAAATATACCTCATATCCATGTCCAGCATAGCAATAGCTACAGGTGTATATTCGATAAAAGTTTTAAGTTGATTTTTTTCATAAAGGATTTTCTCCCCTGCTCTTCTCTTTCTTTGTTTATTTTTTTCGTAAAGATTTCTTCGTTGTATAACCAACCAGGCATTTACAATTACTGCAGCTATTGATATGCAGCGATTAGCAATTACCATCCAACTAGTTTGACTCGTGTAAAAAATGGCTAGTTTTAAAAAAATTAAAAAAGAAACAACAATGGCAAAAGTGACAATGGTCTTTTTTGTTTCCCTACTGATTAATAAAAAATTAAACATGTACAAAACGCCAATAACTACACCAAGTGGAAGGGAAAGATCAATACAGAAAACAATTGCTGCACCAGCTGCTCCGTAGAGTTGAGCTTTGTTCATTTTAAAATTGATTCCCATTTTTTATAATTTCCTTTTAACAGAAACACTATTTTGTGTTTCTAAAAACTGATTTATAGAAATCAAGGGGGAAAAATTAAGTCTATAATGCCAAACTTAATTTTTCAGCCCTTGATTTGTATTATCCTTTATAGACCATTCCCATATCTTCGATAGAGAATTTATCTGTTAACAAATGCAACAATTTATCTCTAAGGTCAATATATTCAGGCATTTTTACAATTTCTATTTTATTTCTTGGTCTTGGCAAATGCACTTCGACAATTTCTCTGATAGTTGAAGATGGACCATTATTTAAAACAATAATTCTATCTGACAAGAATAAAGCTTCTTCGATATCGTGAGTAATCATTACGATGGTTTTTTCACGATTATCTAAATTCCACAATTTTAATACTTCTAATTGCATAGATCCTTTAGTCAAAGCATCCAATGCTCCAAAAGGCTCATCCATTAATAAAACTCCCGGATTGATGGCAAAGGCGCGAGCGATAGCCACTCTTTGTTTCATTCCTCCTGAAAGCTGTCCTGGTAATTTGTCTTTATGTTCGAATAAATTAACCATTTTAAGGTTTTTCTCTACAATTTCATGCTTTTCTGTAGCAGTACCTTCCATTACTGAATCTACTACTTGAAATATGTTTTGATATACGGTTAACCAAGGTAAAAGAGAATAGTTTTGAAAAACAATTCCTCTGTCAGGACCCGGTCCTTTGATGCTTTGATTGTTTAATACTACTGAACCTGCTGAAGGTGTTAACATTCCAGCAATAGCATTTAAGATAGTTGATTTTCCACAACCTGAATGTCCGATTATAGATATGATTTCGCCCTTTTGGATTGATAAATTAATATCTCTTACGGCTATATATTTTCCTTTTGGTGTTGGAAATGAAATTTCCAAATCTTTGATTTCTAAATAACTCATGATATTCAATTTTAGATATTAGACTATTGATTTTAGATTTCAGGCTGCACGTTTTTTAAAACTTAGAGTCTTAGCGACTCAGCACCTTAGTTTCTTTGTTTTACGCTTTGTAAGCCACTTTGTTTTCTATGTAAGTAAATAATTTATCAAAAAGTAATCCTACTACACCAATGATAATAATGGCTGATATTACTTTTTCAAGACTTAAGGCATTCCAGCTGTCCCAAACAAAAAATCCAATTCCAGCTCCTCCAGACAACATTTCGCCTGCTACAATTACCAACCAAGCCACACTAATACTTAAGCGTAAACCTGTAATGATATGAGGTAAACTAAATGGAATTAAAATTTTAGTTAAATATCTCATTTTAGAAAATCCAAATGCTTTGGCTACATTTTTATGATCTTGAGGTAAAGATGCAATACCAAAAGAAGTATTAATTAATGTTGACCATAATGACGTTATAAACACAATAAAAATCGTTGCTAAACCTGTGTCTTTGAACACTACTAAACCAATTGGGAACCAAGCTAATGGCGAAACCGGTTTTAAAAGTTGTACGATAGGATAAAAAATTTGTTTGCAAATAGTACTTGCTCCCATTAATATCCCTACAGGAATAGCTACTAATGAGCCTAAAAAGAAACCTAATAATACGGTTTTTATAGAGTTGAATAATTGTAATCCGATTCCCTTGTCGTTAGGGCCGTAATCGTAAAAAGGATCACTAATCATATCATATAAAACCGTTAATGTCGCAATTGGACCTGGTAAAGCATCTTTAGTAATGCTACTCAATAATTCCCACAGGCCTCCAAAAATAACCAATCCTAATGCTGCTAAAAGCAATGATTTTGATTTTGCTAAAAGCATTTCACCAAATACAATTAATTTTTCGTTTTTGGTTTCTTCACTTTGAGAAGTTGCTACTGAAGCTATTTTTACCTCCTCAAGAGTATCTATTGTTAATGTTTCTCTTTCTGACATGATTCAATCTGTTTTAGTTTAACTTTCTTGTAATGTTTTGTTTCAATTGTTTTTGTTTATTCTGGCAAAACTTTTTTAAATATCCCTCCCTTTCGAGAGGGATTATTTACTGCTTTATTTTATTATTTTCTTACTACTTTAAGGTAAGCTGCTGGATTTGAAGGATCAAAAACTGTTTTGTCCATTGTAAGTGAGAATGGTTTCATATCGTCATTTGGAACCTTCACTTTCATACTTGCAGCTACTTCTTTATACAAATCATCTAAAATCAATTTATCAGCAATTGCATTATAGTTTGGAGCTTCTTTTAAATATCCGAATCTTACATACTGTGCCATTGCCCAGATAGCATGCGATTTACGAGGGAAGTTTACAGCACCACCTTTGTAGAACAACATATAATCTTTATCATACACTTCAACACCTTGATTACATCCTAGGTTATAATCTCCCATTAAACGTCCTTCAATTACATCTGCAGGAGCATTAACATAAGGAGCTCTACCAATAATTGCTGCTGCTTTTTTACGATTTGCAGGTACATCTAGCCACATACAAGCTTCTAAAACCGCTTTCATCACTTTTTTAAGATCTTCTCTTCTTTTTACACTAAAATCTTTGTTTACTACCAATGCTTTTTCAGGATGATCTTTCCAAATATCTTGTGAAGCTATTTGAGTAAATCCAACTCCTTGCTTAACTGCAACACCACCCCAAGGTTCTCCTACACAGTATCCATCCATATTACCTACTTTCATGTTTGCTACCATTTGTGGAGGCGGAATAGTGATAATTTTAACCGCTTTTTGATTTAAACCTGCAATAGACATCCAGTTTCTCAACCATAAATCATGCGTTCCTCCAGGAAAAGTCATTGCAAAAGTTACTTCTTTCTCTGCTTTCAATTTAGCAGCAACTACTGGAGTTACTTTATTCATTTGTTTGAAACCTACTTTTCCACAAAAGTCATTTGATAATGTAATTGCCTGACCATTTACATTCAACATCATGGCAATTTTCATTTCAGAACCTGCCTTACCACCTACTCCTGTATAAACTGAGAAAGGCATTGTATACAAACAGTGTGCTCCATCTAATTCGCCTGTTAAAATTTTATCTCTAACATTAGCCCATGAAGACTCTTTAGTTACTTCTACATTCACTCCGTATTTTTTGAATAAGCCTAATTCTTTAGCCATTACAATTGGTGAACAATCTGTTAGAGGAATAAACCCTAATTTTATTGGTTCACCTGACTGTGCATTTGTTTTCATTGCAGTAAGAGAACACACTGTTACTGTAGCTGCCAGCATCATTTTTGAAAAGAGCTTTGCTATTTTTTGAGTTGATTTTTTCATCTTGATTATTTTAATTGTTTAACCTTGTTTGTTTTATTTTTTAGCTAAAAAGTCTGGCTTAATGTTCAACATTAGATAAGCAAATTGAGGAGATAAATTAGGAGTAGTTACATTTTTAACTGCTGCAGAAGCCATAGAATTTGTCGCTTTCATTATACAATATCCTGCTTCAACATTAATAATCTTAGTTACATTGTATTTAACTGTTAGGTCAAATTCTGTTCCTAAATACTTGCTTAAAGTTCCTCCAGCACCATCAGATAATTTATTTCCAGCTTCAAATCCGTGAACATCTAATAAGAAAGTCAAATTATCTTTAGCATTGTATTTTGCTTTAAAGAAATAGTTTAACAAACCTTGATTTCCAAATCCATTAGCTGCATAGAAGTAATCCATATATCCCCAGAATTTATGTGGTGTTCCGTATAATGGATCAAAACGATTGTTTTGTGTCGCTGCTTTAGTACCATTATTTCCTGATAAAAAGTCAATTCCAGGTCCTATAAATAATTTTCTACCAGCTTGATAAGTTGCTGTTATAGAAGCCATTTTAGAACTTATTGAATTTGCGTCTTTATCATGACCTCCTTGATAATAAGCACTACCTGTTAAGTTAATTTTTCTGGTAGGCATTACGTTAAAGTAAAGTCCTGTAGTATTTCTACTCCAAACGCCTTCTCCATAAGTTTTAACCCCGGCTATAGTACTATATTGGTTGAAATCGTCTTTGAAAAATAAGAAAGAAACATCTCCAAAGAAGAATTTTTTACCTAAATAAGCATATTGAAAAGACTTATACATAGTTCCAATTCCGTTGGTTCCTGCAGCGTAAGTTGTAGTTGTGGCTGGAGCTGTACCCGCAGTATTTGAACCATTGTAAACTGTTCCTACGTTTTGCATTTTATTTTGGTTAAAAGCTAAACCTGCATCAAAAATCCATCCTTTGTTAGAATATTTGAAGACAATCGCATCATGTCTTCTTCCTTGTTGTAACCAATCTAATCCTCCTAAAACTTTTTGATCATCATAAGCAATTTCCTGACGACCAATTTTTAACGAAATATTTTGTGCTTTATTGATAGTATCTTTAAGAGATAAATCTAACCAAGCTTCATTTAACATGATACCGTCATTAGCATCTACAGTAACTTGATTAATAGAAGAAGCATCTTGTCCAAATACACGAACATCTTGTAAGGATACAAAAGTTTTAAATCTATAACCTGCATAACCAATATTTAATCTTGTTCTTTGAGAATTAAATAGTCCTGCTTTTTGACCATCTTTAGACAATGTACCTTGCCCATCTCTTACCTCAGTTCTTTCTCTTAATTGTCCAGTTGCAGTTAATTGAGCCTGAGACTCATTATAACCAAATACTGTAAGAGCAATACCTAAAAAGATAGATTTTGAAAAGTTTACCTTTGTAACATTCACTTTTTGGATTCCTTGAAAAAAAAGTGCTTTTGCTTTGATCAATTCCATAATTATTTATTATTAAGTTTTGTATGAAGCAAATTTACGTAAGTACTAATACGTAAAAACCATCTAAAAACCAGTCCAAAACAGCTTTTTAACACAACTAATCAAATCATAAAAATCACATTAAACCTTGCTAAAACGCAGCAAACAATAAAAAAAACCCGTAAACACTGGGGTTAACTAGACTTAAATACGTAGTTTAAAAAACTAAGTTGCCTTTTTCAAAGCATAAAAAGCATACTTATTCTTAAAAAAAAGAAATACAAAAGAGAATAATTCCAGTAAATAGTACCGAAAAAAATAATTCAGATACTATACTATATTAATGTATAAGTAGAAACACAGGAAACTTAAAAACTCATTTTTTGTTTAGGCTTAAAATTTACTGTCTTTTATTTATCCAATAAAAAAATCAAAACTTCTTTTAGGTAATTAAATAGCTCCGTCCTAAAAAATAGAGACATCTCTTTCAATCCTAATTAATAGTATATAGAATGGTATAATCTACTGCATAGATTACAAAACAGTGTTGTATTGCTTTGTCTCAAAGGGATGAGAAACAGTAACAATAAGAAATTACATAAGAAGTATTATTAAGGAATTTATTTAAATTCTGCAACGATCTTAACTTCTACTCCATTACTATTTTCTTCAATAAAATCAAAAATTAACACTGAGCTAAATGTTATTTTTTTGAATTAATAATTGTTTTTTGAGCCAAAAAAAAAATAAAAAGCATTATTTTAGACTTCTTTTATCTATTTGTCAAACTTGAAAAATAAATTAAAAAAAATACGTATTTTTACTTAATTAATACGTATTTTTACATTTTAAAACTTTTGTTAAACAGTTTGAAAAAAGATTTCGCAATTAAAAAATACAGAGGATAATGCAAAATTCAGAAATCAAAACTACGTGTTCATATTGTGGAGTAGGATGCGGAATCATTGTAAGCAAAGATTCTAGTAATGGAGTTACTGTAAAAGGAGATATTGATCATCCTGTAAACAGAGGAATGCTCTGTTCTAAAGGAATGAATCTACATTATGTAGCTAACGACATTTCTGACAGAATTCTTTATCCTGAAATGCGTTGGAGTAAATCGCACCCTATGGAACGTGTAAGCTGGGACGATGGTTTAGATCGTGCTGCAGCTGTATTTTCTTCAATAATAAAAAAACATGGCCCTGATAGTGTGGGCTTTTATATCTCTGGACAATGTCTTACTGAGGAATATTATTTGGTAAACAAACTGGTAAAAGGTTTTCTAAAAACAAATAATATCGATACTAATTCGCGTCTTTGCATGAGTTCAGCTGTAGCTGGCTACAAGAAAACTTTCGGAGAAGATTCAGTTCCGATAGCTTATGACGACATTGAATTAGCAGATACTTTCTTAATCACAGGAGCAAATCCAGCTTGGTGCCACCCTATTCTATTCAGACGTTTAGAACAACACCGTGAAAAAAATCCAAAAGTAAAAGTAATTGTAATTGATCCTAGAAAAACAGATACTGCCTTAACTGCCGATTTGCATTTACAAATTCTGCCTGGAAGTGATATTATATTATACCATGCTCTGGCCAAAAGAATTATCGAAAAAGGCTATGCCGATACTAATTTTGTAAAAAAACATACTGAAAACTTCGAGGCTTACAAGGATTTAGTACTATCTACTTCATTAGAAAGAGCATCTCAACTCTGCGGAATCTCCATCAAAGAAATTGATTTGGCAGCTGATTTAATTGGTAAAGCCGAAGGATTTCTTTCACTTTGGGCTATGGGATTGAATCAAAGTGCTGTTGGTGTGGATAAAAATACAGCCTTGCTTAATATCTCATTATTAACCGGGCATGTAGGAAAACCAGGTTCAGGACCTTTTTCTCTAACAGGACAACCTAACGCCATGGGCGGAAGAGAAGTAGGTGGAATGGCTAATTTACTAGCTGTCCACAGAGAATTAGCGAATCCTGAACACCGTCAGGAAGTAGCCGATTTTTGGGGAGTAGACGGTATTTCTGAAAAACCAGGTTTGACCGCTACAGAAATGTTTGACGCCTTAGAATCCGGAAAAATGAAAGCGATTTGGATTATCTGTACCAATCCAATGGTAAGCTTACCCGATTCCAGAAGAGTGGAAAAAGCCTTGCAAAATGCCAAATTTGTAGTCGTTCAAGAAATATCACATAAATCCGATACTGCTAAATTTGCCGACTTACTGCTTCCAGCAGCGGCATGGTTAGAAAAAGAAGGTACGATGACCAATTCGGAAAGACGAATTTCCTATTTACCTAAAGGAATTAATGCTCCTGGTGAAGCGCTACCTGACGTTGAAATCCTAACTCGATTTGCAAAAAAAATGGGATTCAGTGGCTTTAATTTCAATACTGCCGAAGAAGTCTATAAGGAATATTGTCAAATGACAAAAAACACCAACATTGATATTTCTTATCTTAATTACAACCGATTAAAACACGAAGGTACTTTTCAATGGCCTGTACCAGATTATGGACATCCTGGGACACCACGTCTTTTTGCCGATAAAAAATTTTATACGCCTTCCCAAAAAGCAATTTTCAATCTGCCAACTTCGATCGAAAATACTTCGGAACAACCTAGCGATAAATACCCATTTATCCTTACCACTGGTCGAATTAGAGATCAATGGCATACGATGACTAAAACTGGAAAAGTATCCCGATTACTATCACACATACCTAATCCATTTTTAGAAATCAATCCTATTGATGCCTTTAAATCAGGAATAGAAAATGGTGATATTGTTGTTGTTAATAGTAAAAATGGTGAAGTTCGTGTCAAAGCTACTGTGACTGACTCTATAAAAGAAGGTGTTGTTTTTCTACCAATGCATTGGGGGAAACAATTAGATAACGACTTAAACAGAACTAACAATCTAACCAATACACTTGTTGACCCTGTTTCGAAAGAACCTGATTTTAAATATACTGCTGTTGCTGTAAAAAAATACGAAAAGCCATTCGAAAAAATAGCCATTGTAGGTGCTGGAGCGGCTTCTTTTAGATTCATACAAAATTATAGAGAACTTAATGCAACAGATGAAATTATTGTTTTCTCTAATGAACCCAATCCATTTTACAATCGCGTTCTTTTACCTGAATATGTTACCAATGAATTATCATGGGAGAATTTATTAAAAATAAGAGATAAGGACGGTTTAAGCAAACTGAATATCACTTTAAAATCATCGGTAGGTATTGAAAACATAGATACTACCAATAAAACTATCAAAGATAGTCGTGGCGACACACATACTTTTGACCGCTTGATTCTTGCTACTGGAAGCCGTCCTTTTATTCCTGAAAATGCACAATTGCATCTTCCCGGACGTTTTACTATGCGTAGAAAAGAAGATGCTGATAAATTAAAAAACTATTTAGACAATACTAATTTAGCTCCCGAAGACCAACATGTGGTAATTGTAGGTGGTGGCTTATTAGGTCTCGAATTGGCAGCAGCCTTAAAGCATAAAAAAGTAAAAATTACTATCATACAAAGGGCTTCCCGATTAATGGAACGCCAATTAGATCGTATTTCTTGTAAATTATTAGCCGAAGAAGTACAGCTTCGTGATATTCAAATTTATTTTGATAATGAAGTAAGTACTGTTTTCGAATCTGATAATGACAATGAACTGGAAATTGCACTAAAAAGTGGTAGAATACTAACTGCAAACGCCGTTGTTTACGCCATTGGAACAGTACCAAATATAGAAATTGCCAAAGAATCTGGAGTTGCTTGTGGTCGCGGAGTGAAAGTAAATCAATATTTACAATCTTCAAATCCTGATGTTTTTGCCATTGGCGAAATTGCGGAATTCAACGGAAAATTATTCGGAATTACCTCTGCTGCTGAAGAACAAGCCGATGTTTTAGCCAACTATTTTGCTGGAGACATTAGTAGTTTTTACAAAGGATCCGTATTGATGAACATCCTAAAACTAGAAGATATTAATCTTTGTAGTATTGGCGAAGTTGAAATTCCTGAAAACGACGACAGTTATGAAGAAATTGTCTTTGCCGATTTGAAAAAACGCTATTACAAAAAATGTATCGTTAAAGACGATTTGTTAGTAGGCGCTATTTTGATGGGAGATAAAAATGAATTTGCCGAATTCAAAACCATGATTGAAAGCAAAATCGAATTATCAGACAAACGCAATCAACTTTTAAGAGGAAGCGGTGCTGCTGCCAAACCAGTTGTAGGTAAATTAGTTTGCTCTTGTAGCCAGGTAGGAAGCGGAAATATCGAAGAAGCAGTCAAAGCAGGAACAACTAATTTCACTGAATTATGTAAATCTACCGGAGCTGGGTTAGGCTGCGGAAGTTGTAAAACCGAAGTGAAAGAGATTTTAGCTAAATGCAAATAAGTTTGTTGTTGTTCGTTTATAGTCAATTGTTCAAAAACTATAAACATCAAACTACAAACCATAAACTTTAAGAACATGGAATTAACACGATTAATAGTAAAAGGAGGCGTTATTTCGCCAGGCGAATTACGCAGTATTGTTAACATGAGTTTAGCACAAGGACTAAAAGACATTTCCTTTGGTTCCAGACAAGATATTATTTTTCCAAATGGATTTAAATATTCAGAAACGGAGAATAGTGGCAAACTACACATCGTTTATCCTAATGAACAAAGCGGAAATAATATTGTTTCTTCTTATGTTTCAACCGATATTTTCAGAAATACATCTTGGCTTACAGGTAATAAATTCTTGTATATTTTAGAGCAATTTAAAGAGCAACCTGTTTTAAAAGTCAATATTACCGACCCAAAACAGCAATTGGTTCCTTTATTTACAGGACACATCAATTTTATTGCTTCTGAGCATGAAGATTATTGGTACTTATACATTCGTTTACCAAATTGGCAACGTATGGAAGTATATCCTGTATTAATTTACAGCTGGGATATTTCCAAAATTTATTACGAAATCGAACGTATTGTTAGCGAAGAATCAATTGGAATAGACATGATTTTTAATCTTGTCAGCGAAAATTTGGACACTAACAACCGAACGATGGACAAAGCCCTGAATGTTCCGTTTTATCCTTTTCCATATTACGAAGGAATGAATCGTTTAGGAATTGACCAATATTGGCTTGGCTTGTATTGGAGAAATAATCTTTACGATTTAGAGTTTCTAAAAGAAATGTGCGATTTGTGTTTTGATTGCAAAATTGGAAAAATAAGCATCACGCCTTGGAAATCCTTCATCATAAAAGGAATTCCGAAAGACCGAAAATTAGACTGGGAAAAATTCCTTGGGAAAAAAGGAATTAATGTGCGTCATTCGCTTTTAGAATTAAACTGGCATTTGCCTGTAGCAACCGATTGGTCTTTGAACCTTAAAACATTTTTGGTTAGAACCTTAGATCAATTTGATATTAGTACCTACGGACTTACTTTTGGAATTTCCGATTACAATCGTGAGGGACATTATTTTACTTCGATTGTCATCGAAAAAAATAAATTACCAAAAGACTTGGAATCCATCAAAATTAGAGATACTTACAACGTTTTGTATGCCAGGCATTTTGACCCCAACACCCGTGAATACATCATTCATACTCAAGATATTGACAAACTGGAATTGCCAAGTATTTTAATCGAATTAAGTAAAAAATACTTTAACGAATTAGGGAGCAATACTGCAGTTGAAAATAATGATGCTACCACTACAAAGAAAGAAAAACAAGAACATGATGTTTACCAATGTTCTGAATGTCTTACTATTTATAATTCTGAATACGGTGATGCTGTCCAAGGAATAGAAAAAGGAGTTTTGTTTAATGATTTACCCGTTGATTATTGCTGTTCTTTATGCGAATCGCCAAAATCTAATTTTGTACTTTTGACGGCTGAAAAACAAGACATTTAAAACCCTAATTATCAATAAAACTACAGCTATGAATACCGAATATAAAACCGTCGATTCTTCAAAAATAACAATCTCGGAATTAATGTTGCCTTCGCACACTAATTTCAGTGGAAAAATTCATGGTGGTTATATTTTATCCCTAATGGACCAAATTGCCTTTGCTTGTGGTTCTAAATTTTCAGGAAACTATTGTGTAACAGCTTCGGTCGACACTGTAAACTTTTTGAAACCTATTGAAGTTGGTGAATTAGTTACGATGAAAGCCAGCGTAAATTACGTTGGAAATAGCTCTATGGTTGTGGGTATTCGCGTAGAAGCCGAAAACATTCAAACAGGAGTGATTAAACATTGTAATTCCTCTTATTTTACGATGGTTGCGAAAGATAAATTAGGACAAAACGTTTCGGTTCCAGGTTTAATTTTGACCACGCTTAAAGAAGTAAGTCGTTTTCAAAATGCATTGAAACAAATTGCATTGAAAAAAGAGAAAGAATATCAAAAAACAATAGCTTCATTTGGATCTATTGAAACCATTTTAAAATCTAATAATTACAAAGTTAAAGTAGACTTTGAAAAATAGATGTCATTATAAACTCGACCGTTTTTTAAAACGGCCGAATCTATAAACAACATCTAAAAACGCAAAAAGCACAGTGTAATACTGTGCTTTTTGTATTTACAACAAATTGAAATTGAGTTTTTTATAAATTAAGATTGTAAACTTTGTTAAAAAGTATCAAACGCTTTTATATTACGTGATTATTTTATAATTTTACACGTAAACTATTTGTTATGAATACGAAATTAACTTTAAATATCGACCAAAATATAATTGAAGAAGCCAAGTCTTATGCTAAAAACAATAGTGTTAGTCTTTCAAAGCTTATTGAAAATTATCTGCTATCCATAACTGCAAAAGAGTCTAAAAAAACAAAAATAAGTCCTCTTGTTGAAAGTCTTACGGGAGTTATTTCTCTTGAAGATACAGATTACAAAAAAGAATATACCGATTACTTATCTAAAAAATACTCTTAATGGATAAAATACTTGTTGACACCAATATCGTTTTAGATTTACTTTCTAAACGGGAAGAGTTTTATCAGGAAGCACAAGAGTTATTTACATTATCAGATTATAACAATGTAAAACTCTATGTTTCATCCTTAAGTATTGCAAACGTTCATTATATATTATCAAGAAATCTAAAATTAGATGAAGCGAGGAGAATTTTAATTAAATTCAAAGTACTAGTTGAAGTCTTGCCAATGGATGACAAGATTTTAGAACTTGCATTAGTATCTGATTTCAAAGATTTTGAAGATGCTATTCAATATCATACAGCGCTAGAAAATGAGTTGGATTTGATTTTAACCCGTAATAAAAAAGATTTTAAAAAATCAGTTCTTCCTGTATTTACTGCTAAAGAATATTTAAAAAAATAAACCTATCCCCCAATCGCAATCATAGAACGATTGTCTTGATTTAAAAGAGGATTATCAACATCTTCAATAGTTGTCATTCCTGCTCTTACTTTCTTTTTATTTTTAATCGCTGAGGCAATAATACTTTCAACAGCTTCTCCGTTTCTGTAAGGAGTCAATAAATCGGTTTCTGAATTGGAAAACAAGCAATTCTTGATTTTTCCATTTGCAGTAAGGCGAATTCTATTGCAGCCATCACAAAACGGATTCGTAATTGAACTAATGATTCCAAAGCTTCCCAAATAGTTTTTTATCTTGAATTCTCTGGCTGTTAAGTTTTTTTCATCTTCTAGTTTCTCCAAATTAGATTCTGAAAAATGAGAAGAAAGTTGGTCCAAAATCTCCGCTTGAGAAACCATTTTGCTCCTGTCCCACTGGTTTCCGGCAAAAGGCATGAATTCGATAAAACGAATCGAAATAGGTAGAGATTCTGTTAGATTAATAAAATCAATGATTTCGTTATCATTAAAACCTTTAATCAAAACCACATTTACTTTGACCTTAAAATCATTATTAAGCAGCAAATGTAAATTATCAATTACCTTTTCAAACTGATTGCGAAGTGTAATGGTATTGAATTTAGAAGCAACTAAAGTATCCAAACTCAAATTGATTTTTTTGACTTTAAATTGCTTTAAAACATCGATATGTCTGTCAATTAAAATTCCGTTTGTAGTTATCGAAATTTCGGTTTCTAATTGAGATAGTTTTTCTATAATTTCAGGAAAATCTTTTCGCAATAGCGGCTCTCCTCCTGTTAATCTTATTTTGTTAACTCCATTATTTACAAATGTTTGGGCAATAGCAAAAACCTCGTCAGCGGTCATCAACTCTTTTTTAGGAGTCAATGCAATTCCCTCTGCCGGCATGCAATACGTACAACGCAAATTGCATTTCTCTATTAAAGAAATACGTAAATAGTTGTGTTTACGACCAAAATCATCCGTCAATATGGTGTTATTTGGTATCATGATTACTCCCTTTTAGGATGTGAAAAACATGCAAAACATGCGGAAAAACAGCATCCATAGATTCTCTTGCTCCATTAACAGAACCTGGCAAAGCCAAAACTAAGCTATTACCAATAGTTCCAGCCACAGAACGTGAAAGCATCGCATACGGCATTCGGTCTTGTCCATAATTACGAATGGCTTCTTCAATTCCTGGAATTCTATTTTCCAATAATGGTTCTAATGCTTCAGGAGTAACATCTCTTGGCGAAAGCCCTGTTCCTCCAGTAAAAATAACCAATTGGTTGTCCTGAACGTATTTTTTAGTTCTGTCTTGGATAAAATCAACTTCATCAGGAATAATTTCGTAATGAGTAGTTTCTACACCGTAAGATTCTAATTTTTCAACTATAACTTTTCCTGAACTATCTTCTTTATCTCCCGCATAAATAGAATCGGAACAAACAAAAACAGCCGCTTTTAAAACATCACGGAATCTATTTTTATAAGACGATTTTCCGCCTTTTTTCTCCACTAATTTAATAGTCGAAATTTCGATGTTTTTGTCAATGGGTTTCAACATATCATACATCGTCAACGCCACAATAGACGCGCCGTGCATGGCTTCCACCTCTACTCCAGTTTTATAAACGGTTTTTACCGTAAAAAGAATATCAATCGTTAAATCCTTAATTTCATAAGCCACAGCCGTATATTCAATCGGCAATGGATGACAATCAGGAATGGATAAATGCGTGTTTTTTACAGCAAATAAACCCGCTGTTTTAGCCATTTCAAGCACATTGCCTTTGGGAACCAAATTTTTCTCAATAGCTTCAATCGTTTCCGGCAAACTTACTTTTACAGTTGCCATGGCTGTTGCCGAACGTAACGTACTTATTTTATGGGTAATATCAACCATTATTATTTATTTTGCTTCCAAATGAAATCTTCATTTTCAAATATTTCTTTACCAAAGATAGGCACATCGGTCTTAATCCAATTCACAATAGCTTCTGTAGCTTCATAAACCTGCGTTCTATGTCCCGCTGAAACAAAGACAAACAAACAAATTTCGCCTGCTTTAACCACGCCTAAACTGTGGTAGATGTGCATGCAAACCAAATCAAATTCGGCGAAAGCCTTCTCTCTAACTGCTGTTAAAGCTTCGTTTGCCATTTCTTCATAAGCGGTATATTCTATTGCTTTTACCACATTTTCGTCATGAACATCGGCACGAACCTGACCTAAAAAAATATTGTGTGCCCCAATCGTATGCTTCCCTTGGTGTTTAGCTATCGATTCGGCTATGAATTCAGGAGAAATTGCTCCTTCTATAAAAACTTTTTTGCTCATGATTTTTATTTTTTAAGAAACAGAAACAGCATTAGTAGCTATAATTCCTTGCAGTTTTAAAGCACCGCCTGCAATACTTTGTACTTTTAAAAATTGATGTTTTTTTAGTATTTCCGCTGCTTTTTTACTTCTGATACCCGATTGGCAATACACTAATATCGTTTTATTCGAATCCAACTGATCTAAATTTTCTTCTAACTCAGAAAGTGGAATTTGGATTGTATTTGGCAAACTTATTTTAGGTAATTCCTCTTCATTTCTAACATCCAGAAATAGAACATCAGGATTTTCCATTTGTTCCAAAGCTTCATTAGCTGTTATTTCTAAAACTGTATTTTCGACTACATTGTATTTTTTTTCGAAATCCAATCGATTTAATGCAATCGCATTGGTTCGAACCAAATCAAATTTTTGCTGGTCGTTATTGAGCATATTGTAAATCAACAATTCTCCCGAAAGAACATTACCAATTTCTAAAACCATTTTCAAAACTTCATTGGCTTGAAACATCCCGATAATTCCTACAGAAATTCCCATTACTCCTGAATCAACACAATTTTTACTGTTTGAAGATTCGTCCGGAAAAAGGCAACGGTACGTAGGTCCGTTTTGGTAATTAAACACCGAAACCTGACCTTGAAATTTATAAATAGAACCATAAACAAAAGGTTTATTGGTTACAACACAGGCATCGTTAATCAAATATTTGGTATGTAAATTATCAGTCGCATCGACCATAACGTCATAATATTCAAATAAAGGAATGGCATTTTTAGCATTCAAAGTATCCGTAATGGCATTAACTTGTATGGAAGGATTCAAAGACAAAGCCATTTCTTTAGCTTCTAATGCTTTGGATTTCCCTATAGCATCACTTTTATAGATTACCTGGCGTTGTAGATTGCTGATTTCAATGGAATCATCGTCAATAATTCCTATTTCTCCAATTCCGGCTGCTGCCAAATACGGCAAAATGGCCGCACCCAAACCACCGGCACCAATAATCAATACCTTAGCATGGCTTAGTTTTTCTTGACCTTTTTCGCCAACTTCAGGAAGTATAATTTGTCGATTGTATCGCATAATTGCTACCGAATTAGAAAATTATTGTTTTTTAACCTCCAGCAAATGGAGGCAATAAAGCAACAACATCATTACTTATTAACATGTAATTATTTGTGTCTTGCACAATTTTTTGATTGACTGCAATGCTGTAAGATAGTGAACTTAAATCGTATTTTTGCTCTAATGCATCCACTAATTCCTGTAGAGATGAATTAGAAAAAGGAATATTTTCTTCCTGTACTTTTATTTTCTCGGCTACAGCACCAAAATATTTTAATTTTAACATTATTCGATTACGTTTAAATTTTGAAAAATAAATTCGTCCTCAGTGTAAGCTGCTTTAGTAAAAACAGCTAATTCAGAAGCATGCTTAACCACCTCTCCTATCACAATAATTGCTGGCGAAGCCAATTTATGTTCGACCACTAATTTACTAATAGAACTTACCGTTCCTATTACTTTTTTCTGTGTGTCTTTGGTTCCGTTCTGAATGATGGCAACCGGTAAATCATCGGTTCTATTGTTTTGATAAATAGATACAATTTCGTCCAGTTTATTCATTCCCATCAAAATCACTACAGTAGCCGACGATTGCGCTGCCAAACTAACATCCATAGATAATTTATGTGCCGAAGTGGTTCCTGTAATTACCCAAAAACTTTCTGAAATTCCGCGTTGTGTTAAACTGATTCCATTAGAAGCCGGAACTCCTAAAGCTGAAGATATTCCCGGAACGATAGCCGTTTGTAAACCATGTTGCTGAGCAAATTCAATTTCTTCACTTCCTCTACCAAAAACAAATGGATCTCCACCTTTTAATCTAACCACATGACCGTGTTTTTTAGCCATAACCACAATCAATTCGTTTATTTGATCCTGAGTATAGGCGTGACAACCAAAACGCTTCCCTACAAAAACAATCTCAGTTCCTGCAGCAGCATATTGCAATAAGTCCTCATTCACAAGTGCATCATAAAGCACTACATCAGCATCTCCTAAAGCTTTTATGGCTTTTATGGTAATTAATTCCACATCGCCAGGTCCAGCCCCTACAATTGTCAACTTTGGTGTGTTAGCATTTTTCATAATCTTCAATATTTGGTATTCAGTTCATTTAATTCGGTAAGTGAATTGACATTTCTAAATTGTTCACTTCGCTCTCCTGCAACTTCAATTATTTGGTGATTCACTTTTTCTAACAAGCGCATCATTTTTAAATCATTTTCATCAATAGCCTTTTTCAAAATCGGAATTATTTTCTTCGAATAAATTCCTATCAAAGGATGAATTTTATTGGCTTCTGAAAAAACAGAAACTTCAAAATCTGTCTTGTGTTTTGCAATTAATTCCGATAATAATTCGGTCGAAATTAAAGGAATATCACAACTTAATATCACATTGATTTCAGACTCTGAATGAACCAAAGCCGAATAAATTCCGCCAATAGGTCCTTTATCTAATTCAATATCTTTTATTTTTTTATAGGACAAATAATCGTAATCGAATGTATTAGTCACTAATTGTATTTCATTACTAATGGGTAAAGCCGCTGCAATAATATGCTCAATAAATGGTTTCCCCTGAAAAAGCACCAATCCTTTCTCCGACTGCATTCGGCTACTTTTGCCTCCACAAAGAATTGATATGCTTACTTTTTTCATTTTTATTTCAATTAAAAGGCAAAACTACAACTTCTTCATTTGCTTTTATAGCTGTAACATCATGAGGCACAACAATAAAACCATTTGCAATCGAAAAAGTATTCAACATTGCCGAACTCTGACTCTCTAAAACAGTCACCTTTTCATCCTCATACAAGGCTTTTAAAAACAAGGTCTTTCCAGATGTATTCTTAAAAGCAGTACTTATTTTTCGCTTCATTTCCGGCAAATGTATCGCTTCAAATCCCATTAATTTTTTCAAAGCAGGTAAAGCATATACATAAAAGCAAGTCAGTGACGAAGCAGGATTTCCCGGTAAGGCAAAAACAATTTTATTTTCTTTTCGTCCAAAAAACAAAGGCTTACCCGGTTTTTGATTAATCTTATAAAACAACTCCGTCACTCCGTTTTTCAATAAAGCTTCTTTGACATAATCATAATCACCAACAGAAATTCCGCCTGAAATCAACACTACATCAAAATTAGCAAGACAGCTTTCTACCGCTTTTGTTGTCTTTTTTAAACTATCTTTTACCTTAAAAACTGTCGGTTTATTTATCCCAATTGTTTTCAAAGCTGCTTCCAGCATCAATGAATTACTCTCGTAAATCTTTCCTTTTGGTAATTTATTTCCGCCAGCAACCAATTCGTTTCCAGTAACCAAAATAGCTACTTTTGGTTTTTCATACACTTTGATTTTTGTAATTCCCAAACAAGCTAAAAAACCGACAGCCGCTG
Organism: Flavobacterium undicola; assembly: GCF_009909155.2. Taxonomy (GTDB): domain Bacteria; phylum Bacteroidota; class Bacteroidia; order Flavobacteriales; family Flavobacteriaceae; genus Flavobacterium; species Flavobacterium undicola. The sequence continues at coordinate 24,344 of NZ_JAAAPM020000027.1, forward strand.
GAGTAATTACTGTATTTACATCAAAAACCAATTCGCCTTTTTTAATTTGCTCTCCTTTTGCTCTTACATTGGCACAAGCCTCAGGCATTTTTTCTATTTGAAGCAAATTATCAGTTACAGTTGTGTGCTCTTGCATCACCACAGTATCGGTATCATCAGGAACAAAAGCACCTGTAAAAATGCGAACTGCTTGATTTTTTTTGATTTCATCATCTAAAAAATCTCCCGCCTGAGCAATTTTCACCACTTCAAATTGTGTCAATTCGCCGTGAGTAAAAGCGTATCCATCCATCGCCGACTGACGGAAAGGAGGCATATTTATTGGAGAATAAATAGCTTCTGCCAAAACATATCCCAGTGATTTACTCACTTTGATTTTCGCAATTGGCATTTTAGAACTATTCTCAGCTATAATATTTAAAGCTTCGGCTACTTGAATCATAAAATCATTTTTTAAAACTAAGTATAAATACTTATGCAAATATACGTAATTTTGATTTGTATTGTTATAAATTAACGGTTTTAAAGAGCGAAATGCAATAAAAAAAAATTACTCTGTATAAATTGCGAAAAAACAAATAATTAGTTGTTTTTTGTTATAAATTCTTAAAGTAAAATATTCGAATAACAAACAAAATTTAACATTTCACTTCACAAACAACCCTAAAACGCTACTCAAAAGGCAAAACTAAGGTGGATGTAACTTGCTCTAAAATCTCAAAAGCAGTTTCAGCCATTTTATTTCCTTTAGTATCTACAAGCGGATTGATTTCGCAAAATTCGATGCAAATTACCTTTCGTGACATAATGATTTGATTAATCATCGCAATCACCTCGTATTGATCAAAACCTTTTGAAACCGGAGTTCCTGTCCCGTTAGAAATCAAATCACAATCTAAAGAATCCACATCAAAAGAAATATAAATCATATCGCAATTAGCCAATTGTGACAAGGCTTTTTCAACACAATTTTCTAAACCTTTGTAACGCACTTCCTCTACTCTGAAATTTTTAATACCCAATTCAGCCATTTGCTTATCTTCTGCCTCTTCAGTATCGCGAACACCAAAATAGATTAAATGCTCCGGATCAATTTTAGCAGCTTCCAAACCTATGTGTTTCATCTCCTCCCAATGCTGTTGGGTTTCGGGAATCACTTCATTAATTTGGCATTTCAAATTATCCAAAGCTAAGGCTGCAGCCAATGGCATTCCGTGAATATTTCCCGATGGAGAAGTATAAGGCGAATGCAAATCGGCGTGAGCGTCAATCCAAATCACACCTAAGGTTTTATGCGGATAAACGGCTTTAATTCCGCTTATAGTCCCCAATGCCGAAGAATGATCCCCTGATAAAACGATAGGTAAAAAATCTGCCTCTAAATTTCGTTTAATGGTAAAAGAAACCCTGGTACATTGCTCTAAAACAAATTCGATTCGCTTTGCAAAAGTGTTCCTGTTCTTATCATAAATACTTTCGTTATGCGTTTTTACATCTTCAAAAGTAAATTGGTTAAAATACTCACTCCCGCGATTAATGGCAGCCACTTCTAATGCATCAACCCCCAAATCAGAACCACGGGTTCCACCACCAATATCCGATCGATTTTTAATTAATTTAACAACCCGATCCATAGTGTTTTATTTAAAATCGTTTAACGCTTTTTCGATAATAGAAAGACAATCCTGAATTTGATCTTCGGTGATTACCAATGGTGGTGCCAAACGAATTTTGTTTCCATGAGTTGGCTTGGCAAGCAAACCATAGTCTCTGAATTTCAAACAAATTTCCCAGGCTAAATCCGATTCTTCATCACAATCAATCACAATGGCATTCAATAATCCTTTTCCTCTTACTAGAGAAATTAAAGGATTTCTTGTAGCAATAGCATTCAATCCGTCTCTTAAAACTACTCCTAAACGCTCTGCGTTTTTGGCTAATTTTTCTTCTCTTACCACTTCAAGCGCAGCGATAGCAACAGCTGCTGCCACAGGATTTCCGCCAAAAGTAGAACCGTGTTGTCCCGGTTTAATCACATTCATAATGGCATTATTAGCCAAAACTGCCGAAACAGGATAAACACCTCCCGAGATTGCTTTTCCTAAAATCAAAATATCGGGTTGCACATTTTCATGGTTTACAGCCAATAATTTTCCGGTACGCGCAATTCCGGTTTGTACTTCATCAGCAATAAATAACACATTGTGCTTTTCGCATAATGCTTTGGCTTTCGCCAAATAACCTTCGCTTGGAACATAAACTCCTGCTTCGCCTTGAATAGGTTCTACCAGGAATCCCGCTATATTTTTAGATGATTCCAGTACTTTTTCCAAAGCATCCAGATTATCGTACTCTATTTTAATAAAACCTTCGGTAAAAGGACCAAAACTCTTACGAGCCGTTTCGTCATTAGAAAACGAAATAATAGTAGTCGTTCTTCCGTGGAAATTGTTTTCGCAAACAATAATTTGCGCTTGATTTTCATGAATTTTTTTTACTTCATACGCCCATTTTCTACATAATTTCAAAGCGGTTTCCACTGCTTCGGCACCTGTATTCATTGGTAATACTTTGTCAAAACCAAAATATTTAGTCACATACTCTTCATAAACACCCAATTGGTCATTATAAAAAGCACGAGAAGTTAAGGTCAGTTTTTGCGCTTGTTGCACCATTGCACCCACAATTTTAGGATGACAATGTCCCTGATTTACTGCTGAATAAGCGGATAAAAAATCATAATATTTCTTTCCATCAACATCCCAAACAAATACTCCTTCGCCTCTATCAAGAACTACAGGTAACGGATGATAATTATGCGCCCCATAATTGTTTTCTTTATTAATTAAGGCTTCTGATTTTGAAGAGAGAATTTGTTGTATTTGTTCCATGGTATCTATATTATATTCTAAGATTACAAAATTACGTATATTTTATTGCCTATCAAAACCTTAGTCGAAGAGTTCGAACACCAATAAAAGAAGACAATTGCACTGTTTTTCAGTCGATAAAAAAGAAGTTTTACTAAGAAATAGTTAATTCTTATTTATTAAATTAATTTTCAGATATTTGTAAATATGCCCTTATTTAATTGTTAGCATTTATAAGATGAAAAAAATAATTTACTTCCTTGCCTTTAACTGTATGGCATCTTGCCAAAGTATCAAAGAAACCGCTACTAAAAACCTGTTTTTACCAACAAAATATAGCAATACCATTACTGCCAATGAACTAAAAACACATCTGTACATTGTAGCCAGCGATTCCATGGAAGGAAGAGAAACGGGTTCTATTGGACAAAAAAAAGCGGGTAAATACCTCATTAGTCAATATCAAAAAGACAAAATCCCTTTTCCTAAAGGAACTCAAAATTATTACCAGCACATTCCTGCGGCATATCTGAATGCTAAAAATAATGAAAACTTACCCGATTCTGAAAACATTTGGTCCTACATAGAGGGTACTGAAAAACCAGACGAAGTGATTGTTATTTCTGCACATTATGATCATGTAGGTAAAAAAGACAATAGTATATTTTATGGCGCCGATGATGATGGTTCCGGAACTGTGGCTTTGCTCGAAATTGCTGAAGCTTTCCAATTAGCTAAAAAAGAAGGACACGGTCCAAAACGTTCTATTTTATTTTTGCATGTTACCGGCGAAGAACACGGCCTGCATGGTTCGCGATATTATAGCGAAAATCCATTATTCCCTTTAAAAAATACTGTTGCCGATATTAATATTGACATGATAGGTCGTCGTGACGACGCTCATCCAAATTCTAACAACTATGTTTATTTAATTGGAGCCGATAGACTATCGACTGAATTGGATCAAATATGTACCACCGTTAATGAAAAATATGTTCATTTGAATTTAGATTATAAGTACAATGCGTTAAACGACCCTAATAATTTCTATCGCCGTTCAGACCATTATAATTTTGCAAAAAACGGCATTCCGTCTGTTTTTATTTTCAACGGCGTACATGCTGATTATCACCGAAAAACAGATACTCCTGATAAAATAGAATATGATGCTTTGGCAAAAAGAGCCCAACTTGCATTTAACATTGCCTGGGAATTAGCCAATAGAGAAAACAGAATTGTGGTTAATAAAAAATAATAGAGTTTTAGTTGTTACACAAAGATGCACTAAGAAGACACAAAGATTCGCTAAGTTTTTTTTTAAAAAATTTAAGATAGCCCACAGATTATAACGACAATACAGATAAATACTGATTCTTCAATATTAACTTCTTTGAGATTCTCTGTGTTTACTTTGTGAATCTTAGCGAAAGTTTAAAAAATCTGTGTAATTAAAGTTTGGCTACATTCAAATTTGTGATAATTAGTAAAATCTGTGTAAAACTTTTTTTATTTTAAACTTTGTGAACTTAGCGAAAAACTTAGCGAACTTTGCGGTTAAAATTATTACGCAATATCAACATAAAAAAATGAAATTTAAAGCAGTACTATTCGACCTAGATGGAACTCTGGTTAACTCACTTATAGACATCGCCGATTCGATTAATAAGGTGCTTCAAGAACGCCACTTCCCTACTCATAGCTATGCCGTTATCAATGATTTTATAGGCAGCGGACTTCGGAATTTGGTTACCAAAGCACTACCTGAAACCCATAAAGACGAAGCAACTATCGAAAGTGTTTTTCAAGCCATGATGGTAAATTATCGTGAGAATTGCACCAACAAAACCATAGCTTACGACGGAATTATAGAACTTTTAGATGAGCTAAAATCCAGAAATATTAAACTGGCCGTATTATCCAATAAAGCCGATGAGCTGACCAAGAAAATTGGACTTACATTATTTCCTGATTATTTCGAAATTGTAATGGGTTTAAAAAGCGAGGCAACAAAAAAACCAAATCCTGCAGCTGCAATTGAAATAAGTAGTGATTTAGGATTTTCTTCTGAAGAAGTTCTCTATGTTGGTGATTCCGGTATTGATATGCAAACAGCAAAAAATGCCAATATGCATGCAGTGGGTGTGCTTTGGGGTTACAGACCAGAAGAAGAATTAAAAGCTGAAGGCGCTCAATCAATCATCAATCATCCGTTGGAATTATTGGAACTTTTATAACTTGAAAGAAACTATGAAATACAAATGCATCATTTTTGATTGTGATGGCGTACTGGTAGATAGCGAAGAAATTTCTATTGGTACCTTAGTCAGCATGGCAAAATCACATGGAGCAATCATCGATGAAAACCATGCGCATCAATTATTTTTAGGAAAATCACTCAAATTTTGTTTCGCCTACATTGCTGATTTGGCTAACAAAAAATTGCCAGCAAATTTTGAAGAGGAATTCAGAGAACGCACTTTCGAAGCCTTTCAAAAACATTTGAAACCGATAAAAGGAATTCATGAATTATTAGCCAAAATCAACGTTCCAATTGGCGTAGCTTCCAATGGTCCTGCCGATAAAATAAGACTCAATCTAACCACCACTCAATTAATTGATAAATTTGAAGGAAATATTTTTAGTGCTTACGACATCAACAGTTGGAAACCCAATCCCGAATTATACCTACATACTGCCAAAACTATGGGATTTGAAGTCCAGGATTGTGTTGTTATCGAAGACAGTCCAGCAGGCGTTCAAGCAGCTTTAGCTGGAGGTTTTGACGTTTTTGGTTTTACAAATCACGCTAATTTTGACGCTTTACAGCAAATGAATATTCCTTTATTTGATGATATGGCGCAACTCAATTTACTTTTACAATAATTCAATTATGACTACACACCTAGCTTTACTTCGCGGTATCAACGTTTCAGGACACAACATGATGAAAATGGATGCTTTGCAAAAAACGTTGGAAAACATTGGTTTTACTAACGTAACAACTTACATCCAAACCGGAAATGTATTTGTAACAACCGAAGAAGAAAATCCAGCCGCAGTAGGTTTTAAAATCAAACAGGAAATTTTTAAAGCCTTTGGTCATGATGTTCCTGTAGTGGTAATTAATAAAGCCGATTTAGTATCTTGCCTGAACAACAATCTCTTTCTAAAAGAAAAAGAAGTTGATACTAAAAAACTGTATGTGGCTTTTGTATCGATGGAATTACATAAAGACCGAATTCACGATCTGAAAATGAGTGCTGTAAAACCTGATGAAGTACATATTGATAAAAACAGAATTTTTATTAAATATGCTGTTTCTGCTGGCAAAACCAGATTAGATCAAAAATATATCGAAAAAAGATTGAATCTCATAGCTACAATTCGCAACTGGAATACCGTAAATCAGTTGTTAAAAATGTATGAAGAATTCGAATAAGAATAAACAGCAATAACAATCTCACATATTTTTAATCTAAAAATCCGAATTCTGCAAAAAGTAGAACTCCTATTTCTAAATCGATAAAAAACACTTGAATCTAAGTAATTTTGATTTAAAAATACGTATTTATACTTATTTTAATCTTACATTTGTTCTATTCAAAACTTGAGTTCAACTCATCAATCAAAGAACAAATGAGAGGAATTACTACTGACTGTACTAGCTGTATCAATGCTAATTGTTTTATCAAAAAACATTTGCATCTGGAAAAGATGCAGGATTTTGTTTTAGAAAAAACCAATTATACCTGCAAGAAAGGGCAACAATTCATGATTGAAGGTGCTCCTATTCAAGGACTTTACTTTATATACAAAGGAAAAGTAAAGGTTCTAAAAACAGGTATTTACGGCAAAGAGCAAATCGTTCGTCTTACCACTGATGGAGATACACTGGGTTTCAGGGGGTTTGGAACCAGCAATCGTTACTTGATTGCTGCTTCAGCTATTGAAGATACCGTTTTATGTAATTTTAGTAATGATGTTATGCATTCCATTCTAAAATCGATTCCTGAATTCACTTATGACATGATGCTTTTTTATGCTGAAGAATTGAATAAGAGTGAAAACAGAGTGAAAAAAATCGCCCAAATGAATGTGCGTGAAAGAGTTATCGACATCTTATTGTACTTGCTTAAAAAGTTTGGACATACTAACAACTTACTGAATATCAACCTTTCTCGAAAAGAAATCGCCGATTTTGCCGGAACTACAGATGAGCAAGTAACCCGTATTCTTTCGAGTCTAAAGAAAGAAGGTGCTATCAAAATAATCAATAAAAAAATAGGCTTACTACAAGTAGATAAATTGAATGCTGAAATTATAGAGCACAAATAATAATTATTCTAAAGCCTTCAAAATGGCTTTTCGCTTTATTTTTCCGCTTTCGGTTGTGTCAAATTCCGGAATAAAAAATATTGCTTTGGGTTTTTCGTATTTGTCCAAAATAGTAAAAATAGATTCGTCCAGTTCTTGTTTTGCTCCTTCAATAAGCAAAACTAATTTTTCGCCTAAATCGGTATCCGGAATTCCTCCTACAAAAAAACGAGCTGGAATTGCATCGGCTAATTTTTCTTCTATTTTTTCAGGAATCAGTTTGATACCACCGCTATTCACCACATTATCAATACGTCCCAAAAGCACAAATTGATTATCATTGATTATTTGTACCAAATCATTGGTAAACAAACGTTCCTCGCTCACTTGTGGCGCATCAATAACCAAACAATCATTTTCATTTTGAGAAATGCTTACATTGGGCAAAATAGAAAAAGCCTGCTCTCCTATTCTCTTAGCCGCAATATGCGTAATCGTTTCAGTCATTCCATAAGTTTCATAAACTTTTGTATTAATCCCTAAAAGCTTTTCCTCTAATGAACTATCCGTTTTTGCACCGCCAATAATGAGTTTTTTAACCTTATACAATTCGTTCAATGAATTTTGAACCTGCAAAGGAACCATGGCAACAAAATCATATTCTTTATCAATATTAGCCAAAGGATATGAATTTGGCGAAACAAAATCAACTGCCAAACCTAAAATCAAACTTCTTACCAGCATCATCTTTCCGGCAATAAACTGAACAGGTAAACAACACAAAGCGCTGTCTCCAGGTTTTAATTCGAAAAAATCTCCCGTTGCTAATGCCGAATTAACTAAAGCCTGTTTGCTTTTTCGAATTATCTTAGGCGATCCTGTAGTTCCAGAAGTTTGCAAATCGATATAAGCATTGGCATCAAACCAATCGAGCAAAAAATCGCCTATGGCTTTTTCGTGCTCATCACCTTCTTTTATCAAATAATAAGCGGCAATTCGCAATCCATTACTATCAAAATGAACGCCATTGAATTTAAAAAAATTGTGAATGTTTTTATACGTAACTTTTTTCATGAATTAATTCTTTACATCGATTCTTCCAGTCAATTTTTCTTTCCAATCAGTCCATTGGTATTTTCTACTAAAAATAAATAAAAGTACAGGATAAACCAGCACTACCGGCATAATAATATCAAATCCTGCCTGAGGTTCGGATAGATCTTTAAAAACAGAATGGGTTTGAAAAGCCGACCAATCGGAAGTAATCAATAAAGCGCCAATGAGATTATTAGCAGCATGAAAACCTAAAGCTAATTCGAGACCTTCGTCCATCAAAGTAATGATTCCTAAAAACAATCCTGTCCCAATATAATAGACAAAGATGATATTCCCCATTTTTTCCACTTCGGGATTAAAAAGATGCATCGCTCCAAAAATCAACGAAGTCATCAACAAAGGGAACCATTTATTCCGTGCCAAATTCCCAAAACCCTGCATCAAATAACTTCTAAATACATATTCTTCGGTACTGGTTTGAATAGGAACCAGCGCCACAGCAATAACAAACAAAACAGCAAAAGGAATGGGTTTGAAATCAAAAACATATAAGTTGGGATTTGAAAAATAAAATACCAAAGTAGACCCAATCGAAAATACAGACCAAAGTCCAAATGAAAACAAAATCCTGTTCCAATCGACTTTTTTTCTGGAAGTGGTAACCGAAAGAAATGTTTGTTGATGCAAATACCTCACTACAAAATAAATACTGGCTAAAGCAAATACAAATGAAATTAAGAGCAGGAAAAAAGTCAAATTAGACTCAAAAAAGTGCATGATTCCGTCAGTAGTTGACGGATAAGTTGCTCCTGTTAGAATTGTTTTTCCAATTACAGCTATTAACAAAGGAAGCTGTCCCACAAAAGAAGCAGTAATAATGAATACTGACCCCAGTAAATATTTCCAAAATTTATTCTCCGGACGAATCCCTTGTTCTATAAACATCTATTTTATGAATTAAAGTAGTACTATTCAACTTTCAAAAGCTATTTTTGCCTCTTCGAAAATACTTATTTTATTTTAAACTAGTTTCAAACTTTAAAAATAGTACTCATGATTGAAGTATATCATAATCCGCGTTGTGGAAAATCAAGAAATTGTCTGGCTTTTTTAGAAAATTCAAATCAAGAATATAAAATCATTAAATATCTGGAAGATATTCCTAATCAGGACGAACTGATCAATTTATTAAAAAAATTAGCCATCAAACCCATTGAATTAGTTCGTCAAAAAGAGAAAATTTGGATTGACAATTTTAAAAATCAGGAAATGACAGATGAAGCAATAATCCAAGCCCTTATTGCAAATCCTATTTTAATTGAAAGACCTATTATCATCAAAGGAGACAAAGCCATTATAGCCCGTGAAGCCGATAAAATAGAAGCTTTTTTTAAAGCGAAATAATCAATTTAACATTTATTTAATATATCGCTGTTAAACCAAATTCCGTTTTTCGATTCCTAACACAAACATTAAAATAAAAAAAATGCGACAACCATTAAGATTCATTTTAAGTCTCACCTTACTTTTTACTTGCCTGAGCAGTTTTGCTAAAATAGGAGATCCTGTAATTGATCCAACCAAAGAAAGAGTAAAGATTTCAGGGACTGTAATTGAAAAAGTAAGCAAACAACCCTTAGAATACGCTACAATAACCATTACTGATACTAAAAACCCAAAAGCTATTGCTGGTGGAATTACCAATGCTAAAGGTAATTTTTCTATCGAAGTGGCTCCTGGAATCTACAATATAAAAATTGAATTTATTTCTTTCAAGTCAATTCAATTTAGCCAACGCAGTCTGGAAAAAAACACCGATTTAGGAACTATTGCACTGGCTGAAGATGTTGCGCAATTAAACGAAGTTGTGGTTCGTGCCGAGAAATCGACTGTCGAAATTAAATTAGACAAAAAAGTGTACAATGTAGGTCAGGACATGATTGTAAAAGGAGGAACAGTAAGCGATGTACTGGAAAATGTTCCTTCGGTTACGGTAGATGTTGAAGGAAATGTAAGTTTGCGTGGAAACGAAAACGTGCGTATTTTTATCGATGGTCGTCCTTCAAACTCTTTGAACATGGCTGAAGCTTTACGTCAAATTCCTGCAGATGCTATTGATAAAGTAGAAGTAATAACGAATCCGTCAGCACGTTATGATGCCGAAGGTGGAGCCGGAATTCTAAATATTATTTTGAAAAAAGGAAAAAACTTAGGTTTCAACGGAAGTTTTATCGCCTCAACTGGAATTCCTGAAACCTATGGTATCAGTGGTGATTTGAATTTTAAAACTAAAAAATTAAACTTCTTTACTTCTACCGGATACAATTACAGAACTAATGAAGGTGCTGGTTTAACAAACTCTAAATTATTAGACAGTAATAAAAACATCATTGGTTACACTGATGAAGACAAAAGTACAGAACGTATCCGAAAAGGACTTTCTAGTAAAACTGGAGTAGAATGGACTATTGCTCCTAATACTTTTTGGACAAACTCTATAAGTTATAGAGACAATAGCGGTACTAACTATGATAACGTAAGATACCTTTCTTATGATCAAAACCACAACTACACTTCTACTCGTTACCGTAATGGTGAAGGAGATGATATAGGCAAGGATTTAGAACTCAGTTCTAATTTCTTAAAAAACTTCAATGATAAAGGACATAAATGGACAGTTGACCTTTCTTATGCTACTAATAAAGATGCCGATAATTCGTTAATCACAGACCAAACCGTTGGAAGTAGTGACCCGATAAAAATTAATGAAACTTCAAATAATCAAAAGCAATATCAATTTCAGGCTCAAACAGACTATGTTTTACCTTTTGAAAACGGAAGCCAATTTGAAGCAGGTTACAAAGGAAACTTCAATAATTTAAGAAACCCTTATGAAGTTATAGCAGATGGTTCAGTCAATAACTATCTTTCAAACACCTTAGAATACAAAGAACGTATCAATGCTTTGTACACTCAGTATGGATTTAAACTGAATAAATTCTCTTATTTATTTGGTCTACGTTGGGAAGATACTAATATTGAAATCAATTCTTTGCGTGAACCCAATATAAGTTACAATACAAAAAAATACAACAACTTTTTCCCTAGTGCGTTTATTAACTATGAGCTTTCAGACGAAAGTAGTTTATCTTTAAGCTATAGTAAACGTTTGTCAAGACCTAGAGGACGTTTCTTAAATCCAGCTACTAACTATTCAAGTAACATTAACCTGTTTAGAGGTAATCCTGATTTGAATCCTTCTTTTACTGATAAATTTGATATTGGTTATTTAATGCGTTGGGACAAATTAACTTTCAGTACTTCGATGTATTTTGAAAACACTAAAAATGTATTTTCATTCGTTCGTACTGAAACAGGAGATTATGTGGGTAATAACCCAGTTGTCTTAAGCAGTCCTATAAACATTGGTAAAGAACAACAATTTGGGATGGAATTCACTTTGAACTACAGTCCACTTAAAATTTGGAAATTAAACAGTAGTTTCAACCTTTCCAATGCCAAAACAACAGGAAGTTATACATACAAAAATGTAAACAATGAAGAAAAAACACAAGACCTTAACAACGAAGCTTTCTCTTGGTTTTCTAGATTAAATTCTCGTTTGACATTGCCATACAAAATCGATTGGCAAATCAACGGAATGTATTTTGGACCTAAAAAAACAGCTCAAGGAAAGAGTTTAGGTAATTATGTTATTAATACCGCTTTAAGCAAAGATGTCTTAAAAGACAAGGGAACAATTGCTTTCAATATAAGTGACATTTTCAATTCCAGAAAAATGAAATCGGAAACTAATTTACCAAGCGTTATTTCTTATAGTGAATTTCAGTTCAGAAGAAGACAATTCAACCTGTCATTCACTTACCGTTTGAACATGAAAAAAACGGATAAAAATAAAAACAACCAGAAAAACAACAATGACGGCGGCGGAGACGGAGGAGGAGATTTCCCTGGATAATACAACAAAAAGACTCGTAAAAACGGGTCTTTTTTATTTTAGATAAAACATATAATTAATCCTTTGTCAGTTTGAGACTCATTTTTGTATTCAACTATAAATCAAAATGATTTTATTTCCGAGATCCAAGTGTCCTTAGCTTCCGCAGTCGAGTGTCAAATGTTTGAAGAATACGTAAAAAGAAAATCTGTTTGATCCGCCGCGGCGGAGAGTTATTTTCTTTTAGTATTCGAAAACTAATTTGACCGATGAGGAAGCGTAAGACTTGATTTTTTTGTTTCTTTTTTGATCAAGCAAAAAAGAAAATTAATTGGTAATATTTTTACTTTCAATAAAACTTCAATGGTAGAAAAGTCAAGAACATCACTAATATAACAGCCCGATGTGACAAAATACTAATCAGAAAGAGATAAAAAAATTCAAAAAGAGTATCATAACAATAAGATATAAAAAAAAGGATTCGTTTTCACGAATCCTTTTTTATGAACAATCAATAATTTATAGTGATTGTTGTTTTTTTGCTCTCTTTTCTTTGAATCTTTCCCAAGTTGCGCCTCCTACCCAGTAAGATACGAAACTAACTAGAAAAAACATTAACCAAAACCCCATTGTAAGGATGGTTAAGAAAAGTAAAAAGCCTAAATACTGTGAAAATTCAAACATGTTTTCCGGAATTTTGAATGTAGCCACAAATGTAGCAGTTAATTTTTTTCTTAGCAATAAAAACCACACTCAATTTTCATAAAAATACATTTATGCGTACATTTAAGCTGCATTTTGTTTTTAGGAGCTTCTTCCTGCTGTCCACTCTATCTTTTATGTCTTAAAGAAAGACATAAAAGGATGCCGTTTACATCAGGGCTATGGCAGTAGTTTTCATCAAGAACTTATTTTCTAAAAATAATTAAACTATCAACAACTATGAAATACAGAATCGAAAAAGACACCATGGGCGAAGTACAAGTCCCAGCCGATAAATACTGGGGCGCTCAAACCGAACGTTCTCGGAATAATTTTAAAATAGGTCTATCGGCGTCGATGCCAAAAGAAATCATTGCTGGTTTTACTTATTTGAAAAAAGCAGCTGCTTTCGCTAATTGTGATTTGGGTGTTTTATCCATTGAAAAAAGAGATGCCATTGCCACAGTTTGCGATGAAATCCTTGCTGGACAATTAGACGACCAATTTCCATTGGTCATTTGGCAAACAGGTTCCGGAACACAAAGCAATATGAACTTAAACGAAGTCATTGCTAACCGTGCACAAGTACTAAAAGGATTTGAAATTGGTCAGGGAGAACAATTTATCAAGGCCAACGACGATGTCAATAAATCACAGTCGTCTAATGACACCTTCCCTACTGCCATGCACATTGCGTCTTACAAATCCATTATTGACATCACAATTCCCGGAGTTGAAAAATTGCGTGATACATTAGATGCTAAAGCAAAAGAATTCGCAACTGTGGTAAAAATTGGCCGTACCCATTTGATGGATGCTACTCCGCTGACATTAGGACAGGAACTTTCAGGTTATGTAGCCCAATTAAATTATGGATTAAAAGCACTAAAAAACACCTTAGCCCATTTATCCGAAATTGCTTTAGGCGGAACAGCCGTAGGAACTGGATTAAATACGCCAAAAGGTTATGATGTAAAAGTGGCTGAATACATTGCTGAATTTACAGCACTTCCATTTGTAACCGCCGAAAATAAATTTGAAGCCTTGGCCGCACATGATGCCATTGTGGAATCGCATGGAGCTTTGAAACAACTGGCAGTTTCTTTAAATAAAATTGCCAATGATATCCGAATGCTGGCTTCGGGTCCACGCTCGGGAATTGGAGAAATCCTGATCCCTGAAAACGAACCCGGTTCATCCATTATGCCAGGAAAAGTAAATCCTACCCAATGCGAAGCCTTGACTATGGTTTGTGCCCAAATAATGGGAAATGATGTTGCCATTAGCGTTGGCGGAATGCAAGGTCATTATGAATTGAATGTTTTTAAACCTTTGATGGCTGCCAATTTCCTTCAATCGGCTCGATTACTTGGAGATGCCTGCATTTCCTTTGATGAACATTGTGCTCAAGGCATTGAACCGAATTACAAACGTATCAAAGAATTAGTCGATAATTCGTTGATGTTAGTTACCGCATTAAACACTAAAATTGGTTATTATAAAGCGGCAGAAATTGCCCAAACCGCTCATAAAAACGGAACAACGCTAAAAGAAGAAGCGATTCGTTTGGGTTATGTAACTGCGGAAGATTTTGATGATTGGGTAAAACCGGAAGAGATGGTGTAGTTAATGGTAAATTATTAATTGTTAATTATAAATTTTCAGTGATGTTTCTATTGAAAAGAGCTTTCTATAAAATTTAGAAAGCTCTTTTCATTTATAATTTATAACTAACCATTCATAATTATTCTCTCTCTACATAATCCTGCAAATAACTAAATCTAGTCGTTAATTTACCGTTTTCAGTAATTTTAGCTCTTTGCAAAATCCCATCTTTGTCTCCATTAAAAAAAGCGGGAATTACATGTTCCAGAAACATCGCACCGAAACCTTCGCTGGCATCTTTTGGTAAGGTACATGGTAAATTATCAACAGCCATCACCACAATAGCAGCAGGATGAAACACATCAACTTCCTTGTTTTCTATTGGTAAATACCCATAAAAAGGTTCTTCAATAGTAGAAGAACGCAACATGCAAGCTATTGGACCATTAATATCACAGGAAATATCAGCAACTATTTTTATTTTGCAATCTTTAGATTGTAACATTTCTTTGGTCAGAATTTGAGGAGCTTCATTGGCATGAAAATGTGCCGTAATTACCACATCAGAAACTTTGGTAAAACGATCAAAATTGCTTTCGTATTCCTGCGGATTCTTAAAAAAATCATGTTTTTCTAAGACCGCCGTTCCATCTTTTCTTTGATTGTAATCTAAAACATCTATTTGAGTGTAAACGGACTGAGTATAATTCTTAGTCAAATAATTATCCACCGTAACCGATTTCACTTTAATAGCGTCTAATATTTCTTTTACACCACTACCCACTTTTCCAGTTCCTGTAACCACAAATTTTATAGGAGGCAAAACGATTCTTTTTAAATGACGAATTAAATCTTCTTTTCCAGAAAGTGTTTCGGCTTTTGGCAATTTAAACAATTCAAATTTTAATCCGAAAGCACGAATACTGTTATAAGCTCCAACCATTCCTGCATAGTATCCAAAACCAATTAGACGATGATTATCCGCATTCACAATAGTTTCATGATCATAGAAATCAATATTTTTGGCTAATAGTCCTTGCAATAAAGCTTTGTTGTGCGGTTGTTTTTTTATCGTATGCGAAAAAAAGAAATAAGACTTATTAGGAATCATATCTTCCACCGGAACTTCTTTCACTCCAAAAAACACATCAGAATCACTAATATCATCAACTACCTCGATACCCAGATTTTGATATTCTGCATCACTAAAAGCTCTACTAACTGAACTTTCAACTTTAACATTAACTTCTGGATAAAGTGTTTTTAATTTTACTAATTCATTAGGCGAAAACACCACTCTTTTATCAGTTGGGCTTTTACGTTCTTTTAATATTCCAAATTTCATATTTTGATATTCCTTTAATTTCAAGCTGTTACGGCAGTATTTTACTACATCAACAACAAGAATTTTAATTATTTTTTTTCTTCTTTTTTATAAAAAAAATGCAATCAAAATCATTAAAAGCTGAAAGACAAAAACATAGAAAAAAGTCCCTTAAAAACTTTCAAAAAATTCTGTTAACATTCAAAAAAACAAGAAACAAAAGCGTTTGATTCTATATATTTGCCAATATAGCCCCGTGAAAATGATTTTTATAAAAAAGACAAATATACTACAATTACTCCTGCTTCTTTTAATTTTGAGTTCTTGTAACCAAAAGAATACAGAAGGAGAACTTTCTGATAGCGAATTTCCAAAAGACACCATGCCACACATGGAGCCGCCAACAAAGAAATTACCCAAATTAACAGCACAATACATCAACTCTAAAAGAAATGCTATCGAGCATTTTTACAATAGAAACTGGCCAAACAACAGTATGAACGGAAGTTTTCTTGTGGCTCAAAATGGTCAAATTATCTTTGAAAAATATGAAGGTATGGCTAATTTCAGAGACGAAAGACCTATTACCGCTACTACTCCACTGCATTTGGCATCGGTAACTAAGGTGTTAACGGCAACGGCTGTTTTAAAACTGATAGACGCTAAGAAAATTGGTTTAGACCAAAAAGTAAATACCATTTTACCTACTTTCCCTTTTCCTGAAGTAACCGTTAAAATGCTTTTAAATCACCGTAGCGGAATGCGTAATTACGCCTATTTTACCGATAAAAAAGATGGAGTTTGGGATCGTCATGATATTTTGTCGAACAAAGACATTGTAAATTTAATGGCTACAAAAAACATTGGTCTTGAATGTAGAACTGGTACTCGTTTTGCCTATTGCAATACTAATTATGCCGTTTTGGCACTTATTATCGAAAAAGCAACTGGTCTTAGTTACAAAAAAGCAATGGAACGTATGATTTTCAAACCATTGGGCATGAATCATACTTTTGTTTTTGATTACGAAAAAAATAAGGATACAATAGTTCCTTCTTATAAAGGTAACAAGGTCGAAATAGGCAAAGATTATCTAGATGCCATTTATGGAGACAAAAATATCTATTCAACACCAAGAGATTTATTAAAATTTGATTTAGCTCGAAATTCATCTGGTTTTTTAAGTCCTAAATTATTAAAACTGGTATATACTCCTTTTAGTAACGAACGTAAAGGCGAAAAAAATTACGGTCTTGGAATACGAATGATCAATTGGGAAACAGGACAAAATTTCTATTTCCACAACGGATGGTGGCATGGCAATACCTCTTCTTATGTCACATTACAAAAAGAGCATGTCACAATTATTGCCTTATCAAATAAGTTTACTACAAAAACCTATCAGGTTCGAAAATTGGCTCCGCTTTTTGGTGATTATCCATTCAAATTAGGCAAAGACGAAAAAGAGGAATAATTTTTGCTCTAACAATAGGCAATCAAATAGCGGAATTAAAGTAGAAAATTGTATATTCGCGCACTCAAAAAAAGTTATTTGAGTACATATTAAAACTGGGGTCGACTGGTTTTGACAGCAAGTCGAATTGAACAGTAAGCACGTCGAGCATTGAGACCTTGCTCGTAAATATAAGATCTCACACTTTTACACGGCGAAAATACTTACGCTTTAGCTGCATAATCCGAATTATAGTACGATTAAGCCACGTTCCTATCAGATAGGAAAGCTGGATTCTCCTTGAAAGCCTTGGTTTGTGGCGTTCAGTTTAGGGGAACCGTAAAAATAAACCTAGATTTCCATGAGCTTCGGGTGGTTTTCGAAAATTAAGAAGATAAGTAGTATGTGGCTGTTTCTGGCCTAGCATACTATCGAAAACTCAATCAGAAAATAAGCGTGTAGAAAGCTCTTTAATTGCTTGTTTGGACCCGGGTTCGATTCCCGGCGACTCCACATAAAAGCCTGTAATCAACTGATTTACAGGCTTTTTAATTTACAGTTGACGATTTGGTTGATAAAAATCCTTGTTAATATTTTTTTTGAATTTATTACAACTTAATATATAAAGAGAGTTGTTAAAATCCTCAATTTATAATTTAACAAACCTAACACTTGGTTTTAACAAGTAGTACGTTTTAGTTAATGAGTAATAACAGTAAAAGACTATATTTTTTTTAGTAATTAATTTGATTATTAAGTTATATAATAGCTACAAATTTTAAAGCTGAACGTTTCATTTTATGGTGTAACAAATCTAAACATATACAAAGATTTCCAGTTTCATTTGTTCTTTATAAATCTGTTTACTCCAATAAAAAATCTAAAGATTAGGCGAAAATAAAAGATAAGCAGTATTATTAACAAAAGACTATTTTTAATTACTACTATCCGAAAGTCTAAAATAAAAAGAGCCTGAGAATCCCGTATTTTTGATTTTGCGAAACAAATAATACTTTATGGGACTCTTCAGGCGAAACAAAAATATCAAAAAACCAGTTATACGACAAATTATTGACCTAGTTCCTCGATGGATGATTGAATCTTGTGTTAAAAAACACACATCAGACAAAGGCTGTAGTAAATATAAGACTTAGGACCAATTTGTAGCATTAACTTACGGACAGCTAAATAAGTGCTACACTTTAAATGATATTTCCACTGGAATTGGGGTTAGCGAGACTTTTATTGGCGACTTAGGACTGACTCAAAGTCCAGCAAGATCCACGATGAGTGATGGCAATAAAAAGCGTGATTGGAAAGTGTTTGAGTCTTTGTATTACAGAGTCTTGAAACATTATGAAAGAGTTTTGAAAAACGAATCTCACCGTAGTATTATCAAAGAAATTAAAGACCAAAACATAAAATTGATCGACAGTACTACAATTAGTCTGTGTTTAAATATGTTTGACTGGGCAAAGTTTCGGACAGCAAAAGGTGGTTTGAAAATACACACCTGCTGGGATGACAATTTACAAATTCCGGACTTGGTAAATATAACAGAAGCAAAAACACACGATCGGTACGGCATAGGTCAGTTAGTTTTCTCAAAAGGAACAATTGTTGTGGAGGATAGGGCTTATTTTGATTTTACATTGATGCTGCATCGGATTCAAGCTGAAAATGTTTTTGTTACTCGGATTAAGACAAACACATTGTTCGAATCCATCCAAGAATTGGACTTGCCCGATGAAGAAGATCAAGATATTATTAAGGACGAAATAGTTGTTTTAAACAGCAATAAAGCCATAGAAACAGGCATTAATGAACAAAAGCTAAGATTAGTTCATGTTTATAAACAAGACGAAAATAAGGTTATCGAAATAATAACTAATAATTTAGAATGGTCGGCTAGAACAATAGCCGATTTATATAAAAAGAGATGGGATATCAAATTGTTTTTCAAGGCAATGAAACAAAACCTACAGATAAAAACATTCCTAGGCACAAGCGAAAAAGCGGCCAAATTAGCTGAATTTGAAGTTTTTGGTTCTATTTCCAAATAATGAATTTTAAATTTTTGGAGCCTTTTAACGGCTAAAATGAGTAAAAAGAGTAATCGTTTTTTAGATAATTTAGAGAGGCTGTCCAAAAAAGGCAGCCTCATTCAGTTTTAAAAGATTCTTCTAAAAAGGTTTATAAAGCCAAAAATATTTCTAAAATTGAAAAAACAGGCATTAGCTACCCATTTGGCAAAATTGTGAGCACCTCTTTTTATAAAAGTGGTAGTTAATAATCACTCAAAACTGTCATAAACATTTTCTCACATGAAAGAAAAAAAAATGTCGCTAATAGAATAATTTGCACTTTCATCATTCTCCTAAATTAATATTCGTACTACATATTGGGTATATGCTTTCTAAATCAATTGTATATAACTTTTTATATTTTGAATCATAGAAAATTTCATAAAAACTTTTATTTAAAATGACCCTAGACATTGGTTTACCATCGTAAGAAAATTGATGTACTTCTGATTTCTTTTTATCACCTACGTACAAGAGCAAAAAAGAATTTTTCAAACAAACCAAACTTTTGAAATAATGCGTGTTTTTTTCGTCGAAAAAATCTCGTGATTTTGGCATTAAAAGTTTATCCCCAAATACTAATTGTTTTTTAATTTTAAAATCAAAATCCATTATATTTATAATATTAAAAAGTAAAAAACCTGAAACAATTTTATTATTTTCTTTTGAATATGATAAATAATTTCGATTTACATTTTTCTTATCTTCCATTGGCATCTTATCTATGTAATCATTATCTAATATTTGTCCTTTAAAATTGTATTTATTGTATTTAATATCAAATAAATAATATGTAGAATCTGTTGCGGTTTCAAAATTTTCACCATATAATTTTTCATCATCTAAAAATAAATTTCCGGACACATGAAGTTTTGTTGGTAATTCAAATTTAAAAACATCTTTATCAATAAACTTATTATTCAAAATGTCATCCAATTTAATTTTGTAAATATTTTTTGTTCCAAAATCATTAATATAAAGGAAGTTTTTATCAAAAGGGGATAAGATTATTTTAGGATTTAGATATTCATTAGGACCCCTTCCAATTCTGCCATAACCAGCTATATGTTTATATGTTTTTCTGTTAAAAAAATTGATTCGAGTATCCAAACTATAATCCTCTGTAATTAATAGAGAGTCCATGAAAATAATTTTCCCTGGTGTTATGTTTTCAAACTGTTTTAACTCTTGTAAATTTATATTTATGATTTTGGGAAATGATTTTAAATTATAAGTTATTTGTTTTTCATCTTTGCTACAAGATATTAACATCATAAATATAGAAACTAAGAATATATATTGTTTTTTTATTTTCATATTTAATATTTTTTGGTTCATGAGCTATAGTTTAAGTTTAATTTTAGTAGGATAATTAAACTGCATATTGTGTATTATATACCAATAACCTGAGTTCGATTAATAAGATTGCAAGTATACCAAATCAGAAGTATTGTTTTTGGAAACACTTTGCAACTGGTCTGCTAATTGGTCTGTAACTGTTACATTGTTTTGGGCATAGGCGGGAAACATCCACAACAGCAGGAATAAATATAAAAAACTTGAAAAGCAGTATTCTTTTGGATTCATTGGTTTTGAATTGATGTATTCTTTATTTTTTTCAAGATTTAGTCTGCCTTTTTTCTAACTTTAAATTCGAAATTCTCGACTCCCAACAAACCAGTGCCACTTACGCCTTCGATGTTTCCTAAAAACAAGCTATTAATATCCGAACAGAAAAAATCTACTGTAGCCTCTCCTTTTTCATCTGTAATAATATCCGGTTTCCAAAACAAGGTATTGCGGTAATCGGGAAGAGAATCAGTTATCGTTACCTCATCATACACCGCTTCATAAAAGACTTTCTTGCCATAATAACCCTCAATCATAGCAATATTAAAAAGGGCTAAAAGCTCAGCTTCGGTTAAGTCTGGATAATGGTAGATAACTTCATTCCTATCATTATTTTTGTACGAATGACATTGAACAATCCAAACATAACTAGAAGCATTAATATAAATTCCACCTTCAACGGGCTTTAATCTAGGAGGAGAATGGCAACCATCTCTACAAACTGGACAATTTAGATAATTAGTTAGGGGACAAAAAAAGTCACCTGTTGGACACTGGGCTCTATACAAACTATCCAGTTTTCCGATATACTTATCTCGAAACACGAGTCCTTTCTTTTTTGAGGTAATCACAACTTCGTTTAATTTGTTTATGGATTCACGTCCTATAAAAGGGGGAACTTCTGTGGAATTTGTTTTTTCTCCCTCAGCTAAAGGATAAATTGCGGTTTTAGTTTTGCGTTCGTTATTAATTGCTTCAAACGAAGAATCCTTAATATCTATTGTGTATTTTGGTCTTGAAGGAGTCATTAGTTTGATATAGGTATAGCCTCCTTCTCCTTTTTTTAAATCATTTGGACCAATAGTAAAAACGCCTGTTGAATCTGTCAACATAAAATTACTTCCTTTGCTTTCATCAGCTGAAAACACCGTGATTCCTTTTTGTCCAATGGCAGCAGTTGCTTTTTTATCAGGTTTTGCTAACTGGATTTTTCCTTTTATCTCATCAAAAACGATAGGTTTTAGCGTATTGCCTAATTCTTTTAGATTACTTTCATTCCACACATAATTTCTCCATCCCTGGGTAAGCATCAATACATCTAATGCCTGCTTGCGGTCTTGGTTTTGCTCGTTAAAATAATAAGCAGGATTGTAGATATTGCCTTTTAACTGTGTCGATAATAGAAAGTGACTTTGAATATTTTTGGAATCTAATTTGTTTTGATAGATTGCGTCATAAACACTTAATCCTAAATGAGCGACTGCGGGTTGACCGTTTTCGTCCGTCACTTTTATTTTTAAGTTTGCTTTCTCTCGTGTTGTAAATCCGCTTTTGTTGAGTTCGGTGGTAATCGTTAATTTTTGGTCTTGGTTAACAAAAACTAATCGCTCGGCAACTGGCAATGCGTTTTCATTAAAAAGAGTCACTTCGGCAATTCCTTGCGGAACTTCTTTTAACGGAATTTTGATAAGCAATTCTTTCTTTAACAGCCCCTTTGCAATACTGTAAACAACGCCACGCATTTGTAATCGCAGGTACACCATTTCTGCTTTTAACGCATCACTTTGCGTGATTTTAAAAACCAATGCGTCTTTGGTATTGCTTACTAAACGCAATACTTTTCCACCGGCTTCTATAGCTGCTATGTCATAATTTTTATCCGACGCCGGTTCGCTGAGTTGAATATGGTATTTTTTGTTGCTATCAGGAGTAAAAGCAAGCACTCCCATACCCGTATGACTGCTTTTAAAATGAAGTAAAGGAGTATTGTTTTCAAATAAAGTACCCGAAACCTCCACAGGAAATCCCTTTGAATTTATTGCTTTAAAAGCTACATTACTATTGATTCCCGAAATGAGTTGACCACCTTCGGCGAAAGTAGAAAAATGTACGATACTGTCTTTTGGAGCTGGAGTTACAGCAGTTTTCTGAGTGATGGTTTTTACAATAGTTATTTTTTTTAGGGCATAAAATGCTGCAGGCTCTTTAGTAAAAGAATATGAGCTATAGGCTGCCAAAGTATAGGTTCCTTCTGCCAATGCATTTTCTAAAAAAAGATGCCCGTTGGCAAAACCATTTTCTATTTCGTATTTTTTCTCCCAAACCACTTTGTCGGTTTTGTCTTCCATCAATTGTACAAACAAGGTTTTACTGCGAACCGAAGGCGTGAAATACTGCCCATCCAAGACATAGCCTTTAAACCAAAGGTCTTCCTCGGTTTCATAAATACCTTTGCTGGTTTGCAAGTACACTACATCAGAAGCATTGTTCTTGGAAACACTTTGTATCTGCGCTGCTAATTGGTCTGTAATTGCGGCATTGTTTTGGGCAAACAAATGCAAGGAGCATAATAGAAAAAAGAGAATGAGTGTTTTTTTCATGGTGGGTTGTTATTATTTCTCGGTTATATCAATACTATAATCTTCTGAGACCAATTCAAATATTTTATTTAGGACATCATTATAAATTCTATTTAGCATCCAGTTCGTTTTTTAAATTACTGAAGGCTTCACTATTAGCTAGTGACTGAAAACCATAAGACTCAACAACTGTATTATGTATCCTAGCTATACAAGGATAAATGGTGTTTGATGTTGAAATTGCGACCTCTCTAGTGTCTATTGAAACTGTGAGTAAAATGCTTGGCTACAGAAGTTCAAATGAACTAATGAAAGCAAATCCTAATTAAACATCTTTACTCCTTTTTATTGTCTTCAACAATAAACACGGGCAAATAAATAAATATCCCTAATAAAGAAAATAACAATCCTCCAATTGAGCCAGCAGCGAATGAAAACCAAAAAGCCTCATTTTGCCCTCCCCATACAAAAGGAATTAAACCTACCATAGTAGATAAAATAGTCAGCATTACCGGAATTATTTTATAATTAAACGCCTTGAAATACATCAATTGGGAATTCCTTAATGGATATTGCCTTTTGAAATTGTTATAATCATTTATAATGTATAAGGCCGCATTTACACTTATTCCGCATAATAATATAAAAGAAGCATAACCTCCCTGATCAAAATTAAATTCAAAAAGATAGAATGTTAGAAAAACTCCAATAAACGAAATAGGAATCATGCTTATTATTACAAAGGGTTGTTTTAATGATTCGAGTAGAATGGAACAAATAAAGAAAATAATTAAAATGACCACAAATATGAAATAATATTGCTGTTTGTCTTTCTTGTCCCATCCTTCATTCGAATTTTCAAATACCCTATAACCTATTGGTAGTTTACTTTCTAATTCTATTATATTGTCTTCTCTTACTTTTTTAGCCAAGGGTTCTGTGCCTATAAAGTTATATTCAACGGTTAAATGGTATTGTTGATTATTTTTGGCAATTGAGTTTCCTGAATTTTTTTTCTCAATACTTGCCATTTGGTCTAATTTATATTGATTGTTTCCAATAACAATCGGAATATGTTTCAAATCCCAAACATTCATTTTTTGATATTGATCAGACACCAATTTAACTTGTTGCAATTCATTATTATGAACAAAAGATGTTACTCCACCAGAATGTGTTTGTTTTTTTAAATAATCATAAAGACTCCCTTGGGAAACGGCTGCCAATGCCATTTTTTTGGCATCAAAGTCCAAATAATACTCTTGGGAGTTACTATTCCCCCATGATCCGCCGCTGGTTATATCTACTTCCTTTATTCTTGACGAAGAGTTTTCAATCAATTGCGATTTTAGGAGTTCAGCATAAGCGTATAATTGGTCATAATTATACCCCTCCAATTCAATTCGATTGCTTTTATAATCTGATCCTAATGCATTTGAAAAACCCTGGCCAACACCACTCACGGACCAATCCAATCCTCCTAAACTTATGGCTTTCGATTCCAACAAGCTTTTTAATTTAAACGGAAAACCACCGAATTCGTTCTCTTTTTTAAAATATATGGAGATATTTGAATTATTGTAACTTGTTATTCTGGTTTCAAACATTTCAACTTCTTTAAAACTACTAATGTAGTTTTCCATCTTTATTATCACTTCATTTAATTGCTCAATAGTACATCCTTCAGGCATACTCCCAGTGACTCTCAAAGTTGTTCTCTCCGGATCAGTATAATGTGAATTCTCGTAGACATTTTCAGTAAATAATCGAAGTGAACCACCCACTATTTTTTCTAAAAGAGGTTTTATTTCATTATAAAACCATTCATCACCTATAGTACTATTATACGTTTTTTCTAAAAAACCATCACCATCCATTGTTTTGGGTAAAAGATGTAAAGGCAATCCAAATCCTAACAACAGTACTACAACAAATATCCATTTGAAACGTGGTTTTTTAAATGCAAAAATCAATTTATAATAATAGTCTGTAAATTTGATTATCCTTCTTTTTCTTTTTCTTGAAAATTGTTTCTTTTTGTGATTGATACGCATTTTTTCCAAAAGTGCAGGAACAAAAAATAATGCCAGAAATAATGAGACAACTATATTTATTGCGATGACTAAAGTAAAATCCCTTAAATTGGCTTGCAGAGATTCATCTAATAAAAAGGTTGATAATAATGCACCTGTGGTAGTTAAAGTTGTTGCTAAAATAGCTAAAAACACTTTTTTATCCCCTTTATTTCTAAGATGATCAATCATAATAATACAATTGTCGATAATAATTCCAAAAGAGATGGTAATTCCCGCAAAGGAATACAATTGTAATTCTACTTTGAATATGTAATAGAAGATTACAGCAATGAGAAGATTTGCAATAATGCTCAAAAATAAAATTAAAATGTATTTGAAACTTCTACTTGTAACTAAAATAAGAAAAAATAATATTAGTAAGGAAAACAACATTTTTTCTTCTATTTTTTGTAGCTCTTCAGTAATATATTGAGAGCTATCATTAGTCAGTTTCAAAGAGTATTCCCCTTTTATTTCTTTCTTTAAAAGATCAATTTCTCCCTTTACTTCATTAGATATATCAATGGTATTGCCTCCTTTTTCGGCATACACAACCATGTTTATAGAATTTTGCCCATTTATTCTAAAATAAGCTTGCATGGGAGCTTCCATGAATTGAACTTTAGCAATACTCTTTAAATAAATAATTCTATTTCCTATTTTTTTTATCGGGATGTTTTCCCAATCAATATCCTTTTCTGATTTATAGGTTAAAATCATTGAAATTTCCAAGCTTCCCTCATTGTTTTTAGAAATTAAATTTCCATTTCCCAACTGCTGTTTTTGAAAATATTCCCTAATCGCACCTTCTATTTCATCTACTGATATAGAAAGTTGTACCAGTTTGTCTGAATTATACTTTATAACCCAATCAAAAGGATCTGCACCATACACATACACTTTGTTAACTCCTTTTATTGTTGCTAATTTTGGAAGTATCTGGTTTTCGGCATATTTTTTAATAAGATACGGGCTTTCATTGGCATTGATGCTATAAGTCAAAATCGGGGAAGAATTCTCGTTCGCACCACTGATTGATAATTGGGGATAGCTTACTCCCTCAGGGAGTTCTGAATAGGTTTGACGAATTAGGTTTGCAATTTCAAATCGAACGGCATCCAAATCTGTATTTTTTTTGAATTTAATGTTGATTGACCCGTTTTCTTTGTTTGTAGTAGAATTTATCTCTTTGATCCCTTTTACTGTATTGAAAACACCTTCCAATTTAGAGGTCACTTCTTGTTCTATAACCTTTGCTGAAACATCATGCCAACTGAAACTAACACTTAAGGAAGGAAGCGACTTTGAGGGATTTAATTGAACACTCAATAAGGGAATCATGCTTGCGCCAATAATACAAAGACAAACAAAGCACGTCAATATGGTAAATGAGGAAAACTTGGATTTCATGTAAATTTATTTTAAAGCATTTTGAACAACCTGTCCCATTGAAATTCCCCATATTTATTCGAAAATAAAACACATTGCACTTTGCCTATAATATTGGTTTCGGGCAAGAATCCCCAACATCTGGAATCTGAAGTTCCTTTTCTATTATCTCCCATCATAAAATAATAATTCAGTTTGAATCTATAGGTAGTAGCCCTTTTACCATTGATAAAATAAGCACCATTTTTCTCTGTGACTGTACTTTTTTCGAATAGGCGTATTACTTTCTCATACAACATGAAAGTAGTAGGATTCAAATTTATTTCCATATTTTTTTTAGGTATAATAATAGGTCCCATGTCGTCTAAGGTCCATTGACTCGTTGGAGTTTTTAATAATTTCTCCTGAGAGACACCATATACATCTATATTTTTATTTATCGAATCGATACAATTCCTCTTTTGGAGGAGTTCAAACTCTTGCTTTGAAAACATTGCACTACCAAAATTCCGTTTTTTATAATCATTGTTTATGTATCCTTCTATAGGCAAGGAATCTATAATTTTGTATAGTAGTTTTCTATTTTTAATATGGAAGCTACAATTATTTTTAACCGTTTCTGGGGAATTAAAGAATATGGAATTCGTGTAAATCTCTCCTTTTTTTATTCTAAAAGTATCACCAGGAAGCCCTGCACAACGTTTTACCAGAATAAAATCTTTATTCCAAGTAGAGTTAAACACAAACACATCTCCTTGCGTAATTTTTGTGGTACCTTCCCATCTTACATAATCCCACCAAGTTTCTTTCATTCTGGCTCTGGCATTTTTATTCATATAAAAGCCCAGATTTACCCAAGGGATCTCAAAAGGAGAACGGGGTAGTTTAGGGCCATATTGGAATTTATTGACTACAATTACATCACCCGGATACAGCATATTTTCCATGGAGGAACTGGGTATTTTATAAATATCAAATGCTAATAGTTTTATGCAAATGGTTGACGATAGCAGCAACAGAAACAAAAAAACTCCCGTAACTATTTTTTTTAAAAAAACATACGGTATTAAACAAATATAACGTAATGTTATACTATAAGTTAGTACAAATAGTATAAGGATAATAGCGAACCAAACCAATCCTAGCAGTACTAAAAGTAGTGCTAGGATGATTAATAATGCTTTTTTTTGAGTTTTGGTCATTTAAAGTTTTTACTTTTTATACTTATTTTGAAAGTATTATTCTTGACAGTAAAATGATGTTGTTTTTAAACATCTGTTAAAACTGTTTACAAGAGCATATTTACCGTGCTTTTAAAGTAATAACTTTATCTCTATCATTAATTGATGGCATATATTTACGTGAGTTAATCATCTCATCTGCTTTTTCTTTGGTCAACACCTTACCCTGTTCATTCTTAAAAATATAATTTCCAATTACGTTTGTAGTAGAGCTATTTGCATTTTGGGTTACAATTGTTCCTTTTACAGCATTTTTTTGCATTTTATATATTTGGCTTCTATAAAGTTCATACATTTTGCCAGTATTTGGCTTTCCTATCAAAACCACATTCTCGTTGCTGTCTAATAGAAAAGTCTGGTGTAATTTATTCTGTGAAAAATTATTTTTTTTAGAAATTTTATTTAATTTATCGTAATAATAGGGATATTTAAGCTTTATTATTAAACTGTCATTCTTCTTAAAATTTCTTATATCCGAAGTATTTACTAAAAAGACAAATCCAACGTAGGCTGTGTCTATTCCTTTCATAAATAATTTCCATTCTTGCAATTCTTCTACACATGGCCCGCAGTCTCCGTTGACTAGTGTTATAATTTTTACTTTTTTTGAGAGAGGATTGGTCTTAGCTGTTTTATTATTAAAAATTTGGTTTTCATTTGGTAAAACCACATATTTTCCTTTCCACTGATCAATATCGTTCTTAATTTGAGAGTTTGACTGGCATCCCGTTAAAAGCAGAAATAAAGTTATAGCCTTAAAATTAAATTCTATGTTTTTTAAATTCATTTTTAGTTTGTTAAATTATATTGGATTAAATGTGGTTCATTATTTTTATAAGTAGCTGCATATAGTATACTGTCTTTTTGATCTACTGCTACGGATCTAACTTCTTGATCTAATTCATATCGTTTTACAGGATTTCCTTTCCAATCAAAGACATAAACATATTTAGACAAATAAGTTTGCGTTAAATCTTCCACTGTATTTACATTTAATGATTTCCCGCTGTAAAGAACATAGATATATCTGTCACTTGCAGCAGCTGAAATAAATCCATTTACTTGGTTTTTCTTATGTTCGATCTTTCTTTGAGTACTGCTTACAATTTCTTCGTTATCTGTTTTCCAATATATCTTTTCTTTTACTTCCAAGTCATTATTGCCCAAAGTAATTATTCCAAAAATAGCGGACTTATAATAAAAATAAGCCACTAAATTTTTATTGGGATGATTTAAAAAAAATGCCTGATTGTTTAAAGCTCCTTTGGGTAAATCTTTATTATAAGCAACTTTTTTCACCATACTTTTTGTTTCTAAGTTGTAAAGCCCAAAACGTTTTTCATGCAGTCCACCAATAATGTATCCATTGTAATATGTACTTTCCATAAATCGATCCTCATTTACATCCACAGAAAATTTAGATATTAAGGTATCTTTTTTGTCTTTAATTCCATTAGCGTTGTAAACTAAATAAGTAGGACCATCAATTAAATAAAGATTATTTTTTTTGACATCAATTGAGAAATTACTTCCTTGATATTTAATTTCGTCAGGCCCCTCGCCTTTTTTTGCAAAATTTCTAACGGATCCTGTTTTTAAATCGACAATTTTCATCTCATAATCAGGATCCTTTATTTCAGAGATAAACAATAAATCATTTAAATATGACATTTTAAACATCGATGAGAATACCAATTCGGACTTCAATGGCACAGTTTTAGAACTTATAGAATAAGTTTTTGTTTGATTGAAAGTGCTAATAAACTTATCTTCATTTGTTTTTTTGCATGAAGAAAAAATTATTATTAGCATCATTAATATTTTTGCTTTTATTTTCATAATTAGATTTTAGATATTTATAATAATTTATTGACAAAGGAGGTGTTTTTCAACCTCCTTTATTTGTAATTCTCATAATATTAGTTACAAGTCCATGTTGCACTCACGAAGTAGCCAATATGTTTTTGGTAATAAGGATATTCGTCTTCATAACAAGTTTCAAGACTTACATATCCACACACATATACATAGCCACATTCAGCCTGGGCTTCACTAAGGGCCATTATGTTTGCTAATGTCACATCGTTTTGATTTAATTTATTATAATTTAAATTAAATGTTAAAGTGATTACAGCTAATACGACGAGACCAAATAAAAGTTTTAATTTATTTTTCATTTTTATAATTTTAATTGTTATTAAGGGCAATTAACCCTTTTATAATTATTGTTTTTGCAAAGTGGTACAGGAATGTTACTTTTGCAGAACATTACAACGGCTTAGACGAAAGCAGTTGTACGAAATTATAAAGTTATTTTCGTTTATAAATTCTTCCTCTGGGATCTTGGTCTATGTCGTAGGCTACATTTTTTATAATTAATTAATGTGAGAGTTTTTTAGTTTTTAAAAACCCGGAGGATTTTTTTTATTTTTATTTATCAAGTATTTCATCAAAGTTTTTGCTGATGGTGCTGTTGTTCTGAAAATCATAAAGCGTGAGTTGCTGTACCTCGTAATAAAACTTCCAATAATTATACAAACTCGTAATATAATTTTCAGATGCCGATTGCCATGCTTTTCTGGCACTGGTCAGTCTTAACAAATCGATGCTTCCGGATAAAAACCGTTTTTCGGTTATTTCATAAGAAGATTTTGAGATTTCACTGGTTCGTAAAGCGCCTGCAACCAATTGTTTCTGAAGGTTAAAATCGATAATTTTTAAGGCTAGTTGTTGGTTTAGTTTATCGCTTTCCTGCTGAACGGCAATTTCGCTCACTTCGGTATTCATTTTCGCAGTCTTGATATTTCCCTTGCGCTCTCCCCAATCCAGAATAGGAATACTCAACTGGATAGCAATCATTTGCTGTTCCAATAATCTGCCGTAGGCTTCTTTGGCGGTATTGGCATTTTGGTTTAAACCATAACTTCCCCTCAAGGACAAATCAAAACGGTTTTCCTTGATTACTTTATCCAAATCCCTTTGTGCTTCTATCTTTTTTATTTTTAAATTAAAAATTTCAGGGTTATTTGCTTCTGCTAATGCAGTGGCTTCTTTAGCGTCAATTTGCAAGTCTGAAATAAGCTCAGGCAATTCTGGTGCGGAATACAAAGGGCTGTCGTCTCTTAAAAACAATTTTAATTCGGATTCAGCTTTTTCTAATTCTCTCTCATTCTGCGTTAGGTTAGTTTCAGCATTATACACATCTAGTTCTAGATTAAGTACATCATCTTTTTCAATAGAACCTAACTCGTATCTTTTTTTTCCAATTTTGAAAAGTTTTTGAGTGCTTAACACATTCTCTTGAGCCAGTTCTACTTTTTTACTCACAGAAGCCCAATTGAAGAAATAATTAACAGCTTTTAGTTTTATGTCCTGCAATTCATGTAGATATTCTTTTTTGGCGTATTCAAATTGAAGCGGGGCAATTTTATGGGCCCATTTGAAACGATTAAAAGCCATGATGGGTTGGATTACTCCAATACGGATAGGTGTGGCGGTAAAATACTTTGATTCAGTCTCTCCATAATTAGCCAACCTGTTGAAACTTGAATTTATAAACATAGTGGCTCCAGTAGCTTCAATGTTTTGATTAATAGCAATATTCCCGTAGGAATTTAGATTTTGTTGCGGTCTGTAAACATCAATATTATTTTCCGAATCGTATCTTTTTAATACGGACTTATTATAGGATAGCGGTTCTAATTCTAAATTTACTTTTGGCAACACACTCGCTTTAAACGATCTAAATTGCCAATAACTCGCCCCATATTGCTGCTTGGCTTTGAAAGCATCTAATGAATTTTTGCCGGCAATTGCCAAAATATCATTCAATGTAATTTTTTGTTTTGTGTCTTCAGTTGTTTTTTTTTGTTGTGCATTACTTTTTATAATACATAAAATAAATGTAACTAGTAGTACTATTTGTGTGATTTTGATTATTCTCATGATATACTGTAAATAGAAAAAAGATGTTGTCATTAGAGATATTTGATTCCACTATGGCTATTAAACAACTTTTCGGAGTGGGTTTAACTTTATTTGTTTTTTAGTTCTATTCTCTATTCTTTTGGCAAAATAGTAATAGCATAGTGGGGTAAAAAATAAACTTATGATAGTTCCCAATATCATTCCTCCTGTTAATACCGTCGCCAACGGTGCTTGAAGTTCTGCCCCTAAACCACCTGAGAACAGTAATGGAATTACGGCTAATATAGTAGCCAAACTGGTCATCAATATGGGTTTAAGCCTTCGTTGCCCCGCAAATAATAAGGCTCTCAATATAGAATATCCCTGGCGTTGTAACTGAATAATGGTGTCTATTTTTAAGATGGAATCGTTTATAACAATACCGCTCATAACTACAATCCCTATCATGGACATCAAATTAATGCTCATACCAAAGATTTTTAGAAACAAAAAAGCTCCCGCCAGATCCAGCGGGATTTCAATTAAAATAATTAAAGGCAATACGAGGGATTCAAATTGCGATGCCAAAATGAAGTAAAGCAGGATTAAAGAGATTAATAAGACTGTTATTAACTCTCCCATTAATTCCTGATTGCTAAAAAAGCTTCCTGCAAAAGAAACATTATATAATTTGTTATCCTTTACCACTTTTTTCACATTAGCAATCGTGGGGTTTACATTGTCTTCATTTGTATTCAACTCTATTGGGTAATATTCCCCTTCTATGCCTCCCACAATGGTTTTCATATCTTGGGAATTTACCGCTTTAATAAAATCACTGGCGTGAAATACCGCACTGTCTTTAGATTGTACGGTCGTTTCACTTAAGACTTCCTCTATAGGCTTAGTTTCACCTCCCAGTATGACAGGCACAAAATTTTGGTTATCAATTATAGACATTATTTTACGTTCATTGAAAGCACTTTTTAAAGCATCAAACAGTACGTTTGTAGAGATGCCATAGGTCATCATTTTTTCTTGGTTGGCCACCAGATTGATATGCTCTTGCCATGCGATGGGTTTCAATTCTAAATCCCCAACATTTCGTTGTACTTGACCCCAAACTTTTTTTAGCTGTTCGTTTTGTGCACTTCCCAAATTTTCTACATTTCGTAATCGAGCCACCAATGGAGCCTGTTCATCAGAGAAAATCATATTAAATACATTGTCAACTTCCCCGTAGGAAACAATTGCGTGAGCATAATTTTTATGGATAAAAAAAGCGATGTTTTTTTGAAGTTTCTCTAATTTTTCAGGAGAATCACAACTGATATAAATAGCACTTTCTGAAGCTAATGACTCCGATTCTTTGTCCAATATAAATTGCTGGGTTCCCACTAGGGCAGTATAGTTCAACAAATCTTGCTTTACGGGCTTTAAAATTTCCAAAACGCGACGTTTATTCTCCTCGACATTGATTTGCTTGTTCCAATCAATTTTCAACAAAGTTTCTGTTTTGGTTAAATAAGGCATTTGCGTTTTGGGAAGGATTTGAAATAAACCTAAACCTACCACCAGCAAAAGGATACAAATACCCCAGGAAAACCCTTGATTTTTCATTACGAAACGAAATCCTTTTTCATACAATTCAGCATAGTCCAAAGTATTCGTTTTTTCAAGAAAACGATCTATTTTATTCTTTTTTCCAGTATCTTTCATATGAAAGAGGCGATATAACAATGGAACTAAAGTAACTGAAACCAACAAGGAAACGAACAATCCGATAGTAATTGCCATTGCCTGATCATAAAATAAAGCTCCTGAAATCCCGCTCAAAAAAGACAAAGGCAAAAATACGGAACAGGTCGTAAGCACTGAAGAAAATAACGGTTTTACCACTTCATTTGCCCCCTTGACGCAAGCACTGGTCAGGCTGTGTTTTTGTTCTCGATATTGAATAATATTTTCAATGACAATAATCGAATTGTCAATCATGAGGCCTATTCCCAAAATTAATCCCGAAAGCGAAATAATATTGATGGAAATGCCAAAAACATAAAAAAACATCAAACTAACGATAAGTGAAACCGGAATGGAAACCCCAATCAACAAGGGAGATTTGACATCTTTCAAAAATAAAAACATGATGCTGAATGCCAGCAATATTCCCCATACCAAATCTTGTTTTACATTGTTGATGGCAACATCCAGTAATTTAGTTTGATCACGGGTTATGGAGAAATCTATGTCGGGATAGTCTATATTCATCTGTTCGACCAGGGTATTCAAGGATGTTTTTAGATTTTCCATCCTGGCACCACTTTGTTGTATGATGGCCATGGTAACGGCTTCTTTATCGTCTGACAAAACCAAGCCTGTTCGCTCTTGTGGATTCTCTATCACCTGGGCAAGTTCCTTTAATTGATAGAGCCTGTCGTTTTTCTTGATATAAAGGTTTTCTATTTCCCGAATATTGTTCAAGCTCGAACCCAGCCGAACGTTATACTGATACTGGCTGTCTTTTATCAATAAGCTGCCCACTTCAATATCGTATGTTTTAATGTTTGATTCCAACTCATTTAAACTAATGCCCAGAGCATTTAGTTTTTCTATTTCCGGGACAATCACAATTTCAGAAAATACTAATCCGCTCACATCCACCATGGCCACCTCATCGACTTGCTCAATGCGTTTGCGGATGACTTGATTGGCAAAGCGACTAAAATCAACAAACTCTTGGGATACATGATTTTGTTCGTCGTTAGAAACCACCTGCTTTTTTTTGCCTTCATTCTTGTCTTTTAAAGTTAGACTTAGATAAAATACAGGAATATCGGTGACATTGGCTTTTATTACTTTGGGACGTTTTATGGTTCTGGGTAAGCTTCCCATGGCTCGGTCAATTTTTTCGTTGACTTCAATAAAAGAATAATCAATTTTGGTGCCTTGTTCAAAACTCAATCGTATCAGCCCACTCCCGTTGCTCGATTCACTTTGAATGTCTTTCAGATGACTCACTTGCATCAAGTTGGATCGTAAATTTTTCACGATGGCATCTTCAACCTGTCTTGCTGACATATTCTCGGCCTCAATTTGTACCGTAATTTCCGGTATGTCAATATCGGGCATCAAGGATACCGGGATAAAGCCAAAGGCATATAGTCCCAAAATAAGCAGGCAAAGCGTGGTCATTAAAACCGCTATGGGTTTATGAATTAAAAATTTTATCATGGAAGAGTGGCGTTAGCTAAAGCGTACTGTTATTGATGTTATGAGATTTGTGATTGAAGAATAATCCTGAGTGCTCAATGTTATTAAATTAAGAGATTTTTGAAAGCAGATTAACTATTCTTGATTTGCTTCGCCAGTTCGCTATCGCTCGAGTCAGATTTTTGTGTTAGTAAATAAAAATTCACCTGTTTTTCAAGGACTCGCACATCTGAAATCAGGAATCGTTAATCAAAAATCTGCAATTTATTTTTGGGATTTAAGGATTACTTCACTATCATGTGCTAAATTCAAATTGCCAGAAACAATAACCGTATCTCCTGGATTTAATGTCGCACTGCTTTTGTTTGGATGAGCAATTACTGCATAAGAACTACTGTTCTCCATAGTGGTTTGTATATAGGTCCAGTAGGCTTTTCCGGCAACTACCTTAAACAACACTTCTTGGTTGTCTCGCAACACCACTGCCGATTTGGGTACAACCAATTGTCCTTTTACTTCTTTTTCGATACGCACTTTTACATTCATGCCTTCGGTAAGTTCCCCGTCATTTTTCACAACGGCTTTTACCAGTATGGTTCCGTTTCTTTCTATCAATGGATTGATGGAGGAGATGTGTCCATTATAGATTTTCCCCAGTGCAAAAGGAAGAATTTGCACCTTGCTATTTAAAGCAACATCGCTCATTTCTGATTCTATCAAATAAAATTCAACCTCAAATACTGCATCGTCAATTAGGGTCATAAAACTTTTTCCGGCACTTACATTCTCATAAACCTTGCTTTCTATATTGGCTACTTTGCCACTAAAAGGGGCTATCAGCTTGGTCGATTTCAATTCATATTGAGCCGTTTTCAACTCCAGTAATGCCGCATCATAACCCGATCTGCTGGCTACCATATCATACACATCTCTGGCAATACTGTCTCTTTTGGTGGTAAAAATACCTCTACCTACCAGCATATCTTCAAACTGGAATTTGGCTTTTTTTAAGTCTATTTCGGCTCTGGCTAGTCTTTGTTGGTATTTGAATGGGTTTAAGCTTGCCAATACCTGTCCTTTACGAACATTATCCCCATTTTTTACATACAGATGCTCCAGTTTGTCACTCACCTCAAATTGAATACTATTTTTTTGGGCAGCAATTATTTTACCGTTGCTGACCAACTCTTTTTGAAACGATTCGTTTTTCAGCACTATCGTTTCTACTTCATTTTTTTCGGTTACATAAGCTTTTTTTTCGATAGAGGATTCTTCGGCAGCCTTGGATTTGGTGCAGCTATAAAAAAATAAAGAACCTGCTATTAAAAAAGATAGAATAGTTAGGTTGTTTTTTTTGGAGTTAATTTTCTTGCTCATTACTGCAGTTTTTATTATTATTTATTTCTGAAGAATTGTTACCATTTTATGCAAACATTAAAACTTGATTTTCATTTATATTTAATTTGGAAACAAATGTCTTGTTAACTAATAATGAGACAGAATTTTTTTCTTTAATGCTTTTGGGTTTTCTATTCCTTGTTTAACTGTCTTTTTAGTTCTTCATCTACAGCTATATACATATTTTCGTTTCCTCCCTCACTATAGAATGATATAATTCCTTGAGGATTTACAATTATATTCTTTGGAAAAGATTCTCCAAAAAGTTTAGCAGTTTCATTATTTCCCAATGTTTGTATGTAATTGAAATTCTTTGAATTTAAAAATTTTTCTAATCTTTCTTTTTTATCAAAGGCTATTGCTAGAAATACCACTTCTGGATTCGATTTATATTTTTCAACCAAAGAATTCAAACCAGGCATTTCTTTTATACATGGTCCGCAAGTTGTTGCCCACCAATTAATCACAACACATTTACCAATAAAGTCCTTAATTGAAACACTTTTCCCATTTAATGATTCAACTGTAACAGAAGGGAATAGCTTACCTTTTTCTATTGCTTTTTCTATATTTATGATTGTGGCAATTTTACTTTTTTGCTTATTGTTATTCAACCATAAATACTGAATTTCATTGGTAGAGGTATTGTGCATCCATTGAACCGAAATTTTTTTTGAAGAGTTGTCATAACTAATGTCTGTAACATTTGTTGGGAATTGAGTTGATTCGTTTTTTAGACGTTCAACAGTACTAAAAGTCACTAATTTGTTATTAAAATAGGAAGAAATCCAATAACCATTTGATTTACCTTGTGTCAATTCTCCAAAAACGACTTTTATGCTGTCTATTCCTGTTTCCAAATTTGAATAACTTAGATTACTCAATCCTAATTCTTTCGCTATTGGTTCTATTTCTAACGGACAACCAGAAATTATTTTACTAGTCAAAAAACGCTCTGTTTTTTGTGCATTTATTGATAAACTAAAAAAGACTCCAATTGTCAACAATACTAATTTTTGCTTCATAAGTTCCTTTCTTTATTTTGTATTTATATATTGTTTTCTTATTACTTACCCACTCCTATATGCCGTTACAACTGTAACAAATTATTTTATGACTGGTATTTGTTACCTATGTAAGTTGATTATTGGAAAGGGTACGAAGTCGGGAGACTTTGCACAGCATCTCGACTTTTAAGAACTTTCGCTTTTTAAAGAATACTTCGCATAGCTGGTTATCCGATTCTTTGCACTTGAAAATTATTCTCTACTAAATATTAATCTTAATGTTTTTTTATAATTTTAAGAAACATATTATTGTCTTCTTTAGATATAGTTGGATTTCCAATGAATAATACGTTATCCATTTCATCCAATAAAATAGAGGAATATTTATATCCCGATTCTTTTAAAAATTGATACTCGGCATTAAATTCATCTTTAGAATCATAATAAACTAAATCTATAGGAAAGCCTAGTTCTGTTAAATAATAATCAACAACAGATTTCGAATTTCCTGACAGAACAAATTTAAAAGCCACATTACCTAAACCTATTTTCTTATATATCTGCATAGTTTTTTCCCACTTTTTAAGCTCTAAATAGCACATACTACAGCTACCGTCATAAAATGCGACAATAGAATATTTATTATGTATCTTTTTTTGCACGGTATCAACGAATGGTTTTACTGTCAATGGATAAACAATTTGTTTTCCTATCCATTTTTTATTAATTGAGTTTAATGCAACATTTTTTTTCTTTTCAATGTTTTCTTTGCATGAAAACAGGCAAGTGCTCAATAGTAGAACTGTAGTTATAGTAATTATAAATGACTTCATCTTTTGCCTTTTAATATGTCAAACTTTAAAAGTCTTGTTCCTAATACTTCTCCCCCAAGACCATAAATAAATTTGTCTTCAAATACTTCAAAATTTCTAATTCCTCTATCTAGAATTAACTTTTTTATAAATTTTCCTTCAAAATTAAATACATAAATTACATTTGCATCTTGCCAATCTTTTTTATCCATGTTTTTTCCATTATATAATGCATAGATGTAATTACTTGTAATTTTAATCATATTATAAAATGTTCTTTTTCTGTAATTTTGTTCTGAGGGCATAAAGTTTTCGGGACCAATCAAAGTAGTCCACTTATTTTTCTCTTTATTAAATATTTGTAATAAAGGCATGAATCTGTAACTAATACCAAATAAACTCTTCTTATAATCCATATCAGACCAATATATTTGATTTAGAAATTCTATGTTTTTTGAACTATAGGACAATTGCGGTAATTTTCCATATCCTTTCAAATTATGCCCTTTTAAATTGGTTTCAAACAATCGAGAAGTAGTGTCTCCAACATTTAAGAAAAATATTTTATTATTATTGATAGAAACTCCGTCACATTCAATTGAAGGACTCAAGTGATATTCTTTTTCAAAAGAATTATTTATTATTAGTGAATCTGGATTTATTTCAACAATTTTTTTTTGCCTCTGATCTAAAATTATTAAATTTCCTTCTTCGGATTTTGAAAATGGCCAAGCTCTTATAATTTCACCTGGTCCTTTACCTTTATTTCCATATTTACCTAAATACCGTTCCTCAGGAAGCTTAATAATATGAATGAATTTATCTGTTTTTATTTCATTGATTAATAAGTAATTTTTAGTAGCGACTAAAGTTCCTGAGAATATTAGCGAGTCAGATATATCTGATAATTCTATAGATTTTAACTTCATTGTATTGTTAAAATTAGAATCATCAAATAGTATTGCTTCTTTATTTATTTGATCATTAGAAAGTGTGTTGTAAGTTTTATTTTTATTACAGGAAATCACTATAGTACTTAAAAAAAACACCCATATTAGTTTATTCATTTTTTTTACAATTTTAGGTTTATCATTAGAAGTGAAGTTAAGGTTGCCTTATTGAGGCAACCTTAACTATAAATTAAATTTATTGAGTTATACACTTAATATCTGTTTTATGTTTTTTTGATAAATCGGTTTTGCATTCACCATTCTTTCTATGGATTTATGAAAAATACTTGTTTTAAATTGAGAACGGTTTATCCTAAA
>NZ_JAAAPM020000028.1 GCF_009909155.2 Flavobacterium undicola
ATTTTGTTTTAGGATAAACCGTTCTCAATTTAAAACAAGTATTTTTCATAAATCCATAGAAAGAATGGTGAATGCAAAACCGATTTATCAAAAAAACATAAAACAGATATTAAGTGTATAACTCAAATACTTTATATGGGTTTTATAGTCGTTTTAAAGATGCAACACTTATAGCTTCTGATGCAGATAATTTCAAAGGTGATGCAATAAGATTAACGGCTGGAGGGCTTGGGGAATGGGCTGATACCGATTCTTATGCTGATGATTTTATTATTGGAACTAAGAGTAAATCATCAACAAAATTTAAATTTGTGAAATTATAAATTCTCTGATTTTAGTGGCATGCAAATGAGATTTGATTGAAAAATGCAAATCCATTTGCTCCATTTGTTTTGAATGCCAAAAGTGCAATGACTTCTAAATTCTTCCTCTTTCCTAAATAATTGAATACTAATAATCATGGATGGTTCCATGTGTTTAAAAACATTTTGCATTTTCTCGATATGTTCGGGTGTAAACGGCATTTTCAAATATAAAAAAATCGTGCTACATTATTGCAACACGATTTCCTTCCTAAAAACAAAAATTAACTAACTATGTTTTAGAAAAATTTATTTCTAATCTCTATTTTAAGACCTAAAGGTACATCCGAGATACTAAAGCCACCGTCTAAACATTCCAAAGTCGAAATAGGCAGCACATTATAAATCCCTTGATTATTTCCTAACTGATACGTTATATAAACCTCATTTGTTCTTACATCTTGAAATATTCTAAAGTGATACCAATCAACTGCAAAAGATGGCTTTGTACATGTAAATTTTACATACATTCCATTTAACATCAAAGTTTTCGTTTGATCTAACACTCTTTGTTCAGACCAATCCGTAGGCATAGCCCCCGTTCCGTTTAAATTATCAAAATGCTGGTTATTAAAATACTGAAATACCCCATATTTATCCAATCTAAAAACGTTTTGAGTCATCCAAATAGTATTCCCCCAAGAACCCAAAGACTGATTTGTTAAGTCATAAACATTACCCCTATATTGCGGAGAATCATAAACTTTATAAAATTTGTTTTGTTGTGCAGGAAAATTAGTAACTGATACTTCTTGTGCAGAAGAAGACCCCGTTTTAAAAAAATTTTCAGATAATCCAATCAAAAATTCATCGATGTTTTCCTCATAGATTACAGGTTCGCATAATCCCGTATTT
Organism: Flavobacterium undicola; assembly: GCF_009909155.2. Taxonomy (GTDB): domain Bacteria; phylum Bacteroidota; class Bacteroidia; order Flavobacteriales; family Flavobacteriaceae; genus Flavobacterium; species Flavobacterium undicola. The sequence continues at coordinate 1,218 of NZ_JAAAPM020000028.1, forward strand.
ATCACTCTATAATCCAAAAGAAACCCTTCCTCGGCAAGGGTTAGACTAGATACGATTCTAAATCTATAAGGATCATTATTTTCTTTAACTATATTTTGCGCAGGTGTAAATGACGTTATTAGCGTATCGTCTAGTTTTTTTAATAAAATATTACCATTCGATTCCTTAATAAACTTAACTATTCTTTTGTCTACTGGCAGAGTAAAGGAAGACGAAAAGAAATTTTTAGACAATTCCGTAAAAAATTCATCTTGATTTGTTGCCACTATGGGAGGTACACAAGCCGAAAAATCAAAATCATTATAGTCATAGCCTCGTGTGTTTCCTCCCCAATCCAAAACTTGTACTAACGTAAATGCTCCGTCTAACCCTATTATAGGGTCTTGTTTTGATGAAAATAAAGACATTTCACTGCTATAGTGGATAGAATGTAACGCCACATTGCCGTCATTTTTGACCACAAAATACATATAAGGGTTTGTAGGTAGTGACATTTTTTATTTTTTAGATTTTACAACTTTTTTTACCGTTTTCTTTTTCATTGGTTTTGCTTTTACATTAGTAATAGCAACTTTTACAATTTTACCGCCTTTCACGTATTTATATCCTTTTTTGAGCGTTCCGTCTGCTTTTAGTCCTGTGGCTTTTACTACACCGCTACATATTTTTTTTAATCCTTTTACTGATGGTTTTTTTAGTCCTTTTGCACTCATGTTTTTTGATTGATTTTTGATTGATGATTTTAGTTTACTATAAATGATAATTTCTTTTTTTCAATTGGCTTGGGTTCTGTCGTTGATTGGGGTTCGTTCTGTATTAGTTTTTTATTGAAAATATTAAATTTCAATCCATCAAGCGGTTTATTTTGATAACGGTTTTTGTCGGCGTAGATATAGTTCTCTCGATAGTCCGCCATTTTCTCCGTAAACAAAACGATATCCGCATCAAACTGGCTTTTGCTTCCACCCCTCATTTTGCCGTCGGTGGTTTGCTGGAAAATCACTATAAACAATTTGCCGTCGTATTTTTTACGTAAATCCTTATCGACTTCAAAACCCTTGTACATTTCCTGCATTTTTGAGAAACTGTCAATTACTATGACTTCGTTGTTTTGGATTAATTTTTCTAAATCCGAAACGCTTTTTATTTCAGGGGCTTCGATGTTAAGTAAGGCTTGATTATTCAAATACTCATTTGCTTTATCATAATACAAACTACTTTCGGGATGCTCTTCGATACTGGCATGCCCTACTTTATAATTTTGAGCCAAAGCATTCATAAACTGGAAACACATTCTAGTTTTCATTGACCCCTGACCGCCTGTAAGAGAAATTACAATACTCTCTTTTTGCTTACGTTCTATTTGCCCCAAAAAGTCCGCAATGTCTTTATTTTCAATTTTAAAAAAGTCAACATTTATAGGCTTGTTAGCTATTTTGTAGGCTAATGAATTTTTATTTTGACTAAGCTTTAGTGAAACGGGCGTTTTTTCCTTTGCAATGGTTTTTTTTTCAGTTCTTGGAACGTTCAAACCTTTTTTTGCAGCACCAAACAATGCGTATTGACCGTCCTTTATTTTTGGCTCTTCCTTTTTTTCTTCGGGTTTGGCTTGAATTGGTTTTTTTATATTTTTAACTGGTTTTGGCTTTGAAACTGGTTTTGGTTTCGGCTCTTTTTTTACTGGCAAAACAGATTTTTTTTTATCCGCTTTTTTTGGTGCTTTTTCAGTTGTCGCTCTTATATTTACATCTTTCATAAACAAAAAATCTCCCTTTGCATCGGGTTGAAGTATAAAATCGGCGACTTTTTGGGCTTGACTACTGGCTTTCATCAAAAAACGATTGTCATTTTCCAATACAGTCAATAGCGATTCATTCCAACCTTTCAAATATCCAGCGTGATTTTTATTAGTAAAAAACATGATTCCCGCTTGTGCAGACAAGAACACCGCCCCAAACTCTGCGATCAATTCCTCAAACGCATATTCAGTCGTGCCAAATTCGTTTGCAAATGCCCTTTTTAGACGGGTTTCATGTCCCGTGCTATGACTTAACTCGTGCAATTGTGTACGGTAAAAATCAATAGAACTATCAAATTTTGAAATATCGGGCATACTGATAATATCATCACTTGGACGATAAAAAGCCCTGCTTCCTGTAAATCTTATTTCCGGCTGTGGCTGTGGGTAATTCTTAATAATTGCCTCCGCCATTTCTATTTTTTTATTATTTCCTGACAAAATTTTGTCATCCGAAACTTTCCCCTCTAAAGGAAAATTATCTAAATCAAAATCAATCCCTTCAATGTCAGAACCGTTAAAAACATTGTAATACTTCAAGAAAAAGATTGTTTTTTCATCGCCTTTTTCAAGCTTATTATCTACAATTACGGTGTTTAGTTTTTCTATTTCGGCATCGCTGTACTCTTTGCTGAATGTTGAATAATAAACTACTTTGTGCCCTTTGCTTCCTTTTTTTAGCTTCCCGCCTTTTTCTTGGATTTGGTTAAAAGTCAAAAAATACGGATTATCCAATAGTCCAAAAATCGGGGTCAACATTAATACATTTGCACCTCGGTAGGCTTTTTTAGAGGCAAAATTATATGGAATCAAATAACCCTCTTCTTTCCAAGCCCTTTTGTAATCTCTCTTGTCGGCATTTTTGATTAGGTCAATCATTCGCTGAGTAACCATATCGTAAATTTCATTTGGAGAAACGGGTTTACCAAGCCCTATATCTTCACTTTCCGAAATAAACTCTATCCCCCCCAGCAAACCATCAAACCCGTCAACATCAACACCATTCAACCCATAAGGCTCTACTAGGTTTTTAATTTCAATCAAAAAAGTATCATCTGTAAAAGCGTGAAGTACTTTTATAATTCGTTTAGATATTATGGTATGGCGTTCCTTTTCGGCTTTCATCAGTAAGTTTTCTAAATCTTTCCTGTGAACTACAATACCGTTTAGGCTATTAAATTCTTGGGCTAAAGTCATGTTATTGCTTCAATTTATATTCGATTCCTAAAACACTTATAATCGCTTCGATTTTGATGTTTGCAGGAACAAAACTACCGTTGTTTATAATGGTGATCGCATTTATAAGTGTGGTTTGCAAGTCCAGCAAAACAGGTACATTACGTACTACCGTGCTTGAATTTGCGGGAATGCTTAACGAACTCATGTTAATGTCTGATTGTCCTAAAAAGACGTTATTCTTGTCGTAAAACAATATTTTTTTTAGAACAATCACCACACCGTCTGCTTTGAAGTTTTGAGGGGTTGGATTAATGAAATTCAAATCTAAATTGAAAGAAACAGAAGGCTTGCCATTATTCCACTTACCGTTTAGGTTTTTAAAACCTACTGGTAAAATCTTAACCAAGCCGAATTGTGCTGTCAGTTTTTTTGCCTTGTCTTTCAATAAAAAATACCCCAACATAAATATTCCTCCTGCTACGACAATTTTTTTTAAGCTCATTTTGTTTTTTTTTAATGTTAAATCCAAATTCTCAAAATCCTATAAGCTACAAACAAAAGTGTTGCCGCACCTAAATAAGCCAAATATTCAACCCACCACGGGACATATTTTACTGGGATTTTTACTATTTGTTTTTCAACTTTTATAATCGTGTTTTCTTTGTTTTTAGCTGTTTTCTCGCTGTACGTTTCTGCTAATTTTTGCCAAGTGATGATTTGATTTTTCAATTCATCATAATAAATTCCCGCCTCATTATCGCCTGATTTTTTACGACTATTTAGCTGCTTCAAAACTTGGTTTAGTGTGGCTTGTGTAATGCTGTCACATTCGGGTTTAGCAGTTTTTACTTTTGCAATTTGAATCACTAAGCTGTCAAGAATTGCCTTATTAACCTGTGTCTCTTTTATACTGTCGGTTCTGTGCTCGATGATGCGCTCAATGGTGTGCGTATTCTCAATGGGCTTGGAGGCGCAACCATACAAAACGATTGCTATGGCTAAACAAGCTATAATCGTCACAAGGACTTTTAAAAATAACTTGAATGGGTTTTCGTGTAAATTATTTGCGGTCATAATTAAGTTAGTTTTGATTTTATTAGATTTTTCAAACTGTCGAAAAAGCTACTGATTAATTTTTCTACTTCGCTATGTATAAGAGTGGAAAGCGAGCCGCCCCAAGCACAAAGTACATAAGTAAACATCTTGTTTAAATTAAAGTACTGGTCGCAAATTGCATATACTGAGAATGCAACGAAAAAGCTTACTATCGCTTCGGCTAAAAACCAACTTAAATTTGGCTTTTTTCCTTTCTTTACCGCATTGTATGTTTTGGTAAAAATCCCTGCCAATAAGACTAATAGGAACAAAATATAGTCCTGATAATATTTGATGTTATCTATTATGGTGTTTTTCATTTATTAAAAAATAGATTGTTGTTATTACTGTTAAACCAACTCCAGCTAACACGCTTAACTTGGAGTAGTTGGGCTTTTTTTTTTCGTAAACAAATTTGGCTAATCTGTTAAGCCAACCGTTAAGATTTGTACCGCCTATGTTACGATAAAATGTTTCCCTTGACTTTTTTAATTCACGATGTAAAACTTCAGGATTTACGGAATTTATAACCTTTATCGTGTCTTTTGTGATGTTGCTATCAACCTTGATTTTTGCTCCAAATTTTTCTTTTAAAACACTCTTAACAAACATTCGTCGTCCTGAATTAAAAAAATGATCCACAACAATATTTGCTACTGATTGATTTTCTATAAGGTCAGCGTCACAAGCATCCCAATAGTATTTTTTAGCAATAAATACAGCGGTTTCCAGTTTCAAATTTTTCATGTCCGACACTGTTGGCGGTCTTTTTATATAAGCTTCATACACGGGTGCTGATATTCCATATTTCGTGCCTACCATTTGCCCCAAAGAATTTGTATTACCTTTTTTGTCACTAGCCTTATTTTGATAGCCTCCTTCGGCTTTCAGTAATTCAGGCAGAAATAATTTAAAATTTGCCATTATAAAATCACTTTTTTAGGTTCTGATTTTGGCAATAACAATACTAATGCTAGTATTGCCATGCCTCCAATCATTAATGTTGTGTCTGTCGTTTGTGTCATTTTAATAAGGCGTTACGTTTTTTCCATCTACAAAACAGAATATCCCCATGAATTTTATTAGATATTGTCCCTTGTTTCCTTCTGCCACAAATATGCCTGCATCTTTGCCATACTCAAGGGTTCTGAATTTTGAACCGCTGTTATAATACTGACCGTCAGCTCTTTTTTTGGAAATAAAAATCACGGTATTGTCTTTTGCAGCCATCAATTGCTTCCCCTTTTTCGGTAATCCTACTTTTGGTAGTGATTTCGTAATTTTTTTTTTAATATGGTCGCAAAGGCATTCAAACTGGTTTCGGACACACCTTTTGCATTTTGTAGAGCCGTAAGGGTAATTTTTCCAAAATCGCCATCAATTTTAACATTCAAAAGACGTTGCAGCTCTCTTACTTCAAGTCCCTTGCTTCCGAACTTAAGCAGTTTGTTTCTGTCTAAAGTTGCGCCCTGTGTAGGTTTGGAGCCGCTTCCTATTGATGTTGGCGTTGATTCTTCCAGTTCAGGGACGTAATTGGCTAATTCATCGTCTTTTTGTTCGTTTTGTTTCTTTCTCCAAAGCAGATACAAAACCAAGAGACCTGCCCCGCCAACTCCAATTAGTGCTTTATCTTCATTACTCACTTTCATACTTTCTTTTTTATAGATAAATTGGAAATTTTTTCCTTAATAAATTGTAATCCTTGTCGTTGAGTTCTTCTCTTAACCATGTTTTTAACGGTAATTTGCTTCCGCCGACGGTATTGTAACCTAGAATCCGATTATAATTTCTAAGCCCAAACGCTTTGTTTATCAAACCAAATTGTTGTTGAGAAACACCTGTCAAGGCTTCAAAAATCAAGGTTTCATCTGTGCCATTGTATCGGTTCATAGCCTCGTACAGTAAACTGACTTTTTGCTTAGCGGAAAAAACGGGAATCAAATTAACATCGCCTTCATCTATGTATTTTTTGCCTTTTCTTCTTAAAACTGATTTCCCATTTTTGTCGGGTTTGGTGAGGAAATAAACTCCTAAACCAAGCACAACAACTGAAACGCTTACTATTATTACTTTTTTCGTCCCTGTCATTAGAAAAATCCTTTAATTAAAAATCTTAGTTTGGCAATGTCTGCCTCGTTAAATTGATCTTGTAACCATTCTACCAAATTCATTTTGACTAAAGTGGCACTACGTCTCTCCCCAAATTCATTAAACAACCTGATAAAACCATTATGATTGAGTCCAGTAAGATTATTTTCTACAGTATTATAGTTCGCCCCAGCCCCTAATAATGCGGTATAAATTGCCTCGGAACGTGCCTTGGCTTGCGTTGTGTTTATATTACTGGGTTTGTATCGCTTGTCTTCTTGAATTTTTTTAAATCCTTTGAAAATCTTGAAATAAGCAAAAAGGGCAACGCCTCCTATAAGCCCTATTTTAAAAATCGTAAATCCTAGATCGGCTGTCTTTTCGATTGTTTTTTGCCCTTGTGGACTAGATGCGTAAGCGACAAATGCAGGGTTTTTTAATCCTTTTTCCATTTTTTTGGTTTTTTTTTTAACCCAAAAACCCTTTTATCATGCCGAAGTTGGTTTTTAGTTGTGTTATTGCTTTTGGGCTTTTGGACAGTTCTGCCAGTTTCAACAAAACATCATTGTCCAGTTTTGACAATTGAATTAAAGCTTCTGTTTTTGGTTTTAATTCAAAAGGGGTATTTGTTGTTACCTCTATTTCAATAGTGTTTTTTAGGCTTGCCATAATTTGTATTTTTTTAATAGTGTGGCTAATTCGTTTGAAAATTCTACGTTAGAATTTAAACCGTTATTAATACTGCCTAGAACAGTCACAACAGTATCATCAATGTTTTGCAAAGCTTCAGCAAAGGATTGTTTTACGGGGCTTGAATAGTCTTCGACTGCCGCCGCTAATCCAGTCATAGGCATTGGTGTTCCTTTTGCAAAACTTATCAAGGTTGGTAAGTGCTGTATAGCTCCCATCAACATTTCTTGCGTTCCTTTGCTCTTGTCAGTACTGTATTTAGCCGCTAAACGCTCTTCTTTTAACTCTTCAATCAGTTTTTTTTGCTCCTTGTTTTCGACTTTCAAAACTTCATTTTCTGTAAAAAGTCGGGAAGCATCATTTTTGGCTACCATCAAGTTCATCACGTCCAAAGTTCCTAAACCAAAGGAATTAGAAAACATATCGGGAATTTGTACTTGTTTCGGTTGCGCTTGTGGCTGTGATTGACTTTCTAGCGTATCAGCAGAAAAGTTAACCGTAAAGCCTTGCCCGTCTGTTTTGTAAGTGCTTCCGTTTTTGCGCTTTAAATTCAGGTTTAACCTTTTATGTCCTTTTGCAAACAGGGTTTCGAAGAATTCCTCTGCCGTTCCGTATTCCTCAATAATTTCAGCATGGGTTTTGTTGCGAAACAGAAACGAATTAGTGTCTAAATCTAAAACGGAAACCGCTGCATATTTGTCGTTATTGAGTTTGTCTATTAATTCGTCTAATTCCCGCATTCCACTAATTTTTTATAAATGACTTCGATTCTTTTTACATATGCCATTCCTGCAAAGTCTTCTGAAAAAGTAACGTCCAAATTTACATCGGACACCGTGCCGTCTGCCACTACAATCGTTTTTCTCTCTCCCGCTTTTAAGGTTGCGCCATTGAAAACAACGACAACATCGCCTACATTGAAAACTTCCATAGTGGTTACACTATAGACAGGAACATTTGTGTTTTCTTTTATAACTACAGTAACGACCGTTGATACTTTCATTTTACTTTTGAGGTTGGTTATTGTTTGTAAATAAGAATGATATTGAAATAGGTGTCTTTGGTTACGGCTGCTTTTGTTTTTACGATGAAATTGAACGATTTTGTTAACGTATCAAAGTTTAACGGCTTGTAGCTGTCTGAAAACCCGCCACCTTCACGTTTTTTCCAGTGATCGATGTGTGATGATTTTGCAATAGGGATTCCGCTATCATCATTAAAACCAAACTCTGCCATATTATCTAAGTTGGCGTGATTGGTATGAAGTTCCGCACCCAAAACAAACCCAGCTTCTAGCGATGTGAATAAAGCGGCTTCTTTTTCGCCATTTGGTATAATCAGGTTGATTACTTTTTCTTTTGTTTTCATTTTCTGTTTTTTAATAAAAAAAGCCGTAAGCCAAACGCTCACGGCTTTTTGATTTTGCTTAGATCAATTACTATACTTTCGCTTGGTGCGCTCTGAATTCAAAACGGATGTTGTAATCCGCAGCACCTGAAACCGCAACCCCTTTTGGATATTCGATTTCGAACTCAAATTCTTGATTAGAAACGATTAACGGAGACGTTGAAACGTTTCTGAACATTTCGTTTGAATTCCCATTAAACAAGTCGCTCATTGGCATGTCAACCAAGATGTTTCCTGCTTGTTTGATTCTGATTTCCGCATTTTGCAAAGCCTCTGGCAATGTTCCTGTTGCAACATAGACTTCAGATTTAACACTTGCAGCGGCTGTTGAACCTTTTAATACTCTGATTCCATCAATGATATAATCACGTCCAGCATTCAATTTATTTCCGTCAAGATTAGTAACACCCACCTCGCGTTTGGTATTCACATCGATTAACTGGATAGTTCCTCCTTGACCTTTCACGTTTACGTTTAAGTAAAGTGTCTTGTCTGTCAAGGCTACTCTTCCTACGTGTGGGATTCCGTTGTTTTCTTTTGCTTTCAATGTCGCTACTGCTGACAATAATTGGGTTTTTCTGCTCATTTTTTTGATTGATTTTAGGATTACTCCCGATGATTGATTTTTTGATTGATGATTGAACTTATTTTCTAACTGTACAGTTCAGCTTCTAAAGTTTCTTCCGCTCCGTTAAGACCTAATTCGTCATCTTGTCCGTAAATGTGTGATTCCGCCCCGTGCAATCCGTCCGCTGCTTCAAAAACATTTCCATTTTCATCCATGAAAGTTCCGCTTAGACCTGATTCATCCAATTCGTAAACATGTCCATCAGCACCCATGAATTGACCGTTCAAACCGCCTTCGTCAAAAGGACAAGCTAGACCAACAGCACCTTTTGCAAAAAGGCTTGCCTTACCAGTTCCAGTAATTTTGTCACCCAAACTTTTTGTTGAAAGTTTTTTGACCGCTATTAAAGCCTGTACTATTGCACTACCTACCAATGCACCTTTAAGCAAATTAGCTTTGGTTGTTGTTCCGCTTACTTTTGTTGCACCAAAAATTGACGCGCCAGCAACTGCAATATTCAACAACGGACTTTCTGATTGAGGTAATAACGTACTCACGCCATTCGACACCATACCGCCGATAATCCCTCCTCCAATGGTTACTACTTCTTTATTCATTTTTTAAAATTTATTTAATTACTTACTCTTTTTTGTCGCTAAAACCACTATCCCTGCCAAGGCAACCGCGCCGCCCACATATAAAAGTGTATTGTCTTTTGGGCTTGCTCCTGCCGGTGCTGCTCCTTGTGTAGGCATGAAATCTGATGTCAAAGACGTAACTGGGGTTAACTCTCCCACTGGTTCTGTTTCTTCTGCATAAGCAGGTGTTGCGTTTGACGGTTTTACAGTCGTTGGAGCCGCTTCCGTTTCAGCTTCAGGAGCATACGATGGAGTGGCTTTTGACGGGCTTGGTTGTGGGGGAGGCGTACTATAAGATTCGTCAATCGTAACTGATTTTGCACCTGTCGCTTGCTGTAAAGCCGCTTCAGTTTTTGGTCCAAAATCGCCATCTGCCTCAACTCCCAAACTTTCTTGTAGCTTTTTAACTTCTGCCCCTTTGCTTCCTTTTGCAAGTCTTTTGGTTTTTTTTCCTTTTTTTGGACTCTTGCTTTTTACAAGAGTAAGTTTCTTTTTAATATTAGGCTTTGCATGACTAACAACCGCCGCCCCGACTTTGGTTTTAGAAAGCTTTACCACTTTTTTAGCCACCTTTGATTTTGAAATCTTACTTGCAACTTTCCCTACTTTAGAATTCATCAATTTTGAAGCGACCCCACCGCCCACAGGTATAAATCCTGCTGCAATGGGAGCTGCGAATTTCACCGCCTTAACTGCATTCTTTATACTTACTTGTTTGGCAATTTTCTTAATTGAGATTTTTTTTAAGAATTTGGATTTCCCTAATCCTACGCCCGACCCACTTTCACTTGCATTTATGTATATCATACCTCTTGTTTAATTAGATTTTCCTAGAAATAACAACCCTAAAAATCCCGCTATACCTAAGTAAATAGGTTTGTTTGATTTTTCTTTTGCAACGGTTGCTGTTTTCTTTGCAACGGTTTTTCGGTTTCCTTTTGGAGCGTTCAGCCCGTAATGTGGTAAATTAACTTCCGTGTCGTGTGCCATCGTGTATATTGGTTCTCTGTTATTACTGGTTGTGCCGTCTATAATTAAATAGCCGTCTTTTATGTTGCCCGTCTCTTGATTTAAAGGCACAATAACATATACATGGGTAAACAAATCAGGTCTAAAACTCGGTTGTTTAATTTGTCGGATGAAATGCCTTATACCCATATTAGCAAGCAAACAACTTGCAAAAATTGAATAGGTTTTACAATCTACACCCTCAACTCTTTGCTTAAACGCACACGCAGGACTTCTCAGCATTTGTTCCATTCCATCGGCTTTGTACTGGATATGATTATACAAAAAACCGTATATTTTATCGCAGGTTTCTTTCAATGAACTTTGTTGCAAAAGTTTTGCAACTTCCTTTGTCTGATGGTTGTACTTAACGACCATTTGCTTAATCATTCGCACGGTATCAAAAGTATTGCCGTTGCCTAGGCTAGTCTTATCACAGCTAACCGCAGGAAACAACGGCTCGTACTCTTGACCGCCTAACAAATTTCTTCTTAACAAGTTATCAATGTCCATTTTCGTTTCGTTCTTGTAATAGAGTATTAGGCTTTTTTATTCTATGTCGGTGTAAAGATTAGAAGGATTGAAACAACGATTTGACGATAGGTTAGGTTAACCTAGGTTTGCTTACGATAGCGTAACATTGCAAAGCTTTTGCAAATTTTTTTGCAAAAAAAATAACCGCTTCTTGTGGAAGAAGTTTTTTGATTGTGCAAAAAAGAATGTAAACTTGATTAATATGTAGTTGTAGGTAATGCTAAAAAACTGAAAACGTATAAAAATACCTAAAATAAAAACAACAAAAATTACTTAGCTTTGTCTCAAATTAAAAATGATCAACAAAATGGAATATCACGAAAGAATTACAAAACTAACAGGAAATGTTCCAACATTATTGGTAGATTTTGAACAGCCAAGAAAAAAAGCAAGTACACCTACGCAGGCGTCGTCAAATTTCATAACAAATAAAGAGCAAGGAGATTGGGCAGAAAATCTAGTTACAAGAGCAATAAATGAAACCTCAAAAAATTACATTGCAATAAAGTATGGTAAATCAGATGATTTAGTTGCAGGGGAAGAAGGCTTTGGCGAATTTTATCAAGAATTTCAAAACGAATTAGATACAATTGGCAAAAGACCAGATTTATTGATTTTTAATAAAGAAGATTTTGACGAAAAATTAGGATTAGACATTAGCCAAATTCCACATTATCAAATAACGGAGTATGTAAAAAAAGCAATAGCTGGTATTGAGGTAAGGTCAAGTGCCTTTTTAATAGACCAATACGAATTATTTATGCAGGTGAAAAGTGAAAAATTCATTAAAATTGCATTAGAAACTAAAGATTATTTACTTTCCGAATTTATGGATGTTTTAGACCATCCATCAAGAAAGAAATATATTGATTTATTAAATGGCTTAACTTTAAATTCTTTAAGTGTAACAAATTTTGTAACTCCAAGCTGGACTTCATCAGAAAGATTAGTATTAGCCAAAAATCAATTTAGAATTTTAAAAACTGCTTTAAAAGAAATTCAAAAAAGAGATTACTTATCAATAACTCCAAAAGTTGAAGATATAAAAGTTGTATATAAGTGGATTGAAACTTTCAATGTTCCTCATTTTTATTTCCAAGTTTTCTTTGATAAAGTTTATGGAATATCTTTTGAACAAATTCTTGAAATAATTTCAGATAGCAATAATGAAAGTGTTATATTTTCAGTAGAAAAAGATACTGGAAATCAAAATAAAACAACTATCAAAATAAAATCTAAAACTGGTATTACTATCGCTTCTAAAGTCGAAGAACCTATTCACGAAAGTGTCCGTAAAGAAATGGATAGAGGAAGGTTGTTATTTTATGTAACTTTTAAAGGAGGAACTGCTTATTTAGATATTGATAACTTGAGAAGTATTTTAGGAATTGGAAATAAGGAATTTTAATGATCGAACTAAAAGAAAATATCACTAATAATTCAATTGAAAAAGATTACTCAAAATCAATTTCATTAAGTCATCGCAAAAAATTTGCTCAATTTTTTACGCCTTTTCCAATCGCGGATTTAATGGCTAAATGGATTTTAGGAAATCCTGATTTAAAAACTATTTTAGAACCAGCATTCGGTTTAGGTGTTTTTTCAAGAGCTATTTTATCTCATAATGAAAACTTAAGCATTAAAGCATTTGAAATAGATGAAATTATTTTTGCCAATGCAAAAAACATATTTGATGAATTTGAAAACGTATCAATTCACTTGCAAGATTACATGTACAATGATTGGAAAAATAAATATGATGGTATAATCTGTAATCCGCCATATTTTAAATTTCACGATTACGATAATAAAAATATACTAAAAGAAATAGAAACAAACTTAAATTGTAAACTAAATGGATTTACTAATTTATATACTTTATTTCTATTGAAATCAATATTTCAATTAAGCAAAAATGGACGTTGTGCCTTTATAATTCCTTCAGAATTTCTTAATTCAGATTATGGTAAATTGGTAAAAACGTATTTAATAAAAAGTAAAACCCTAAGACATATTTTTGTCATTGACTTTGAAGAAAATGTGTTTGATGATGCTTTAACAACAGCATCTATTATACTTTGCGCAAATGATAACGAAACTAGTGAAGTTCAATTTAGTAATATTCAATCCATAAATGATTTAAACCAAATACAAGAAATTATAAATAGTTATCCAAATAAAATAACTACAAAACAAGTTTATAATTTTAGTGAACTTAATCCAGAAATAAAATGGAAAGCATATTATCAAAAACAAAATGCAATAAATTTTAAAAACCTAGTTCCCTTTTCAAAATACGCAAAAGTTGTTCGAGGAATTGCTACAGGTTCAAATGATTATTTTACTTTTAATCAATCTAAAGCAAAGGAATTTTCAATAAACGAAAAATATCTTTTGCCTTGTATTTGTAGAGCAATAAATTCAAAAAGTACATTTTTCACAGAATTAGATTTTGAAGCTTTAAAAAGCGATGATAAAATTGTTTATTTATTAAACGCAGTAAATTCAAACGATAAAAATGTTATAAGTTATTTGCAAAAAGGAGAAGAAGAGCAAATAAATAAAAAATTTTTAACATCTAGTAGAACACCTTGGTATTCATTAGAAAACCGACCTCCAGCTCCAATTTGGGTTTCTGTATTCAACAGAAAAGGATTAAGATTTATTCGCAATGAAGCAAATATTTCTAATTTAACTACATTTCATTGTATATACCCAAAGCAAACAAACTCATTTACGCAAATAAACATAGACCTCTTGTTTGCATATTTATTAACCGAAACTGCAAAACAAATTTTTGAAGATAATAGTAGAGAATATGGTAATGGGTTACAAAAATTTGAACCAAACGACATCAATAAAGGAAAAATGTTAGATTTAGAACTAATTGATGAAAAAACAAAAGAAAGTATTTTAAATCTTTACAAAAACTATAAAATTGAAGTGACAGAAAACAAAAATGGCGAAGAATATTTAAAAAAAATAAATGAGATATTCATTGAGAAATTTACGTAAAAACAAGCAATACATACAACTTACTACAATAGATTTGGGTAATTGACTTAATTTGGAAATGGTTTTGTATTTGGGTTGTTTTGGTAATCCAAAGACAAGGCTTTTTTAAGCCCAAACCTATTGAAGCAAGGAGTTGTTAAATGAGATTTACGAGCCGAGTGCAAAACGATTGGATTCCTCGCAAGATTCCATTCCTTGAATTAGATTAAATTTTTTAACAGATTCATTGCCACTTGGCTATTTAAAAAATTATTTTGATTGAAAATCGATTTTAAGACGCCTTCTTATTAGAAAGGTGTATTTGTCCTTGCCTCCGTTTAATATCTTGTTAAAAAGCTTTATTTTAAGTTGTTCGTCATTTATAAATCCCGAAAGCTTGTTTGCGCTAGTTAATTTTGTGTTTTTGATTGGATTTTCTTTAGGATTTTCCAGTACACGGATAATAAAGTTGCGATTTATTAATGCGTTTGTTGGGTTGTCTGATGGTTTTGCCATTTGTTCTAAAGCTGTTTTTCAATGGATAATATTACGTAACCCTCTTGCAGTCCGTAATTGGTATCTTCAAAAACATTCGTTATTGTTCTTGTGTAACTCCATTTTGAAGTGTCTTCAAACTCTATTATCTTAAAACGGATGATATCACCAGCTTTGAAATCTCTATCGTTTTTCCTAAGTTCCCAGTTCTTCTTGCCAATAAAATGGAGTTGTGCAAACTCGTATTTAATTTTTAAATCGTGTGTCATATCTTTAATTTTCGCTAACCAGCTTCGATGTTTTTTTCTTTGTAGAACTTTCTCTGTAATCCTGAAGCTTCATTTTTAATTCGTCCGATAACATATAACCATCAGGAACACCGTTTCTGTCAATAAAAATGACAACTTCAAATGTGGATATGTTTTTTGCAAAAAAATTTGCACCAGCCGTAATGCCTTTTCTCGTTTCTTTGATTATTTCGTTTATTTCGTTTCGGATGTAATCAGCTGTAAACTGACTCATAAACAATGATTGCAATTGTGCTTTATTCCTGATGTAACTTAGTTTTTTTAGGTTCATATTACTTATACTTTTTGGGTTCTTAATTGTCAGCTATTTAGTTTTTAAAAAATCACTTAGTTCATGTATTCTATTTGATGCCGATTTAAAAAAGTCTAGCTTAAAATCCATTTTTTCAATCTTATCTTGTTTCAACTGAATAATTCTTTTTAACCTATCTATTTCTTTTTTTTGTTCTAAATAATTATCAAGGGAGAAAAATAGAATTTCGGGAACAGTTTTAATGTTTTGCTCCTTTGCAACTTTTTCAAGTTGTTTTTGTTGCGATGGTGTAAAACTTCTTATGTAAGTACTTTTCTTTATCATGTTGTTGAATTGTAGATTTTTTACGAACAGATCAGCTGCTGCCGTTTTTCCTGGTTCGCTTAAAAATCTACTTTTTTAAAGATTTATTAATTGTTTATGTAATTCGTTAAAGTATTTTCTAACTATAAAAACCACATCTTCATGTTGGGCTTTATAATCATTGCAACATTGAAGTAAAATAATAGCCTCGTGTATTTTTAAGTTGAAACTTGCAAAGGATTTATTTTGATTTTCAATCTTAATTCTCAAACGAAAAAATAAATTTGTTGCAACGTCAACAGCTAACATATTATTGAAATAGGCATCATTATAGATATTAGTATGTAAAATATCCCATTTTTTAGTTCTGAATTGTGCAACTACATTTTGCAGAATTAAGAAATCTTCAAGTTTATTTTTTTTGAGTATAATAGTCTTCATAATCTTTTTGATGCAATTAAAATTCCATTTTCGTAAAACTGAATTACGTTTGTAATTTTGGCTAAGGCATGTTTTTCAAAACGTCGTAGCATACTTGTAACTACTGATTGGCTGTTACGCTTGTTTTGATTAATTGGCGACCACCAAACTGCATTACTTTCTTTACTCTTAGTAAGGATTACCATTTTAATTTTCGAGGATTCAGGGGCAAATACTGGCATAATTATAAATTAGGTTTAATTAAAATTCGCTAAAATCATATTGTGCAAAATCATTATCTACATAACTCACTTTCTCATTAATTTTCAATGATTTTTTTTCAATCATTTGGGGCAACTTTTCTAAATATTCGGCTGGTAAATTCTTTTCTACATAATCAAACAATTGTGGCATTGTGATTTTGTTTTTGAAGAAACGGTTTACTTCATTTTCGCATTTTTTTGCGTGATTTATTGCTTCTTTTCTGCGTACTGCATTGGCTTCTTGCTTCTTTTTCAAAGCTTCATATTTTGCCTTTCCTTGCAAATGTTCACCCCATTTGGCTTTTGTATATTCAAAACCTACTTCTTTTGATGTTTTACGTGTCATATCAAAATACTCATAAGGAAATAAAGGAGGAAAATCATTTTTTATAAACCATTTTCTAGCCCATTCAGCACGCCAACGCATTTGTTGAATATCATCTACAATTGCAGCCTTATTAAAAGCCTCACCTGTAAAAGCAATCCATTTGTTTTGCATATAAAGCGCAATAGCTTTTTTCCAAGAACCCGCAAACGGCGTTGTGTTTTTATAAATTTTAGAAATACTTTTAAAGAAGTCTTGTATAACAAGTTCTCTAAAATCTTCTTTTAACATTGTTCCGGAATAAGCTTCTTTGAATAAATAGCGTGTATCGATTGGTTTGTAGTTATTATATTCCTTATTAGCAAGGTTTACAGCCAATTCCTGCGGGTGAATGATAAGGTTTTGCAACTTTTCGGATAAAGTTTCAGAAACTTTAACACTTTTCGCCACCGCCACCTCGGTTGAATTTTGCAGTTTGCTGGCTGGTGTTCCTGTAAAAAACAAATAAGAAGGCGTGACCGAAGGGAACTCCTTATCAAAATGAGAAATGTTTTTAACATTCTCATTCATTTGACATTCATTTAAATCTGTTCTAGTATTCTCATTGTTATCAGGTAACTCTTTCTCGTTTTCAGAGGTAAGTTGTTGATTTTCAGTAGTTATTAATTTCGAGGTTTTGAGGTCTAAAACCGTCAAAATTTCGGCATTTATATGTACTTCAACAGGTCTATTTTGACCTTTAAACACATACTCCACAAATACACCGCACTCTTCTAAACGTTGTCTATGGTTACGCACAGTCTTTGTGCAGAGGTCTAAGCTACTTATCCCCTTGCGTTTTAGTTCAGTTACTAAAAATGAATTGATTTTGAATTCTTCAATAGGTCTAATTGTAGTAACACGCAATTTCATATATTGCTCGTTGCGTTTCATTAGTTGCGAATTATATAAGTGTAATAGGTTTTGAAATACTAATTCCGTGGCGTACTTTACAGTTTGGATTTTCTTTTTTTCGAGAATTAAACCGTAATCCTTCATAAAAGCATCCGCATTATCATTATACTCTCTTGGTTTAAGAGATTTACTTTTATAAAAAAAAACCTTTGCAAATTCTTTTTGAACCTCATTTAGCTGGTTTTCTCTTAAAAAACTTCTTACATCAGCATTATGCTTTTCAATTTGCTCATTCTCGGCATTTGTCTTGAAGTTATAAGCTGAAATATACTTTCTGTATTTATCCATTGTTATTGCAAATGCTTCAACAACAATTGCAGGATAAACAGCCATAATCCTATTTTCTGTTTGCAAAGTCGTTGCAATGGCTGTTGCAATAGTTTCTTGTATTGATTTTTTTTCAGTAGTGTTACCAAATCCAAAAAGATTGGATGCTAACGAAAAAACTCTACTGTCTAAATTTTGTTTGCTCATAATAACTTCTTTTCTAATAACCTTTCGGCATCGGGCGCAATACGCCCGAATGCGTCTAGGAATTTTCAGCATTTGCTGGAGGTATTTTTATGCTCTACGATTTTTATTGAATTGTGTAGCCATCAGTTTTTCAGTAACACTTTCAAGTGTCCAGTTTTCTAATGCTGTTTTCTTTTTAGCCTTTTTGGGTGTTGGTTTCCCAAATTCTTTATCAATACACAAAGCCAGTTCTTTCAGTTCCTCAGAGGAAAGAAAGATTTTTGCATTGTTGAATATTGATAAAACTTTTGGGTTCATCAAGCTTATTTTTTAGATAGTTTTTTACGTTTTAAGGCCATTGCTTTTTTAGCTTTTATGGTTTTGTTTACCAATTGCATAATTGCCATTTCTACAGCTTCATTTTCTCTAAAACAATTTGTAATCAATCGAATACTTTCTACTGAATAATCTTTACCTCTTTCGTTTTTGAGTCCTAATTTTCGCAAATAAGGAATAACTTTGGGTGTATATTTCTTGCCTAATGTTTCAAGCATTAGTTTTCTTTCTTTTTTAGAAATCATATCTCTAGTTGTATTTGATAATTAAAATCCTTTTGTAATTCTTTCAAGTCCTTATTTCCTGTCACAAAATCCCAAGGCACATAAATAGTTTTAACATTAGGATTATATCTCACGCCTGCTTTAGCTAATTTTTGATGCAATCGATACCGTCTATTTTGTTTTGATGTTCTCATAGCTTTTCGTAATATTTGGCACTCGTTTTGCATCATTTCTTAATTGATATATTTCTTACAAAAAATCAATGGCTTTGCAACTGTTTTTTTATTACATTCGTATTTACGTGCTTTTCTACAAATAGTACTGCAATTGTAACGCTTTGATGTTGTAAAATTACAAACATATTTCAATTATACAAACATATTTCAATAAAATGCAAACATTTTACAAAAGATTAATTCAACTAATTGACGCAAAAGGATTTAAAAATCTAAACGATTTTGCTTTAAAGGGTTTGAAATATGACTCTTCTTCTAAACTAAATAGATTAAAGGATGAAAATAAAAAACCATCTTTTGAAATATTAGAAGATATTGCAAACAAGTTTGAAGATTTGGATTTGCGCTGGTTTCTGCTTGGCAAAGGCGAAATGTTTCGAGGAACTGAAACGCAAGTAGAAAAGGGGACGGATTTATTATTAAAAATACAGTTGCTGGAAGAACAAAACGAGTTATTGAGAGAGACTAAAGAGCAATCTCAAGAAATAATTGCATTATATAAAGAAAAAATAAATCGTCTCGAAAATCTCTTAGGTGGTAACGCCGATAAAAGCCAAACCGCATAGTGATATGCGGGTTGTATGGAAAAGAGAATCAAGATTAAAAATTACAACATAAAATCTAAAATCTTGAAAAAGAAAAAACCTTACTGGTTCCGTTTTACGAGATACTCTTTGAATATAATCTTTTATAAATTGATTTTTCCAGCAGATTATAGCGAAGAGAATAAAAACAACAATCATATTTTTAGATCTAAAAGAGAATAGTTACAGCTAATTATTAGAAGTCAATTAATGACTATATAATACCCAATTAAAAAAACAGCCAATAAATACCATGATAGATTCAAATACAAATGAAAGCATACAAAAACCTTTTCATGAAAAAGTTTTTACAGAAAAAACTGGTGTAATATTAAGCTTCATATCATTAGGCATATTACTTATTGGTATATACATATTTGCACATTATGGCAGCTGGCAAAAAAATGTAGCTATAGATGAATCAAAAATTGCACAATTTGGAGATTTCATTGGAGGCATCGTAGGAACTTTAGTAGCATTTGTTGGAATAATTTTATACTACGTTGCTTTAACAGAACAAAGAAATGACATAAGAATTAACCAAGGTGCTCTCAATTTACAAATTACTGCTTTGAACCATCAGACAGTTGAATTTCAAGCACAAAAAGAGGAATTAATTTCAACAAGAAAAATATACGAACAACAAACAAAGACAATGAAGAATCAACAATTTGATTCTAACTTTTATTCCTTGCTAAACGTTTATGTATCAACAAAAAACAATCTCAATGAAAGTAATGGAAACCACGACTTTTTTAATTCAGTTTATGATGAATTCAATCAATTAATTCCAGATTCTACAGCTGATAATTTTAATGAAACTAATCAAAAAATAATAGAAAACTATACTAATATATATTTTAAATACAGAGGTCGTCTTTCATCATACTTCAAAACTATTTATAGATTATTAAAGTTCATTGAAGATTGTGATCATTTAAAAGAGGAAGAAAAAATTTTCTATAGCAAAATTGTCCGTTCACAAATCTCAGACAATGAATTATTACTTTTATATTATAATTACCATTCAATATATGGCAACAAAGCTCAACAAGTAGTTTTAAAATATAGGCTACTCAAACATATACAAAGATTGTCAAAAATAGAATTTGTAAAACATTTTAATTTTCAAGAAGAAAACGAAAAGAATAGAATAACAATATTTACTGAATGGCTTATTGAATTGATGGAAAACAATATAAATAAGGCAAAAAATATTGAGACTACTGACCCAACTAAAACAGAAGAAGCTTATAAAGAATATAATGTTATAGTAGGAATTTATATAGACGAAAAATTTGAATTAAAGATAATCGCCAAAAAAGAAACAATCAGTAATTTGCCATTTGGAGAAGATGAATTTTTAAACTTTATAGATTTAGTTCTTCACGATTATTATTTTTATGAAAAATTTAGGAAAATCAAACCTAATGAAATTACAAAATTAATCACCAAAAGGACTGACACAATAACATTTGAATACACAATAGAAAACTTATAAAATGGCATATACTAATAACGAAGAACACTTTCTTCGAGTTTTCAAAAACAGCATCAAAATTGATGCTAGAACTATTTCAGTAAAAACTCTTTTAAGTGAAAGAAATTTAAAACGAATAAACTATAGTCCTTATTATCAAAGAAATTATGTTTGGGATTTAATTAAACAAACATTTTTCATAGAAAGTGTAATTCTTGGAACAGAAATACCACCATTAATATTTTTTAAATCCGGTTTAAAAATTGAAGTTATTGATGGCAGGCAACGCTTTGAAACGCTGAAAAGATTTAAAGACAATGAAATTACTTTAAGCAGAAAAGGACTCATGTCTTTAACGGGAATTGATAAGCAAAGTTTCAATAAGCTAGATCCTGAAAAATTAAAAGAAGTTTTTTTAGAATCAAATATTAGGATTTTCGAATTTGAAATAATTAATGAGCCAACACTTGAAATTTCAATTGAAGACAAAATAAAAAGAGAAATTTTCAGAAGATATAATACTGGTATCACACCTCTAACATCTAGTGAGGTTGATAATGCAAGATATAATAAAGATCCTTTATCTGACTTATTTAAAAAAGAACTAGCACTTAAAGGAGATTTTTATACATATGTAAATAATTGCTTTTTTAATGGCGAAATTGATGAGAAAATTCAAGAGAAAGCAAACTATTTAAGAAGGTTATATATTATTGAGAAATTTCCAATTTCAAAATATGCCAGCGGAAAAGAAAGAGCAGAAATTGTAGATTTACTTTACAACTTTACAACGGAGCATATAGAAAATTACATTACTGAGTTTGAAAATTTTAAATCACAGATTAAATTAGTTCATGATTTTTATTTAAAAATCAGTGAAGAAGAAGTAACTCTTAAAAACAGGTTCATTTTTGAATGTATCTTTTGGGCAATAAGAATATTGGAATCAGAAGACAGAATAATTGAGCTTGATGAAAATTATACTATTTTGGTTACTCATTACAAAAAAAATATTGCAAAATATATTCGTGATGACAGTCATTACTATAGTAGTATAATTGATCGTTTTTCTGATACTGCCGAAGTTTTCCAATTAATTACTCAATTTAATTTTTCTATATTTATTAGAAATTTAGGTTTTAAAGAAACAGTAAAAAATATTCTTTCATCAGAACCGGATTCAGTACAAAAAACTGATGAGTTTGATCATTTAAGAATTAATAAACCATCCCCCATTTCAACACCAATTGATGAAATTCGTTCGGATATTAAAACACACAGGTATTCAATTCGTCCATCATACCAAAGACAAGAGAAAGTAAGTGAATTAAAAGCATCATCAATAATCGAAAGTATTTTATTAGGCATTAATTTACCCCCCATTTTTGTATTAAAAAAAACTGACGGAGTTAAAGAAGTAATTGATGGCCAACAAAGACTCTTATCTATTATGGGGTTTCTCGGAGAACAATATATGGATCAAGATGGGAAGCTTCAATATTCAAAAAATAATTCTTATAAATTAAAAGGTTTAAAAATACTTAAAGAACATAATGGAAGCAATTACAACAAGCTTACAGAAGAACTTCGAGAAAAAATCCTTGATTTCACAATTGATGTGATTATTATTGACCAGAATGTCAATCCAAATTTTGAGGCTACAGATCTATTTATAAGGTTAAATAATAAGCCGTACCCTATACAGCCTAATTCTTTTGAAATGTGGAATTCTACTGTTGATACGTCCCTAATAAAAAGAATAAAGGAAATCACAAAAGAACATTCCAGTTGGTTTTATAGTAAAGAAACAAATTCCGTTGAAGAAGAAAGAAATGACAGAATGGAAAATGAAGAATTATTAACAATTCTTTCATATATCAAATACAACAGTATCAATTCAGAATTTGAAAAAATACTAGGTTTCTTCACAAGAAAAGACAGAATAACATGTAGAATTAAAAATAAAGCAGGTCTAACAGATTTTCTTATTAAGCTTGACAATGAAGCTAATGAAAAAGAAATCTTTTTAGAATGTATAGAAAATACAAATACATTAATAAATAAATTAAAAGAATTATTCGGAGGTAACCCGAATAAAGAATCACTTAATTCATTATTTAATGTTAAGGGGTCTGCAATATTTAGACGTTCTTTTCAAGATTTCTATATTATGTGGGTTATTTTAGTTAGTTACGATTCTATAGAAATTGAAGCCTTAGATGAAACTTTCTTTGAAAACTTAAAAGAGAATTTAAAAACTTTAAGAAATACTAGGAACTCAAACGTTGAGGATAATTATTTACACTCTTTTGTAAGTGAGTTAAATCTATATTACTCATTATAAATAAGATCATAACAATATTAAGGAATACTAAAACGCATACGATTTGTATTTTTTCATACTAAAACAGCTTTGCCAACCCCAGTAAACACAGGGATTTAAAAACTGTTTTCAGATTCATAACCCTGAGGTCACGGGTTCAACTCCCGTCTTCGCTACAAAAACAAACCCTTAAACATCAATTGTTTAAGGGTTTGTTTTTGGATTTTTGTCCCGTCCTGAAATAACGATACACAAAAAAAGATGATTAAAAATCATCCTTTTTCATTTTACACACCTCTTCTAATAAAATTAATCCTCATTAGAAGGCTTTCCTATTGTTGCTAAAATTCCACCGTCAACGTAAACAATATGGCCGTTTACAAAATCACTCGCCTTTGAACTTAAGAAAATAGCAGCTCCTTGTAAATCATTTGGATCTCCCCAACGGCCAGCCGGAGTTCTTCCTATAATAAATTCATTAAATGGGTGTCCATCAACTCTAATTGGTGCTGTTTGACTAGTTGCAAAATACCCAGGACCTATCCCATTCGTTTGAATATTAAACTTCGCCCATTCGGTAGCCATATTTTTAGTTAACATTTTCAAACCTCCTTTTGCAGCAGCATAGGCACTAACTGAATCTCTTCCTAATTCGCTCATCATTGAACAAATATTGATGATTTTTCCACCACCACGCTCAATCATTCCTTTGGCAACATTTTTTGAAACGATAAATGGACTGATTAAATCTACATTTATTACTGCAGCAAAATCTTTAACTTCCATTTCGATCATAGGTGTTCTTTTGATAATTCCAGCATTGTTGATTAAAATATCAATAGATCCAACCTCTGCTTCTATTTTTTTAATACTTGCAATTACAGCAGCTTCATCAGTAACATCAAATAGATATCCATAGGCCTCAATTCCTTCCGATTTATATTCAGCAACTGCATTATCCACAGCTTCTTGAGAAGATAAATCATTTACTACAATTTTTGCTCCAGCATGTCCAAGACCTTTAGCCATTGCCATTCCTAAACCATGAACACCTCCAGTAACTAAAGCCGTTTTACCCGTTAAATCAAATAAGTTTATTGACATAATTAATTATTTTTAAAGTTTATTTTAAATTAGTTATTTTACAAAAATCTACATCATCCTAAAGATCAATCACTTTGTCTCTTTCGAAACTAAAGTAAACCTCTTTTTTTTCCAAATGTATATTTTATTCAAAAGAATACTGTTACGAACTGTTTGTTAAATTCATCATTCACAGTACAACCAATATTTTCTTTATTAATCCATATTGACACCAAAGTAAATTTTAACAAACAGTTCAGAACAGTTTTCACCTAATTATAATATACTTTTGAAAGCTATACTATAAAAAGAAATCTTTTGCCCCAAATCTTTCTTTTTATTATGGATATTATTTATATTTTTTAATTAATTGGAGCTGTAATACTTCTTTATTTCAATCTCTTATAATAAACTACCAACTTGTATTATATGAAAAATAACTTTCGTCCTTCCTATTATAATTTTTCTATTAAACATAAAATTGTTTTAAGCATTCTATTATTATTCGGAATCCAACCCTCATTTTCTCAAGAAGCTGAGAAGTTTTTTAATAAAAAAGACTTAATGTTAGTAGGAAGCTATTATTATCCTGAGCAATGGCCTGAATCCAATTGGGAAAGAGACATAAAAAAAATGGCTGAACTTGGTTTCGAATTTACCCATTTTGGTGAATTTGCCTGGTCTACAATGGAACCTGAGGAAGGAAAATACAATTTTGAGTGGCTAGACAAAGCTGTAGCTTTAGCCGAAAAAAATCATCTTAAGGTAATATTATGCACTCCTACACCTACTCCTCCTGTTTGGCTAACAGAGAAACATCCTGATATATTAATGGTCAATGCCGAAGGACGTACAATACAACATGGAGCAAGACAGCAAGCCTCTTGGTCTAGTGTTCGCTATCGCCAATACGTCGATAAAATAGTAACCTTACTGGCCAAACGATACGGAAACAACAATACCATTTGCGGATGGCAAATTGACAACGAACCTTCACATTATGGTGCTTCTTTTGATTACAGTGAAAATGCACAAAAAGCATATCGAATTTGGCTTGCTGAAAAATATAAAAGTATAGATAACTTAAATAAAGTTTGGGGAAATACTTTCTGGAGCCAAACCTATAATAATTTTGAGCAAATACGCATTCCCAATCCAAAAGAATTAGTACAACAAGCTAATCCACATGCTATTTTAGATTTCAAACGCTTTACTGCAGATCAGGCGGCCGATTTTGTTATCCTTCAAAAAAATATATTACGCAAATATATCAAACCTTCTCAGTGGGTTACTACCAATTTAATGCCTCAGTATTCAGCAGTTGATCCGCTACGAATGAAAGAACTGGATTTCCAAACCTACACCAAATACCTTGCTGAAGGATATGATATGGGACAAGGAGAACAAGGATTTCGTATGGGATCGGCTAACAGTATTGGATTTTCAAATGATTTTTTCAGACCTATAAATGGTGTTAGTGGCGTAATGGAATTACAACCAGGGCAGGTAAACTGGGGATTATTTAATCCGCAAACCATGCCTGGAGCAGTTAGAATGTGGATGTACCATGTTATGGCTGGTGGAAATAAATTTGTCTGTAATTACCGTTTTCGCCAACCTCTATCTGGAGGTGAACAATACCATTACGGCATCATGAAAACCGACGGTATTAACGTAAGTCGCTCTGGAGATGAATACGTAAAAGTAATCAAAGAATTAAAAGAACTGCGCAAATGGTACAAACCAGAAGCAATACCTGATATTCTCAATAAAAGAAAAACGGCTATTCTATACAATCCTGATAACCGCTGGGAAATGGAATACCAACCTCAAACCAACCAATGGGATTATGTAGAGCATGTAAATCGTTACTACAAAGCTTTAAAATCTATGGGAGCTCCTGTGGATGTCATTGACGAAAGCCACGATTTTTCCAAATATCCTTTTCTTATAGCTCCTGCATATCAATTATTAGACGAACAATTAGTATCTCGTTGGAAAACCTATGTGGAAAATGGTGGAAACTTAGTATTGAGTTGCCGTACTGGACAAAAAGATAGAGAAGCACACTTATGGGAAGCCCTCTTTCAAAAACCGATATTAGAATTGATTGGAGCCAAAGAAATCTATTTTGATTTACTGCCAACAAAATTAATGGCTAAAGTAAAAATGGATGAAACTTCCTTCGGATGGAATAACTGGGGAGATGTCATAGAACCACAGGATGTTTCAACCGTTTGGGCGAGCTATGATGACCAGTTTTACAAAGGCAAAGCTGCTGTTTTACACCGAAAATTAGGCAGAGGTACTGTTACCTATATAGGTCCCGATACTGATGACGGACAACTGGAAAAAGAAGTACTGCGAAAAATATTCAACAAAGCCAACGTCCCAACATTAGCGCTACCTGAAGGAGTACTGGTAGAATACAGTAACGGTTTCTGGTATGGTTTTAATTATTCTTCCTATGATCAAGAAATACCAGTACCAACTAATGCAAAAATACTAATTGGCCAAAAATTACTTAAACCTGCTGAAGTAGTCATTTGGAAAGAATAAACGTAAAACTTATTTCTTAATAAAACATTGTTACATTTATAATTACAAAACATTTTACAACAAGTTTACACCTATTAACAAACAGTACAGAACGGTTTTCTTTGTAATAAACTCTATTTTGAAAAACTATTAAACTTAAAAATACATTGGGCTAAGTCTAATAATGAATACCAAAACATTAAAAACTAATATGAAGTACTTCTTTATAACACTATTCTATTTAACATCTCCTACTCTATTCTCTCAAAGTTTAATTACTTACGAGGCACCGACTGGCGTAAAATATACAGCACACAACGATGATTTTACTGTAAAGGTTCGAAAACCTGGCGGCGAGTGGATGGATTTGTTTGAATATAATGTTCAGGTAGATTTAGACAATGTGCAAAATGCGTCGATGGTTTCCTTCGACTTTTCTGGAAAAGTAGAAGTTTCAGTGCGAAAAAATAATGGAAATATAAATAAGGCTCAAATCAGACCATTATCCTATAAAATTTCTCCTGAAATCAATGGAAATGTAATCACCTTTACACTAGATCAAGCTCGTAAAATATCTTTAGAAATAGATGGTGATAAATTACATAATTTACATCTTTTTGCCAATCCAATCCTAAAAGAGAAACCAGATCCAAAAGATCCCAATGTAATTTATTTTGGACCAGGTGTGCATCAACCTAAAGATTTACCGGGTGATGTTTTTCATATTCCTTCGGGTAAAACAGTTTACATCGATGGCGGTGCGGTAATCAAAGCAAAATTCATGATAGATCATGCTCAAGATGTAAAAATCATTGGACATGGTATTGTCTTTCAACCTGAAAGAGGTGTTGAAATCCGTCATTCTAAAAACATAACCATTGACGGTCCTATTTTCATTAACCCAAGTCATTATACTATTTATGGAGGAGAATCAACAGGACTTACCTTTCAAAATATAAAATCATTCAGTTGTAAAGGTTGGAGCGATGGTATCGATTTGATGGCCTGTTCTGATGTTCTTATAGATGATGTTTTCATGCGTAATTCTGATGATTGTATTGCCATTTACGGTCATCGATGGAATTTTTATGGCAATGCACGAAATTACCAAATTAAAAATTCCTCCTTATGGGCAGATATTGCACATCCTACTAACATCGGTTTACATGGAAACGCTGAAGCTGGAGGAGATCTTATAGAAAACATCAGTTTCAGTAATATAGATATTTTAGAACAGGATGAAGACGATTCTAATTATCAAGGGTGTCTTGCCATTAGTGCCAGCGATAACAACTTAGTTCGCAACATTACTTATGAGAATATCCGAATAGAAGATATTCAAGAAGGCCAACTCTTCAATTTCAGAGTCTATTTTAATGAAAAATATAGTGGAGCTCCTGGACGTGGTATTGAAAATATTTCCTTGAAAAACATACAATACAATGGTAATTCTGCAAATCCATCATTAATCTATGGTTATGATAAAGACCGTATTTTGAAAAATATTACAATTGAAAATCTAAAGGTTAATGGAAAAACCATGCTCAACACAAAAGATGCTGAAATTAAGATTGGGGATTTTACTAAAAATATCCTATTCACTAAAAAGTAAATTCTAAAAACAGTCATTAGAAAAGTAGTATATCCCGAATTTAAAATGAAAATGAAGATGAAAATAAATTTAAATACAAAATCTCTTTTTACTTTTCTATCAGTATTCCTATTGAGTTGCTATGCTAATGCTCAATACCAATGGTCAGTTCCTGTAACCTCAATTATTTCGAGCGAAACCAAAGAGTATCCCAAAGCTTTTTTATGGATTCCTGAAAATTGTAATCAGGTTCGGGCTGTTGTTTTGGGTCAGCACAATATGACTGAGGAAACCATTTTTGACCATCCTAAATTCAGAAAAGAAATGGCAAAATTAGGCATAGCCATCGTATGGATTAGTCCTGGCTTTGATATGAAATTTGACTTTAATAATGGAGCTAACAAAGTGTTTGAAACTATAATGAATGATTTGGCATCGGTTTCAGGCTATACCGAACTTCAATTTGCTCCAATTATTCCCATCGGACATTCAGCATATGCTACTTATCCTTGGAATTTTGCAGCTGCTAATCCCGCACGAACTTTAGCTATTATTTCAATACATGGTGATGCTCCCCAAACAAAGCTGACAGGATACGGAGGAAAAAATATCGATTGGAGTACTAAAAATATTGATGGTATTCCCGGTTTAATGGTCGAAGGAGAATACGAATGGTGGGAAGCACGCGTACAACCCGCTCTTGATTTCAAACAACGTTTCCCTAATGCTGCCATTTCCTTTTTGTGCGATGCCGGACATGGTCACTTTGATATTTCTGATGAACTAATTGAGTATCTTAATTTGTTCATTAAAAAAGCCGTGCAATATCGACTTCCTTTAAAAACACTATTAGACAAATCAGTAACATTAACCCCTATTAATCCTAAAAAAGGTTGGTTAAAAGAACGATGGAAAAAGGATGTAAAACCAACCTATTCCGCATTATCTTATAATCAATATCAAGGTGATAAAAAAGAGGCTTTTTGGTATTTCGATAAAGAAATAGCAAAAGCTACCGAAAAATTTTATGCGAATGCTCGAGGCAAAAAAGAACACTATTTAGGATTTACTCAAAATGGAAAATTACTTCCTTTCAATCCAAGATCACATGCTCGTATTGTTGGTTCATTTACTCCAGAATCGGACGGACTCAGCTTTCATTTAAAATCGGTTTTCACAGATACCTTAAGAACAAAAATCACAAATAATCACGCCAAAGGAAAACCGACAATTACCCGGATTTGTGGACCAGTTGAAAAAGTCAACGATACTACTTTTACCGTTCGTTTTTACAGAATGGGACTTAATAACGAAAAAAGAACGGGAGATATTTGGCTTATGGCCAGCCATCCTGGAGACAAAAACTATAAAAGTACCGTTCAACAATTCAATATGCGTATCCCTTTACAAAATACGGAAGGTATGCAACAAAAAATCACATTTGAAACTTTAGCAAATCAAAAAAAGGGAGTAAATGAAATTCCTCTTAAAGCCCATTCAAATAGTGGATTACCCGTATATTTTTATATTCAAGAAGGCCCAGCTGAAATAAAAAATGGTAAATTAGTATTTACAAAAATTCCTCAAAGAGCTAAATTACCTTTGAAAATTACTGTAGTTGCCTGGCAATATGGTCGATCAATTGAGCCTAAAATACAATCAGCTGAACCCGTTGTTCAAAGTTTCTATCTGTCCAAATAATTATTCTAAATGCAAAATACAAACATGAAAAAAATACTATCTCTATTCATTATATGTTTCTTTTATAATAGTATAGCTGCGCAACAACACAACTATTTATTACATACGGATGCCAATATTTCCCGATTGAAGGAACAGATAAAAAAGAATCCAGAAGTACAAAAAGCTTGGGGAAATCAATTGCAAAAAGCGAAAGACTTATTGAAAAAAGAGCAATCTGGAACTCCCGATTTACAAGAATTAGGATTAGCTTATCGAATGACGAATGACAAACGTTTTGCTGAAAGAATTAAAAAAACATTACTAAATGCCATAGAGCAAAAAAGTTGGGAAGGTAAAGAATTACTCCAACGTACTCCTGCTTGGAAAGGTGGTTTAGGAACAGCTCACAACAGTTTTTACATGGCTATTGGTTTTGACTGTGCCTACAATTATTTAAGTCCATCTGAAAGAAAGCAAATTGCCGAAGGCATTGTCAAATTAGGTATCAAACCAGCTATGGACGACTGGCTTAATCCAGAGAGCAACATTCATACCTTTGATACAATGGGGCACAATTGGTGGAGTGCCTGTGTGGATATGGCAGGATTTGCGTCATTGGCTATAATAGATGAAATACCAGAAGCAAAAAAATGGGCAAACGAAATTTCCGCAACTGCAACCGAATGGATTAATTACTCTGGAAATGTGTTAGAAAACAAACCCATGACTTTTGGTCGTGATGGTGGTTTTTATGAAAGTATCAACTACGCTAATTTTGGTTTTTCCCAATATTTACTTTTCCGTTATGCTTTTCAAAATGTTTTACCCGAAGTGAAACAACCAGAAATATCGATTTTGGAAAAAATGGCCGATTTTTTCATTCATACCACTTATTATACTAACGAAGGTCCTTTATCTGTAAATTTTGGAGATGGTAGTACAAAACGAAACGGAAATGCTTGTGTTCTATTACTTTGGAATTTAGGACTTCAAAACAATAAATATGCTTGGTATTTACAAAAAACCATGAAAGGTTCTGACAAAGAAGGAATGGAACTTGACAGCCCACAAGGTTTACTTTTAAATCCTGATTTAACTAATTATACAGACATCAAATCTCCAGACTTAACAGAATCAAAACTTTTTTCCGATCTGGGTTGGGCTACTTTGCGTAATTCATGGAAAGACAATGCCTCTATGTTAGGGATCAAAAGTGGTTTTACCTGGAACCATGCCCATGCCGATGCTGGTTCGTTTATCTTATTTCATAAAGGAAAATATTTAATCATCGACTCTGGAAATTCGTCCTACGGAAGACCAGAATACACTGAATATTATTGCCAAAGTGAAGCGCACAATGTCGCACTTTTCAATGGAAAAGCACAAAGCAAAAAAGATCCTTATTTTGGAGTAAAAAATGAAGGACAGCTTTATAATTTGCTTGAAACGGACAAAATGAAATACATTTTTTCTGATGCTACTGGGCCAACTTCACAATGGTTTTCACGTAACTTCCGTCATTTTTTATGGGTGGGTGATGTCATTCTTGTATTAGACGATTTAGAATCTTACACTCCTGGAAAATTTGAGTGGTTATTGCATTACAACGGAATTTCAAAACGCAACGGATTGGATTTATCTATCAAACAAGACAATGCCGAAGTTCTGGTTCGTCCGCTGTATCCGGAAACATTTCCTGATGGAGGCTTACCTCATGATTTCCCTGAAAAAATGCGCCTAGAAGAAAAAACAGGATTAAAAGATCACGAACCGGATGTCAAACAATCGTATTGGTCTATCAGTCATTTTGAAGAAACCAATCGTACCAAATTTATTTCGGCAATTACTTTAAAAAATGACGACAATAAAGACAAATTGCCTGTAATTGAAAAATTTGAAGGAAAAGATTTTCTAGGTGTTCGTATTACACAAAATGGCGAAACAACCGAAATTTATCTTAACCTCTTAGCTGACGGCCGAATCAAACATCGCAACAGTCTTAACGTCATGAACAGTTGGGATACGGATGCGTATTTAATGGCTTTGACCTTTCCTGAAGGTGCTGATAGCAGTAATCCAAAAAACATAAAACGTCTTTTCCTATCAGATGGCAGTTATTTGCGTAAAGAAGGGAAACCATTAATTCATGCGCTTTCTAAGTTCTCTACCATAGTTGATTTTGATGCCAAAACACCTAGTCTTCAATTTCAAGGCCAGGATGGAGCAACAATTTCATTAGCTTCTAAAAATATAAATGCTGTAATAGTTAATGGTAAAAAACTAGATGTTAATTACAATTCGGAAACCAAACTTTCAAAATTTGTAATAAAAAAATAATTTATCAATAAGCCTACTTTACACTATTCTATTTATGAAAAAAATAATCTTTTTCTTTTTTTTAATTACTATCAATTTTAGTTTAAACGCCCAAAAACTCATTACTTTTCCAGTATCGGATAGTATTCCCCATAATAATGATTTTACTGTAAAAGTGAGAATTGCCGGAGGACAATGGCAGGATTTATACGAATACGAAGCCTTAGTCGATATGCACAATGTGACCAAAAGTTCTATGATATATTTCGATTTTAAAGGAACGGTGGAGTTTTCCATAACTTACAATCGAGGAACGGTTCATTCCGCTCGAATTCGTCCTTTGTCGTATGGTTTTGAACCTTCTATAGAAGGGAATACACTTTATTTTTCACTTTCAAAACCTTGTAATCTTTCTGTTGAAGTCAATGGAGATATTTTCCATAATTTGCAAATTTTTACCAATACTCCTGAAACTTATAAACCAAATCCAAAAGATAAATCGGTAATTTATTTTGCTCCGGGATTTCATAAAATTAAAGACAATGTATTGCATGTTCCAAGTGGCAAAACAGTTTATCTCGCAGGCGGAGCAGTCTTAAATACTTCTATCAGTTGTGACAGTGTTAAAAATGTACGCATTTGTGGTCGTGGAATTGTTTATAAATCCGATGATGGTGTGGGTGTTAATTTTTCAGACCAAGTTCAAATTGAAGATCTAGTTTTTCTAAATCCAGATCATTATACCGTATCCAGCGGTCAATCTACGAATCTAACAATCAAAAATATTCGCTCTTTCAGTTCCAAAGGTTGGGGCGATGGAATTGATTTATTTTCCAATACCAACGTCTTAATTGATGGTGTTTTTATGCGTAATTCTGATGATTGTATTGCTATTTATGGACATCGTTGGAAGTTTTTCGGAGACTGTAAAAACGTAACCGTTCAAAATGCTACGCTTTGGGCCGATGTAGCCCACCCTATTCTAATTGGAACCCATGGAAATCCGGAGCCGGGTCAATCCGAAGTAATCGAAAATATAAAATTCAACAATATCGATATTTTGAATCATGATGAACCTCAAATCAATTACCAAGGTTGTATGTCTATTAATGTATCGGATGAAAATTTAGCCCGAAACATCTATTTTGAAAATATCCGTGTGGAAGATTTTGAACAAGGACAATTGATCAACTTACGTGTTACTTACAATAAAAAATATGCTAAAGCTCCCGGTCGTGGAATTGAAAACTTGTTTTTTAAAAATGTGAGCTATAACGGTAAAAATGCCAATCTTTCAATTATTGAAGGCTATTCCCCGGAGCGCGGTATTAAAAACATTGTATTCGAAGGTTTGAAAATCAACGGAACTGAAATCTCAGACAAAGTCATCAATAAAAAACATATGCAACTCTCTGATTTTGCCCGATTCTACGAAGGTTTGTATGTAGAGGGACTTGTTTACAAATCACTAAACGAAGGTGTGAAATAATTTTATAAAATAACTCGATGAGGATTCGTTAATCCTTAATTCAAAAACAGGAAATCGAGAAGATTTCCTGTTTTTTTGTAAATAACCCGCTCCTCGAAGTCTTCTCAGAAATGAGAATAGTATTAGTAAGATGCTGTGCGAAGTCGGGAGACATCACCAGCAACACCTAACTTTTAAGAATGCTCCTTTTTTAAAGAACACTTTCAATAGGAAGGTTCCTATTTTTTTCTTTAAAAACAAAAAACTACATCGTTTATTTGATGTAGTTTTCTGTTTTTAAGCTCTTGCTTAGTTACGACTTAAGTTTCTCGTAAATTGTACTTTTTATTATGGTTGTTTTCTTTTGCTACCTATGGAAATAACTCCCTTTGGAGTTTGTTTATTGGTTTCGAAAATACGTTCTCCATTTATAATATAACTACGAATATAATTTGGTGAGCGTTTTAACATATCTAAGAAGTGATCAAATCGATTTTCTCCAATAATGATATTACTATTACCATTTTTTACAATATTTTCATCAATTTCTACATTATCACCTTCTTTGTAAAAACCATCCTTGTCTAGAACAAAGTAGTTGATAACGGTTGGGGCATCATATACTTGTACAAAAGTATCTGATTCAACTTTACTGTTTTTATATCTCCAGTCTTTTGGAACTTTAAATTTTTGTATATCAATTTTATTAAATTCCATATTAGGGCTTTGCTTTTCAAATTTATAGGCTAATAACGCAAGATACTGTTTTTGTGTCTTTTTATCTGTAAAATAAATCTCTCCATAACAATAGACGTAAGGCATAGGGAAATCTTCCAGTTTTAAACTTTTAAATTTTGTTTCATACTCCTTTAATTTCGTTTCCGAAAAAGATTTAGGAAGAAGCATAAATGAATTGGCTTCTGCAACATAATTTTTGAAAGCTAAAGGATAATTTTTTGCACAATACCCCCAATACCAAGAAGGTAAGTAGGCAGTTTCTACAGGTTTATGCGCAATCATAGTATAAGGACTTTCATAGTATACTACTTTGTCTATTTTGATATTATCCAATTTATCATAGGATTTTCTTGTTTTAGAATTAGGTGATGATTGCCCAATAGCAAACATTGGCAAGACTATTAATAATTTAAATAGTAATTTGTTTATTTTTTTCATATTGAGTAGTGTTCAATTAAAGATTGGCAAATAACCTATAATTCGTTCATCCTATATTAGATAGCATAAATCCTAAATCATTTTTCAGAAAAAACAGCTACACATTTTTACTGATGTAGCTGTTTTTATTCTAGGTCTCAGAATATGTTTTTTACTATTTATATCTCAAACCTCTGCTTTGAATTTGTAATGGATTTATATTTTTAAGAAGCGTATTCCTAATTCTGGTTTCCTTGAATATTTAGAGGCATACTATATTTTACTTCTACTGCTTTTCCATCTTTAATTCCTGGAGTCCATCCTTTACAATTTTCAAATATCTTTCTTAACTGCTCTGATATTCCAAAACCAAGATCATTATTTATTCTATCAACACGAAGTGAACCGTCGGTTTGAACTACAAATTCTACTACTACTCTCCCGTCAATAAAATTCGGATCTGAAGAACTATACTTGCTGTTATATATTTATAAAACTTATCTCTTATATTTTTAGTTTTCAGCCCTTCTTTACTTTAATTTTCATTACCAAAAGTTAATGACTGTCTATTATTCTGTTTTATTTTTCGATTATGATTGGTTGCAGGAATCCATTGGGGTGACCTTTGAATTGCTTTTATCACCAGTGAATCTATTTTATCATCAATAGGAGTGACAATGTAAATATTCTCGATTTTGCCATTTTCATCAATAGTAAAGTTAGCGACTATAGTCACCTTTTCTGCATTTACAACATCAAATCCATTTGGAAGAAACCGATTGATATTATTGTTTAAGTAGTTTATCCAAGCCTGATCTCCTTTTGGAAACGCTGCAGCAACATCTTTGGTACTGCTACTCATTACAATACCATTTTCATCGTAGAATTTCGAATCAATCAATTTTGAATCACTGTATAGTTCTATAGCACTTATTTTTCCATTTTTATGAAAATATTCCCATTTTCCTGATTTTTTATTATTCGTGCCAAATCTTCCTAAAGAGTCTGGATTCCCGTTATCAAACCAACTTACTCTAACTCCTCCTTTATTAGGATAATTGCAAATAGAATCTTGAAGAAAACCATTAGGATACCAAGATAGACTGTTACCAATAGGATACCCATTTTTATAAAATGCTGAATCTTTCTTTATACCATTGTAATGATAACTTAGCCAAATCCCTTCTTTTTTATCCAATTTATATTTTCCGGTTGTTTCTAATTTACCGTTAGGATAAAATCGAATTACCTCTCCATTCTTTATTTTACATAAGGAATCTTGACAAACTAATGAATTAAGTAGTTTTCCTCCTCTTACAAAATAATCTTTATGTAAATATCCTGAATCTATTTTTTGAGTTATGCTGTAATAATGTGCTTCTGCAATTTTACATTCTTTCCATTTATAATTATAGAACTTTTCTGTTTTTTGTGCTTTAGCCTGAATAGAAAACAATATAATACTTAAGATCAAATAAACTTTTCTAATTTTAAATGACATGATTTTTTTCATTTTTGCTTTTTAAATATTTAGAAATACAAACTAATTGGGTTGTTTAACTTTTCAATTTTTAGTTATAAAATCTGAATAAAAGCTAAAAGGAAATAATTCAAATTGTTGTTTTAAACATTATTTTCAATTTGCTTGTTATGATTAAAATTTAACAGGATTTTTAAACTGTTAGCAAATTATAATTTTATTTCAGCACAACTGTTCTGAACTGTTTGTTAAAAACACACTTTAAATAGACAAAAACACACAATCCGCTATTTAACAAACAGTTACACAATTAGATAAACCAGAAAAACATGTAATTTAATCTGATTCTTAGTTTTAGGTTTAGGTTTAGTGAGCTCTTTGTGAAATTGAGAATTGTTATTCAAAATCTGGAATGTAAAAAACGAACTGCACAGGTTTTCAGTAAAAGAATCAAAAAACGGAAAAATAATCCGTCAGGAACATACCAACTAAAACTATTAAATAAAATTTATAAACAACCTAATAAGGAGTAACTAATCGTTAGTTAAAAAACAGGAAATCGAGATGATTTCCTGTTTTTTTTGTAATGATTCTAATTTTCATAAAATAAGACTTCAAATCAGGTAACTTTTTTTGAAGATTGTCTTTTCCTTTGGCCAAATCAGTATTAAAACAATAGCTCTTATTTTTATGTTCACTTGAAAAATTAACAATAAATTACACTTAAAATTACATTAAGCGTTTTTTTTATTATTAAAAAACAATAAAAAACACAATTACATCAGTATGGTTCAGAACAGTTAGGTCATTTTAATGCAATATTTTTGTTTGAATTCAATATAGTATTGATATATAGTTTCTTAAAATAAAAAAAAGAACCAATTTTAAAAAAAGACATACTATAACGACAAATTGTATTTAACCTCAAAACCATATTTAAATGAAAAAAACCTACTCCATTTTTATTTTTGGAACTTTGTTGCTGATTCTCGGATTTACCCAGCGGATTTTAGCACAACAAACATTCGTACATCCGGGTATCCCTTTTACCCAGTCCGATTTAGATCAATTGAAAGTCAATATTACCCAGGAACCCTGGCTTTCGGCTTACAACACATTTAAGAATGACAGTCATTCCAAACTAAGCTACACTCCTGGTGCACCTCAGGCAACCGTAAGCCGTGCTCCAGACTTGAATAACGTTCAATGGAAGAACGACATGCTTGCCATACACAATCTGGCATTTATGTGGTGGTTTACCGGTGATGCGGCTTATGCCCAAAAAGCCACTGATATGCTCGATGCCTGGGCAGTAACCAACACCAGCTGGGGTGGTAATGAATCTATGCTGGATATTGGAGACTATGCCCAATACTGGGCAACTGGTGCCGAAATACTCCGCTATACTTATCCTGGCTGGACTGCAGCCAATACCCAACATGTAGAAAATTATTTTTCTCAAGTGTTGTATCCGAATTCCTGGGTACCTAATCCATTACGCGACCAAAACAAAGGTGCTCTTCAGCTGAAAATAGCCCTGGGCGCATCGGTTTTTTGTAATGATGTCACAAAATTCAATCAGGCGATAGAAGTCTACAGAATGGACGCCGGCGGAGGTATGCGTAACTCATTACCCAATGGCGAAGTTGGAGATACAGGCCGTGACGACCACTGGCGTGTACAGGCTGCAGCTCTGGCCTGGGGCGCAGAAGTTGCCTACAAACAGAATGTAGATATGTTCTCCGAGTTAGACAATCGAATATTGGCTATTGGGGAATTGTATCATAAATATGCCTTTGACGGAGCTACAATGACTTATATCCCTTTTGGTGGGTATGCCAGCTATTGGACTAGCTGGGGAATCCTGCCCGGATCAAGGTCCGGCGATATGACAAATCTAATTTACAGCGCTTATAATGTACGCAAGGGAATAGCAACCCCTCAAACCGACAGGATGCGAGCTGCATTAATGCAGTCAGGTAGCACCAATTATTCTCCGGCTGGCGGCGATTTCTTATTCCTGAAATCATCCGATACTTCTACGGCAGTTAGTTTGACTCCTAAGTATTACCCTGCCGATCATGTGCAGGCGGTTAACAACCTCACCAATATAGATATAGGTAATACCGGACTGGCAGGCAGTGCCTCGTACAATAACGGTATCTGGACCCTTAAAGGAGCCGGAACGTCTACCAGTACCGCATTCAACTTCAATTTCAAAAAAGTGAGTGGTGATGCCGGCCTGGTAGTAAAAGTAGATAATATATCCCTCAATACAGGAGGCTGCGGCGTGATGTTACGCGAGTCATTAGCGCCCGGTTCCGCTTTCTGGGACCTTTATCTTAACGCTACCGGCGGTGCCGGAAGACATTGGCAACCCAAAGCTCCCTGGTGGTTAAAAATTGAACGTGTAGGCACCCGCATATTTGTGTACCATTCTCAGGATGGTGTTAACTGGACTAACGATGGCTGTACCTATTCAGCTACTGGTTTCCCCACTAATTTGTATGCGGGATTTTATACCCTCTCCAATAATACATCGGCGCAGAATACCGCAACATTTAGTAATGTAGCCTATAGTCAAACTGCCCCAACGGGATCACCAGAGATAAGCAGTGCTACCACAGCCACAGCTACCCTAGGTGCGTCTTTCAGTTATAGCATCATTGCAAGTGCCAGTCCATCTTCTTACAGTGCCAGCGGATTGCCGGCAGGATTAAGTATTAACACATCTACTGGTGTTATTTCCGGTACACCAACGGCAATAGGACAATCGGTGGTTACTTTGGGAGCTGCTAATACCAGCGGAACAGGCACAGCCACTTTAATCCTAAATGTAAACAGTAATGTAGCTCCTGCTGCTCCTTCAGGAGCAACTGCGGCTGTAAATAATGTTACCCGTATTAGTGTTTCATGGCCTGCGGTAACTAATGCCAGCAGCTACACTGTGAAGAGATCCCTTTCATCCAGCGGTCCTTTTACTGCTATACAAACAGGCATCATCGGAACATCGTTTATTGATGCAAGTCCGCAGCCGGAGGTTAGCAATTACTATGTGGTAACGGCTTTAGCAGGAACTTTGGAAAGTGGAAACTCCAATGTAGTTTCTGCCTCGGTACCACCGGCGGTGCCGTCCATGCCTGTAGTTCTTAATAACAGCAGCTCCATTGGTTTGAGCTGGAACACAGCTTCTGGGGCAGTTACCTATAAAGTAAAAAGAGGTACCGTAAGTGGAGGCCCGTATACTACTTTAGCCACTGTTTCAACTACCAGTTATACAGATACCAACGTTAGCAGTGGAAGTCCTTATTATTATGTAGTATCTTCTATGGGTAATACCCTGGAAAGTGCTAATTCAGCCGAAGCATTCGGCGTGCCGGGAGCAAGTACCCGCATCTGGAAGCCTACACCGGTTACTACGAATCTGAACCTGGCATCTAATTGGGTTGAAAATGCCCTTCCTGTGAATCCAGCAATTTTGACTTTAGGCGCTGCTAGCGATACGCTTTTAACCAATGATATAACTGGCCTGGTAGCCTCAAGGATTCAATTTGCATCAGATGCAAATGCCTATACCATCTCCGGCAACTCCTTAACGCTGAAAAATGACCTGGTGAACAATTCATCCAGTGCGCAAACCTTAAGTACACCATTAGTGCTTACGGATCAGTTAAATGTGAATACCACAGGCGACGTTGTTTTGAATGGAGGCATAAGCGGTACCGGTTCTTTAATGAAATCCGGGGCAGCTGTTTTATACGTTAAAGGAAGTAGTAATACTTATTCAGGAAACACAACCATTGTCAGTGGTATTCTGGCAGCAGCAGGCGATGGAACTGGAACTGCAAGCAATCCCACAGCAGGGCCTTTGGGAACAGGCAAGATTCAACTGAACGGAGGGGCGCTGCAGGCTACAGCGGGTGCTAACCTCAAATTGTATAACGACGTCGAAGTATTGCCCGGAAACAGAAGTTATATGTATGAAGATGTTTATTCCATAACTCTTTACGGAAAACTATTAGGCTCTGGTACCGTGCAGCATGATGGAAATGATTATGCCGGCCTTAATCTTTTGGGCGACAACAGCCAATTTACGGGCACCTTTATCTCAAAACTGAGAAGTGGTAAACAAAGAATACGTTTCGGAATTCCCCAATCAGGAAGTGCAAATGCAACCTGGACATTAGACGCGAATGCCGTTGATTGCCATGGTATCGGTTTTGCAAGCGGAACGTTAAACTTTGGTGCCCTTAATGGTCGCGGTTATATCCGTGCCGATGCGGGTGGTGCGCCTGTTATCAGTATTGGTGCCCTGAATACCTATTCCAGTTATGGTGGAACCATTGGAGCTAATGGCAGTAATCTGACCGTTGAAAAGGTAGGTACAGGTACTTTAGAAATGTGGGGAAACCAAGCCTACGGCGGAACTACTACTGTAAAAAAAGGGAAATTATTAATAAATAATAGTGCCACCACAGGCGTTTTTGTTAGTCCGATTATTATAGAAGAAGGCGCTTTGGGAGGTTTCGGAGCAAGTCAGTCCTCGGCTACACTCGGAACTGGTAGCGGAGCAGGTGCGAT
The DNA here is from genome assembly GCF_009909155.2 of Flavobacterium undicola. Lineage (GTDB taxonomy): Bacteria > Bacteroidota > Bacteroidia > Flavobacteriales > Flavobacteriaceae > Flavobacterium > Flavobacterium undicola. The sequence continues at coordinate 42,069 of NZ_JAAAPM020000028.1, forward strand.
CTTGGAACCTGGATTTTTAACTGTTGGTACTTTAAGTGTTGGTGCTCTTACTTTAAAAGCTGATGCTACTTACACTCCTGAAATTAACCTAGGCACAGCTATTGGAGATCAAATTAAAGCTACGAGTGTAAATCTAACAAACAGTCCTCTTTTAACTCCAATTAGTATTGCCGGAACCTTAGCTTTTGGAACCTATTATACCATAATTAACAATACAGGAACGGGGGCAATAACAGGGACATTTAACAGCTTACCAGAATGGGCTTCAATTACAGTAGGCGGTTATAGTTTCATTATTACATACGTAGGAGGCGATGGAAACGATGTAGTTTTAATGGACGCACGTGCCATAGGCCAAACGTACTATAAATTTAATGAGGCAAGCGGAACCCAGGCAACGGATACCTGGGGAACTAATCACGGTACTTTGCAGGCAACTGCAATACGTGATACTGGCCGTGGAGGATCTGCGCTTAAGCTGGACGGAACTTCTACCTCTTATGCTACTTTGCCAACTGGTGTTGTAAGTACGCTAACCGACTTTACCATATCTACCTGGGTGAAAATGGATGTAAAAACCACATGGATGAGGATATTTGACTTCGGTACTGGAACAAGCAAGTATCTATTTTTATCTATCCAGGCCGGAAGCGCTAATGTTATGCGTTATGCAATTAAAAATGGTGGTACGGAGCAGCAAGTAAACTTTACTTATACCCTTCCGTTGAATACCTGGACGCATTTTGCTATCACCCAATCTGGAAGTACCTGTAGTATGTATATTAATGGGGCTTTAGTTGCCACCAATACCGGTGTAACTATCAAGCCTTCTACCATAGGGAGTACTACCCTGAATTATCTGGGTAAATCACAGTTTAGCGATCCTTTGTTTAAAGGTTCAATTGATGAGTTTAAAATATTCAACAGGGCTTTAAGTGCAGCTGAGATTGCCGCTAGTCATTTAAGTCAAACTATAACACTGAATGCTACTGCACAAAAAGTAATGGGCGATGATGATTTTGAACCAGCTACCGTTTCTTCAGGACTTACGGTAACTTATACCAGTTCGAATGAATCGGTTGCAAGCATAGTGAATGGTAAGGTTCATATTCTAGCTGCCGGAACTGCAACCATTACTGCTATACAGGATGGAAATGAAATTTACTGGCAAGCCCCATCACAAACACAAGCTTTAACGATTGTCAAGAAAGATCAGACTATTAGTTTTGCCGCAATTGGAACGAAAACAATTGGAGACCTAGATTTTGATCCTTCTGCTACCGCTTCTTCAGGTCTTGCGGTAACTTACAGCAGTTCGGATGAATCCATTGCAAGCATCGTTAATGGTAAAATTCATATTCTTGCTGCCGGAACTGCAACGATTACTGCTTCGCAGGCAGGAGATAATGTTTACGCAGCAGCCCCATCGCAAACGCAAGTTTTAACGGTTGTTAAACAAGCACAAACAATTAATTTTACAGCGATTGGAACGAAAACAATGGGCGACGCAGATTTTGATCCTTCTGCTACTGCTTCTTCAGGTCTTGCAGTAACTTACAGCAGTTCGGATACATCCGTTGCAAGCATCGTTAATGGTAACGTTCATATCCTTGCTGCCGGAACTTCAACTATTACTGCTGCGCAGGCTGGAAATAACATTTACGCAGCAGCCCAATCGCAAACGCAAGTTTTAACGGTTATCAAACAAGCCCAAACAATCAGTTTTGCCGCAATTGGAACAAAACTACTTGGAGATGCCGATTTGGATCCTTCTGCTACAGCTTCTTCAGGTCTTGCAGTAACTTACAGCAGTTCGAATGCATCAGTTGCCAGTATAGTTAACGGTAAAGTTCATATTCTTGGTACCGGAACTGCAACAATTACGGCTTCTCAGGCCGGGAATAATGTTTATGCAGCAGCTCCATCACAAACACAGGTTTTAACGGTTGTCATTACCAATAATACTACACCATCTGCTGTAATGGGCACAGCATTTACCTATACCATTACCAATAACGCAGCATTAACCAGTTTTACGGCAACTGGTCTGCCTGCCGGTTTAAGTTTAAATACCAGTACTGGTGTAATATCAGGTACTCCTACTGAATATGGTGCTTTTTCTGTGGCTTTAACCGCTTCCAACGGCAGCATTTCAGGTTCACAAAGTATTACTGTGACAGTATATACCGTTGTAAACAATGTTATCGTTGCATCAGGTGATGCTAAAAATATCATCGAGTGGGATGCTATCCAGAATTTAAGTTACAACGTTAAACGTTCAACTACTTCAGGTGGGTCTTATACAAGCATAGGAACCACTTCCGGTACCACATTTACGGATGCCAATATGAGTAATGGAAGTACGTATTACTATGTAATTTCTGTTACTAATTCGCTTGGAGAAAATCCTAATAGTGCCGAAGTGACAGCAACACCAAATACCGGGCAAATTACTTACCTGAAATTTGATGAGGCAAGTGGAACGCGTGGCATTGATAGCTGGGGTGCGACCCATGCAACTTTGCAGGCAACCGCAACGCGTGATGCCGGCCTTTTAGGCACTGCGCTTAAGCTGGACGGGACTTCTACCTCTTATGCTACTTTGCCAACCAGTATTGTAAGCACATTAAATGATTTTACCATATCCACATGGGTAAGAATGGATGTTAAGTCTAACTGGATGAGGGTATTTGACTTTGGTACAGGAACGAGTAAATATATGTTTTTAACAATTCAGGCCGGAACTGCTAATATTATGCGTTATGCCATTAAGAATGGAGGATCGGAGCAGCAGGTTAGTTTTACTTATACTCTTCCGCTTAATACTTGGACACTTTTTACTATTACCCAATCTGGAAACACCTGTACTTTGTATATCAATGGAACAGCTGTTGCCTCTAATACTGGTGTTACTATTAAACCATCAACTATTGGTAGCACTACCTTAAATTATCTGGGTAAATCACAGTTTAATGACAATATGTTTAAAGGCTCCATTGATAAATTTAAGATATTTAGCAGAGCTTTGAGCGCTGAAGAAATAGTTGCAGAACAAAATCAGCTTACTCAAAAAAATGATAATAACACTCTTAAATATGACTTATCAACAAACAATGATGTGATAATAAAAAATACTGTTATTTATCCTAACCCTGTAGTGAATAATAGATTTACTATCGCTACCAATACTGAGTTAATTGGAAAAGAAGTACAAGTAAAATTAGTTGATTTTGCAGGACGAACTGTTTACTTAAAATCAATTAAAAACAATACTGGTACTATCGATGTGGTTTTAAATCAGACTTTGCTTGATGGTATTTATATCTTAATTTTAAATAATCAATATTCTGCTAAAGTTTTTATAAAATAATAAACCTCAGCATTACCTTAAACAAAAGCCGTTTCAAGAGCATCATATTCTTGAAACGGCTTATTTATTTAATTTAAATATCTTCTTGAAAAATTCTGATCCCAATAATTATCCTCTTTCTTAACTACAGCTTCTCTATTACAAAAAACATATTAAAAACCATTTCCAAACACAATAACATTTTTCAAATTAACAATCAATTACATCTAAAATTACATTAAATATTTTTTTATTATTAAAAAACAACAAAAAACACAATTACATCAGCATGGTTCAGAACAGTTAAATGGTTTTAAAGCAATAATTTTGTTTGATTACTAAAGACAAGATTGACACATAGTCTTTTAAAAATAAAAACATAAAAAAAATTGCCTATGACAGAATAAGGAATTCAAAACCTAAACAAACTTGCCATTATATCAATACCACATCAAGAGCAAGCATACTTAAAAGAATACAATTGAATCCAACACTACTATTTTGTATTTCTCTAAACGATCCTAAAATACAGCCCTCCTATCTTTTTTCTTTATATAGAAAAAAGATTCCAAGGTTAAGTTGTATTAAATACCACAAAAAAATTATATCTAAAAACAAATCAATGAAAAAATTTTACTCCCTTTTCATGTATGGAATTTTGTTTCTGATTCTCTGTTTTACCCAGCAGATTTCAGCACAACAAACGTTTGTACATCCGGGTATTGCCTTTAATCAGGCAGATCTGGATCAGCTAAAGGTTAACATTACAAAAGAACCCTGGCTTTCAGCTTACAATACTTTTAAGAATGATAGTCATTCACAATTAAGTTATGTTGGATCACCGCAGGCAACAGTAAGCCGTGCCCCAAACTTAAATAACACCACATGGATCAATGATATGATTGCGGTGCACAATCTGGCATTTATGTGGTGGTTTACCGGTGATGTGGCTTACGCCCAAAAAGCTACCAGCATACTTGATGGCTGGGCAGTAACTAATACCTCCTGGGGTGGTAACGAATCAATGTTAGATATAGGTGACTATGCCCAGCACTGGGCTGTAGGTGCCGAAATACTTCGTTATACTTATCCAGGATGGACGCAGGCCAATACGGATCACGTAGAAAAGTATTTTTCTGAAGTATTATTTCCTACTTCATGGGTACCTTATCCTTTACGCGACCAGAACAAAGGAGCTCTTCAACTTAAAATTGCTCTGGGAGCATCAATTTTCTGTAATGATGCTACCAAATTTAATCAGGCGATTGAAGTTTACAGAATGGATGCCGGCGGCGGTATGCGTAACTCACTCCCTAATGGAGAAGTTGGAGATACAGGTCGTGATGATCACTGGCGTGTACAGGCTGCAGCTTTAGCTTGGGGCGCAGAAGTTGCCTATAAACAAAATATAGACATGTTTTCCGAGTTAGACAATCGAGTATTGGCTATCGGTGAATTGTATCATAAATATGCCTTTGACGGAGCTTCTATGACCTATGTTCCTTTTGGAGGTTATGCCAGTTATTGGACCAGCTGGGGAATTCAGCCCGGAGCAGTAACCGGTGATATGACAAACCTTATTTATAGTGCTTATAATGTGCGTAAAGGAATTCCAACTCCGGATACCGACAGAATGCGTGCTGCAGTGGGTGGTGCCGGTGGTAATTTCTTATATTTGAAATCTTCGGATACTTCTACAGCAGTTAGTTTGCCTCCTGTGTATTATCCTGCCGATCACGTGCAGCCGGTAAGCAATTTAACTAATATAGATATCGGTAATACAGGATTAGCAAGCAGTGCTTCATTCAATAATGGAATATGGACGCTTAAAGCCGCCGGAACTTCCACCAGTACTGCCTTTAGTTTCAATTTCAAAAAAGTTAGTGGTGATGCCGGTCTGGTAGTAAAAGTGGACAATATGTCGCTCACTACAGGAGGCTGCGGTGTGATGTTACGCGAATCACTTGCACCAGGTTCCCCTTACTGGGATCTTTTTCTTAACGCTACCGGCGGTGCCGGAAGACATTGGCAACCCAAAGCTCCTTGGTGGTTAAAAATTGAACGTGTTAACACCCGTATATTTGTATATCATTCGCAGGATGGTGTTCACTGGACTAATGATGGTTGCTGGTATTCACCTACTGGTTTCCCAACTAATTTGTATGCGGGATTTTATACCCTTTCTAATAATACATCGGCACAAAATACTGCTACATTCAGCAATGTAGCCTATAGTCAAACCGCACCAACCGGATCTCCAGAGATTAGCAGTGCTACCACGACTACAGCTACCATTGGTACGCCTTTTAACTATAACATAATTGCTGATGCTAACCCATCATCTTACAGTGCCAGCGGATTGCCAGCAGGACTTAGTATTGATACAGCTACCGGAATTATTTCAGGTACAGCTACGGAGTTAGGACAAAGCGAAGTTACCATAACAGCTACCAATGCCAATGGAACAGGCGCAGCCACTTTAATCCTTAAAGTGATTAATAGTGAAGCACCTGCAGCTCCAACTTCAGCAATAGCATCGATTGTTAATACTACACAAATTAAACTTAACTGGACAGCTTCAGCTAATGCTATCAGTTATTCCGTGAAACGTTCGCTAACACTGGGTGGTCCCTATACAACTATCCAGACAGGTATTACGGGAACCTCTTTTACAGATGTAAGTCCTACACCTGAAGTGAATAACTATTATGTAATTACGGCTCTTACAGGAGATCAAGAAAGCGGAATTTCTAATGAAGTTTTTGAGTCGGTTCCTCCTGCAATTCCGGGACGTCCTGTAACAACTAATCAAAGTGACCGTGTTAACCTTACATGGGATACTGCTTTAGGCGCTTCTTCATACAAAGTAAAACGTGGTATCGTAAGTGGTGGTCCTTATACAACGATTGCAACTGTTAGCACTAACAGCTATGTGGACACAAATGTTACCAGCGGTAATCCCTATTACTATGTGGTTTCTTCTTTAGGAGCTACACAGGAAAGTGGCAATTCTGCAGAAGCCTTTGGTGTACCGGGCGCAAATTCTTCGGTATGGAGTCCAACGCCTCTTAGCAATTCATTTAATCTGGCAACTAACTGGGTTGAAAATACTCTTCCAGTAAACCCTGCCATATTAACCTTCAAGGCAACTACTGATTCAATTGTAAACAACGATATAAATGACCTGATAGTCTCAAGACTTCAATTCGAATCTGGAGCTGATGCCTATACTATTTCAGGTAATTCATTAACACTAAAAAATGATCTTGTAAACAATTCATCAAGTACTCAAACTTTAACTACTCCATTACTATTAACGGATCAACTTAATGTTAATACAGTTGGTAATACAGCTTTAGAGGGTATGATTAGTGGTAGCGGTTCCTTAATGAAATCCGGATCAGGTATTTTATATGTCAGAGGAAGTAACAATACTTATTCTGGAAATACAACTGCTAATCTGGGTATTCTATCAGTATCGGGAATAGGAACCGGGACTCCTAGCAGTCCTACAGCCGGGCCTTTAGGTTCAGCTAAGATAATCATGAACGGAGGAGCATTACAGGCTACAGCCGGCGGTAATCTTGAATTATATAATGATATAGAGGTTCTTCCTCAAAATAGAAGTTATATGTATGAAGATATTTATTCTATAACACTTCGAGGAAAACTATTAGGTAGTGGAACACTGGAACATGACGGAAATGATTATGCCGGACTTAATCTCTTAGGCGATAATAGTCAATTTACAGGAACTTTTATCTCTAAACTGAGAAGTGGTAAACAAAGGATACGTTTCGGAATTCCGCAGTCAGGAAGTGCAAACGCAACCTGGTTATTAGATGCCAATGGGATTGATTGTCAGGGCATCGGTTTTGCAACCGGAACGCTAAACTTTGGTGCTCTTAACGGTCGTGGTTATATCCGTGCCGATGGGGGCGGTGCGCCAGTTATCAGTATTGGTGCCCTTAATACGTATTCCAGTTATGGCGGAACCATTAACGGTAATGGCACTAATCTAAGCGTTGAAAAGGTAGGTACAGGCATTTTAGAAATGTGGGGAAACCAGGCCTACACCGGAACTACTACTGTAAAAAAAGGAAAATTATTGATAAACAACAATGGAACAACCGGGGTGTTTGTTAGTCCTATCACTATAGAAGAAGGAGCATTGGGCGGCTTCGGACAAACTCAGTCATCGGCAACTCTTGGAACTGGTAGCGGAGCAGGTGCTATATTAGAACCTGGATTTTTAAAAGTTGGTACCTTAACTGTTGGTGCTCTTACTTTAAAAGCGGATGCTACCTATACTCCGGAAATTAACCTGGGTACAGCTATTGGCGATCAAATTAAAGCCACTAGTGTAAACTTGCTTAACAGTCCTGTTTTAGCTCCAATCAGCATTGCGGGTACATTGAATACAGGAACAAATTATACAATAATAGACAATACAGGAACACTTGCTATTAATGGTACTTTTAAGAATTTACCTGAAATGTCTCTTGTAAACATAGGTGGTTATGATTTTCGTATTACTTACATAGGAGGCACGGGTAACGATGTGGTACTATTAGATGACCGTACTGTAACTGTTGCAATTACAAGTGTATTAGAGCAAACTACACTTATTGGAAGACCTTTCTCTTATACTATTACAGCCATCAAATCACCAACTAGCTTTAATGCTACTGGACTGCCTGCTGGTTTAACCATAGATACTGCTTCCGGTATAATTTCAGGAACTCCAACTGTGCAAGGGATTTTCTCTGTAACACTTACTGCTTCAAATGAAACCGCATCTAATACTAAAATTTTATCATTAAAAGTATTAAATACTGTAGTTGATGGTTTAATAGTAGCGGCTGGTGATGCTAAAAATATCATCGAATGGAATCCAATTCTAGATTTTAGCTATAATGTAAAACGTTCGACAACTTCTGGTGGACCTTATACTACCATTGGGACTGTTACGGGATCAAAATTTACCGATACAAATATCACTAACGGAACTGCTTATTATTACGTAGTGTCTTCTATTGACAGTACGGGAGAAAATCCTAACAGTGCAGAAGTAAAAGCAACTCCAAATATCGGGCAAGTTACTTACCTGAAATTTGACGAATTAACTGGAACACGTAGCATTGATAGTTGGGGCGCTAATCACGGTACATTAAACACTACTGCAAGTCGCAGTGAGGGTAGAAACGGACAAGCCCTTAAACTAGACGGAACAGCTAGCTCTTATGCTACCTTACCTACTGGAATTGTGAGCACATTATCTGACTATTCGATAACAGCATGGGTAAATATGGATGAATTGGCTAACTGGATGCGCGTTTTTGACTTTGGAACTGGAACATCTAAGTATATGTTTTTATCCTCTCAGGCTGGAGCATCGGGTCAGGTACGTTTTGCAATTAAAAATGGTGGATCAGAACAAGGTATGACGTATAATTACACTACTCCTCTTAAAACCTGGACTCACTTTGCAATTACCCAATCTGGAAGTACTTGTAGTATGTACATTAACGGAGCTTTAGTTGCAACTAATACTGCTGTAACTATTAAACCTTCTGATTTAGGAAGCACTAATTTGAACTATTTGGGCAAATCTCAATGGGGAGGAGACTCTATGTTTAAAGGTGCTATTGATGAATTTAAGATCTATAGCAGAGCCTTAACTGCATCTGAAATTGCTGGAAGTTCTGTAAGTCAAACTATAACGCTAAATTCAATTGCTCAAAAAGTAATGGGTGATGACGATTTTGATCCAGCAGCAACCGCTACTTCAAGTCTTCCGGTAACCTACAGCAGCTCAAACGAATCTGTGGCAACCATTGTAAATGGTAAAGTCCATGTTGTTTCTACCGGAACTGCAACTATTACTGCTTCTCAAGCAGGAAACAGCGTATACTGGCCGGCAGCATCACAATCAAAAGTTTTAACGGTTGTTATTACAAATGATACGCAACTTAATACTTTAATTGGTAAACCATTTACTTATACCATTAGCAACAAAGCACTAAGCAATTTTACTGCAACTGGTTTACCTGCCGGTTTAAGCGTTGACAGTGTTACAGGAATAATATCTGGAACTCCAACACAATTCGGTACTTTTTCAGTAACCTTAACTGCTACTAACGGTAGCAATACAGGTTCACAAACTATCATTTTAAATGTACAAAATATTGTACCAAGTAATGTTATAGTAGCAGATGGTGACGGTAAAAACATTATAGAATGGGATCCTATTGCCGATTACACCTACAATGTTAAACGTTCGACAGTATCAGGAGGACCTTATACAACTATCGGAAATGTGAGTACTACCAAGTTCACTGATACTAATGTTACAAATGGAAATACCTATTACTATGTAGTATCTTCAATGAATGGACAGAATGAAACTGCAAATAGTACAGAAGTAATAGCATCCCCTACTAGTGGTCGAGTTAGCTACCTAAAATTTGATGAGGCAAGTGGAACACGCGCTATTGACAACTGGGGAGCAAACCATGGAACATTGGCAGCCACAGCGACTCGAGATACTGGTAAATACAGTCAGTCACTTAAACTGGATGGAACAGCCAATGCTTATGCTACGTTGCCAACTGGAATTGTCAGTACACTAAATGATTTTACCATATCAACATGGGTAAGAATGGATGCTAAAGCAGCCTGGATGCGTGTATTTGATTTTGGTGTCAGCGCTACATCACCTGTCAAGTATATGTTTTTGACAATTCAGGCAGGGACTAACCTTATGCGTTATGCTATTAGAAACGGTGGTTCAGAACAACAAGTAACTGCTACCTATACGCTACCGCTAAACACCTGGACTCATTTTGCAATTACCCAGTCAGGAAGCACCTGTCGTATGTACATTAATGGGACTTTGGTTGCTACCAATACTGGTGTAACAATTAAACCGTCTACAATAGGTAGTACCAATCAAAACTATTTGGGTAAATCACAGTTTAATGACAATATGTACAAAGGTTCAATTGATGATTTTAAGATTTATAGTAAAGCGTTAAGTGCTTCAGAAATTGCTGAAACTGCTAAGTCAAATCAGTCCATTACCCTTGCATCAACTTTACAAAAAGAAATGGGTGATGCTGATTTTTCTCCTGCAACAGCAACTTCAGGACTGGCTGTTAGTTATACCAGTTCAAATAACGCTGTAGCCACTATAGTAGATGGAAAAGTGCATATTGTTGCTCCTGGAACCTCAACTATTACCGCTTCGCAGGCAGGAAATACAGATTACAATGCTGCACAAACGCTAACACAAGTTTTGACAGTGGTGAAAAAAGGACAGACTATTGATTTTGCTGCAATTACAGCTAAATTGATTAGCGATGCTGATTTTGATGCTGGAGCTGTTGCCTCTTCAGGGCTTGCTGTAACCTATAGCAGCTCAAACACGGCTGTAGCAACAATTGTGGATAACAAAATTCATATTATAGCCGCAGGTACTGCTATAATCACAGCATCTCAAGCGGGTAATGACAGCTACAATGCTGCAACTTCAGTTGCAAAACCGTTAACCGTTAATAAGACGTATTATTTAGATACCGATCATGATGGTTTTGGTTCAACTACCAGTGCTTTATTTTCAGTAAATATTGCTCCTGAAGGTTATGCTATCAACAATACTGATTGTAATGATAGCGATGCGACTGTTCATCAGCCAATTCAATATTATGTTGATGCCGACAAAGATGGATTTGGATCGACTACAACAGCAATGTTGTGTTCATCAGTTGCCACTGAAGGTTATGCTACCAACAATACCGATTGTAATGATAGCGATGCGACTGTTCATCAGCCAATTCAATATTATGTAGATGCCGACAAAGATGGATTTGGATCGACTGCAACAGCAATGTTGTGTTCATCAGTTGCCACTGAAGGTTATGCTACCAACAATACCGATTGTAATGATAGCGATGCGACTGTTCATCAGCCAATTCAATATTATATAG
>NZ_JAAAPM020000029.1 GCF_009909155.2 Flavobacterium undicola
CAATATCGATGCCAGCACAATTTTTAATAATTTTCTCTAAACTACTCATTGATTACGATTTAATGAAATAGAAATAGGCTCAAAGTATATTATGTGAAAAGATATTACTACCATGGGGGAAATTCATTTTAATAGAACTCACCAATATTGTTTACTATAATACTTTGAAACAAAACTCGAAGTCAGGTAATTAACACTAATTGATTTACTGTTACACTGCCTAATTCTAATTCAGATTATATACAAAGTTAACGTCATTTTATATTGCTTTTTTTGTATAAAAAATTATACCTCGAAGTGACAAACAAAACCCAACTTAGCAACCATAGACCTAGCCCCGATAGAAGTAAAAATCCTTTTGTGCCGGGGTTCGGCACAAAAGATTGAAACGGATAGCGGGAAATAGCTTCAAAAAATCACTCTTATATATATGTATAAAATTAACTTCATTCAAAAGCACAAAAAAACCTGCCTAGTTTAGAACGAGACAGGTTTTATAGATTAAAACAAATTCTATTTCCTAAATATTACTTAGTAGAAAACTTGAAAGAAGTTTTTGTTTTATAGTTTTCACCCGGGTTTAAAACCGTAGTTGGGAAATCTTTTTGATTTGGAGAATCCGGATAATGCTGTGTTTCTAAACAAAGTCCTGTTCTATGCGCGTATGTTTTACCGTCTCTGGTTGGTAAAGTTCCGTCCAAGAAGTTTCCTGTGTAAAGTTGGATTCCAGGCTGGTCAGTGTACACTTCCAATAATCTTCCGCTAGTTGGATCATAAGCAGAAGCTGCAAAACGGAATCCTTTGTCTTGGTTATTCAACACCCAGCAGTGATCGTAACCCAATCCTTTTTTCAATTGGTCATTTGTTACTTCAATATCTTTACCAATAGCCTTTGGTTTTCTGAAATCAAAAGGAGTATTAGTCACATCGTCTAATTTACCTGTTGGAATAAGATCAGCATCTACAGGTACTAATTTATCTGCATCAATAGTAATTTCATCATTTAAGATTGTTTTAGTGAAATCTCCAGATAAGTTGAAATAAGAATGCTGTGTTAAATTCACCACTGTTTTCTTATCAGTTGTAGCCTCGTAAAGCACATCCAAAGAATTGTCTTTGTTTAAAGTATAAGTAACAAAAACTGTTAGATTTCCAGGATAACCTTCTTCCAAATCTTTACTGATATACTTCAACTTTAAAGTTGCAGCATCACCACCTTTAGCCTCTTCAACAGTCCATATTCTTCTATGAAATCCTTCAGGACCTCCGTGCAACGCATTTTTACCATTATTAGTTGCCAATTGATATTCTTTACCATCCAAAGTAAATTTACCTTTAGCAATACGATTTCCATAACGACCGATTAAAGCTCCAAAATAAGGATTGTCTTTAGTATATTGTTCGAAATTATTAAAACCAATTACCACTTCTTCAAAAACCCCAGCTTTATTAGGCACTTTTAAAGAAGTAATAATTCCTCCATAAGTCATAATATCCACTTCCATTCCTTTTTGATTTTTCAACTTATAGCTGTCAATCTTTTCTCCTTTAGCAGTAGTACCATAAGCTGATTTCTCAATAGTAACACTGTCTTTTTGAGTAACATTTTGCTCTTGGTTTTCTTTCTTATCACCCTTACACTGAACAGAAAGTCCCGCTGTAGTAATAACAGTCAATCCTAAAACACAACTTTTTAATAGATTCATAATTTTTTATTTTTATTGGTTAATAGAGAAGTCATAAAGCCAAAAGCTATCTTAACTTCTGACTTTATGACTTGGTAAATTTATTATTTAAAAAAGATTATAATCCAGTTTGAAATAAATGGTAGTATGCTTCATTTGCATTCAAAGTATCTTTGAAATTACGAATTCTAGTATCGTTATCAATAACTACTAATTCGATTCCAGCAATATCAGCAAAATCTTCCATGAACTCAGTAGTTACCGCCTGACTGTATACTGTATGGTGTGCACCACCTGCAAGAATCCAAGCAGTAGCAGCGATATCCAAGTTAGGTTTACAATCCCAAAGTACACGAGCAACAGGTAATTTTGGTAAATCAGCCATTGGTTTTACAGCAGTTACTTCGTTCACAATTAAACGGAAACGAGTTCCCATATCTACTAATGATACATTGATAGCCTCTCCAGCAGGTGAATTGAATACCAAACGAACTGGGTCTTCTTTTCCACCAATTCCTAATGGATGAATTTCGCAAGAAGGTTTTCCATCAGTAATAGAAGGACAAATTTCTAGCATGTGAGAACCTAAAACATATGATTTCTCAGGTGTAAAGTGATAAGTATAATCTTCCATGAAAGAAGTTCCTCCTTCAAGACCGATGTTCATTACTTTCATAACGCGAACCATAGCAGCTGTTTTCCAGTCACCTTCACCACCAAAACCGTAACCATCAGCCATTAAACGCTGAGTTGCAATACCTGGTAATTGTTTTAATTCTCCTAAGTTTTCAAAAGTATCAGTAAAAGCACCAAAACCACCTTCTACTAAGAAAGCTCTCAAACCTAATTCGATTTTAGCAGCATCTTTTAATGATTGTCTTTGCTCTCCTCCTACTTGTAATTTTGGAGCTAAATTATATGATTCTTCATAAACCGCTACTAAAGCATCTACTTGCGCTTCAGTAACTAATTTCATTTTATTAACGATATCAGAAGAGTCGTAACCGTTTACGGACATTCCAAAACGAATTTGAGCCTCAACTTTATCTCCACAAGTAACAGCAACTTCACGCATGTTGTCTCCAAAACGCGCTACTTTTAAGTTTTGCATTTCATCCCAACCTAAAGCTACTCTAGACCAGTTTCCTAATTTAGTTTGTACTCTTTTATCTTCCCAGTGTCCAACAACAACTTTACGTTTTTTACGCATTCTGGACATAATGTAACCAAACTCTCTGTCTCCGTGAGCTGATTGGTTCAAGTTCATGAAATCCATATCGATAGAAGCCCATGGAATTTCAGCATTGTATTGTGTATGTAAATGACATAATGGTTTTTTAAGAATGCTTAAACCGTTAATCCACATTTTTGCCGGAGAAAAAGTGTGCATCCAAGCGATGATACCAACACAGTTTTTGTTTGAATTGGCTTCCATACAAATATCAGTGATTTCACTAGGTGATTTTGCCACTGATTTGTAAATCACTTTTACAGGAACATGAGAAGAAGCATCAATTCCTTTTGCAATTTCCTGAGAATGCACAGCAACCTGCTTTAAAGTTTCTTCACCATATAAGTTTTGGCTTCCTACTACAAACCAAATTTCTTTTTTAGAAATATCTATCATTTTTTATTTTGTTTATTTATTGTTCTTATTTTACTTAAACCTCAACCCATTCCAAAGGAGAAGGAGTCGAAATGGAAGTCTATTTTCTCTATTCTATTTTCTGCAATCTAAAATTTACTGTCCGTAATAAGCATCTTTTCCATGCTTACGATCGTAGTGTTTTCTAATCAAAGAATCCTTCAACTTAGGAGCAGCAGGATTAATTTGCAAAGTCAAATATGCCATTTGAGCTACAACTTCTAAAACTTTAGAATTGTAAACTGCTTTAGCAGCATTTTTTCCCCATGCAAATGGACCGTGATTTCCAATTAAAATCATTTCTACTTCTTCATAAGAAAGATTTTTTTCTTTGAAACAATCCAAGATTTGAATTCCTGTATTGTGCTCATAGTTTCCTTCAATAAGATGATCGGCCATTGGCGGAGCACAAGGAATATCAGCTGTCAAGTGATCGGCATGAGTAGTTCCGAAAATAGGAATATCTCTTTGTGATTGTGCCCAAGCTACTGAAAAAGTAGCATGCGTATGAGCAATACCACCTATCTTTGGCCAATGTTTGTATAAATAAGCATGTGTTTTAGTATCCGAAGAAGGACGTTTGTCTCCTTCGATAATATTATTATCAAAATCAACAATAACAATATCTTCTGCTTTTAAATCCTCATAAGGAACTCCACTTGGTTTAATAGCAAAAACGCCATTTTCTCTGTCTACAGCACTTACATTTCCAAAAGTGTACACTACTAAATTCAACTCGTTCAGTTGCATATTAGCCTCGTAACATTCTTGTTTTAACGCTTGAAATTTTGAACTCATACTACTTATTATTTTATTATCGATTCTTCCTAAAAAATATTTAAATTTTGGTTGTCAGGAACCCACTTTTTATTCTATCGTTACAAGAGATCTTTTTTCGATCTGGGTTTCTATAAATTGAGCTAATTCAGAATAAGAATCCATCAATTCCTCGTATTTTTCAATTTTGTCTGCTTGAGGGAAATATTCGCTTTCAAAATCACTTCCCATTTTTTTAGCAGCTTCAATCACGTTTGGATAAATTCCGGCAGCAACGGCAGCATAAATAGCAGCTCCTAAAGCCGGTGCCTGATCAGAAGCACAAACTTTAATTGGCTTGTTCAACACATTAGCCAAAGTTTGCATGATAAATGGTGATTTTCTAGCTACACCACCAATTCCGATAACGCTATCAATACGAACACCTTCTTCTTCAAAACGGTCTACAATTTTCTTAGAACCAAAACAGATTGAATTGATTAAAGCTTTGAAAATATGTGGTGCTTTTGTTCCTAATGATAAATTAGTCATCGCACTTTTCAATCCTTGATTAGCATCAGGAGTTCTTCTTCCATTTACCCAGTCCAAAGCAGTTGGAATACTTTCAGACAAAGGAATTGCCTCAGCTTGCTCTGTTAAAGTCTTGATGAAATTAGATTCTACTTCTTCTTTTAATTGTGCTTTTTGCTCTTCAGATAAAATAGCTGAATTGTAAACCAAATTATCCAATGGCCAAGAAAGCGTATCTTTAAACCAAGCCAATACATCTCCAAAAGCAGATTGCCCCGCTTCAAGACCGATATATCCTGGAATAACTGAACCATCTACTTGTCCACAAATACCTTTAACAGTTTTGCTTCCTACATTTTCTTTAGCAGAAACAATAATATCACAAGTTGAAGTTCCCATTACACGAACTAAAGCGTACTCGTCAATTTTAGCACCAACAGCTCCTGAATGTGCATCAAAAGTTCCAACAGCAATAATAGTGTCAGTAGTCAAACCTAATTTTGTTGCCCATTCCTGATTTAAAGTTCCGGCAACTAGATCTGAAGTATAAGTCTCATCGTATAATTTCCCTCTTAGCTGAGCCAAATACGGGTGTAATTTCCCTAAGAATTCCTCTGGTGGTAAACCATTCCAGTCTTCGTGCCACATTGCTTTATGCCCTGCTGCACAACGGCTTCTTTTGAATGTTTTTAAATCTTTATTGTCAATTAACAAATAAGTCATTAAATCACAGTGCTCTAACCAAGTATAAGCAGCATTTCTAACTGCTTCATCCTCACGAGCGATGTGTAATATTTTTGCCCAAAACCACTCAGAAGAATAAATTCCTCCTTCGTATTTTGTGAAATTTTCTCCACCCCAAGTAGCAGCAAGTTCGTTAATTTCATCAGCTTCGTTGATAGCCGTGTGGTCTTTCCACAAAACCATCATTGCATTTGGGTTTTCAGCAAATTCTGCTGTCAAAGCTAGTGGAGTCCCATCTTCGGAAACTGGAACAGGCGAAGAACCTGTTGTATCAATACAGATACTTTTTATCAAAGAAGGATCAACCTTACTTGATGTTACAATATTTTTAATTGTTGATTCCAATCCTTCGATATGATCCAAAGGATGTTGACGGAATTGATTGATTGACGGATTGCAATATTGTTTGTTTTTCCATCTTTTGTAATGGCAAACATCTGAGGCTAATTCTTGCCCGTTTTCGGTATCAATTAATACGGCACGAACTGAATCCGATCCGTAATCTAAACCTATTACATAATTTTTCATCTTCATTATTTAAAATATGGCTACAAATATATAACAAAAAAACATTAAGTGTACCACTCACACTTAATGTTTTTTATTAAATTTTGAACAATTAAGTTAAAATTTTACTCAACTAAAGTTTCTCGAAAAAATAAGACCTATTTCATCTTTAATTTCAATACTACAAAAGAATAAGCCGGTAAAGTTACTGATGCCTTTTTTCCACTTAATTTATATTCTTTTTCAACAGGAATAATTTTAGTTGGCTCAGCCAATGTATTGTATTCTTCAAGATTTTGGCTAGTTAAAAGAATCATTTTCCCTTTAGATTCAACACTTTTTCCTGATAAATTAACTTCAAGATCTTGAGCTTTCGCTGATGTATTAACCAGTTTTAAAATCAACTCTTTTTTATCTACATCTTTTGCTGCAGTTGCATACAAATCATTTTGTCCTGTTAAAGCTTTTCCATCCTTTGTAATAGCTACTACATCAGTTCCTTTATTGTTTGAATACATTTTTTGAACATAATAATTAGCTGTACCGTAAGAATTTAAATTATCAAACCAAATCATATCCGGTGCCCATTGAAAAGCATCAACATGAGCCATTAAAGGCGCATAAGAAGTTAAATGAACTACATCAGCATTACGTTCTAAACCTGTCATAAATGCCGATTCAGAAAGTGCTGACAACCAATTATTCTCTTTGAATCCGTCCTCTACTCCTTTAGGATGTGCTGCATATTCTCCAGCAAAAATCTTAGGCCCTTTTCTGTCATACTTATCATATCTTGTCGCATTTTCTTTAAACCATTCCGGATTTTTATAATAATGCTCATCGATAATATCTGCATTTAATTTTTTCAATTCATCCCATCCATAATCAAAAAAAGCTCCGTCAGGCGAAGGTCCTGAACCTGAAACAATCGTCATAGTAGGATATTTTGCTTTTATAGCTGCTGCAAAAACCTTATATCTTTCAATGTATTGTGGTCCCCATTGTTCGTTTCCAACACCAATAAACTTAAGATTAAATGGCTTTGGATGCCCCATATCGGATCTTAATTTTCCCCATTTAGAAGTTACAGCACCATTAGCAAACTCGATCAAATCCAAAGCATCCTGAACATAAGGATCTAATTCTTCCATTGGAACTAATTCACCCGAATTATACTGACAGGCAATTCCACAACTTAAAATTGGCAATGGCTGTGCTCCTACATCTTCCGCAAGTTGGAAATATTCAAAAAATCCTAAACCAAAAGACTGGAAATAATCAGGTGCTTGTTTGTTTTTAAACTCCACATTCCATCTGTTGATCATGGTTTCTCTGTCTTCAACAGCACCAACGGTTTTTTTCCATTGGTATCTGTTTTCCAATGTTTTTCCTTCAACGATACATCCACCAGGAAAACGTATAAATCCAGGTTTCAAATCATATAACAATTGAACAATATCTTTACGCAAACCATTCTTTCTATTATTCCAGGTTTCTTGTGGAAATAACGAAATCATATCCAAATCGATTGTTCCTGTTCCTTCAAAAGTAATTTTCAATTGTGCTTTTGCTTCAGTTCCTATAGCTACAATTTGAGCTGAATAATCTTTCCAATTAGTCGATGATGGAACAATAACAGTCTCTCCCAAAACCTTTTTGTCAGCATCAATAAATTGTACAATTATTTTTTTGATAGCATTGTTATGATTCGCTGCTTTTAAGGAAAGATTGTATTTTGCATCTTTCTTAATACCCATTCCTCTAAATCCCTCATTTAAAATTTGGTATCCTTTATCATTATTGATGATAATTCTACAAAAATCAGGATTATTTGTATTTTCAGAAGTACGCATTGGAGTTGCCATCCCCGATTCCTTATTCAAAGAATGAACATTACTATTAGGTTGTGACCAGCCCATAAGCGGAGCATCAAACCCAAAAGTTCTATTCTTAACCATTTCGGCATATAAACCTCCATCGGCAGCAAAATTGATATCTTCGAAAAAGATACCATACATCGTTGGTTGGATTTTAGTAATTGATTTTGTTAAATCTACTTCCAGATTCGTTTTTTGGGCTGTTGCCAAAAAACTACTAAGTAACAAACCGTAAACGGCACTTTTAGTTCTTAAATTTAATTTCATTTTTAGTTTTTAGATATTTTTTCCAAATATATTTTTCTTATTCCTAATTTTTTAAAAAATCCCAGATTATTTCATCTTTAACTTCAAAACAGTTACTGAATAAGCCGGTAAAGTCAATTGTGCTTTTTTTCCATTCAATTTAAATTCCTTTTCTGTAGGACTTATTTTTTTAGGATTAGCAAATGAATTTTCGTCATCTAAATTAGCACTTACTAAAGTCACAAGCGTTCCCTTAGAAGCTAATTTATCCCCATTTAAATCTACCTCAACACTTTGTGTATCTGATTTTGTATTTACTAATTTTACGATTACTTCTTTAGTATTGCTATCTTTTGCAGCCGTGGCGTACAAATCATTTTGTCCTGTTACTGCTTTTCCATCTTTCGTAATTGATAATAAATCAGTTCCTTTATTTGTCGAAAATATTTTTTGTACATAATAATTAGCCGAACCATAGGCTTCCAAATTATTGAACCAAATCATATCCGGAGTCCATTGCCAAGCTTCTTCATGTGCCATCAAAGGAGCATAAGATGTCAAATGTACCACTTCGGCATTTCTTTCCAAACCAGTCATAAAAGCAGCTTCAGAAAACGCACATTCCCAATTGTTTTTATTATCAGGACTGGCAATAGCAACACTTTGAGCAGCATATTCTCCAGCGAATATTTTAGGCCCTTTTCTATCATAACTATCATAACGGGTAGCATTTTCTCTAAACCATTTTGGGTTTTTATAATAATGCTCATCTACAATTTCAGCATTTAACTTTTTAAGTTCTTTCATGCCGTACTCAAAATAATCTCCTTCCGGGAAAGGTCCCGCACCAGAAACAATAGTGATATTTGGGTATTTAGATTTAATGGCTTTTTCAAACACTTTGTATCTTTCAATATAAGCAGGCCCCCATTGTTCATTTCCAACACCAATAAATTTAAGATTAAATGGTTTTGGGTGTCCCATTTCTGATCTGATTTTCCCCCAAGGCGTTTCAACAGATCCATTTGCGAATTCAATTAGATCCAAAGCATCTTGCACATAAGGATCTAAATCTTCCATTGGAACCAATTCTCCTGTATTGAACTGGCAAGCCATTCCACAACTTAAAATCGGAAGCGGCTGCGCTCCAATATCTTCAGAAAGTTGAAAATATTCAAAAAATCCGATTCCAAAAGTCTGAAAATAATCCGGAGCCAGTTTATGACTGAACTCGGTATTCCATCTATTGATTAATGTTTCTCTTGTCTCAATATCTCCAACCGTTTTTTTCCATTGGTAACGTTGTGCCAACGTTTTTCCTTCAACAATACATCCTCCAGGAAATCTTAAAAAACCAGGTTTTAAATCATAAAGCAACTGAACAATATCTTTACGCATTCCATTTTTTCTGTTTTTCCAAGTATCTTCCGGGAATAATGAAATCATATCTAAATCAATCGTTCCTGTACCTTTAAATGTGATTTTCAGTTGCGCTTTTGCTTCTGTTTGAGTTGCAGTTAATTGTGCTGTATAATTTTTCCAATCCGATGATAAAGGAACAATAGTAGTTTCTCCTACTGTTTTTCCATTTTTATCGATAAATTGAATATTAATTTGCTTGATGGCTCCATCATGATTGGCAGCTTTCAAAGAAAGATTGTACTTGGCATCCTTTTTAATACCCATTCCTCTGAATCCTTCATTGATGATTTGATACCCTTTATCATCTTTTACAACAACTCTGCAAAAATTAAGATTGGTTTTATTTTCAATTACTTTAATAGTGGTTGCAATTCCCGATTGCGTATTAAACGAATGTCTATCACTATTAGGCTGAGACCATCCCATTAGAGGATTTTCAAACTCAAAAGATCGGTTTTTAATCATTTCTGCATATAAACCACCATCAGCAGCAAAATTGATATCTTCAAAAAAGACACCATACATTGTAGGCTGAATTTTGGTGATTGAATTAGCGATATTAACTTTTAAATTTGTTTTCTGAGCATTCGAATAAAAGCCATTTAGCAAAAGCCCGAAAAGGGCAATTTTAGTGATTAAATTATGGTTCATGTTTTTTAGTCTTTTATTTAACTTGGTTCCTTTTTAGTTTCAAAACTTAATCTTTATTCATTTTATTAACTCAATTATTCAATCAAAATTGGCCATAAATCAGCATCCCACTTTAACTCTTTAACAATTAAAACAGGTTTTCCGTTCTGTTTTACATCGTAGCCATGATAAAAGATATAATCTACGCCATCAAAAGTATAGGCGCTGTTATGCCCTACACCATAATAATTTTCGCCACCCTGAACCACTAAAGTACCTCCTCCTTCAGTTAATAATTTACCATCTTTATCAACATAAGGTCCTACAATATTTTTTGATCTTCCAATAACTACCTTATAAGTGCTTTCTTTTCCTCTACAACATAAATCCCATGACAGGAACTGATAATAATAGCCGTTCTTTTTAAATATAAAAGGAGCTTCTAAGGCTGCATCTCCTGGGTTAGCATCGGCTAATTCGAAAGTTCTCTTTCGTTTTGCAATAGTGTGCCACTTCTGCGGCTGTGCAATTGACAATAAATCGGGATTCAATTTCACCATTTTCAGTCCTTCCCAAAAAGAACCAAAAGCTAGCCAAGGCGTTTTATTTTCATCGAATGTCAAATTGGGGTCTATGGCATTCCATAAATCACGATTTGGAATTGATTGAATGACAATTCCGTGATCAACCCATTTGTAAGCAGGATCTTTTGAATCCAAAGTCGTATTAGTTGTAACTCCAATAGCCGAAGTATTTTTTGCGAAAGCGGAAACCGAATAATACAAATAATACGTATTGTTGTGAAAGGAAATATCCGGTGCCCAAATATGATTCTTAAAATCAGCCGCAACAGAATCAGCCCAAACAGGCTTTTCATTAAATATTGCCGGCTCTTTATTCCAGTTTTTTAAATCTTTTGAACTAAAAACACTAATTCCGCGACCCGTACAGTACAAATAATAGATGTCTTTTTGTTTGATCATCACTGGATCGTGAACGCTAATATCTTGAGCTGAAGAAAAACAGCAGATTAGCAGCGTTACTAACGAGAATAGGATTTGTGAGTTTTTATTCAATTTCATTTTTGGTTTATTTTTGAATTCCTTCTGATGTCATAATTACTCGTTTCATGGTTCCATCTTCATTATAAAAAAGACGATCTACACAAACTGATCTTCTGAAACTACCTCCCTCAGTAGGAATAACTCCATTATGATAAATAAAATATGACTTGCCTTTAAAGTCAATTATAGCTTGATGATTGGTATTGGAATTCCCGGCAACTTCGTTTAATATCCCTTTGTATTCCCAAGGCCCTTTAACCGATTTACTCATGGCATAGGCAATTTTTTCAGGGAATTCAGTTGCAAAGGACAAATAATACCAATTTTTACGTTTGTGAATCCAAGGTGCTTCGGTAAATTTTGGTAAATCGACAGTTTGCATTGGTCCGTCCATTTCAATCATGTTTTCTTTTAATTTCACATAGTGACAAACGGTATTTCCCCAAAATAAATAGGCCTGACCATCATCATCTATAATAACAGATGGATCAATATCATCCCAACTGATTTTGGTTTCAGTGGTCATATCATTAGTGATTAATGCTTTTCCTAAAGCATCTGTAAAAGGACCAGTTGGACTATCCGAAACGGCAATTCCTATTGCTTTTCCATGAATTGCTCCATGCGTAATAGCAACATACCAATAAAATTTTCCATTTCTTTCAATGACTTGTCCTGCCCAGGCATCGCCTTTAGCCCAAGCAAAATCAGAAGTTTTTAAAGGCACCGGATGTTCTTGCCAATTGACCATATCCGAAGAAGAATACACCAACCAATCGTTCATTCGATAAGTATTAACACCTTTTTCAGGAACATCATGTCCTGTATAAAGATATACCTTGTCTTTATAAACCAAAGCAGCTGGATCAGCGGTGTATTTATCGGTAATGATAGGGTTATTCATTTTCAGCGACGGCTGATTTTTAGTTTGAGCTGTTTCTTTTACAGCAGCTGTTTTACAAGAAACAACTGCTGATAAAAGACTCACACTTAATAATAGTGTTGTGATTTTCATTATAATAATTTTATTTCCCTTCTAATACTACAACAGAGAATGCTGGAATAGTTACTTCTAATTTGCCTTTGGCATTCTTAAACCCTTTAAATTCTTTAGGTTCAATTGCATTGGGTTTATCAAATGAATTATAATCTTGTAGTTTTTTAGAAGTTAAAATTGTTGCTGTAACATTTTTCAAACCCAATTCGGCCAAATCAATTTCTATCTTATTTTCTTTCTTAGCATCAATATTTACTAAAGAAACGTGTACCAATCCACTTTTATCCTTTGAAGCCGAAGCCGAGATTGCAGGAAGAGTTTTTCCTTCAAAAGTATATTCTGGAGATTTGAAATCAATAGACAACAATTCAGCATCTTGATGCACACGGTACATTTTCATGATATGGTATGTTGGCGTCAAAATCATTTTTGCCTTATCAGTCAAAATAACCGCTTGCAATACATTCACACATTGTGCTAAATTAGCCATGCGTACTCTGTCGGCGTGATTGTTAAAGATGTTTAGCGTCGAACCTGCTAAAACAGCATCTCTCATTGTATTTTGTTGGTATAAAAATCCAGGATTAGTTCCTTGTTGTACTTCGTACCAAGCTCCCCATTCGTCCACCATCATGGCTACTTTTTTCTCAGGATCATATTTATCCATAATAGCAGCATGTTTGCTAACATATTCTTCCATTTTCAAAGCCGAAGTCATCGTTTTAAAATAGCCATCCTCATTAAAATCTACAGCATCTCCTTTTTTAGACCAATTGATTACAGCATAATGGTGTACTCCAACTCCACCCAACATATTTATGGGAATGTTTTTCATCAAAACTTCTGTCCAATTGTAATCGCTTCCATTAGCTCCAGAAGCAATACGAGTTAATCCACCAGTATTCTCCCAATCTGACATGAATGTTGCAAATTTTCTATATTCACCAGCATAATATTCTGGAGTCATATTTCCTCCACATCCCCATGCTTCATTACCAATTCCCCAAAATTTCACTTTCCAAGGTTCTACTCTACCATTTGCTTTACGCAAATCACTCATCGGACTTTTCCCTGAGAAATTAGTGTATTGAACCCAATCAGCTAATTCCTGAACGGTTCCACTTCCTACATTTCCAGACAAATACGGTTGAGCACCAAGCAATTCACACATATTTAAAAAATCATGTGTTCCAAAACTATTATCCTCAGTTACACCACCCCACCATGTGTTTACAATTGTTGGTCTTTTTTCTTTTGGTCCAACACCATCTTTCCAGTGGTATGTATCAGCAAAACAACCTCCTGGCCATCTTAAATTTGGTATTTTTAATTCTTTTAAAGCGGCAATAATGTCATTTCTAACTCCATTTGTATTTGGAATTTTAGACGTATCACCTACAAAAAAACCTCCGTAGATACATCTCCCCAAATGTTCTGCAAAGTGACCATAAATATTTTTGTTAATAGTAGTAGGCTTTTCAGCCTTTTTGATACTCAGAATTGTGCTTTCCTTTTGCGAAAAAATAAGTTGATTACAAAAAGTAAAAATCAACAATAAGAACAGATTTTTTTTCATTCTAATTACATTTTTGATTGGTTATAAGTGTATTTTTAACATTTGTAAATATACTCAAAATAAAAGGATTAAAACAAACTAAAAGTTCGAAATAAAAATACCATAATAAATAGTGAGTTATTATGGTATTTTTTTTAGATAAATTACAAAAAACAAATATTATTCTAAACAAATGCCTTTTCCTATGCTGTAGAAAAAGCATTTATTTTAAAGAACTAATCTATTTTTTTACCCCAAACCGGTCTGCCGTCTGAAGTCAGCCCAGAATAAGAAATAGTGACTTTACGAGTGCTTTTTTCCCAGTCCCAAGCATCACTCACTTTGCATTTTACACCATTTACAGTTAGTGTTTTGTTGGTGCTGTCATACGCCCAGGTTCCAGTAACTCCTCCGCTTACTTTCTTATCTGCTGTCAAATATATTGTAATTGATTTTTGAATGGTTGCGTATTGATAGTTCATTGTAATTTGCTCCCATGTTCCAATGAATGCTGCATCGCTAATAGTAGTTTCTGGTACTGCTGCATATCTTTCAGCATCAACTACTGGCCACCCATCTTCTGTCCATTTTATGGCGCGAACGTGTCCCATCATTACTGCATTTGATGCATTTATACCCGGTACATCCTTTGGCAAACGAGCCTGAGAAGCATAGAACCATTGTTTGGTATCTGGGTTTTGGAAAATAGAACAATGAGAGAAACCTACCCATCCAGTGTGGTTATTAAAAGAATAAGGATGTGTAAGCATGGGCCAAGCATCTGCTCCATTGGTTACATTGGCACCGTTGATTCCTACATAAGGACCTGTAATGCTTCTGGAACGACAAACTCTGGTGTTGTAAGGAACATCAAGACCATCATAGGCCAAAAAAAGATAATAATAGCCTGTTGTTTCGTTGTACATTATCTCTGGACCTTCGGAACCTTGCCAACGACTAGTAGCACTTCGGGTAGCAATACGAGTTCCGTAATCACTTAAGGTTTTTAGTTGGTCTGGTTTACCTGTGGTAGGATTCAGTTTCAAGGCTGCAATTCCCGAATGCCAAGAACCATAAATCAAATAATGTTCCCCTTCTGGAGTGATGGTAAAAGTGGGATCGATGGCATTGAATTTGAAATAAGCATTTTCCCAATTTCTTGTACCCGTGTAAGAATAAGGTTTTAATCCATCCGGTTCAGAGCACACTACCATTCCTTTGTCAACCCAAACATTGGTTGCTAAATCGTCTGATTCTGCTAATCCAATAAAGGCTCTTTCTGACCATGAATAAGTAAAATCGGCACCTATAATTGGTTCATCTACCACTATGCTGTAATACATTCTGTATTTATTGCCTACCTTTTTAATAAAAGGCGCCCAATACCCATATCTAGGATTAGCTATTGGCGCTAGAGCAGGAACCATTCTGGCTCTTTTGTTATTCAAAGAATCTTTAACCCAAGCAGGTGCCGTGGTCATTGAGGATCCCATAAATTCCCAATTCACAAGGTCTTTGGAACGTCTGTACATAAAATGTCCGTTTCCGTCATGTGCGTTTCCATAAGAAGCATCGGTTTGATACATATAATAATACTCCCCACATTTTTCAACAGAAGGATCGTGTACATTGGCTAAATTCCATTGCGAACGGTTACTCCAGGAAGCAATAGAAGTATAATTATCCGAATAAGTAGGTCCTGGAAATGTAGGTGGAACAATCACTACTGGCGGAACAACCACAGGGTCTGGAGTAGTGGAATCATCACTGCTGGAGCAACCCACTACAGAAAGTACCAAGCCTAAAATTGCCGGGTAAAATCCTAATCTTACGATGAATGCTATTTTTTTCATTTTCTGTTTTTATTTTCCCTCAAGCATTACAACTAAAAAAGGAGGGATGATTAATTTAGTTTGTCGTTTTTGATTTTAAATCCTTTAAAAGTTGTTGGTTGAATTTTTATAGGATTATCAAATGTATTGTGGTCTTGTAATTTTGTAGATATTAAAATCGTTGCCAAAGTGCTTTTGATTCCAAACACTGTAATTTCTATTTTATATTCTTTTTTAGAGTTGACAGATAAATAAGGCTTTTTTCCTGTTCTCTTTAAGTTATAATATCACACAGTAAACTTTTTAAGAGCTTACCATGTGATATTAAAAAACAAATTAACTAACTAATATTAATAACCATCATTTTGACTTGTTCCAGGATTGTTGTCCATTTCCAATTGCGGTATTGGGAAGAATTCTCTTCCTGCTGCATAAGAATTAAATTCAACGTCTCTTGTTTTTAACCATGCTAATTTTACTGGATCTTGCAACCAACCCCAACGACGAATGTCATCAAAACGATGTCCTTCTAATGGAAATTCCAGAAATCTTTCGTGCCCAATTTGATCTCTCATGGTCACTTGTGTCAATCCTGGTTTTACAGTAGCTAAATTTGGCAAACCTACACGAGTTCTAACCATTTGAATAAAACTATAAGCACCTTGTGTATCGCCAGTTTCGTTTAAACATTCAGCATACATTAACAATATGTCCGCATAACGTAATAAACGTTCGTTTATACCAGAACGCCAGTCGAATTCGTTCGCATAAGCCCCGTCTGAATTTTCATATTTTCTACAAAATAAATCATTTAAATCAGCTGAATTCCCTGCATAAACAGTAGCGAAGTTTTGTCCATAAAGCTGCATTCCTCCAGGCTTGTTATAGAACATTGTAGCATCTAAACGTGGATCTACTGTATTTGCAGTCGTTTTTTCTTGTTGGAATTCGTTGTATAAAGTCCAAGTAGGTTGTACGTCTGTCCATCCAAAGGCTCTAGGTCCATAAGTAATGGCTCTTGCTGATGTTTTCCCCCATCCCGAAGCAGGAGCACCACCCCAACCTAAATCAACACCGCCTGCAGATCTGCTGAATTGTACTTCAAATAATGATTCTGAATTGTTTTCGTTAGTGTCAGTAAAGTTATCACGGTAATTAGAAACTAAAGAGTAAACTCCTAAATCGATTACTTGTTTAAATGCTATTTTAGCATTTGCAAAATCTTTAGTAAATAAATAAGCTTTCCCCAAATACCCTAAAGCAGCACCTTTGGTAGCACGTCCTTTTTGACCTGCATCTAAACCAGAAACAGTAGTGTAAGATGTAGGTAATAATTCAGCTGCCTTTTTAAAATCGGCAATTACTTGTGCCCATCCTTCTTCGTTGGTTTTTTGAGGATAAAAGGCTGCGATTTCAGTTGGTACCGGTACTTTCTTAAACATATTAACTGCGTGAAACAAGTACAATCCTCTTAAAAAATAAGCCTGACCTAAAATTCTGTTTTTAAGAGCTGCATCAGTCATATTAATACTCGGAACATTGGTCAAAACTTGATTGGCGCGGTAAATCCCTTGATAGTAGGTTTCAAAAGCCCAACCATAAATGGCCGAATTTGATACATTCGAATTGAAACGACCTACATTGTACATCGCATCCCATGGGCTGTTACTTCTACAATCGTCTCCTTTTAAGTCTAGTAATAAAGGAGTACTTCTCATGTAAGTACCATCAGTTAATAAACTACCGTAAGCAGCATTTACACCTTCTATAGCGTCTTGGTCATTTTTCCAGAATGAATCTGCAGCATCATTGTTTGGGTCAACTTGAATTAAATCCTCATCGCTAACACAGCTTGTTGTTATGATAACTAGTGAAAAGAAACCAGCTAAATAATTATATATTTTATATTTCATTTTGATTCGTTTTTAATGGTTTGCTAATTTTAAAAATTTACTTCAAGTCCTAAAGAAACAGTTCTAGGATTTGGGAATGAACCTCCATCATAACCTCTTGAGAAAGATCCGTCGTTGCTGTTAAAATCAGGGTCGCCTCCACGGTATTTAGTAATAGTCCATAGATTTTGTCCGTTTACAAACACTTTTGCTTTTTGAATAAAACTTTTAGCAGGAAATGGAATTTGATATCCAATTTCCATAGTTTGCAATTTTAGATAGTCTCCTTTTTCAATAAATCTATTAGAATCTCTTCCATTGGCATTAGGATCACCAATGATTGGTCGAGGTACATCTGTATTAGTATTTGTAGGTGACCAATAATTAAGCATATCAGTATGGTGATTTCCATATTGTCCAGCCATTAAGTTACGATAGATACTATTGAATACTTTGTTTCCACCAGCACCTTGCCAAAACATAGAAAAATCCCAATTTTTGTATGTACCACTAAAGTTGAAACCATAACTGTATTTCGGAATTGTTTTCCCTTGATAGGTCCTATCAAGATCACTAATCATTCCGTCTCCATTAATATCTTTGAATTTAATGTCACCCACTCCTGCGTTGGTTTGTGTTGGAGCAGCAGCAATTTCGGCAGCACTTTGAAAAATCCCATCGGTTTCATACGCATAAATTTCACCCATAGATCGTCCCACTTCTGTTTTTGAAGCAGCACCATAGATTGGATTCCCATTGATACCAATTTGCAATACTTCGTTTTTTAAAGTTCCTAAATTGGCAGAGATGCTGTATTTGAATGCATGATTATTGTTGTTATAAGTTGCTGCGAATTCGAGACCTTTGTTTCTCATAGCACCTGCATTTGTTGTAATACTTGCTGGGAATGCACCAGTAGAGTATGGCAACGGAACTCCAATTAAAAGATTTGTCGAATTTTTCACAAAATACTCAGCTGTAAACTGTAAATCATTGTCAAATAATCCAAGTTCAACAGCTACATCGGTAGTTTTTACATCTTCCCATTTTACATTTGGATCTAGAGAAGCAACAACAGTTGTACCTGGAGCCAATGCATTATTGAAATCATATCCCGCAAAACTATTGATTGTTGTAGCGAAGAAATACGGAGCAATAGTATTATTTCCTAATTTACCATAACTAGCTCTCAATTTGACATTGCTTACCCATTCCGGCAAGTGGATGAATTTTTCATTGCTTAATTTCCAGGCTCCTGAAAAAGAGTAAGCATTAGTAGAATTGAAATTTTCACTAAAAAGAGATGATTTATCTTGTCTAAAGTTGGCTTGAAACAGATAACGGTCATCATACGAATAGTTAATACGGCTTATATATGATTTACCAGTTATAGTTACGTTACTTTCTCCCGTACTAGTATCATCAGCATATTGTAGTTTACTTATTTCACCATAATCATAACCTACACCTCTTGACCAGTGATTGAATGAATCACTGCGTTCTTGTACATAACCAGCTAACACATCGAATTTATGTTTATTGATTTCTAATCCATAAGTCAATATGTTGTTAAAGAATGTTTTGTCCGTACTTCCAGTTGAGACATCTAGAGAAGCTTCTTCTTTTGTAGTAATATAATACCATCCCAAATCACTTTGCGGAACGTACTTTCTGTTTTCATAATCCAATCGATCAAAACTGGCATCAATTTTATATTTTAAACCTTTTACAATTTCAAATTCTCCCCATACATCTCCAATAAAACGGTTTCTTTGTCCCTTATTTTCGATTAAGTTATTAAATCCAATAACGTTAAGCGAAATAGCTCTTTGTGTCAAGTTGGTTGTACCACCATAACCACCTAATCGGTTCGCATCATATACTGGCATTGTAGGTACCGCTCCAACTAAAGCTCCAATTGCAGTTTCTCCAACATAACTATTGAAGTTTTCTTTGTCAGATTGAGTATATCCGATTTTTGTACCGTATTTGAATTTCCCTTTTTTACCATTTAAATTCAAATTCATAGACATTCTTTCATAATCCTGAGGAGATTTGATATAGCTACTATTTTTGAAATAATCCATATTCAGGTTGTAAGCCAAAGTTTCGGCACCTCCATTAAAGGCCAAGGAATGATTTTCAACAACTCCTGTTTCATAAGCTTCTGCCTGCCAATTTGTGTCAACATTAGAAATATAACTACTACTAGTTGGGTCATTACCCGGAGCTACTGTTAATCCTGCGTTTTTTTCAGAAGCACTTGTAATCGTTTGATAACCGACTCTATCGGTTACATCCCAAGTTCTAGCCACATTTTGAAAACCTACAAGCGATTTGTATTTAATGTCTAGTTTTCCTGTTTTTCCCTTTTTAGTAGTAATAATTACGACCCCATTAGCACCTCGAACACCATAAATAGCTGCCGAAGACGCATCTTTCAAAACCTGCATCGACTCAACATCACCAGGTGCAAAATCAAATGGAGCATCTACAATCATTCCATCAATTACAAAAAGAGGATTGTTGTTACTAAAGGAATTTAACCCTCTAATTTTGATATTAACAAATCCGCCAGGTTCACCTGAAGATTGTACGGTAACACCCGGTGCCTGACCTTGTAACATTTTAGCAACATCATAAGTAACTGTTTTTTTCGCACTTTCCATGTTTACAACAGCAACAGATCCAGAAAGATCTGATTTTTTTTGTGTACCATATCCGATTACAACAACTTCATCCAACTTAGCGTAATCATCTAAAAGTTTAACTGTAATATTGGTTTGATCACCAACTTTAATTTCTTGATTTACATACCCAATATAAGAAATTACAAGTACTGTATTTGGTCCGGGGACATCTATAGCAAATTTTCCATCAAAATCAGATTGCACACCATTTTTAGCACCTTTTATTAAAATATTCACTCCAGGCAGCGGTGCACCATCAGAATTATTTATAACTCCTGAAACCTTTATTTTCTGTTGTACCTTTTCTTCAGGTTTAACTTTAGTTATTACAATTTTATTTTTTCCAATAAGTTCAAAATTAAAACCTTCACTGGCAAGGTTTTCATTTAGCAACTTATCAGCACTAATTGTTCCTTTTTTAAGTTTTATTTTTGGAACATTTTTAAACATATCTTCCTGATAGATAAATGTAAAATCGGTTTGTTCTCTTAAAAGATCAAAGACCTCATCAATGGTTACAATCTTATCTTTATCTACAACAATTTTTACATTCTGCGTAAAAACTTTACTTGAAGAAAAACTAAAAGCAGTCGTACAAAAAAGTAATATAAAAGCTTTCATAGTGGTTAGTAAAAATTTTCTCTTAAAAAAGAAAAAATGGTTAGTAAATTCAATTTTCATATATTTGTGTTTATTGGTTAAATAATTAATTAATAATCTGATGGGGGGATAAAGTAGAGTACTGTCCAGGTATTACTTTGTTCCCTTTCTTTTTTATTTTATTATAATTTTCTGGTCTTTTATCTCATATTCATTTATAAAGTTAGTTTTCTTAATTATTGTCAGGATCTCTTTTATATTATCATTTTTGCTAAGTACTCCATTGAATTTAACTTTTTCAATTTCTGAATTTTGAAACACCACTTGAACATCATACCATCGAGACATAACATTCATAATTTCTTTTAATGTTTTGCCCTTAAAGCTAAAGATTCCTTTTGTCCATAATATTTCATTATAAGCATCAATTGGATTAATAGTAATATTTCCATTTTTAAGATTAATAATAGATTGTTGATTAGGAACCATGTATTTCTTTGAATTAAAACCGCTAACAGTTACTTTTCCTTCAACTAAAGTGGTATATATTTTATCTTCATCTTTATACGCTTTTATATTGAACTCCGTACCCAATACCTCCACTTCCTGATCTTTATTTAAAACTTTAAACTTAGCCCCTTTATGTTCTGTACTTGGTGATACATCAAAAAAAGCTTCTCCATAAATTAATTCTACTTCACGTGCTCGGCCATCTGCAAAAGCTACTGGGAATTTTAGCTTAGAGTCAGAATTCAACCAAACTTCTGTTCCATCAGCTAATTTCACATGAAATTGCCCTCCTCTTGGGATTGTCAAATAATTATATGCTAATCCTGATTTTGCCTTGTTGTTATTATTATAAACTAATTCTTTGCCATTGCTAACCACATTGTCTTTCTCATAAACTTTATCTTTTTCCAATGTTACAACCGATCCGTCTTCAAGAGTTAATATTGCTTTGTCTTTTCCCGTTTGAATAGTATTGTTTACTACTATTACAGGTGCCGCTATGGGTTTATTTACTAAACTTGTTCTGTAGAAATAAGTGGTCGTTACTATTCCTAAAACAACAGCTGCAGCTGAATAATAAATAACTTTACGTAATTTTTTAAGCTTTTTTGCTTTCTGTTCTCTGGCAAATGCTTCTAATAGTTTGCTCTTTATTGTATGGGAATCAAATTGCTTCATATTATATTCGATTGCATAGTTAATTTTAACATACTGATTAAATAACTCTTTATTATTCGAATCTTCTACCCATATTTCTAACTCAGTCAACTCAGATGCTGAAGCTTGATTGGTTAAAAATTTAGCTATTATATTTTCAATTTTAGCACTTATCATTTTTATACTATTTTCTATTAATACGTGTGGATTTTACACTACCCTAACTTTTTTATATTTTTTTTTATACATTGCATAAAAATTAAGCTAATTATTTCTACTTCACACAATGCAAGAGGTATATTCTGACAACACACAACTTATACATGCTTTAAAAACGGGAGACCCTAAAGCTTATACCTTTCTGGTAAATACTTACCATCATAAACTATGCGTTTATGCTTACAGTTTTACGCATGATCATAATTTATCAGAAGATATTGTACAGAATGTATTTATGCGTATCTGGAACAAACGAAAAAACTTAAAAGAAGATTTTGTACTTATTAGTTTTCTATATAAATCGGTTTATAATGAATTTATTGATCAGTATCGTAGCCAAAAATCAGTTTATCCTCTAGAAAAAAAATATATTGATGCTCTTAATACTATTGTAGAAAATGAAGATGAACATTCTCTTGAGCGCATCATAAAATTGGTAAAACGGGAAATTCAAAATCTCCCACCTAAATGTAAGGAAATCTTTTTATTAAGCAAAGAAGAAGGTCTCACTAATATAGAAATAGCTGAGTACAAGAACGTTTCTATTAAATCAGTTGAAGCTCATATAACCAAGGCCTATTCTATATTACGTAATTCCCTTGGAGAAAATACAAACATTTATTTGTTTTTATTGTTTAGATAATTCGTATCAAAATTTAGCTGATTTATTTTTAAAAGTATAAATTTTCCGACGTTGTATTATCTATATTAATATTGAATCTGATTTGTTTTAGAGAAATTCTAAGGTTTCTTTAAAAAAGTTCACTAAGTGCTCATTCTACACTAATTAATTATGAAACGTTTAAGTAAGTTTATATATTTACACTAAAATAGATGACAAAGATGTTAAACAATTATAATTCCGAAGACAAAGTTTTACTATCAGTCGATTGTATCATCTTTGGATTTGACAATGAAGGCTTAAAAATTTTATTAATCAAAAGAGATTTTGAACCAGAAAAAGGCAAATGGTCTTTAATGGGTGGTTTTCTTAAAAAAGATGAGTCTTTAAATAAAGCAGCCATACGAGTTCTTAATTTTTATACAGGATTACAAGACATCTACATGGAGCAATTCTATGCTTATAGTGAAGTAGATCGTGATCCGGTAGAAAGAACCATTTCTGTTGCCTATTATGCATTAATCAATATTGAAAACCATAATGCTGAATTAATAAAGAACTATGAAGCACAATGGTTTAGCATTTCAAAAATGCCAAAATTAATTTTTGACCATAACGAAATGGTTTCTCATGCCATGAGAAGATTGAGATACAGAACATCAACAAAACCTGTAGGCTTCGAACTTTTACCTGAAAAATTTACTATGCGTCAGTTGCTTGAATTATACGAAGCAGTTCTTGACAAAAATTTGGATAAACGAAATTTTATTAGCAAAATCAATTCCTTGGATATTCTAGTCAAATTAAATGAAAAAGATATGTTGTCTTCCAGAAAAGGTTCTTATCTCTATAAATTTGACAAAGAAAAATACGATGCGCAATTGTTGAATCATTTTGTACTAAACTTATAAGAAAACAGTATTCAAATAATTAGAAACAAAAAAGGAAGTCTTGAATAAAGACTTCCTTTTTTTATGCAACAAAATTTACTTGAAATAATCTTAATTCTTTGACTAACTACAATTTCAATAATTAAAGATTATCCCTTAAACTGACCACACTATTTTAAATGACAAAAAAATAGTGCAATCAATCTATTTGATTTAAAAATTAGCGATTCCTTTTTTTATAATCAGCTAAAAATGTTGCTAAACCAATATCAGTTAAGCCTATTTCAAAACTTTCCCAATAGTAGTTTATGTTTAAACATTTACGTTATTTTCAATTAAATATTGAACAATCTCTTCACTCACTTTTTTACTGTTAAAGCCAAATTTTTCGTCTAAAACAGCTGCAGGAGCGGAATAACCAAAATGTTCCAATCCAATTATTTTTCCACTATCACCAACCAAACCTTCGAGATTAACAGGTAATCCCGCTGTAAGACCAAATACTAATTCCCCTTTTGGAATCACACTTTCCTGATACGATTTAGACTGCGATTTAAACAATCCTTCTGATATAATAGAAGCTACATTTAGCTTTAATCCTTTTTCATTTTCTAAAATTGCTGCCGCATCTAATAAGGTGGAAACCTCTGAACCGTTTGCAATTAAAGTAATATCTGGATTTGGAGTTGACTTTACTAAGTATCCACCTTTCGCTGCTTGTTTTGCGTCCTCATATCTGGATGTTCCAGTTGCCGGAATATCTTTAATTCCCTGTCTTGACAAAATTAAAGCCGTTGGAGTAGTAGTATTTTTTAAAGCCATATCCCAAGCTACAGAAGTCTCAATAGCATCAGCTGGACGCAATGCTACCAAACTTTGATGTCCCGAATGATTTTTTAGTTTTTCCAATAAACGAATTTGCGCTTCTTGCTCAATTGGTTGATGTGTTGGGCCATCTTCCCCTACTCTAAATGAATCATGAGTTAATACATATTTTACAGGAAGTTCTTGAATAGCTGCTAAGCGAATAGCTGGTTTCATATAATCAGAAAACACAAAGAAAGTAGCTACTACTGGAATAACTCCTCCGTGTAATGCAATTCCATTTGCAATGGCTGTCATAGTAAGTTCGGCCACACCTGCCTGTAAAAACGCTCCGTTGAAATTATTTTTTTGCAGAACAGATGATTTTTTCAAAAAGCCATCCGTTTTATCACTATTCGATAAATCCGCAGACGAGACAATTATGTTTTCAACATTTTCAGCTAAATAAGCCAACACTGCTGACGATGCATCTCTAGTTGCTGCATTTGCTTTTTGAACTACAGTACTTAAATCTAATTCAGGTAATTTACCCGATAAAAACAACTCTAATTTTTCTGCCAATGCTGGATTTACTTTTTTCCACTCCGCAACTTGGCTTTTCTCTTTAGCAACTTTTGCAGTTTTCTGAGCTAAAATAGTTGCATAATGAGCTTTAACCTCATCATAAGTATCGAATGGCTGTTCAGGATTAGCGCTTAAATTAATCAGTGTTTTTACATAATCTGCTTTGGTATCTCCAATTGGTTTTCCATGTAATTCACATTCTCCTTCATACATTCCGCCATCTACAGTAACACAGCCTTTACCCATAATCGTCTTACCAATGATCAATGTTGGTTTTTCAGTTTCAGCATTGGCATCGCTCAGCGCTTTTCTTATTTGTTCGTGATCATGGCCATCAATTGTAATTACTTTCCATCCCCAAGCCTCATATTTCTTAGCAGTATCTTCAGATGTTACTTCATCGGTCATTGAAGAAAGTTGCACATCATTAGAATCATAAAACATAATAAAATTATTCAATCCTAAATGTCCCGCAATTCTTCCTGCTCCTTGCGAAATTTCTTCTTGTACCCCACCATCCGTTATAAAACCATATATTTTATGATTAAACAATCCTGTAAATCTGGCTTCTAAAAATTTAGCTGCAATAGCCGCACCAACTCCCATTGTATGTCCTTGTCCCAATGGTCCTGAAGTATTTTCAATTCCCCTAAGTACATCAACTTCGGGATGGCCTGGAGTAACAGAACCCCATTGTCTAAAATTTTGCAAATCTTCTTTCGAATAATTTCCTAACAAATGATATTGAGAATACATCAACGCCGATAAATGCCCTGCGTCCATGAAAAATCGGTCTCTAAAAGGCCAATTCATTTCAGTAGGATCAAAATTTAAATATTCACTATACAAAATGTGCATGAAATCGGCACCTCCCATAGCTCCTCCCGGATGTCCTGAATTTGCTTTTTCAACCATCGAAATAGCTAAAGCTCTGATATTATCAGCAGCTAAATTGTCAATTTTTTTATTCATAGTATAATTATAAATTATTTTAATAATGTCATGATTTAGAAATCTCAAAGAAAATGGTAAAACAAATTATTTTTATCAATCCATCTTTAAACACATTACAAACCAAAATCAATAATTGAGTTATTGAACGAAATGTAATTACTTTATTTAAACAATAAAATTTTGAAGATTTTGAAAAAAATAATAAGTGTAAAAAACACATTTGCAAATGTAAACAAATTTTTGAATTACAAACAAAAATTTATCTAAAATAAAAAAACCGTTCCGAAAAAATCGGAACGGTTTTTTTATTTTTAGTCTGAGTTTAGTACTACAAGATATAATCGGTATTAATAAAGTTTGATTCTTTACTATTCAATAATTCTTGTAATATTTCGTTATTGTAAGCATTGTCTTTAGAAGCTACAAAAGTTCTAATAGAGAATGAACGCAAGGCGTCAAAAACACTTAATGTACCTACAGCTGAGTCTTTACGACCTGTAAACGGATACACATCCGGTCCACGTTGACATGAACTGTTCAAGTTTACTCTACATACTAAATTTACTAAAGCATCAATAAGTGGTGCAATTGTTTTAATATTTTTTCCAAATAAACTTACTTGTTGACCATAGTTAGATTCTGCCATATCGTTCAAAGGCTCTTGGATATCTTTGAAAGTCATAATTGGCACCACTGGTCCAAATTGCTCTTCATGATACACTCTCATTTCTTTATTTACAGGGAATAAAACCGCTGGAAAAATATAGTTATCAAAGTGTTCTGCACCTTTTGAATTTAAAATTTTAGCTCCTTTAGCTGTTGCATCATCAATTAAACTTTGAATATAAGCTGGTTTTTCAGTCTCCGGAAGTGGAGTCAATGAAACTGATTTCTCCCAAGGATTTCCAAAAATAAGTTCGTCTACTTTTTGAGAGAATCTTTTATTAAATTCTTCTGCAATCGATTCGTGAACATATAAAACTTTCAAAGCCGTACAACGTTGTCCGTTAAAAGATAAAGTTCCTGAAATACATTCTGAAATAGCCAAATCTAAATCGGCGTCAGGTAAAATAATAGCAGGATTTTTAGCTTCTAATCCTAAAACTAAACGCAATCTGTTTTTATTTGGATGTTGATCTTGCAATGCAATTGCCGATTTACTATTTCCAATTAAAGCCAAGATATCAACTTTCCCGGATTTCATGATTGGAGAAGCAATTTCTCTTCCTCTACCGTAAACGATATTGATAACCCCTTTTGGAAAACTACTTCTAAAAGCTTCTAACAATGGTGAAATCAACAATACTCCGTTTTTAGCAGGCTTGAAAATCACCGGATTTCCCATAATCAAAGCAGGAATCAACAATGAAAATGTTTCATTCAAAGGATAATTGTATGGACCTAAGCACAAAACAACTCCAATTGGTCCTCTACGAACCATAGCATTTACTCCTTGACTTTTAGTAAAATGAGCATTACTTCTATCTAATTGTTTGTAATGTTCAATCGTATCGTAAATATAATCTACCGTTCTGTCGAATTCTTTTTCCGAGTCACCTAAAGTTTTCCCAATTTCCCACATCAATAATTTAACCACTTCAGTACGGGTAGTTTTCATTTGAGAAACGAAATTTTCCATGCATTTGATTCGGTCAACTACTTTCATCGTAGGCCATAAACCTTGACCATTATTATAAGCTAAACTTGCTGAATTAACAACTTCTGCCGCTTCTTCCTCGCCCATAAAAGGGATTGTACCTAACAAAGTAGGAGCATATTCTTCGGTAGAAGAAATAGTAGAAAAAACTTCAGTTGTTTTACCTGTCCATTTTTTCAACTCGCCATCAACTAAATAAGTATCTTGGTGTAATAATGTTTTTATCTTAAACTCTTCTGGAATTGAATTCATCTAGTTTTAATATTTTAGTTAGTGTTAAAATGTATCAGTGATTAAGGAGCAACTACTTCTCCATCCCAATCTAACATACCTCCCAATAAGTTATAGGCATTTTCAAATCCTAATTCATTCATAATTTCGCAAGCCTTTCCGCTTCTAGCACCAGAACGACAATAGATATAGTAATTTTTACTTTTATCTAGTTTTTCTATTTCAGAAATAAAACCTTGACCTTTATGAATATCAATGTTTATGGCATTAGGAATAATCCCTTCGTCACATTCGTCTTCTGTTCTTACATCTAAAATTACTGCATTCTCATCTGCTTCGAGTTGAGCAATCCAATCTTCTTGTGTTAAATTCATAATATTGTTGTGTTTTTTGTAAAAATACGATGTTTTTGTAAAAAAATGGGACTCCAAATTTGATTTAGGGAATAATTTAAAGAAAACGTTTTAGTAGGATTATAATAATCAACAAATTTTACAATTACTTAACATTTTGTTAAAAAAAAATGCGTTATCCTTATTAGAAATGCAATATCTGCAATTTAATATTTCCAAATTCAGCATACAATTCTTAGCAAAACAGTCAATAACTGTCACGATATTTTAATTACTTTTACCAAAGTCTTAGAATTTTACCCAAAAAATCATCATATTAACAAGATATAGCCTCAAAACTTATAGTCATGTCAGAAGAAATAATCAGCCTAAAAAATGCCTTCCCTAATTTCTCTAATGAGCTCATTGAAGAAATTGTAGCCAATTCCAGTTTTCAGTCCTTTAAGGCGGGGGAAGTAATAATGCGTACCGGCCAATACATTAAAAGCACCATTTTAATACTTAAAGGCCAATTAAAAATATACAGAGAAGGCGAAGATGGCGAAGAGTTTTTAATGTATTATTTGCAAGCGGGACAAGCCTGTGCTATTTCGTTAATCTGTTCGACAAAAAATCAAACGAGCCAAATTACAGCTAAAGTAGTAGAAGATGTCGAAGCGGTAAGTATTCCAATTGCCTTAATGGACAAATGGATGATGAACCACCGCTCCTGGTACGAATTTGTAATTTACACCTACCGAACCCGATTTGAGGAAGTTCTGGAAGTCGTCGACAATATTGCTTTTAGAGCTATGGACGAACGGCTTGAATTCTATTTAAAACGTCACGCTAAAGCTTGTGGCTGTAAAGAAATCAATTTGTCACATCAGGAAATTGCTCTCGAATTAAATACTTCCAGAGAAGTGGTTTCGCGTTTATTAAAAAAAATGGAACAACGTGGTTTGGTTAATTTACACCGGAACCAAATTGAATTATTAATGTAATTTTTGCCCGTGTGACAAATGTTACTGTGGCTGGCCGAAATACTCCCAACCTTTGTAAAAAAATTACAAATGGAATATATCGGTTATTTTGCTTCAATAATTATTGGAATTTCATTAGGATTAATCGGAGGCGGAGGCTCCATACTGACTATCCCTATTTTAGTTTACTTATTCAAAATCAATCCAGAATTAGCTACAACTTATTCCTTGTTTATTGTTGGAGTAACTGCTTTGTATGGCGGTTACAGCCATTACAAACTGGGAAATCTAAAACTAAAAACAGCCTTGTATTTTGCGATTCCATCGGTGATTTCCATATTAATTATTAGAGAAGTTATCTTTCCACAAATTGCTTCCACCCTATTTACGATTGCCTCTTATGCGGTTTCCAAAGATTTATTAATCATGATTGTCTTTGCAATTCTGATGATTAGTGCTTCGATATCGATGATAAAAAAGAGTAAAACTGAAATTAAAAATTCTAAAACTAATTATACACAACTGGCTTTCATTGGTTTTCTGGTAGGAATTGTAACTGGGTTTCTGGGAGCCGGTGGTGGGTTTTTAATTATTCCTGCTTTGTTATTTTTTGCCAATTTACCTATGAAACAAGCCGTAGGAACTTCGTTATTGATTATTTTCATCAACTCAGCAATAGGCTTTGCTGGCGATTTATACCTCAACACTCCTATTGATTATGGTTTTCTGTTATTGATTTCTGCCATGGCATTTTTAGGAATGTTTCTCGGAATCTTAATTTCTAAAAAAATAGACGGAAATAAACTGAAACCCATTTTTGGATGGTTTGTATTGGTAATGGGAATTTATATCATTATTAAAGAAGTTTTACTGTGATGGTTTTATTTAACTGCGAAGTATTTTTAAACCGCTAAGAACACTAAGGTTTCGCAAAGTTGTAGGTCTTAAAGTATTTTACTGATAGCTATCAATATTTACTCTGATGCTTACTTTAATTCAAATAATCTATTATTAAAATCTTCTAAAACATATACCTTATCAAATTGTGTTTTCATTTCTAGTATTAAATTTTCATCCATTTCAAATGAACTTTCTCCATTACTTCCAATTACTAGTAATAACCATTGAATATTTATACCACTTTCTTTATAACTCGAAATTTTTGTCTCTTTCTTTCTAATTGAATTTTCAATAATATCAATAGTTACTTGTTTTTGCCACCAAGCTCCCATATTTGCAACTATATTTTTTTTCGAATGTGGTTGTTTATTTATTCTTTCTATAATAGGATTCTCTATGAAATGGTCATTTAAGATATATTCTTTAACTACTGTTTTAATAGTTTCTATTAAATATCTCTTTTCATTTAACTTAAAATTCTCATAAGGTTGAATAAAACAAGAAGCTAGAAAATTTGGCAATTCAATATCTATTTGTAATTCAGTTTCTGCTAATAAAAAAAGATTTCTAAAAAAACCTTCTCTTTCTTTTGATTTTGCATCAACAACTATTTGATGTTCAACCCCTATTCTTTGATTACCATCAAATAAAATAAAATCTGGTTTTTCAGTAACCTGATCAATTTTTAAATTTTTAAAAAACAATAAAAATTTACCAATGTGGCATATCTCGAGAGTTTTTTGTTGTTTTTTCGAATCATCATTTAACGATTCTAAATGTTTGCTAATTAATTCATCAAGTAACTTATAGTTTTCTAAAACTGACTTATTATTTTCCAATATTCTTGTCATAACAAAAAAACTACTAACTAATATATTATCAATAAAAACACAAAACTTTCTTTTTACGAATCACTCTTCGATAATTACTAAAAAATTCAATGCTCCCCATAACCCACATCATCCATTTTGCCATTAAACACTTTGTACTGAATGATGAAATACCCAATTACTAAAACCAACGCAATAGCAAACCAATACACACCCACTGATAAGGCATATTCGCCATTGGCAACATTGTAAATGGTCAAAGAAGGATTGACTTTATTGGTTGACGGCAATACTACTGGAAAAATAGAAGCCGTTGTAGATGTAAATCCGCCAACGAGGAAAAGACTCGAAAATAAAAATCCTGTTCCGTCTTTTTGAAATGTTCTCACTTTAAAAAGTCCAAACAAGCCCACAAACGTAATCAACGGAAAGACAAAAAGTATAGGATTATTCAGGAAGTTATGAAAAGGTTCTTTCTCAATAATATGCCAAACAGAAAGTGAAACAATCACCAGTGCCAGCAATACAAAATTCATTTTGTAAATCATCTCTTTTAACTGAGTATTCAACGACGAATTGGTTTTATAAATAATCCAATTGGCACCATGAATCATCAAAGCCACCACACTTACTACACCCAGAAAAAGCGTAAACCAGTCGATAATTCCGAGTTCAGAATCCACCGGACTCAGCGTAGGATTCCACAACGGCAGGAAGAAAAAATGCGGTTCCTGAGTAGAAACTCCGTTAACCACCATTCCGAGATTCACCCCACGAACTACGTTTCCTAACGCCATTCCGAAAAACAAAGCCAATAACAAACTAGCAATTCCAAAGGCTTTATCCCAAACCGCTTCCCACATGTGATTGTGAATTTGTCCGCGCAATTCTAATCCTACTGCTCTAAAAATAAGCAACCACAAAATCATCATCAATGGTAAATAAAATCCGCTAAACGAGGCTGCATACAACGTAGGAAAAGCATAAAATAAAACGCCTCCTGCAGCAATCAACCAAACTTCATTGGCATCCCAAAAAGGCCCAATAGCATTCGTAATTGCTTTTTTATCTTTCTCTGTTTTGGCAAAAAACAAATGAATGATTCCCGCTCCAAAATCATAACCGTCCAACACCAAATAGGTTGCCAAAATGCCAATTAATACCACATACCAAAAGAATTCCATACTCTATTTTTTTACTGGTTCTGGACCATTATAAATTATTTTCCCAACTAAAATCGCAAACAACATTCCCAGCAAGGCATACAAACCTACAAATCCCATCAGGGTAAATAAGGTGTTTCCTGAGGAAACCGTTGGCGAAGCACCATCGGCAGTACGCAATAAATCATACACTAACCAAGGTTGGCGACCTAATTCTGCCGTGTACCAGCCCGTAATATTAGCTATATAAGGAAATGGCATTAGGAATAAAAACGCCCATAACAGCCATTTGGTTTGAAACAATTGCTTTCGGGTCAATTGAAAAGCAGCCAACACCATCACACCAATAAAAAGCGTTCCTAAACCCACCATAATATGATAAGCATAGTACAATCCCGAAATATTTGTAGGATGCTTGTCTACGGTAAACTGGTCTAATCCTTTCACTTCGGTATCCCAATTGCCATAAGTTAGAAAACTCAACACATTAGGCACTGCAATTTTATTATCCAGTTTTTTGTCTTTGACGTCTGGTTGCCCAATAAGGACAATTTCGGCTCCTTTTTTCTCCGTATGAAAAATTCCCTCCATGGCTGCAAAAGTTACCGGCTGGTGCTTGACCACGTTTTTAGCCAATAAATCTCCTGTTGGCATCGCAACAATAATGCTCGAAATCAATCCGAAAACAACTCCT
The DNA here is from genome assembly GCF_009909155.2 of Flavobacterium undicola. GTDB lineage: Bacteria > Bacteroidota > Bacteroidia > Flavobacteriales > Flavobacteriaceae > Flavobacterium > Flavobacterium undicola. Next base: position 32,705 of record NZ_JAAAPM020000029.1, read on the forward strand.
GTTTTCAAAAATAATTTTCCGTAAGAAACATTTTTGTTTAACAAAATATAAAAAGCGCCAATTCCAGCTACCACAAAAGAACTGGTAACCATAGAAGCCATTTGATTGTGCAAATACGAAGGCCACAACCACACATTGGTAAACAAAGCCGAGAAATTAGTCAATACAAATTTTCCGTTTTCCAATACTTCATAACCTACCGGATGCTGCATCCAGGAATGCGTAGCGATAATCAAAAATCCGCTGGCCCAGGAACCCAAACAAATCAATAATCCGGTTACAAAATGCCATCGGTGTCCGAGGATTTTTTCACCAAATAAAAACATCCCTAAAAAAGATGATTCCAAAAAGAAGGAAAACATGCCTTCCATCGCTAAGGTTTGTCCAATAATCCCACCTGTTAGCTCCGAAAATTTAGCCCAATTGGTTCCAAACTGAAATTCCATTGGGATTCCCGTCACGACACCCATAGCAAAATTGAGTGCAAAAATGCGCATCCAAAAATGAGTGGCTTTATTGTAATGGGGATCATTTGTTTTTAAAAATTTCCATTTGAAATAAACAATGATTAACGAAAGTCCCATTGTTAATTGTGGAAATAAATAGTGAAAGGTAATGGTAAACGCAAATTGCATTCGGTCATAAAAGAGCATTTCTTCCATTGAAAAGGAGTTTTTTTTTGATAGCCCAAATTTAATTCAAATGCCTCGAAAAGCCTTATAAAAAACCCTATTTTAATTTACTTTTTTTCTGGTTTCCAAAAAACATCCAATTGAAATTCTTTGTGTAACTTTAGTCACCATATACACCTAAAGCAAACTTTATCTTTGTTATATCAAATTAAAACTCCTTTTTATGAAAATCGAACAAATATATACGGGATGTCTTGCTCAAGGCGCTTATTACATTACTTCAAATGGCGAAGCGGCTATTATTGACCCTTTGCGAGAAGTGCAGCCTTACCTTGATCGTCTGGAACGGGATAAAGTGAAACTAAAATACATTTTCGAAACCCATTTCCATGCCGATTTTGTTTCAGGACATGTGGATTTGAGTAAAGAAACTAATGCTGCCATTGTGTATGGACCAACAGCCAAACCTGAATTTGACGCCATCATTGCAACTGATAGCCAGAAATTTAAAATTGGTAAAATCACTATAAAAGCGTTACACACTCCTGGTCACACGATGGAAAGTACCACTTATTTATTGATAGATGAGAATGGTAAAAAACACGCTATTTTCTCTGGAGACACGCTATTCATTGGCGATGTGGGAAGACCTGATCTGGCTCAAAAAGCAGCCCACATGACCCAAGAACAATTAGCAGCCATCTTATTCCATTCGTTAAGAGACAAAATCATGACTTTGCCGGATGATGTAATTGTATATCCTGCACATGGTGCCGGAAGTGCTTGCGGTAAAAACATGAGTAAAGAAACCGTTTCAACTATTGGCAACCAAAAAGCAACTAATTATGCTTTAAGAGCCAACATGACCGAAGCCGAATTTATAAAAGAAGTAACCGAAGGACTATTGCCTCCTCCTGCTTATTTTGGAATGAATGTGGCTATGAATAAAAAAGGCTATGAAAGCTTTGAATCGGTTTTAAACCACGGAATGAAAGCTATCGAAGCAAACGATTTTGAAGCTGTTGCCGAAGATTCGGGAGCTTTAATTCTGGATACCCGAACAAACAATCAATTTGCCAAAGGTTTTATTCCACAATCCATCAACATTGGGATTGAAGGCGATTTTGCACCCTGGGTGGGTGCCTTAATTGCCGATGTCAAACATCCGATTATTTTAGTAACTGAAATCAACCAGGAAGAAGAAACGGTAACGCGATTGAGCCGTGTAGGTTTTGATAACATTATTGGACATCTAAATGGCGGTTTTGAAGCCTGGCAAAAAGCGGGTAAAGAATTTGATTCTATCAATCGTATTTCTGCCGAAGCATTTGCTAAAGAGGTAAAAATTGGCGAAAGCACAATTATAGATATTCGCAAAGAAACAGAATACGCTGCCGAACATGTTGAAGAAGCTTATTCCAAACCCTTGGCCTACATTAATGACTGGATAAAAGACATTAATCCTAAAGAAACTTTTTACATTCATTGCGCTGGTGGTTACCGCAGTATGATTGCAGCTTCTATTTTGCAAGCAAGAGGTTTTAGAAATTTTACCGAAATTGAAGGCGGTTTTAGTGCCATTGCAAAAACGACTGTTCCTAAGACTAATTTTATATGCCAAAGCAAAATTTTAAACAGTTAAAATATTGATTTTAAGAAGATTAATCGCTAAATTTGTATTGTTATTTGAATGCATTTTTTTAACCCTTAAATTCTAGAAATCATGAAACATAACATGGGAAAAACCGACAAAACAATTCGTGTGATTGTTGCCCTCACCCTAGCAACATTGTATTTTACACACACTATTACCGGAAACCTTGGTATCTTTTTATTAGCTTTTGGAGTAGTCTTATTAATTACTGTTTCTATCAATTTTTGCCCATTTTATACTCCTTGGGGCATCAATACTAATAAAAAGAAACTGAGCCATTAAAATTATAGACAAGCTCTGCCTAATCCATTTTAGAAGTTTATCAAACAGTACAAAATTAATTTTTACTTTTTGTAAACTTCTTTTGTGTTTAATCGAAAAGTCATTCATTACAAAAAATCATCATGAATAAAGAACAATGTTCTACAATAACTAAATTCAACAAACAATAAACTATGAACAGTAATTTCAATAAATTAATACAATCTGAAAAACCAATATTAGTCGATTTTTTTGCTACATGGTGTGGTCCTTGCCAAATGCTTAGTCCTATTTTAAAAGAAGTAAAAGAACAATTAGGAGAGCAAATTTCAATCATAAAAATTGATGTCGATAAAAACCAACAAATTGCTTCACAATATCAGGTACGCGGTGTTCCCACGATGATTTTATTCCAAAATGGAAAACAATTATGGAGACAATCAGGTGTTATAGATAAAAACACCATTATTACTACAATTTTAGAAAAAAGCAAACAATGACAAAAAGAACAATCATAATAACTCTCATTGGAGTTTTAATTGGTGCCATATTGGGGTATTTGTATTATCGATATGTTGGATGCATTACAGGAACTTGTGTCATAACTTCAAAACCTCTAAATGCAACACTTTATGGTAGTTTATTAGGTGGATTGATATTTAATTCATTAGTTAAAAAAGAAAAAAAGTAATTCCAATTGCTTTTTTTTCTATCTTTATTAACCAAAAGGTTAAACCAAACAGTTAAAGTAAAAAATGACTACCGAAGAAAAAATATTCAATGCCGCCCGAATCGTTTTTCAAAAAAAGGGATTCGCAGGAGCACGAATGCAGGAGATTGCAGATGAAGCCGGAATAAACAAAGCCATGTTGCATTATTGTTTTAAAAACAAACAGCAACTCTTTGAAGCCGTTTTCATGAAAGCTTTCAGCCAGCTGGCGCCTCAAATCAATACTATTTTTAATTCGGAGAAAACTGTTTTTGAAAAAATCACCCAGTTTACCCATGATTATATTTCGTTTGTAATCGAAAATCCTTTTTTGCCCCAATTTATTATCCAGGAAATGAACAACAATCCTGAGTTTGTGATGTCTATCCTCAATCATGAAAACAGACCCAATCCTACTTTACTAATTGCACAAATTGAAAAAGAAATCGAAACAGGAATTATAAAACCCATCAAACCTAAACAACTCTTATTGGATATTTTTTCGATGACCGTTTTCCCTTTTGCAGCGCAAATTATGGTAAAAGGAATACTTCATCTATCTGATACAGAATTCAAACAAATGATGGAAGAACGAAAAACAATCATTGCCCAACAAATTATTAATTCGATAAAAAAATGAAACTCATCAACTTCATATTATTGCTATTGATAGTGCCATTTTTAGCATTGGCACAACAAACAGTATCATTAGAGAATTGCTATGAATTGGCTAATAAAAATTATCCTTTAGCGAAACAAAATAATCTATTATCCCAAAAAATGGATTTGGAAATAGAAACACTTTCAAAAGACTATCTTCCTAAGATCGATTTGAATGCTCAGGCTACCTATCAATCAGACGTGACACAAGTGCCTGTGAAAATTCCAAATTCAACCATAAATCCGCTTAACAAAGACCAATATCGCGCTACGCTGGACATCAACCAGATTATCTACAATGGCGGATTGCAGGAAGTCAACAATAAAATTAAGGAAACACAAACCAAAGTACAGCAACAACAAGTGGCAATCAATTTGTACCAACTTAAAACAAGAATAAACCAACTCTTTTTTTCGATATTTCTTTTACAGGAACGTGCTGAGATACTACTGGCAAAACAGGAACAATTAAAATCTAAAATTGCCGAGGTAAAAACTGCAGTGAAATTTGGCGCAATATTACCCACATCTGAAAAAGTATTAGAAGCCGAAAATTTAAAAATAAAACAACAACTCAGCGAAATCAAATTTGATAAAAAAAGAGCTCTGGAAAGTCTTTCCTTGCTTACCTATACTCCATTTGAAGAAAATGTGAATTTGGTTAAACCAATATCAAATTTAGATACAAACACAGCAAACAACAGACCTGAACTGAAATTATTTGATTTACAAAACGAACAAATTGAAGTTTCTAAAACAGCAATCAGTAAAAACAATTTACCCAAAATAAAAGCTTTTGGTCAGGCGGGTTACGGAAATCCGGGACTCAATATGCTCGACAACTCCTTCCAGACTTTTTATATGCTGGGTTTGAAAGCCAATTGGAATGTATTTGACTGGAACAAATCAAAAGCCGAAAAAGAAATCCTTTCCGTTTCTGAAAACATAGTTTCCACTGAAAAAGAGACCTTTTTACTCAACAACAAGCTGCAATTACAGGAAATGAACAATGAGATTCAAAAACTACAAGAAATCATCAATACTGATTTAGAAATCATTGCATTGAGAGAAGCTGTTTTAAAATCATCGGATGCCCAACTTAAAAATGGAGTTATTACCGCTTCGGACTATCTTGTGGAATTCACCAATTTGTATGAAACAAAAACCAATTATAAGTTACATGAAATCCAGTTGCTTTTGGCAAAAGCCAATTACAAAACGATACAGGGATATTAAAGAAAAACATCATGAAAAAAATAATCACACTCTTACTCACAGTCGGTTTAATTTCTTGTAATAAAGACAACGAAAAAGCAGACGGTTACGGCAATTTTGAAGCTACCGAAGTAACTATTTCGGCAGAAGCCAATGGAAAACTCATCTCTTTTTCTGTTGAAGAAGGAAATATTCTTAAACCCAATGCTAAAGTAGGACTGATTGACACAACACAATTGTACCTAAACAAGCAGCAATTAATAGCCACAAAAAATACCGTTTTTTCGAAATCTAAAAATGTGTTGTCACAAAATAGCGTGCTGCAAGAACAACTCAAAACCACTTTGATTGAGCAAAAGAGAATCCAAAATATGTTTGCAGAAAATGCCACAACCCAGCGACAAGTAGATGAAATTAATGGAAAAGTCAATGTACTGAAAGAACAAATAAAAAGTGTAGGAACCCAGAATGCCCCTATTGCCAATGAAGCCCAATCGATAGATATTCAAATCGAGAAAATCAATGATCAGATTCAAAAATCTAAGATTATCAATCCGATAAAAGGAACGGTTTTAGCAAAATATGCCGAACCAAATGAAGTCACTGCTTTTGGAAAACCATTGTATAAAATTGCCGATATTTCTGAAATGACATTGCGTACGTATGTAAGCGAAACCCAACTACCACAATTAAAAATAGGGAAAGAAGTCAATGTCAAAATAGACTCTGGTACAGAAATGAAAAGCTATCCCGGCACTATTTCGTGGATTTCCTCTTCGGCAGAATTCACTCCAAAAGTGATTCAAACTAAAGAAGAACGTGTCAATCTGGTGTATGCAGTGAAAGTAACCGTAAAAAATGATGGCAGCCTTAAAATAGGAATGCCCGCCGAAATGTGGATTAAATAAAAATAGAAGTTAGAATATAGAAAAAAGAATATAGACGAAAAAAAGACGCTATTCTAGTTGCCACTTCAATTAATTGAAAATTGAAATTGCCATTGATTTTTGCTATTGTTATTGAAATTTGAAATTGCCATTGACCATGAGTATCCAAGTCCAAAATATTTCTAAATCCTACCGAAACAATGTAGCGGTTTCCAATATTTCTTTTGAAGTAAAGGAAGGAGAATTATTTGGACTCATTGGCCCTGATGGAGCGGGAAAAACAACTCTTTTTAGGATCCTGACCACTGTTTTACTGGCAAACGAAGGAACGGCTGCTGTGGCTGATTTTGATGTTGTAAAAGAATACAAAAGCATTCGGAAATCCATTGGCTATATGCCCGGAAAATTTTCTTTGTACCAGGATTTGACCGTGGCAGAAAACCTGACCTTTTTCGCTACCATTTTTGGAACTACACTGGAAGAAAACTACAACTTAATCAAAGAAATTTATGTTCAAATTGAACCTTTTAAAGACAGAAAAGCAGCGGCACTTTCGGGTGGAATGAAGCAGAAATTAGCTCTTTGCTGCGCGTTGATTCATAAACCTAAAGTTTTATTTCTGGACGAACCCACCACCGGTGTTGACCCTGTTTCCAGAAAAGAATTTTGGGAAATGCTAAAGCGTTTGCAAAAAAAAGGAATCAGCATATTAGTTTCGACGCCCTACATGGATGAAGCCGCCTTATGTGACCGGATTGCATTGATTCAAAAAGGTCGTATTTTAAAAATTGACACTCCGGAAAATATCACCTCAAAATACGATAAAACGATTTACAACATTCGAACAAAAAATACCCATCAATTAATTCAGGATTTAAAAAAGTATCCCAGTCAATACAGTGTTTATGCTTTTGGGGAATTCATTCATTATATCGACAAAAACAGCGATTTCAATTCATTGGAATTAGAACATTATCTAAAAGAACAAAATCATACTGAAATCAGTATTACAGTTTCAGAAACAACCATCGAAGATGTTTTCATGGATTTAACTACACTAAATCAATAAATTGTGGATCAGGAAAAAATCATAACGGTAAAAAACCTCAGCAAGAAATTTGGAGATTTCATCGCGGTAAACGATATTTCTTTTGACGTTTACAAAGGCGAAATCTTTGGATTCCTTGGTGCAAACGGCGCTGGAAAAACTACCGCTATGAAAATGCTTATCGGGATTTCTAAACCTACTTCAGGTGAAGCTTTAGTGGCTAATTTTGATGTGAAATCCCAAACCGAAATGGTCAAAAAAAGCATTGGTTATATGAGTCAAAAATTTTCGATGTACGATGATTTGACTATCAAAGAAAACATTACTTTTTTTGGAGGAATCTATGGTTTAAATCGGAATCAGATTAAAGAAAAAACAGCCAAATTAGTTACCGAATTAGGTCTTGAAGATGCCTTGAACAAACTCGTTGGTGATTTACCTTTGGGCTGGAAACAGAAACTTTCTTTTTCGGTGGCCTTGTTACACGAACCCAAGATTGTTTTTCTGGATGAACCTACCGGCGGCGTTGACCCTATTACGAGAAGGCAATTTTGGGAAATGATTTATGCCGAAGCTCATAAAGGAACCACCATTTTTGTTACGACCCATTACATGGATGAAGCCGAATATTGTGACCGTGTTTCCATTATGGTCGAAGGAAAAATTGAAGCTTTGGATTCGCCCAAAAATTTAAAACAACAATACAATGTAGCTTCTATGAACGAAGTATTTTTAAAATTGGCTCGAAATATCGAATAAAAACTCGTTGAGTGAAATTAGTTTTTGATGATAATTTTTCGTCAGTTCGAGGTATAATTTTTTTACAAAAAAATGCAATATAAAATGACGTATTATTTTTATATATTGTTTTGTCTAAATAATTGAAAATCAATTTTTTAGACAAAAACGTCAATGGTAGTGATTTTCGATAGAAAATCGTATCGAGAACAAGACAAATTTCATTAAAAACGGTTCTCGATACCTGCCTGTGGCAGACAGGCATTTTTTGTTCCGTCCCGAAGTGTCGGGACTACACAAAAAACATTACCAATGACGTTTTTATTAAAAGTGAAATTATGGTTTACTAATTTTCTTTTTTGCTTGATCAAAAAAGAAACAAAAAAATCAAGTCTTACGCTTCCTCGTCGGTCAAATTAGTTTTCGAATACTAAAAGAAAAGAACTCGCTAACGCTCAAACAGCTTTTCTTTTTACGCATTCTTCAAACATTTGACACTCGACTGCGAAAGCTAAGGACAATTGAAACTCGTAAATAACGAGAGTTTAATTTTTAATTAATTAACGTCATTTATATTGTTTTTTTTAGAATAAAAGATTAATCCTCGAACTGACGTTTTTAATAATTTCAACCAACACGTTGAATAAAAATGAAGTAATATGAAACGATTTCTTGGCTTTATAAAAAAAGAATTTTATCACATCTTTAGAGACAAACGCTCGATGTTTATTCTCTTTGGGATGCCTATTGCCCAAATCATGTTATTTGGTTTTGCCATTACTAATGAAATCAACAATGTCAGTATTGCTATTCTAGATAAATCAAAAGACAGCGAAACACAAAAAATCATCAACAAAATCAGTGCTTCTCAATATTTTCACATTGAACAAACCATAAGCAGCGAATCACAAATACAATCCATATTCGAAAAAGGAAAAGTCAAAGCTGTTGTTATTTTCGAAAATAATTTTAGCAAAAACCTGCAAACAGCTAGACAGGGAAAAGTACAAATCATTACCGACGCCACTGATCCCAATATTGCCAATACCATTACGAATTATACCAATGCGATATTGCAAAATTATATCCTGGAAGTAAACAAAACGAATATCCAAACTTATACTATAGACACTCAAACCCAGCTGTATTACAATCCTGAATTAAAAGGCGTTTTTACCTTTGTTCCCGGAGTAATGACGGTGATTTTAATGCTGGTATCAGCCATGATGACATCTATATCGATTACCAGAGAAAAAGAACTCGGGACCATGGAAGTATTGCTCGTTTCGCCGCTAAATCCATTACAGGTAATCTTAGGCAAGGTGTTTCCTTATGTTTTTCTTTCGATAATCAATGCCACTGTAATTGTCCTTTTGGGAGTTTTTGTTTTTGGAATGCCTATTCAGGGAAGCTTGTTTTTATTGGCAGCCGAAAGTATTCTTTTTATCATAACAGCACTTTCATTGGGAATCCTAATTTCAACCATTGCCCAAACACAGCAAACCGCTATGATGATGTCCTTAATGGGATTAATGTTACCAGTAATTATTTTATCGGGATTTATATTCCCCATTTCGAGTATGCCGATTCCTTTACAAATTATCAGCAATATTATCCCGGCCAAATGGTTTATCATCATCATCAAAGCCATCATGCTCAAAGGAGCGACTATAACTATAATTTGGAAAGAAACCTTGATTCTTATCGGAATGACTTTATTTTTTATTCTGTTAAGTATTAAAAAATATAAAATCAGACTAGAATAAATTGAGATTGCAGATTTTTAGAAAATTAAATTTTAAACCGACAATTTTGAAAACGATATTATTCATCATACAAAAAGAGTTCCGACAAATCTTTAGAAATAAAGCGATGTTGCCTATTCTCTTTGTATTGCCTTTTGTTCAATTACTGATTTTGTCCAATGCGGCCAGTTTTGAAGTAAAAAACATTCGGTTTTCTTATATTGACCAGGACCATTCAAAAGCATCCAGAGAATTGATTAGTAAGTTTGAATCTTCTAATTATTTCAACATTATTGAAAATTTTTCTTCTAAAAAAGAGGCTAACCTACAAATGCAAAAAGGAAAAGTAGATGTGATACTCGAAATCCCAAATCATTTTGAACGCAATATTTTAACTGACAAAAAAACAAGCTTATCCGTAAGTATTAATGCCATTGACGGAGCTGCTGCCGGAATTGAAAATGTGTACATCAACCAAATTATTGGCAGTTACAATCAAAAAATAAGAAGCCAGCTTTATCAATACAATGATGCTTCTTTTATACAGCCGCAAAGCATTATCAGTATTCCTTCCTTTTGGTACAACAACACCTTAAATTACAAAACATTGATGGTTCCCGGAATTTTAGTTTTACTGGTTACTATGCTGTCGTTGTTTTTGTCGGCAATGAATATCGTTAGGGAAAAAGAAATAGGAACATTGGAACAAATTAATGTGACACCCATAAAAAAACACCAATTCATTATTGGCAAATTATTTCCATTTTGGGTATTGGGATTAGTAATTCTAACAGTAGGTTTGATTATTGCTAAGCTGGTTTTCAGCATTCCAATGTTAGGAAGCGTGGGACTTATCTACTTTTTTACCTCAGTTTATTTATTTGTGATTCTCGGAATTGGATTATTAGTCTCCAATTATACCGAAACCCAACAACAAGCCATGTTTATTGCTTGGTTTTTTACCGTGATTTTTATTTTAATGAGTGGATTATTCACCCCTATTGAAAGTATGCCTAATTGGGCACAACAAATTACTTTGTTCAATCCTATTCGCTATTTTGTCGAAATTATCAGAATGGTAATGCTTAAAGGAGCTACATTTTCTGATATTGCTAAGCCTTTTTTCATCATTGTTTTTTATGCTATCATAATTAATGGTTTAGCCGTTTGGAGTTATAAAAAAACAAACTAATCACTCAACCATTTAAATAAAATTGTTTCTAAATCAGAAACAATAATAGGCTTTGTAATATAATCATTCATCCCCGATTTTAAGCATTGTTCTTTTTCTTCTACAAATATTCCTGCTGTCAGGGCAACAATAGGAGTAAAACTATTTTGTTCTATTTTTCTAATTTCATAAGTGGCCTCAAATCCGTTTTTATTAGGCATTTGAATATCCATCAAAATAATATCCGGTTGTTGAATTTTATATTGTTCAATAGCTTCATCACCATCAATAGCTTCTAGAATAAGACAATCAGGAATGATTTTTTGAATCAATGTTTTTGCTAAAAACATATTAATTCTATTGTCCTCAACAATTAAAACTTTTTTGGTTCCTAAAATATTTTTCATAATTGACTCATCATTTGTTTTCAGCAATTGCTGATTTTGCATATCCGATTTTTTTAATCTGATGTTAAAATAAAAATTACTGCCTTGTCCGAAAGTGCTTTCTAATTGTAAAGTGGAACTCATTAAACTCAAAAGCTGATTAGAAATAGCTAATCCAAGTCCTGTTCCTCCAAACTGACGACTCGTAGAATTATCTTCTTGTTCGAAAGAATGAAAGATTTTGTCTTGGTTCTTGGGCTGAATCCCAATTCCAGTATCTTTTACAGAAAAGCAAAGATTGATAAAATGGTCTTCGACGGGTAAAATGGTTTTGATTTCTAATCGTATTTCTCCTTTTTGGGTGAACTTTATGGCGTTTCCCAATAAATTAATAATAATTTGCTTTATCCGTAATGTATCAACAAACAAAAACTGTGGCACATTCTCTTCAATATTTAAAACCAAATCAATTTGTTTTTGACTTGCCTGATACTTAAACAATGAAATCACCTGAGTTGTTAATGCAAACAGGTCGATTTCTTCTATTTTTAATTCTAATTTTCCTGCTTCAATTTTAGAAAAATCCAATATATCATTTACAATATCCATCAATGTAGTTGCCGATTCATTAATTGTCAGCATATATTTAAGTTGGGTTTCTGCTAATTTTGATTCCATTAACAACGAAGTAAAGCCTATAATCCCATTCAACGGAGTTCTGATTTCATGACTCATATTAGCCAGGAAATCTGTTTTCGATTTATTAGCTGCTTCGGCTTGATCTTTGGCTTTTTTAATTTCAAAATCCATCATTTTTTGCTTTGTAACATCAATAAAACTAATAACGACCTCTTGAATATCTCCATTATCATCAAGCATTGGAAATCCGTTTACTAAAACCCAAACAATCGTTTTTTTAATAGGTTCAATAATTCCTAATGGGAAATTTTTAATCGCTCTTTTAGAATGAATAATCTGATTGATAGGATGATTTTCAATCTGCATTTCTGAATAATCCTCATTCAAAAAATTCCATTTTAAAGATTCATTATTGCCTGACATCAATTCTTCGGTAGTATAACCTAATAATTCGGCCGATTTACTATTGCACATAATAATAGTGCCATGAGCATCATAAACCACAATTCGTGCTTCAAGATTATCTAATAAACCACTATATCTTTCTTTATTTTTTAGCAAAGCCTCGTCAGCAATTTTTTGTTCGGTAATATCTCTGGAGATAACTATAAAGTGTTTTTCTTTACTTTCATCTTCTTTCATAGGAGCTAATGATAACTCAAACCAACATTTGCCAATGCTTAACTCTAATGAATATTGTTTTCCTCTGGAGAAACCTTTTTCATTTGCTTCTTTTAATGCTGAGAGACAAACAGCGGCAGCATCTGCAGGTAGGACTTCAATAATCTTTTTATCAAGAAACTCAGACGGCGGCAATAATAACAAATCATTTTTTGGAGTATAATAATTAAAAATCGTTCCTTCTAAATCAATTTCAAACATCATATCTGGAATAGCTTCAATAATAGCTTCCATCTTTTTACTGGTTTTAACAAACTTATCTTCGGCTTGTTTACGCTGGGTGATATCAGTAATGGTTCCAATAAGCCCTATGATTTTATTTTCGGCATTGGTTTCGGGAGTTGCCTGACCTATTACCCAAACAATGGTTCCGTCAGCTTTCATAAAACGATATTCTAAAACCGACCTTTGTCTATTTCCTACTACTTTTTTCCATTCGTTATACAATTTGATCCGATCTTCAGGATGAATCGCTATATACCAACCGCTACCCATGGATTCATCATAAGTAATTCCTACTATTTGAGTCCAACGTTGGTTGACATAAGTTGTAGCTCCAGTCAAATCGGTTCTATAAATCCCTACAGGAGAAACTTCGGTTAGTGTATGAAATCTTTTTTCGCTTTGAACAACAGCCTCTTCAGCTTGTTTTCTCTTTATTTCTTCTTCAAAAAACTCTAAAGCAAAAGAGACATCTGTAGTAGCATTGTTTAGTAGACTTATTTCTTCATCATCAAAATAATTTTTCTCGGCAGCATAAATCATAAAAACACCTATTGTCTTATCAAACATTTTAATAGGTAAGGCAATCAGGGAACGATAGTCTCTTTTTAAAGCTTCTACTCTCCACAACTCCGTATTAGAGTCGTCTTCAATAGCATTACAAACATAATAACTCCCTTTTCTAATAGCTATTCCGGCAGGTCCTCTTCCTGTTTCTTTTTCAATTTTGGTAGAAATTGTTTTTATCATCGACAAATATTCTTGATCATAACCTGCCATTCCCACAGGAATTACATCTTGAGTATCCGGATCAATCATCCCAATCCAGGCCATTTGAAAACCTCCTATTTCAACAGCAATATTGCAAACTTCTTTAAAAAGCTGATTTCTATCCTGCGCACGAACAATTATTTGATTGATCCGACTTATAAAAAGATACAAGCGTTTCACTTTATTCATTTTTTGTTCTTGAACATTTATCTTAGCCAATAAATCTTCATATGTAGGTTTTCCTTCTTTCATTCGATTAAGTATATACCAATATGTTTGCATGATAAATATACTTAATAATAATCAGAAAAGTAGTAGGATTTTAAACAAAAGTACTACTGGAAATATATTTTTTATCCTTAAATTTGAACATCGCTGTGTTTAAACTTCTAATAAATAGCTCCGTTAAAAAATATGTCAGAAATACTTAAGAAACATTTAGAGAAGTTTATCCAAATAAATGAAGAAGAATTTCTGGAAATTGCTGCTTTTTTTAAAACAATAACTGTTCAAAAAAAAGAGAATCTACTCATTGAAGGTGCTATTTGCAAATCGCATTTTTTTGTTCTTGAAGGCTGTTTGAGAAAGTTTTTTATCAACGACAAAGGAATTGAACAAACCACCGAATTTGCCATAGAAAACTGGTGGATTACTGATAACATTGCCTACGAACATGGATTAGCAACTTCTTTTTATATTCAGGCTGTCGAAAAATCAGAAATATTGGTTATTGAGCGCGAGGCCCAGGAAAAACTTTTAAAAGAATTCCCTAAAATGGAGCGCTATTTTAGATTCATTTATCAACGTGCTTACGCCGCTTCGCAAATGAGAATAAAATATCTATATGATTTTACAAAAGAAGAATTTTACGAACAGCTTTGTAAAAGCCAACCCGAATTTGTCCAACGCATTCCTCAATACCTCATTGCTTCTTTTTTGGGATTCTCCCCTGAATATTTAAGCGAAATCAGGAAAAAAAAGCGTTCTTAAACCAGTTTAAGTTTTTACTGTTTCTTATTGCTGACCTTTGCTTTATTAAAATATAAAACTATGAGCAAGCGAGTAAACATCAACGAAACAGAACCCCAGGCTTTTAAAGCCATGTATGCCTTAGAAGGTTATTTAGGCACTATTCAATTATCAAAAATCGAGAAAGAATTAATTAAAATTCGTGCTTCCCAAATCAACGGCTGTGCCTTTTGTATCGATATGCACACTAAAGATGCACTTAAATACGGAGAAACTACCCAACGTATTTTTCTATTAAATGCCTGGCGCGAAACCCAATTATTTTCGGAAAAAGAAAAAACAATTTTGGCTATTACGGAAGAAATCACCTTGATTTCCAATAAAGGATTATCGGATGCAACTTATGCAAAAGCCGAACAATTTTTCGACCAAAACCAAATTGCACAAATTATTATGGCAGTAGTTACCATCAATGCCTGGAACAGAATTGCCGTAAGCACCAATTTAGAACCTGCTGAATAAAATTGGGCTACTAAATAAAACACCTCGCTTGAAGCAATTTAAGCGGGGTATCTGTTTTTAATCAGGATAGTTTTCTTTAAAGGCTTTTATATATTTGCTTACTCCATTAAAAAATGGAAAGCAATTAAAACCCAACTGGATTATTTCAGTTTTTATATAATTAATCAAAATTACCTTTTAATGAAAAAAATTATTCTGTGTGCTTCACTAATTCTTTCACTTTCACTTTATTCTTTCAAAATTGATCCTCCAAAGGTGACTCAAAAAGAAACAAAAGTTAAAGCACCTTTTGGAACCACTAAGATTAAAACTCCTGACTTTAGCAAATGTGCCACATTCTTAATCACTGATTTTGGCGCTATCAAAGGAGACCAAAATAAAACTACCCAAGCCATTGCAAAGGCTATTGACCAGGCAAACAAAGCAGGAGGCGGAATTGTTGTTGTTCCGGAAGGAGAATGGCTTACCGGAAAAATCCACTTTAAAAGCAATGTCAATTTACATTTAAACAAAGGAGCTTTACTGCTTTTTTCAGATAATCCGAACGATTATTTACCTGCCGTACATTCCACCTGGGAAGGATTAGAATGCTACAATTATTCCCCATTAATTTATGCTTACCAATGTAAAAACATCGCTATTACCGGAGAAGGTGGCATTAAAGCAAAAATGGATTTTTGGAAAAAATGGGCTGATCGTCCCGCAGGTCACATGAATAGTTTAAAAAGACTGTACAATTTATCAGGTCAAAATGTTCCTATTGAACAACGAGTGATGGTAAACGATACGGCAAATCTTCGTCCGCAATTTATTCAATTCAACCGAAGTGAAAACATTTTACTTGATGGAATTTCAATAACCAATAGTCCGTTTTGGACCGTTCATATGTATCTTTCTAAGGATATTATTATTCGAAATCTAAACATCTATGCACATGGTCATAACAACGATGGTTTTGATCCTGAAATGAGTCAGAACATCTTAGTAGAAAACGTAACTTTCGACCAGGGTGATGATGCCATTGCCGTAAAATCAGGAAGAAATCCTGAAGGATGGCGCTCAAAAACTCCAACAAAAAACTTAATTATTCGAAATTGCATCATCAAAAACGGACACCAATTATTGGCCGTGGGAAGTGAACTTTCTGGCGGAATAGAAAATGTTTTCATTGACAATTGCGAAGTTTTAGACGGAGCAAAAATGTTCAATTTGGTATTCATTAAAACCAATGAACGCATGGGCGGTTATGTGAAAAACATTTATGTTCAAAACATTAAAGGAAGCAAATTGGATTTTGGAATTCTGGGCATTGAAACCGATGTTTTGTACCAATGGAAAAATTTAGTCCCAACAGTGGAACGTCGTTTAACGCCTATCTCGAATGTGTATTCGACCAATGTTCATGCTAAAAACGTAAAATTCATTTCCAGAATTAAAGGTGAAAAAGAATTACCTATTAAAAATATCTTTCTTAAAAACGTAACGGCAGATACGATTCAGGATAGTGAAAAACATAGCAATGAAAACGTACTTAATTTTAACGTATCTCCTAAGACAAAATAATTTCTAAAAATCTAGTTTTCATGTTTTTAAAAAACAGTAAAAAGACAATACTGACAATAGCATTCTTTAGTATTTATACTTTGGCTACAGCCCAAAAAGGAAAAATTGACGCTATTTATTCGGGAATTCCATGGTTTGACAACAATGGAAATGTCGTTAGCGCGCATGGAGCTAACATTATAAAAGACAACGGCAAATACTACCTTTTTGGAGAATACAAAAGCGACGATAATAATGCTTTTAATGGATTTAGTTGTTATTCTTCAACTGATTTATACAACTGGAAATTTGAAAAAATGGCCTTGCCTGTACAAAAATCAGGTAATTTAGGTCCAAATCGTGTTGGCGAAAGACCTAAAGTGATGAAATGTCCTAAAACCGGAGAATACATCATGTACATGCACGCCGATGACCTTAAATACAAAGACCAATATGTGGGTTATGCAACCTCAAAAACCATCAATGGCGAATATACTTTCCAAGGGCCAGTACTTTTTGATGGCAAACCCATCAAAAAATGGGATATGGGTACTTTTCAAGATACCGATGGCAGCGGTTACATCATTACGCACTCGGGAAATTTATATAAACTGAGTGATGATTACAAAAGTGTAACTGAACAATTGGTAAAAGATATGACATCGCATTGCGAAGCACCGGTGATCATTAAAAAAGACAATACTTATTTTTGGTTAGGTTCTGAATTAACTTCTTGGGAACGAAATGATAATTACTATTTTACTGCTACTTCATTAAAAGGGCCTTGGAAATCTCAAGGTATTTTTGCTCCTAAAGATTCATTAACCTGGAATTCGCAATCTACATTTGTACTTCCAATCGTCGGTTCAAAAGACACCACTTATCTATTCATGGGAGATCGTTGGGCTTTTCCTCGTCAAAATTCGGCGGCGACTTATGTTTGGCAACCACTTTTAGTAACCGGAACCAGTATTTCACTTCCGGATTACAAACAAAGTTGGCAAATAGATATTGCAAAAGGTACTTGGTCTACATCAAAGATAAACGGAATCGAAATTGAAAATACTGATACCAAAGCGATTCAATATTCAGGGAATTGGTCACAAGATAAATCGTCCAAAATAAGTCAATCAGATGCTAAAGGAGCTTCTTTTTCAGTTGATTTTAAGGGAACGCAAGTTGGTTTTTATGGCACTTCAAAAGTAGATGGCGGTTATGCTTCTATCGTAATCAAAAATAAAAAAGGAAAAACTATACTATCGTCCACTATTGATATGTATTGCAAATACACCGAAAACGCTTTAAAATTCCTTAGTCCTGTTTTACCAAAAGGAAACTATAACATAACAGTTAGTGTAGTGGGAGAACACGGGAATTGGTACAAAAAAGACGGAACTGGTTTTGGAAGCACAGGAAATTTTGTTTCAGTAGACAAAATAATCGTTAAGAAATAATTACAGTCCAAACATCGAATAACAAGACATAAAAAAATCGGAAGAGGAGTTAATCCTGTTCCGATTTTTTTTATGTATTCAGACGTTTAAAAATCATTCAAACTACTCCTCTTCTTCTGTAGCATGTGATTTGGAATAATTGCGCCATTTTTCGATACAATCTTGAAAATCCTGTGGTAATTCGGTATCAAAACGCATCAATTCTCCCGTATTCGGATGCACAAAACCCAATGTTTTTGCATGCAAAGCCTGTCTTGGTAAGATTTTAAAACAATTTTCAATAAACTGCTTGTATTTGGTAAACGTAGTTCCTTTTAAAATCAAATGACCACCATAGCGCTCATCATTGAATAATGGATGCCCAATGTGTTTCATGTGTGCCCTAATTTAATCTGTTTTTCACATTTTTAATGAGTACGAAATCAAAAGAAATTTCTCTATTATATTTTTTCCTTAAATACTCCATTCATTTTAAACTTGAAAAACAGAAACAGCTTTTGCTTTATTATAATACAAAATAGATCCTAACTCCTACTTCTACCTCCCGTTTTTGAATCTCTATATCAAATGTCACACTACAGGTTGTTTTTTTTGTCTTTGGGATGGGCTATTCTTCCTATTCAAGGAACAAATGTAGAAATCATAACCTTTAAACATAATAGAAAAAATTGTGCAATAAAATTATTTTGAGTTAGTCATTTAGTTTCTGTATTTTTATGTCTTTAAAAACAGTCGTTATGGAAGTATTTGAAGGACAAAGCATACTAAACTTTATAAAAGAATTGCCAAATGATGAAGCTTGCAAAGCT
>NZ_JAAAPM020000003.1 GCF_009909155.2 Flavobacterium undicola
TGATTGAGAATTTTATTTTCTCTTAAATCTTCTGGATGCTTTTTTTTGTAGCCATAACTTACGAAATTTAATTATATTCGTAAGGTACTAAAACTACGGTAAGTGCTACCGAAGGTTTAGTTCAACAGCGGTTTGGCGAAATAGCTGATTTTATTCTAGGTTCACTTTATGGTTTACGAAAAACTCCATCTGGCGCTCGATTACATCGAGTGTCTACTTTCTTGAAAAAACAAAAACAAAGCGTTTGCAACGCGGCTCATTAAGCTTCCTCGTTCAATCGAAAAGCTTTTGTTTTAATAATCCGCGTTGCAAACGCTACGGATTATCTCTTAATTTAAATAGGTCCTCGATGCAATCGAGAACCAGATACCGTGTAAATTACTAGAAGTAACTACTAAACCTTAGCCGTATATCAATTGAATACACAAAACGTCATTCTTTTCCTTTAACCGCGTGAGTGATAGAAGCAATCCGCCGCAGCGGAGCGGATAGCACGACAGCAGCACTAAAAAGGGGCGCATGACTGCAAAGGAAGTCAGCCCCTTTTTAGTGCTGATGGTACACCCAAATAACAAGCTATCTCTTCAATGCAAAATGTCCTTTCAAAATTCTGCCATCCTGAAGCTGAATCGAATACCAATAATCAGCTGCCGGCATTTGCTGTCCTAAACGGGTACCATCCCAGCCATCACCCATCGGATTGATTTCTTTTATCAATTTTCCATAACGGTCAAAGATTCGGACAGTAGTTTTTGGATTGAAAACTGTATTTACTCCTTTTAGGTTCCAAGTGTCGTTATATCCGTCCTGATTGGGCGTAAAATAACTCGGGATTCCTAAAACAGCCACTTCTTGTGAAACAATTCCACAACCATTTAAATCTTTAACAAAAACATTATGTATCCCAGCAGGAACATTGGCAAATATATTACTGGTTTGATAATCACCATTTTCATCATCAAGAGAAAAGACATAATCCCCAGCTCCTGTAGCCAAAATGGTTATGCTGTTTTGCGAAGACAAATCAACAATATCCACTTGTACTGCTGCTTTATCGGATGCGTTTACGGTTATAGTTCTTGTTCTGGAACAGCCTTGGTTATTGATTACTTCTACTTGGTACACTCCTTTTTTATTAACAATCAAATCATAATTTGTTTCGCCCACAATTAGGTTTCCATCTAATGTCCATGAATAGGCAAAATTGTTTTTTTGAGTTTCGTCCAGTAATCCTGCATTGATGACTTTGGTAAAAGTAGGCAAGTCACTACACACTAATTCATCACCGATTAATTGAATATTAGGGACAGGATTGACCACAAAAGGAATAACTGTTGTTGCAGAACAAGTATGATTTACAGGATTGAAAACTTCTGCTTTTATATTTTGGGTAGCAGTTAAAAAAGGATTCGGCAACGGACTGGAAAGTGGATTGTTATTTCCGTCAAAATAATTTACACTCATAGCTGTTTGCCCTCCCAGAATTGCAGTTTGAAAACCCGACGTATCAAAAGCATATTTTCCATCTTGTAAAACAGGGTCAATTTCGTCATCGCAAACAGTTGTAAGCGATGGAGCAATTGGGAAAGCCTGTGGTAATTTATCGACAATAAACTGTAAACTGCTTTCAAACGAACAAGCCGTTGAAGTAGTATTGGTAATCACTACTTTTAAGGTTTGCGAAACTGTTATAAAAGGATTTGGCAACGGACTCGAAAGCCGATTATTGTTTTGATCAAAATAAGAAACCGTGACATTGGTCAATCCATTCAATAAATTGGTTTGAATAGCCGAAGTGTCAAAAGCATAGACTCCATCCTGATTGTCATCACAATGATTTTGTTTCATTGATTGTACAATAGGAATAGGTTCGACGGTGAGTGTTATGTGATTCCCAAGTCCCAAACAATCGTTATTTAATCTACTATCTACACGGATATAAATATTTTGAGTGTTTGGATATCCAATATTTCTATAGTTTGAAATATCCGAAATGCTGTTTTTTTCAGCAAGTGCATCAGTTAAATTTCTATAATATCTAATATCAAATTGTTGTCCAATTGGAAATATACTCTGAATTTGATTCGTTACCTCACTAAAATCAAAAGAAGCGATTCCATCTATGTTGGTGCCGGAAATGGCATCATCGCATTGAGTAAAATTCTTTTTAAAAGTTAAGGGGATTTGGGTGGTCGATACTATAAGATTGAGTTGGGCGATTCTAAAACAGTTATTCGTATTAGCCACTCTAACGAATACCTGGTCTGTGCTAACGGTTTGATTAGTATAATTTGTTGGATTCGGAATCGGATTAGTATTGTTTTGAGCATCCAAAGCAGTTTCAAAAAAAGCAATAGTTTGAGTTCCCACACTAGCCGTTATCTTACTGATAGCTTCTTCTAAATTAAAAACACTAAATCCATCGATATTATCATCACATTGCTTTAGATCAACAGTATTAGCTATAAGTGGCAAAGCTAAAACTTCAATCTTAAATGAAGTTGTCGCTGTACAATCTGGATTATCTTTGTTGACTACTTTCACATAAATAGTTTCGGTTGTATTTGTGTTTTGATAAGCTTCAGGAGTCAAAATGGACTGCAATAAACCTGAATCTTTGTAATATGAAATCAAAAATTGAGTAGCCAATTGACCATTCAGTATACTACTAGTCTTTTGAGTTAAATCTAAAACCACTTTACCGTCGGCATCACTACCTACACTTGAATTGTCACATATAGCTAAATTAGTAATACCTGTACCCGGTTTGGGTGTATCAAATACATCTATAGTAAATGTAGTAGTGCTTTTACAATCTTTATTTACTGTATTAGAAACCTCTGCAATAATAGTTTCTTGTTGATAAGGAGCTTTATTGCTATAGTTTTTGGAATCAGTTATTGCTACATTATTTGCATAATCATCGGCATTTGCAAAATAATTCACAGTACAAATAGCTGGATCCTGACCATTTAGTATCATGGGATTTTGCGTTGTTAGATCAAAAGCATACAGACCGTCATTATCATCATCGCAAGCCAAAATAGAAGTAGGTTGAGTTGCGGTAGGTATTGGCGAAATAGTAATTTCTCTAGTTGTAATGGTTTTATCTATAGCACTCGCTGCCTGAACTGAAACAGTATATGTTCCTGCCGAAGTATAAATATGTGTAGGAGTTAAATCATTAGAAGTATGCCCGTCTCCAAAATCCCAAGTGGCAGATGTCATAGTGTGATTAGTATGCAATTTAAATTGAGTACTTTGCGTTAAACATAAATTTTCAACATCGATTTCAGATTTAAATAAAAATGATGAAACGATACCAGGTAAGCCATTATAACATCTTCCAGTACCTAAATCAACAGCCTCTTGCTGGAGATCACATGATAAGCCTATAAGATTTGGATAATTGATCACTCCTAATTTACCATATTTAGCAACATAAATTTTCCCATCCGGTCCCAATTGAAGTGCCATTGGTCTTATTATCTTAGGAGTTAACATAGTAAATGCAGAACCAACAATATCGTTGGAATTTAAATCGTATTGTATAATTCCGTTTTGTGTTGTCTCATTCCCTTGTAAAGAAAGGTACAAAACCCTACTATTCGGTGAAAATTCCACACCATACATTTCAGCACCACTACCTTGATTAGTTCTTAAAATTATAGGATTTGAAATCAATCCTGAGCTATTGTCAAAATCAAACATTTCAGCATTCATTACATTATGAACAATCACTAATTTAGAACCATCCGGGGATATTTTCATCTGACCTTGATAATTGCTTTTAGTCAACTCCAATGTACCAACATTAGATAGTACAGGAGTCACGTTTAAACCTGAAGCAGTAAGTAAATAACTGTAAAAAGTATTGCCAGGACCATGGGTAACTACCCAATAGTCAATTTTATTAGCATGTCTAACTATAGCTAGTCTTTCAGTTGTAGGAGTATAAATTAGTACATTTTTTTCGGCTGTAACATCACCTAAACCACCGTTAAGATTCATATCTATTACTGAATATCTAAACCCATTCGGTCCTCCTTCATAATCTACTGTAAACAGATAATATAAATTTGACGATCCTGGTTTAGGGACTATGGTTGCTCCTTGTGTTGCATTAGCATGCCCTAATAAAAAGCTGCCATTAGGCATCACCATATGATTTTTATCCCAAATATAAAAAGCATTGGTATAAAATAACAATTGCCCATTCGAGTCTGATATAGAAGCGCAAGCTGAAAAAGAAAATGAACGACCATCTGTAAGAGCTACTGGGCTACCGCTATTAAAATCTAATCCCGCATTTCCTCCAAAATACCAAATATTACTTTCTCCCTGAGCATAACTGTCTAATGAAAGAAAAAAGAAAATTATAAGTAGTTTTTTATTCATATATTAATAAAACAGCTTTTGTAAATGTAGGTATTTTATTAAACAAAATATTGTAGTCATGAAAAAGATTACGATTTTAAATCCTGCAAGACCTTTTTTTGACCTTGAAGGAAAACAAATAATCAATCTCTTAATTCAATATTACTGTCAGTCTGAGCTTCTCGAAGACCTTTCTTTACTAAATGATTGAATCAAAAAACAGTGATTTTAAAAAGCTTTGTTTATTTTTACATCCAAATTATTTCAATATGTCAGCTCAAAAACGTCTTTTTCTACTCGATGCCTATGCTTTAATTTTTAGAGGGTATTATGCCTTTATTAAAAATCCAAGAATCAACTCTAAAGGCATGGATACATCGGCCATTATGGGATTTATGAATTCGCTGATGGATGTGATTAAGCGTGAAAAACCAGACCATTTGGCGGTGGCTTTTGACAAAGGCGGCAGTGATTTGCGCAACGAATTGTTCCCGGAATACAAAGCCAATCGTGATGCTACACCCGAAGCCATCAAAATTGCGGTTCCTTATATCCAGGCCCTATTGAACGCCATGCACATTCCAATTATTGAAGTGGCAGGCTATGAAGCCGATGATTTGATAGGAACGATTGCCAAACAAGCTGAAAAAGAAAACTACAAAGTCTTTATGGTTACGCCTGATAAGGATTTTGCCCAATTGGTTTCGGAAAATATTTTCATGTACAAACCCGCTCGTATGGGCAACGGAATCGAGATTTGGGGAATTCCTGAAGTATTAGAAAGATTTGAAATCCAAAGACCGGAACAAGTAATTGACTATCTGGGAATGATGGGCGACTCGGCCGATAATATCCCCGGATTACCGGGTGTAGGCGAAAAAACAGCCAAAAAATTCCTGGCTGAATACGGATCTATCGAAAATTTATTAGCCAATACGCACCAACTAAAAGGAGCCATCAAAGATAAAATTGAAGCCAATGCCGAACTGGGATTGTTGTCTAAAAAACTGGCGACTATTCTGCTGGATTGTCCAGTAACTTTTTGTGAAAAAGACTATGAACTTTCGACTCCTGATGTAGAAAAAACAGATGCTTTATTCAACGAACTCGAATTTAGAAGAATGGCCGAACAATTTGATGCCATTTTCAAACCAAAAGCTACTGGAGAAAGCAGCCCTCAACACTCGGAACCTGACGCAAAACTATATAAAAAACCACAACCTAAGAACGAAGAGCAATTTGATCTTTTTTCAAGTACACTTCCCACTCATGATGGCGAGGTAACACACCAACAATTTTACAATACGCTTGAAAACACACCTCATTCGTACCAAATTATTCAAGGCGATTTAGGAATTAGATTGTTATTGCAAAATTTACAAAAACAGACTACGGTTTGCTTTGATACTGAAACTACTGGTTTAGATGCGTTACACGCTGAACTGGTTGGAATTTCTTTTTCTTACGAAAAAGGAAAAGGATTCTACATTCCGTTTCCTGAAAACCAGGACGAAGCCAAAGCTTTGGCAGAGAAATTTATTCCGTTTTTCGAAAATGAAGCGATTGAAAAAATTGGTCAAAACATCAAATACGATTTAAAAATACTGGCTAATTACGGCATTCGCGTAGCCGGGAAATTATTCGACACCATGATTGCGCATTATTTGATTAATCCTGATATGCGTCATAATATGGATATTTTATCAGAGACTTATTTAAAATATTCTCCGAAATCCATTGAGGATTTAATTGGTAAAAAAGGAAAGAATCAAAAATCAATGCGCGACGTCGCTTTGGAAGACATCAAAGAATATGCTGCCGAAGATGCTGATGTCACCTTTCAATTAAAGGAATTATTTGCTGTAGAATTAGAAAAAACAGCTACTCAAAGACTATTTGACGAAATCGAAATCCCGCTTGTTCCTGTCCTTGCAGCGATGGAAACCGAAGGAATCAACTTAGATGTTCCGTTTTTGAAAAGCATGTCAGTGGAAATGGCTGCCGAAAGCAATGCTCTGGAACAAAAAATATACGAAACCGCTGGAGAGAAATTCAATTTGGCTTCACCAAAACAACTCGGTGATATTTTATTTGACAAATTAAAAATTGGCGGAGCCAAACAAAAGAAAACTAAAACAGGACAATATGCCACTGGCGAAGAAGTCTTGAGTTATTTAGCCAATGACAACGAAATTGTACGCGATATTCTCGAATGGCGCCAAATGGTGAAATTACAAAGCACTTATATTGATGCCTTACCGAACCAAGTCGACACCAAAACAGGACGTGTTCATACCGATTATATGCAAACCGTAGCGGCAACGGGACGTTTGAGTTCTAATAATCCGAACTTACAAAACATTCCTATTCGTACCGAAAGAGGACGATTGATTCGTAAAGCCTTTATTGCCCGTGATGAAAATTACACTCTGGTTTCTGCCGATTATTCTCAAATAGAATTGCGTGTGATTGCGGCACTAAGTGGCGAAGAAAACATGATTAAGGCTTTCCAAAATAATGAAGACATTCACAGATCGACTGCTTCTAAGGTTTTCAATGTACCTTTAGAAGAAGTGACCCGCGAACAACGTAGTCATGCAAAAACGGTGAACTTCGGAATTATCTATGGGGTTTCGGCTTTTGGACTTTCGAATCAAACGAATCTTTCCCGCTCTGAAAGTGCCGAATTGATTGAAGCTTATTACAAATCGTATCCAAGATTAAAATCTTATATTAATGAGCAAATTGATTTTGCCCGAGATCATGGTTATGTACAAACAGTTTTAGGACGTCGCAGGTATTTAAAAGACATCAATTCGCAAAATGCTATTGTTCGCGGTGGTGCCGAACGTAATGCGGTTAATGCCCCTATTCAAGGTTCGGCGGCTGATATTATCAAAATTGCGATGATCAACATTCATAATAAATTGATTGCCGAAAACTGGAAATCGAAAATGTTATTGCAAGTACATGATGAACTTGTGTTTGATGTACACAATGATGAGTTAGAAAAAATCAAACCGATGATTCAACACGAAATGGAAAATGCTTTTAAGTTAGAAGTTCCTTTGGTAGTTGATTTAGGAATGGGGAAAAACTGGCTGGAAGCGCATTAAGATTTTAGATTGAAGATTGCAGAATTTAGATTTCAGAATGCAGTAGCAATCAGCAATAAAAATAAAAAAATCCATTCTTATTTATTTTTAAGAATGGATTTTTTTTTGGTTCTAGAAGATTCTCTTTCTTTCAAATTAGTTTTGATAACAACGGTTTGATAAGGAGCTTCATTTTCTTCATCAGCTTCTAAACGCTGGATCAGTAATCTGGCAGCCACTTCTCCAATCTCAACTCCATGCTGACTTACTGTACTCAAACTTGGTGTTAATCGTCTGGAAGCTAAAATTCCGTCAGCAAAACCAATGATGGACAACTCCTCTGGAATTTTATAACCTTTTTTAATTCCGACTTTTAATGCTGCAACCGAATCGCGTTCGTCTAAAGCAAAAACACCATCAATAGTATTATTTTCAAAAACAGCTTCAATTCTTTTTTTCATATCATCTTCAGAATTGGTACGAAGAATAATATTTTCATTTACTGGAATTCCATTATCGGCCAAGGCTTTCAAATAACCTTGGGTTCTTAGTTTCCCAACACTCAAATCATCTACCGAAGAGATTAATGCAATATTTTTACAACCTGTATCAATTAATCTTTGGGTAACATTTAATGCCGAATCGTAATCATCTACGACAACTTTATCACATTCTACTTCATCAGCAATGCGATCAAACATCACAATTGGCGTTCCTTCATTAATAATATCGGTAAAATGAGAGTAATCCTGGAGTTTTTGAGCTTCCTGTGAAACCGATAAAATAAAACCATCGGTAGTTCCGTTGCTCAACATTTCTAAAGTATTAATTTCTTTAACTATCGATTCATTAGAAATACAGGTAATTACATTATATCCTTTTTCATCGGCTACTTTTTCGATTCCACTAAAAACTTTGGCAAAAAAAGAATTCAAAATATTCGGAATAATTACTCCTATGGTTTTTGTCTTTCTGTTTTTCAAATTCAAACCAATGATATTGGGTTTGTAATTTTTAAGTTTAGCATACTCTTTAATCTTAATTTTAGTTTGGCTACTAATCTCAGGACTATCATTCAATGCTTTAGAAACTGTAGAAACAGAAACATTCAATTCTTTGGCAATTTGCTTCAGTGTTGCTTTAACTTTCATAATGAATTTATTGTCTTAGTTTTAGTGGTTTGCAAGATAGAGATACAGTAAAATATTTTTTAAAACACTACTTTACTAACTCTAAAAAAGAAGTATATTTACCCCATTATTTCCATTGCAAGATTGCAAGATAATCAATTTATTTTTCAAATCAAATGTATGATAAATTTAGAACCAAAGCATCAACTGGAATTATAAAAAAGAAGCTCTCTTAAGCACAATAAATATCCGATTGATTATCAGCATAAAAACCCAAAAAAATTATTCATTTAAGGTATTTGTATTTAAAATAATTAATTGTACTTTTGCAACCCCTTTATTGGGGATGGAATGTTTAATTAAAAAATTTTTATTGTGAACGCATTAAGCTACAAGACAATTTCAACTACAAAGGCAAACTCTACTAAAGAGTGGATCGTTGTAGATGCAGAGGGTCATAACTTAGGACGTCTTGCTTCTAAAGTCGCTATGATTTTAAGAGGAAAGTACAAACCAAGCTATACCCCACACGTGGACTGTGGAGATAACGTAATTGTTATCAACTCAGAGAAAATCAACCTTACAGGTAACAAAATGGACGAGAAAATTTACATGCGTCACACAGGTTATCCAGGAGGACAAAGAACTTTAACTGCTAAAGTATTGCAAGCTAAAAACCCTGCATCTTTAGTTGAAAAAGCAGTAAAAGGAATGTTACCTAAGAACAAATTAGGAGCTGAACTTTTCAGAAATTTAAATGTTGTTGTAGGATCTGAGCACAAACAAGGAGCTCAAAAACCTAGAACTGTTAACCTAAACGATCTTAAGTAATGGGAGTTATTCACAAAATCGGTAGAAGAAAAACCGCTGTTGCACGTGTTTATGTTTCAGAAGGAACAGGAGTAATCACTGTAAACAAAAAAGAATTTGCAACTTATTTCCCTACAGCTACTTTACAGTACAAAGTTTTGCAACCATTGTCTATGACAGAAAATGCATCTAACTTTGACGTAAAAGTAAACGTTTACGGAGGTGGTGTAACTGGTCAAGCAGAAGCTGTAAGAATGGCAATCGCTCGCGCAATGTGTGAAGTAAATGCTGAAAACAGAGGTGTTTTGAAACCAGAAGGTTTATTAACAAGAGATCCAAGAATGGTTGAACGTAAGAAATTCGGTCAGAAGAAAGCTCGTAAGAGATTCCAATTCTCTAAACGTTAATATTGCCTGTCTTGTTCACAGGAGCAAGACTTTATTGAATTTATTATTGAATTTAAACAATGTTGTTGTTGTCTCACTGAGGTGAGAAATTAGTTTAGCATCTAAATGCATTTAGCCGAGAAATCGCCATTTATGCATTGCTTACTCAACAGAACGTAAACTAGTACAAAAAATGTCAAACAAAGTAGAAGTAAAAGAATTACTAGAAGCAGGTGTTCACTTTGGACACATGACTAGAAAATGGGATCCAAACATGGCTCCTTACATTTATATGGAGCGTAATGGTATTCACATTATCAACCTATATAAAACTGCAGCTAAAATTGAAGAAGCTAACGAAGCTTTGAAAAAAATCGCTGCATCAGGTAGAAAAATATTATTTGTTGCTACCAAAAAACAAGCAAAAGACATCGTTGCTGAAAAAGCAGCTGCTGCAAACATGCCTTACATCACTGAAAGATGGCCTGGTGGAATGTTAACAAACTTTGTTACTATCCGTAAAGCAGTTAAAAAAATGGCTACTATTGATAAAATGAAGAAAGATGGTACTTTCATGACGTTATCTAAAAAAGAGCGTTTACAAGTAGATCGTCTTCGTGCTAAATTAGAAAAAAACTTAGGTTCAATCGCTGATATGTCTAGACTTCCAGCTGCATTGTTCGTAGTAGATATTAAAGCTGAGCACATCGCAATAAAAGAAGCTCAAAAATTAAACATTCCAGTTTTCGCAATGGTTGATACTAACTCTGATCCACGTGAAGTAGATTACGTTATCCCAGCCAATGATGATGCTTCTAAATCAATTGATAAAATTTTATCTTTAGTAACTGCTGCAGTTATCGAAGGACTTTCTGAAAGAGGTTCTGATAAAGAAACTACTGATGTAGTAGCTGAAGAAGCTGCTCCAGTAGCAACTGAAACTGCTGCTCCAGCAACTGAAGAATAAATAAACTTTTAAATTCCAAATTTTAAATTCCAAATTCCAAAATCAGATTTTTTAACTATCTGATAACGTTGGAATTTGGGATTTGAAGATTGGAATTTTTACTTTTAAACCTTAAAAATAAAATACTATGTCAACTATAACAATAACGGCAGCAGACGTAAATAAATTAAGACAAACTACAGGTGCCGGAATGATGGACTGTAAAAAAGCTTTAGTTGAAGCTGAAGGAGATTTCGATAAGGCTATACAAAACCTTAGAGAAAAAGGACAAAAAGTTGCTGATAACCGTTCTGACCGTGAGTCTTCTGAAGGAGCAGCTGTTTCCTTTATCAATGCAGACAAAACTAAAGGAGCTATCATTACTTTAAACTGTGAAACAGATTTCGTAGGTAAGAATGAAACTTTCGTAGCTTTAGCTAAAGAATTAGTTGAAAAAGCGATCAATTTCTCTTCTAAAGAAGAATTCTTAGCTTCAGATTTCAACGGAATTACTGTTGCTGAAAAATTAATCGAGCAAACTGGTGTTATTGGAGAAAAAATTGAAATCGGTGGTTTCGAAATCGTAGAAGGTGCTTTCGTTGGATCTTATGTTCACGTTAACAAAATTGCTGCTTTAACAGCTATTTCTGCATCAGTTCCTAATGCTGACGTATTAACTAAAGACATCTCTATGCAAGTTGCTTCTATGGGAGCTGATACATTATCTTACAAAGATTTTGATCCAGCTTTCGTTGCTTCTGAACTTGATGCTCGTATTGCTATCATCGAAAAAGAAAATGAAGAAGCAAAACGTTTAGGAAAAACTTTAAAAAATGTTCCTAAATATATTTCTTTCTCTCAATTAACTGAAGAAGTTTTAAAACAAGCTGAAGAAGATGCTAAAGCTGAATTAAAAGCTGAAGGTAAACCAGAACAAATTTGGGATAAAATTATTCCAGGAAAAATTCAACGTTTTATCTCTGACAATACTACTTTAGACCAAGAGAAAGCCTTACTAGATCAAAACTTCATCAAAGATGACAGTAAAAAAGTTGGTGATTATGTTAAAGGATTCAATGTAGAAATTTCAGCTTTCAAAAGAGTTGCTTTAGGTTAATCTAATTCGATCACAATCATATTGAATCCCATTCGTTCATTCGAATGGGATTTATTTTTTTATTTTAACTTTTGTCGCATTCTTAAATTCAAAATAAAGAAACTAAATTTGGTTGAATCAAATCCAGAAATATGTTTCAATCCAAAAAAGACACTGTTTATCTAATTCTCGCTGGAATATTTATTACCAATGCTGTTGTAGCCGAATTAATAGGCGGAAAACTCATTCAAATTGGTCCCTTTATCATGAGCCTCGGAATTCTTCCCTGGCCTATTGTTTTCATCACCACCGATATCATCAATGAACATTTTGGAAAGGACGGAGTCAAAAAACTCTCTTATATAACCGCAGGACTTATTGCTTATTGCATTCTGATTCTTTTCATCGGGACAAAAATCCCTGCTTTTATCACTAAAGAAACGGTTAATGACGAACAATTTTATGCCGTTTTTGGTCAAGGGTTGTTCATTATGGTTGCCAGCATTATTGCCTTTCTAATTTCTCAGTTAATCGATGTTTCTATTTTTTGGTTTTTGCGAAACAAAACCGGCAAAAAAATGATTTGGCTTCGAAGTACAGGTTCTACTTTAATATCCCAACTTATTGACAGTTTTATCGTTTCGGGAATTGCCTTTTGGCTCACAGGAAAAATCACAACGAGTCAATACCTCAACATGTCTATCACAGGTTATACCTTCAAATTAATACTAGCTATTGTTTTAACACCATTAATTTACCTTGGACATCACCTCATTGAAAAATACATTCACAACAAATAAACCATGGATAACAAAACACGTTGCGCTTGGTGCGAAAAAGACGATTTATATAGAAAATACCACGATGAAGAATGGGGAAAACCTGTGTATGATGATGCCACTTTATTCGAATTTTTAATATTGGAAACTTTTCAAGCGGGATTGAGTTGGTACACAATTTTGGCAAAGAGAGAAAATTTTCGCTCAGCGTTTGATAATTTCAACTATAAAAAAATAGCTGATTATCAGGAAGACAAAATTCAGGAATTACTTTTAGACGCAGGTATCATTCGAAACAAACTCAAAGTATATTCTGCCATTTCCAATGCCATTGCATTTATGAAAGTACAGGAAGAATTTGGTAGTTTTTCGAAATACATTTGGGGTTTTGTAGATGGCAAACCCATTGACAACAAACTCCAAAGTCTCAAAGACATTCCTGCCACAACTCCGCTTTCAGATGCCATTAGCAAAGATTTAAAAAAGCGTGGTTTTAAATTTGTTGGCTCCACCGTAGTTTATGCACACATGCAGGCAACAGGAATGGTTAACGATCACATACAAAGTTGC
Source organism: Flavobacterium undicola (assembly GCF_009909155.2). Classification (GTDB taxonomy): domain Bacteria; phylum Bacteroidota; class Bacteroidia; order Flavobacteriales; family Flavobacteriaceae; genus Flavobacterium; species Flavobacterium undicola. Next base: position 13,190 of record NZ_JAAAPM020000003.1, read on the forward strand.
TGGACAAGAAAACAGTAAATAGTGTTCAGTTTAGAAGTATTCAGTATAAAATTGTTAAACTTCTAACTTCTAAAATCTTATTTCTAACTTTTTCATTACATTTGTCGCTCACTTTAGGGGTGTCTGCAATCGCAGGCTGAGATTTTACCCTCTGAACCTGATCTAGTTCATACTAGCGTAGGGAAAAGTAAGATGACTTCCATAGTCCCATTTTTGGGCAATTGTAGCCATTCCTAAAGTAGTACTCATACTAAATCAAAAGGAATGGAACTAAAGATCAACAACCAAATCAAACAATTTCAAGCAGATGCACTAAGCATTCAAGCCTTGCTCGATATTGAAATTCCCCAAAAACAAAATGGCATTGCTATAGCCATAAACAACAGCGTAATTCCAAAATCCAATTGGAACAGCCACCTCCTATCCGAAACGGACGATATTTTAATTATTTCGGCTACACAGGGTGGATAAACATTTTAAATTCCAAAAACTAAATAACAAATTCCAATTTAGCCTCTAGGAATAACAAATTTCCAATAAAAATCCAAACGTTATACCAAACCCATAACTCATATCACATAACTCATAACTTCAAACAAATGAACAACGAAGAAAAAATATCAAGACAGCCCTTCCCGAATTCGACAAAAGTGTACATCGATGGTGAAATCCACCCGATAAAAGTCGCTATGCGTGAAATCACTCTATCTGACACCAAATTATCAAAAGGCGGTGTGGAGAAAAACCCAGCAGTAACCGTTTACGACACTTCAGGTCCTTATACTGATCCAAATATCGAAATTGATGTTAGAAAAGGATTGCCTCGTATCCGTGAGCAATGGATAAAAGACCGTGGAGATGTAGAAGAATTAACAGAAATCACTTCAAACTATGGTAAAGAACGTTTGAATGATGAGAAACTGAATGATTTGCGTTTTGAATATTTACACCAACCAATGCGTGCCAAAAAAGGGGCGAATGTATCCCAATTGTATTACGCTAAACAAGGAATCATTACTCCTGAAATGGAATACATTGCCATTCGTGAAAACCAACGCATCGAGCAACTGAACGAACAAACCAAAGCGATGCAATGCCAACATGGAGGAAACAGTTTTGGTGCCAACACTCCAAAATCTAAAATCACTCCGGAATTTGTGCGTTCTGAAGTAGCCAGAGGTCGTGCTATTATTCCAAACAACATCAACCACCCTGAAAGTGAACCGATGATTGTAGGACGTAATTTCCTGGTAAAAATCAACGCCAACATTGGTAACAGTGCCGTGACTTCATCTATCGAAGAAGAAGTGGAAAAAGCGGTTTGGGCTTGCCGTTGGGGAGCTGATACCATCATGGATTTATCCACTGGAAAAAACATTCACGAAACCAGAGAATGGATTATCCGTAACTCTCCAGTGCCAATTGGAACTGTGCCAATATACCAAGCATTGGAAAAAGTAAACGGAATTGCCGAAGATTTAACTTGGGAAGTTTTCCGCGATACTTTAATCGAACAAGCGGAACAAGGAGTATCATACTTCACAATTCACGCAGGAGTACTTTTAAGATACATTCATTTAACAGCTAACCGTGTTACAGGAATCGTTTCGCGTGGAGGTTCGATTATGGCAAAATGGTGTTTATTTCACCACAAAGAAAACTTCTTGTACACGCATTTTGAAGAAATTTGCGAAATCATGAAACAATATGACGTGGCTTTCTCATTAGGAGATGGTTTACGTCCGGGTTCTATTGCTGATGCGAATGATGCTGCACAATTTGCCGAATTGGAAACACTAGGAGAACTTACAAAAGTAGCTTGGAAACACGATGTGCAAGTATTTATTGAAGGTCCAGGTCACGTCCCAATGCACATGATTAAAGAAAACATGGACAAACAATTAGAACATTGTGACGAAGCTCCATTTTATACTTTAGGACCATTAACTACTGATATTGCTCCAGGTTACGACCATATTACTTCAGCTATTGGTGCTGCTATGATTGGTTGGTACGGTTGTGCGATGTTGTGTTATGTTACTCCAAAAGAGCACCTTGGCCTACCTAATAAAAAAGACGTAAAAGACGGTGTGATCACTTATAAAATTGCGGCTCACGCTGCCGATTTAGCCAAAGGTCACCCGGGTTCTCAATACCGTGATAATGCCTTGAGTAAAGCGCGTTTTGAATTCCGTTGGGAAGATCAATTCAATTTATCATTAGATCCTGATACTGCAAGAGAATTTCACGATGAAACCTTACCAGCAGATGGTGCTAAAGTAGCTCATTTCTGCTCGATGTGTGGACCGAAATTCTGTTCAATGAAAATCTCACAAGAAATTCGTGACGTAGCCGAAGCCGAAAAAGGTATGCAAGAAAAATCAGAAGAGTTTGTGGAAATGGGTAAAGAAATTTATTCATAAGAATTAAGATTCTGAGTATTAAGTATCAAGACTAAAGGAATAAAACTCATAAAATCTTAATACTTAATACTTCTTACTTGATACATTTTAATATGATAGTCATTTCCAATCCAATTGCAATAGCAAACGAAATCAACACCATCCATGCTCTTTTTGAACGTGGATTGGAGTTGCTGCACGTTAGAAAACCTGAGTTTTCAGCGGAAGAAATGAAAACTTTTGTAGCTGCTATTGGATTGGAATATCGACGCAAACTGGTTTTACACAGTGAGCATCAAATAGCAGAAGATTTAGGTATTAATCGACTCCATTTTTCAGAAAAAATGAGGGAACAAATCAATCCCGAAACTTTGTATCATTACAATGAAAAAAGGATTCATCTATCGACTTCCATTCATACTATAGAAGCCTTTAACGATTTGAGAATCTTTTTTCAATATGCATTTCTAAGCCCTGTTTATAATAGTATTTCGAAAGAAAATTACAAGTCAAAAATCGATTTATTGAACGCAATACAAAACCGAACCAATCATCAAACTAAACTCGTTGCGTTAGGTGGAATTGAATCTGCTAATATTCAAAAAACACTCGCAGCTGGTTTTGATAATGTAGCCCTTTTAGGCACTATTTGGAACACAAACCAACCCATAAAAAACTTCGAATTATGTCAACAAATCGTCCTTTCGTAATAAGCATTGCCGGTTTTGATCCTTCGGCTGGTGCTGGGGTTTTGGCAGATGTCAAAACATTCGAACAACATCAGGTATATGGTTTTGCTATCAATACGGCAAACACGATTCAGACTGAAAATGATTTTGTGAGTATTGAATGGACTGCACTCGATTTTGTATTACAATCGATCGAAACACTATTCGAAGCTTATGAAATTAAAGCGGTTAAAATTGGGATTGTTCCTTCATTAGACTATTTAAAATCGATTGTTTTTTTGATAAAAAAGCTTTCGCCAAAAACCAAAATAGTTTGGGACACAGTTTTAAGATCTACTACTGAATTTGACTTTTTGACTATTGAAAATCAAAACGATTTGATTGCTATTTTGAAAGAAATAGAGCTGATAACTCCCAATTATTATGAAATTTTAAAATTGGATTCCAAAGAAAAATCAGTTGAAGTTATTACCGAAAAACTATCCAAAAACTGCTCTATTTTATTAAAAGGAGGACATCATCCCACAGAAATTGGTACCGATTATTTACATACACCAAATCAATTTTTTAGACTGGAATCTAAAAATGCCAAAATACATCCAAAACACGGTTCGGGTTGTGTATTATCCGCAGCTATAACCGCTAATCTGGCCTTAGAACAAGAGCTTTTAACTGCCTGCAAAAACGGCAAAAATTATACGGAAAACTTTTTATTATCTAATCCCTCACAATTAGGACATCATTATGTATAAGCGTTTACAATATATATCGCAAGGAAACACAATTGAAGCACAATTGCACAACATTCAGCAAGCTTTACAGCATGGTTGTCAATGGATTCAAATGCGTTTCAAAAATGCTACTTCAGAAGATACGTTTACTTTGGCAGAAGCCGTAAAAATCTTGTGCAACGAATATTCAGCCACATTTATCATCAACGACAATGTACCGCTAGCACTTGAAATTGATGCCGACGGCGTTCATTTAGGACTAAGCGACATGAAAATAGCCAATGCAAGAGCAATTCTGGGCAACCAAAAAATCATTGGTGGTACAGCAAATACTTTTGAGGATATTCAAAAACACATCAATCAAGGGGCTGATTATATTGGTTTAGGTCCTTTTCGTTTTACAAAAACCAAAGAAAAATTAAGTCCGATTTTAGGATTAGAGGGCTACCAAAACATCCTGAGTCAGCTGCAAGAGCAACAAATAAAAACACCTGTTTATGCTATTGGAGGCATCCTGACTGACGATGTGGAATCCATCATCAAAACAGGAATTCATGGTATTGCCGTTTCAGGATTGATTACTGAAAGCGATAGCAAAACAAAATTAATAACTGAACTTAACGAAAAATTATATGGAAACGTCATTGTTTAAAATTGGAGATAAAGAACTGCAATCTCGTTTGTTTTTAGGAACAGGGAAATTTGGTTCGAATATCCAAATGGAAGAAGCTATTTTGGCTTCTGGGAGCGAATTAGTTACGGTTGCCTTAAAACGTGTCGATTTAGAAACGGATACCGATGCTATTTTATCGCATTTAAAACATCCTGGAATCAATTTATTGCCTAATACATCAGGAGCGAGAAATGCTAAAGAAGCCGTTTTTGCAGCACAATTGGCAAGAGAAGCTCTGGAAACAAATTGGTTAAAACTCGAAATTCATCCCGACCCAAGATACCTGCTACCCGACCCAATCGAAACCTTGAAAGCCACAGAGGAGTTGGCCAAATTAGGATTTATCGTTTTGCCTTACATCCACGCCGATCCCGTTTTGTGCAAACGCTTGGAAGATGTGGGAACAGCAGCAGTAATGCCTTTAGGTTCGCCAATAGGAAGTAACAAAGGATTAAAAACGATTGATTTTCTGGAAATTATCATCGAACAATCTAAAGTTCCTGTGATTATTGATGCGGGAATTGGAGCGCCTTCGGATGCGGCAAAAGCAATGGAAATGGGTGCCGATGCCGTTTTAGTCAACACCGCAATTGCAGTTGCCGGTAATCCGAAATTGATGGCAGAAGCGTTCAAAGAAGCCGTAATTGCAGGCCGAAAAGCCTACGAAGCCAGACTAGGACAACAATACAAGCATGCAATAGCATCGAGCCCTTTGACAGCGTTTTTATATGAGTAATCCTCTCCCCAACCCTCTCCAAAGGAGAGGGAGACGGAATAGAAATACTTTGTGTTCAATAAAAAATAGTAAACACAAAACTTTGTGAACTTAGCGGAATCTTTGTGCCCTTTGCGGTTAAATTTTTCGTGCTAAAAATGAAACAATGACAACATTTAAATCGGTTTTTGAACAATTCGACTGGGAAACCATTAAGACTAAAATATACAGTACTTCTGCCTCAGACGTGGAACGTTCTTTGGCAAAAATCAAAAGGAATCTAGATGATTTTTTGGTATTAATTTCTCCTGCTGCTCAACCGTATTTGGAACAAATGGCGCAGTTAAGTCATGAATTGACCAAAAAAAGATTTGGTAAAACGATTCAGATGTATGCTCCGTTGTATCTCAGTAACGAGTGTCAAAATATTTGCACCTATTGTGGTTTTAGTCTGGACAACAAAATCAAACGAAAAACACTTACCGATCCAGAAATAAAATTAGAAGTTGAAGCCTTGAAAAAAGCAGGATTTGACCATGTTTTATTGGTAACCGGAGAAGCTAATTATACTGTAAACATCAATTATTTTCTAAATGCTATTGAACAAATCAAAAAGGATTTTTCGATAATATCCGTAGAAGTACAACCGCTTTCAACAGAAGAATACACACAATTGCATCAGGCTGGAGTGTATTCGGTTTTAGTGTATCAGGAAACCTATCATAAAGAAGTGTACAAACAATACCATACCAAGGGTAAGAAATCTAATTTTGATTTTCGTTTGGAAACGCCAGACAGAGTCGGCTCAGCGGGAATTCACAAAATAGGATTGGGTGTTTTATTAGGATTAGAAGATTGGCGTACTGACAGTTTTTTCAATGCACTACATTTAGATTATTTGCAAAAAACCTATTGGCAAACTAAATACACGGTTTCTTTCCCTCGATTGCGTCCCGCAGAAGGAGTTATTAAGCCCAATTTCATAATGGACGACAAGGATTTAACCCAACTGATTTGTGCGTATCGCTTGTGGAATGAAGATGTAGAGATTTCGTTATCAACCCGAGAGAATGAAAAATTCCGCAATCATATTATCCCGATTGGAATTACCAGTATGAGTGCCGGTTCAAAAACCAATCCGGGTGGTTATGTTGTAGACCCGCAATCATTGGAACAATTTGAAATTAGTGACGAACGCTCTTCTTTCGAAATCGCATCCATCATTTCTAAAAGTGGATACGAGCCCGTATGGAAAGATTGGGATAGAACTTATTTTTAAAGTTCCTGAGGTACTAAGATTCTTAGCATCTCAGCAACTTACCAACTTAGAACCTTATAAAAGATGAGCGTAATACAAGATTTTTTACGATACAATCGCCAAGTCATTTTACCTGAAATTGGCGATGAAGGACAGGAAAAATTAAAAAAATCCAAAGTACTTGTTATAGGAGCAGGTGGCTTAGGCTGTCCTATTTTACAATATATTGCTACTGCTGGTGTCGGAACAATAGGCATTGTTGATTTTGACACTATCGAAATTCATAATCTTCACCGCCAAATTTTATATACCGAAGACCAACTAGGATTAAGCAAAGCCAATACGGCAAAAGCGACTATCGAAAAACTAAATCCGTTAATTAGAGTTTTGGCTTTCGAAGAAAAACTAACCGCTGAAAATGCTTCCAGAATTATTGCTGATTTTGATATCGTAGTCGATGGCTCGGATAATTTTAGCACAAGATATTTAGTGAATGATACTTGTGTGACTTTAGGAAAACCGCTTGTTTATGGAAGTATTTTAGGTTTCGAAGGTCAGTTAGCTGTTTTTAATCATCAGGGAAGTAAAAATTTACGTGATTTATTTCCAGAACCACCTAATCCTAAAGATGTGCCTAATTGCAGTTTTAATGGCGTTTTAGGCACTTTGCCCGGGATGATTGGCACCATGATGGCTCACGAAACCTTGAAATTAATTATCGGTTTACCGAGTTTAAAAAACGAATTGGTTTTGTATAAAACTTTGGATTGGAGTTTTGTGAAGTTGAATTTTTAGCGTTTATATTAAAAAGAAACTCAGATTTAAGAAATTCAAGAAATCTTAAAAATCCTTTGTGATTCTCTTCATGAACTTTATTATTAAAAATAAAAGCTATTCGGGATTCAATTGTATCTTTATAATTCATAAATATTCACCATGAATTTATACGATTATATCCATTTTATATTAGATACACCTCTAACAGAAACTGAAGGAATTAATATTGGTACTTCTGTTGAAGGTCATACTATTCAAGGCTTCCAATTTGGGAAAGGCATTAAAAACATTAGTCTTATTGCAGGCAATCATGCTGATGAACCTATTGGCCCATTGCTTTTAAAAAAATTAGTTTCCTATTTTTCCTCCCTTCCGGAAAACCATTTTTTATTGGAAAAATACAGTTGGTGGATTGTCCCTCATACCAATCCTGATGGTGAAAAACAAAACTTAAAATGGTATAACTATACCGATACTAAAACTGACTTAGCTCAATATTTACTCCATGTCCAACGAGAATTACCCGGTCGGGATTTAGAATTTGGTTATCCAATAGAAGGAAAAATTCCTGCTTTGCGTCCTGAAAACACTGCTGTTTATGATTTTTGGAAAACAGCAAATACTCCTTTTTCTCTACATGCCTCACTCCACGGAATGAAATCAAGTTATGGTGCTTGGTTTTTAATTGATGAAGCCTGGATTGAAAGAACAAAAAAATTAAGACAAGATTGCAAGGACAAAACGATTGAACTGGGTTATGACTTATATGATTTAGAACGTAAAGGCGAAAAAGGCTTCACACGCATCGATGAAGGTTTTTGTACACGTCCTGATGGTGGAAAAATGCGAGAGCATTTTTTGAATTTGGATGATTCCAAAACAGCGACACAATTTCATGCGAGTTCAATGGAATCCATTAGAAGTTTGGGAGGCGATTGCTTGACCCTAGTTTCAGAAATGCCTTTGTTTATTTTTCCAAAAAAAGATAGAAAATTGGTTTGGCCTGATACTTATTTAAACGAATGGAGTGACCAATTTACCAAATGGAAAAACGAATTAATTTCCGGCAAATTATCTGCCACAGCATTAGAAACTGAAATGAAAGAAAAAAGGGTGCATGCTATGCCTTGGGAAGACCAATTGAAATTACAATGGCAGTTTATAGTCTCGGGATTAGAAGCTATTTAAAATTGCCATAAATTCATTGCGTTCAATTTCGCGACAACCTAAACTTTCCAGATGGGAATTATAAACCTGACAATCGAGCAGTTTGTAATTCTCATTTTTTAATTGGTTGACCAAAGCAATAAAAGCGACTTTAGAAGCATTCGAAACCAAAGAAAACATACTTTCACCACAAAAAACATGACCTAAATCGATACCATACAATCCGCCTACGAGTTGATCATCCTGCCAAACCTCAACTGATTTAGCAATTCCCAATTCATGAAGACCACAATAAGCCTCAATCATATCGTTGGTAATCCAAGTTCCGTTTTGACCTTCCCGTTTTATGTTTTGACAATTAAAAATCACATCCCTGAAATTTTGATTGAAAGTCACTTTGAAAATATTCCTGTTCAAAATATTATGCATGCTTTTAGAAACTACCAATTCCTCTAAAAACAAAACCATCCTTGGATTTGGCGACCACCAGGTAATAGGCTCTCCATCTTCAAACCAGGGAAAAATGCCGCTATTATAGGCTAATTGCAGGCGCTCAGACGACAAATCACCACCTAACCCAATAATTCCTGAAGAATGGGCTAAATGAACTGGTGGAAAAAATAAGTCTTGAGATAAATAATACATGTTTAAATTTCAAAAATCAATAACAATTTCAAAAACAAAAAAGCCAGAAATTCAAGTAAACTCAAACTTCTGACTTCTAACTTCTAACTTCTTTATTTTTTAGAAAGGCAAATCGTCTGGCTCATCTTCGTTTAAATTTGTAGCTGGTGCAAATGCTGGAGCAGCTGGCATAGGCGCAGAAGCTGGAGCGTCAGCAACCATTTTTTCGATTCTCCAACCTTGGATACTGTTAAAATATCTTGTTTCTCCTTGTGGATTTACCCACTCTCTTCCTCTTAAATTGATAGAAACTTTAACTGATTCACCAACACTATAATTGTTTAATAAATCACATTTGTCTTGTGCAAACTCAACCAATATATGTTGAGGATATTGTTCCTCTGTAGTAACAACTAATTCTCTTTTTCTAAATGATGCACTAACTTGTTGCTCTGGATTAACAACTTTGATTTTCCCTGTAACTTCCATCTTCGTTATTTTAATTGTTATTTGATTATTATTATTTCAAAACACTTCTATATCAGAAGCATATCATTTTCATTGAAGCCTTTTAACTTAGAAAGTAAAACTCTTTTACAGAAAAATATTGAATATACAAATATAGTAACTTCTTCTATCTGACAATAACGTTTGTTTTACAATTTCAGATTTAATTTTTAATTCTTGTCGAACCAGAGAGTTTCGCACTAATCAAAATTGTTTTAGCATTACGAATTAGCACTGAAACTTAAAAAAACTAAAATAATACTACTAATATTTCGTTATATTTATGGTTCTAAATATCGTTTATGCAATTTTCGGACAAAAGAAATACTGGAAGATGGATTCTTATTTTTGCTTCTTTTTTTATCATTTCCCTGATACTTTGGAATACCTATACTTTTTTTCAGATTTTCAAAAACGAAGAACGTCTAAAGATGAACCTTTTGGCCAAAGCCCAAAAAACCCTCATCAATGCCGATGAAAATACCGATGTTGAACTTCCGCTTCAAATTTTCAACAACAACACCTCTATTCCTGTTATTCTTACTGAAAAAGACAGTATCATCAATACCATCAACATTGACGAAGCCATAGTAAAAGATAAAACGAAAGCTATGGATTTTTTATCCCGCTTGAAGAAAGAAAACGACCCTATTATTATTGAATATGCGCCTAATAAGTTCCAAAAATGGTATTATGGAAATTCGGCTTTACTGAACAAACTGAAATATTATCCCATCGCCTTATTGTTAATTATAGTCTTATTTTCGGCATTGATTTACTATTTCTATCGAAGTACAAAAATTGCAACTCAAAACAAACTTTGGGCGGGAATGGCCAAAGAAACTGCGCACCAAATAGGCACGCCTCTTTCTTCATTAATTGGTTGGGTAGAAATTTTAAAAACCGAAAATATTGATGAAAGCACTACTATCGAAATCGAAAAAGATATAGATCGGTTGCAAACTATTACCGATCGTTTTTCTAAAATTGGTTCGGAACCCATTTTAGAAAAAATCAACATTATTGAAGAAACTTTACAAACCTACAATTACCTTCAATCTCGATTTTCTAAACAAATTGAATTCTCTTTTGAGAGTCCAAATTCGGAAATTTACACGATGCTTAACCCTACCTTACATAGCTGGACTATAGAAAACCTGATTAAAAATGCCATTGATGCGATGAAAGGAAAAGGAAAAATTGTTGTTTCTATAGAGGAAGATGCTCTTTATGTACGGATAAATGTTGTTGATAGCGGAATTGGAATTCCAAAAAATCAATTCAAAACAGTCTTCGAACCAGGATTTACCACTAAAAAAAGAGGTTGGGGGCTAGGACTTTCTTTAACCAAACGAATTGTGAAGGAATACCACAAAGGCAGCATCAAAGTCTTGCAATCCGAAATTGGTAAAGGCACCACTATGCAAGTCAAATACAGCAAAATCTAATTATGTACCACTTTAGGTCTTTGTACCACCTTATAAAACATCGTTTTTCTAACTAAAGCTGGTTTGGTCAAATACAAATTTACAAATTGCAAATGTTCTTCGGCTCTCTCTAAAGTTTGAGAAATTGCTTTTTTTAAATTTTCAACACTAGGCTTATTAGCACTACTCACCTCTTTTTCAAAATCAGAAAGAGTCTTTTGGCATATAATTAAACTATCTATAGGTTCTTGTATCTTTCTTTTTATTTCCTGATCTGGGACTATGGGTTGAAATTGCTTGTTCCTAAAATGAATAAAATCGTTTAACTGACTATTCGCCTTATTGAATTGATTTATAATTTCAGTGTATTTATTTCCTTTTTCTCTTTCATTTTCATTTCTCCAAGCCGTTTTTGCATGTACAAAAGCCTGAGAAATATGCTGATTTCTCATTCCTCCTTTTTCAATTCGCTGAGAAACTTCTAAAAGCTGCTCTACTTTAGGCAAACTATCTAATCTTGCTATTTCTTTCACAAAATCAAATTTTTGTTTTGATTCATCTCCCGCGTAAACGCCATCCATAAATTCCTGATTGGTAATTGGATATTCTCTAAGCTGCCACAAATAATCAAATGGCATGTGGGTATTTATCATTAGCTCAGGATCTACTTTAAAATGTTTATCATCTAGTCTTCGTGTAAAAATCCCGTTAACAACATATCCCGAACCCCAAGTTGGGTCAAACAAATACCATTTATTATCAATTCTGGCAGCATTCCATGAATGAGACAGATTATCCACTTTTACCTTATTCCATTTTGTATATCCATTTACCACTACCGATTTTATTCCTACTACAGTAGCTAATTGATTAAAAATATTGGAATAATCAAAACAATTCCCTTTTTGAGCTTTAAAGGCTCTTGTAATTCTATCTTGAAGCGATTCGTCAAATTTAACCTCAAACATATTGTCAGCATCATAGCTAATACTATTGGCTGTCCAATAAAAAACAGCACGAACTCTCTCTGATTCTGTTTGAAAATTACTTTTAATATAATTACCAATACTATCCATAGACTGATTATATTCAGCTGGCATTTTATCCATCTTAGTATCAACCAAATCGTAATTTTTTTGGATTTTTTGTTTTTTTTGTGCCAAAACAAAAAAGGAACAAAGACAAGAAAGCAATAAAAGGGTATGTCTCATAACACTTGATAAATAATGGTTGGTTTAGAAGATCAAATATATAAAATCAAGCTCACAAATTGTAAGAAATTCAACCTTGATTTATTCTCTAATCGGAAATTAGAAATGGAACAACTATGTAAATGAGTTTTAAAAAAGTTTTTTAGTTTAATGGTACTCCAAACCAAGATACTTTCGAGAACATTGTTTTTCTGATTAACTTAGATTTACTCAAATAATCTTTCACAAATAAAGCATGTTCATCTGCTTGGACCAAAGCTTCTGCAATCGTCTTTTTTATCGAAATTAAATTTGATTTATCTTCACTGCCCACCATTCCAAGATTAAAAATATCTTTTTGGCATTTTGCCAATTTCTCTCTTGGAGTTTGAATCATTTTATTAATTACTTCGTCCGAAAAAGTAGGTTTGAATTTTTTATTTCGATACATTATAAAATCATTCAACAGCACCACCGCTTCATTGAGTTCCGCTACAATAGTATTCAATTTCTCAATATTGGCATTTTGCATTAAATTATTCCACTGTTTCTTTTTAATGTTATAATCCTCTAAAATCATAGCATTTTTCAAACCGTTTTTTTCTATTCGTCCAGCCGACTCAAACAACTGATCGTTTTCTGATATATTATAATAAAGAACGATCTCTTTCTCAAAATCAAAATATTTTTTAGTTTTATCCAATTGCGTTTTCCCTCCATAAAACTCCCCATTTGTAACAGGATAATTCAAGAATTGCCACAAATAATCAAACGGCATATGCGAGGCTATTATTTTAGAAGGTTCTACTTTAAAATAAGCACTGTTCAACTTCTTTATAAACTTTCCATTGGTTATACCTCCAGCTCCCCAAGTAGGATCAAACACAAACCATTTATTTTCAATTTTAGCCGCACACCAAGCATGGGCTAGATTATCTACCTTTCCATTCTGTTTTGTATACCCTTCAATTACTCGACATTTAATTCCAATTTTATTTGAAATATCATTAAAAACTTCAGCATAATGAATACAAACTCCTTTCTTAGATTTTAATGTATTTTCTATTTTTTCTTGAACAGTTTCCAATTGATTTGGCGAAAACATATTTGACACATCATAACTGATGTTAGTAGCCGTCCAATAGAAAACCGCTCGAATTTTTTCGGTATCCGTTTTAAAATTATCCGTTATGAATTTTGCGATTCCAGTTGTTGAATTTCTCAATTCAACAGGAATTTTGGAAATCTTATTATCAATATCTGTATAAACCGTTTTAGTTTGAGCAACACTTAAAACAGATAAAAACAAGAATATAAAAGAAACAAATTTTCTCATATTGGTTCAGTTTTTATATAAAAAAAAACACGAACAAATTCGTGCTTTTATTTTATGAGATTTAATAGATTATAAATTAGCTCTAATTTCCTGAGCTAAATTTTCAAATTCTTCTTTGCTTAAAGCTACTTTTTTCTGAAAACGAATATCATCCATCTTATTTAATGGAATCAAATGAACATGAGCATGTGGAACTTCAATACCAATGACTGATACTGCAATTCGATTGCAAGGAATTGTTTTTTCTAAAGCAATCGCCACTTTTCTCGAAAATTGCATCAATCCCAAATAATGGGCTTCATCCATATCAAAAAGCTTATCAACTTCTAATTTTGGAACGCACAAAGTGTGTCCTTTTGCATTAGGATTAATATCTAAAAAAGCGAAATAATTATCATCTTCAGCAATCTTATAACATGGGATCTCTCCGTTTACTATTTTGGTGAATATCGAACTCATATTTAAAGCTTTTAAATTATTAAACTAGTCTCTTGAAATTTCTAAAATTTCAAATTTCAACACACCATTAGGCACATTAATTTCGGCAACTTCACCTATTGATTTTCCTAATAATCCTTTTCCAATTGGAGAAGTAACAGATATTTTTCCTGTTTTCAAATCGGCTTCACTTTCAGCAACTAATGTATATTTCATTTCCATACCATTGGCCTGATTCTTAATTTTCACATTAGACAACACCAACACTTTAGACAAATCCAAATGTGTTTCATCAATAAGACGGGCATTAGCATGAACTTCTTCCAGTTTGGCAATTCTCATTTCTAACATTCCTTGTGCCTCTTTGGCCGCATCGTATTCTGCATTTTCAGACAAATCTCCTTTATCTCTTGCTTCGGCTATATCTTGAGATGCTTTTGGACGCATCACACTTTTCAAATAATCTAATTCTTCTCTTAATTTCTTTAATCCTTCTGCGGTATAATAAGATACTGTACTCATAACTTCATCATTTTATAAAATAGAAAAAATCCCATCGGAACGGGATTTCTTTCCACAAAGATAATATATTTTTTTATAGTCTATAATTATATGTTAACCATATAATATTTCAAATGTAAATAAATTAAATTTGTTTCACTAATACTTTCACTAATTAAAAACATGAAAAAATTTATCCCGCTTTTCCTGATTAGCCTTTTATTTTTATCTTGTTCTGACAATGGCTTTAATAATAAAAACCCATACATACCTAACTATAATTTCTCAGTAACTTTCGATATGAATTACCCAGCCTATTCCAATCTGAAATTTGTGAGCAATGCAATTTATTATTCAGGTCCTGATGTAGGTCCAAAAGGAATTTATGTATTCAACACGGGAAGCGGCTACAATGCTTTTGATGCAGCCTGTCCTAACCAAGCGCTCAGTAGTTGTTCCACCTTAACACTCAATGGCATTAATCTGGTTTGCCCTTGTGACAATCAAGAATACAGTTTGTTTTCGGGACAAGGAAAATTACAATATCCGTTAAAACAATATCGCGTAGAAGTTATAGGGAATATACTCCGAGTATATAATTAAATTAAAAAGCCTGAAAATTTTAAAATTTTCAGGCTTTTTAAATCTATAAAATTCGGTATTAAAACTTCAATGTTAATCCCGCTAAGAAATTGATTCTAGCTTGCGGATAATAGTATGGATAAACATCCCACATATATCCATTTGAAACATATTTTTTATCTAAAACATTATTTACTAAACCAGTAATTACTATTGATTTGAATATTGATTTAGGTTTTATTTCGTATGCCACATTAACATCATTTATAAAATAATCTACTAATTTAGCATCTGTTAGTTCAATATTATTCATGTATTGTTTCCCAACAAACTTTTGCATCAAAGAAATATGAAGATCTGAAATAGGAGAATACACAATTATATTCCCTGCTATTACTGACGGAGAATACGCAATATCCGTTGTCCCATAATTTTGATTCTCAACAGCCAAATCAATATTTTTATTCGCACTTAAAGTAAAGTTAGGTCTAATTATCAACTCATTTGACAAAGCGATGATTGCATCCACCTCTAATCCCAAACGATAGCTTTTTTCACTATTTGAACGGATTGGTGCTCCAACATCATCTAAATTACCCGTTAAAATCAACTGATCTTTGTAAGCCATGTAATACACATTCGAATTAAATTTGACTTTGTTTGAAACATATCTCCAACCTAATTCATAGTCATTTAACTTTTCAGGCTTAGCATTACCACTTTCATAATCAGTTCTATTAGGCTCACGATTTGCTCTGGCATAAGAAAAATAAATTGCATTGTTATTGTTAATCGTGTAGTTCAAACCTGCTTTAGGATTGAAAAAATTGAAATTATCATTTACTAAACCTGTCTCAGGACTATCGGCTTTGTAATGCACATTTCTAAGTTGCAAATCTCCAAAAAGACTCACATTAGAACAAACTTGATAATTGGCTTTCGCAAAAATATTTCCATCTGTTTTTGTTGCAAAATCATCATAATAACGATCCCCTAATTCAGATTTAGAAGCAAATCGTGCCCAAATTACTTTTCCGAAATGATTACCTTCATATTTATTATAACCACCACCAAAAACCACATCCAGTTTTTCTCCTTTGTAGTTTGCCGAAAATGTAGTTCCGTAGAAATCATTGTCCAACCATTTTTGACGAATTAAATCAGTGGAAGTTTCTGAACCAACAGGAAGCAACCCATAATCCCCAAAATCAGCATCTTCTTTATAGTTCTCATAATATCCTTTTCCTTTAGTATAATGAAACGCTAAATTGGTATTCCAATTAGATGATAACTTTTCATTCCAATGCAATTGATAATGGTCTTGCTGGTAATTATCAGTTTCATTATCATAAAATCGTGTATTTCCAAATTCATCAGTAAAAATCCCTATCGGATTATAAGTCCTATCGCTATCTAAAGTTACTTTATCGATTCCCCAATAAGCTTGATAGGTTTTTTCTGTTCCACCAAAAGCCAATGCTTTTATTAAAGTGGTTTTACCAACATAGGTTCCTTGTAAGAAGTAGGATTTTAAATCAGAACTGGCTCTGTCGATATAACCATCCGATTTTAAAGCTGACAAACGTCCTGCAATTTCAAAATGATCATTCATCAAACCTGTACTGAATTTCACAGTATGTTTGTGTGTATTAAAACTTCCGTAAGAATTAGAAATTTCCCCGCTGCTTTCTTTCGAATAAGAATCCGTCAACATGTTCAAACTCGCTCCAAAAGCTCCGGCACCATTAGTAGAAGTTCCCACACCTCTTTGCAACTGTAAACTTTGAACTGAAGAAGCAAAATCAGGCATGTTTACCCAATACGTTCCATGACTTTCAGAATCATTATATGGAATTCCGTTAATAGTAACATTCACTCTGGTTGCATCACTACCACGAACGCGAATTCCAGTATACCCTACTCCATTTCCGGCATCCGAAGTTGTTACCACTGATGGTAAATAATTCATTAAAATAGGAATATCTTGTCCTAAATTTCGAAATTTAATTTCCTTTTTGTCTAAATTACTAAAACTTACCGGTGTTTTTGTAGTAACCCGAATTGCCGAAACCAGCACTTCATCGAGTTGATTGATTTTAGTAGTATCTTTTACTTGAGAAAAAGAGGTTGCAGAAAGAAGAGAAAAGAAAAAAGAAAAAAGAAACAAATTGTAGTTTATCGACTTTGAACCTTTGTAACTTAGTACCTCAGTACCTTTAAAAATAGTATTCATCCGTAATTGTTTTACGAATAAAAGGGGGAATTATTCTTTTTGTTAATTGATTTTTATGACAACTCAATAGTAATTACAATTGATTTTATCATTTTTTCCCTTGACAACATTACTCGTCCAGGTTCGTTGGGTATAATCTCAGCTTTATTCTGAACTTGTTTCAGAATCTGAAATAAATTCAGATTTAAGCACCCCTTTGAGACGCGGCAAAGATAGAAAAGTATTAAGATAAAAGTATCAATACAAAGATTTTTAGTTTTTGAATTTTCTTAATACTTAATTCTCTAAATCTTGATACTAAAAATCCGGTTTCCTACGCGATTGTTTAATTTCGGATAAATTCTTTTTGTCTTTGATTCGTTTTTTAATCACCGACTTAGGTATTTTAGTCGCTTTTCTGATTTTAGGAACATGGAGCCCTTTTTTAATCAGTTCCAAAAAACGTTTGGTAACAATTTCTTTATTTTTAAGTTGGCTTCTATCTTCATCACAATTCAGAATCAAAACCAAATCAGTCGTTAATCTTGAAGAAAGATTTGTTTCTAACAACAATTTCTCTTCCTCAGACAAAGCCTGAGAATTTTTTAAATCGAAAGTCAGCACGACTTTAGACGAAACCTTATTGACGTTTTGCCCTCCAGCACCACTACTTCGCACTGCTTTATATTGTAATTCGGATATGATTTTTTGAATTTCCATCTTTTAGGACTGATGCGCTTCTTTTAATAAATCATTTACGGTTTTCACCGGATTAAAAGTGATCAAAGGCACTTCAACAAAAACAGTCAACCAATTAGCCATTGCTCCATTCCACAAGCCAGGCAATTCATAGCCTTTAATATCTTTTCCCAGATGATTTTTCTCAACTATAAAACCACTATTCTCATCTACAAACTGATGCAAATCAAACTTTTCGTTTTTATAATTTTTAGTAGCACAAACTAAATCTACGGGATTAAAATGAGTAGCATTCGCCATAATTTTAGCCTGCTTTTTATTGTTCAAATCCACCTGAGAAGATTCTACAATTTGCAACGAAACTTCCTTTTGAGCACTTTTTACCCAAAAAGGACCTCCTCCTGGTTCACCCTCATTAATCACCATCCCACAAACTCTAATTGGACGATTTAAAACATTTTTCAGTAATTTTATTTTATTCTCAATAGTATACAAATCAAAATCGGACTTAATATCCATATTCAATTTTTCTTTCAAGAATTTTTTAATCTCTTCGATTTGTTTATCATTAATAGTATAAAGATCAATCAAATTCAAACAAGCAAAAATTTGCTGTTGCAGCTCTAATAAAATACCAGCCAATGCTTTCTTATAAAGCGCAATTTTTTCATTATTATGAAGAATAACATTATCAATATTTTTGATAAAAATAATATCAGCATCCAGTTGATTTAGATTCCCTATTAGTGCACCATGACCTCCAGGTCTAAAAAGCAACTTTCCTTCTTCCGTTCTGAAAGCTTTATCACTCATCGTTACTGCAATGGTATCAGTGCTTTTATCCTGATAAGAATAACTTACTTCAATACTAGTTTGTGTTTCCTTTTCTACCTTATCCTTAACACTGTTTATGATTTGCTCAAACTGTTCTTGATGAGATTCGGAAACTGTAAAATGCAAATAGGATTTATTATTAGTACTTGAATAATAACCGCATTCATACAAATGTTCTTCAATAGGTGTAGCAATCTTACTGACATATTTATGAAAAGGTAAAATCCCTTTGGGTTTAGAGGCAAAATCAAAATACGTTGAATCCAACATGAATTTTATAAAATAATAATTTTTATAATCACGAGACAACGCATCAAAGTCGAGAAACTCTTCTTTTAATCTGTCATAAATAATATCAAAGAAAGGCAATTTCTCCATCCCAACGATAAAAACCGGCAGCTTAGTATCCTTTTTTCTGTTTATATAAGCATTAATCGTTTCTTTCTCAAAATTAAATTCGTTCAGAAAAGCCGTTAGAAATTTAAACATTCTACTTGCAGCTCCTGAAGCTGGTACAAATTTTAATAATTTTAAATTGGATTTATGTTCGTCAAAAAAGTTCGCTTTCTCAACAAAATCAGCATCGGTCAATTTTAAAATTCCATTTCCAACTGTTGCCGCTTCGAGTAATTCCATCTTAGCAATTCCTTTTTTAAAAATCGCAAGTTCTTTTTTGATGTTTTCCAATGAAACTCCATGTTCTTTGATTTGTTCAAAATCCTGTTCTGACAATCCCATACTTTTAATTTTATTTAAATCATCAATTAATTTAGACTTCTCCAACATCGAAACTCTTATTTCACTCATGTAATTGCAATAAAATATTAAAAAAAATATTATTCTAAAACAGCAGCTTCACCAGACTGTTTCTGTTGATTATTTAAAATTCCTTTCCATTCTAAATATCCATATACCGCAAGAATTGTAAAAATTAAATATTGCAAACTTGTAAATGTATAGCCTTTAAAAAAGTACAAAGGTATTGAAATGAAATCTCCTACAATCCAAAAAATCCAATTTTCAATTTTTCGCTTGGCCATCAACCACATTCCCACAAAAAAGAGTGCCGTTAAAAGAGTATCCACATAATTATACCAATTAGTAAATTTATCAAAATACTGGTAAACCAAATACACAAAAACTAAAGTTAAAACAAAAATAACTGCTGCAATTTTATGTTCTTTTTTACTGGCTACAGCAATTGGAAATGCTTCAACTTCCCCTTTTTTTCGTGTCCAATGATACCAACCATAAAGACTCATTATAAAATAATAGCCATTAATCATCGAATCACCTAACAACTCCCATTTCCAAAGCAAATAAGCATAAATAAAAGTACTCACCAATCCTGTTGGGAAAACCCAAATATTATCTTTTTTAGCAAACCAAACGCTTGCCAATCCAAAAAAAACGCCTACTAATTCCAACACGATTTCCGAAGTGGGATAGTTAGCATATTGAGCGAAAAAAAAGTCTAGCATTTATATTTTTATTTGAGAATTAAAAAAATGAGCATCTTTTTCAAAAGCCGTCCCTATCACAACTAAATCAGCACCCGATTGATAGGCATTTTGAATACCTTTCAAATCTACAATTCCGCCGCCTACAATTAATGGGATATCAATATTTCGAGCTACATATTCAATCATTTCTAAAGAAACCGCTTGTTTAGCACCACTTCCCGCTTCCAAATAAATCAATTTATTTCCGAGCATCTCTCCTGCTTGAGCAGTTGCCAGAGCCAAATCAAGATTGTCCCTATCCAAAGGCGTTGTTTTACTTACGCGTTCAACAGCCGTTTCACTACCGCTTTCAATCAAAATGTAGCCCGTAGACAGAATTTCGAGATTCGTTCGTTTTAAAATTGGTGCTGCTTTAACCTGATGTTCTATTAAATAATCAGGATTTCGTCCAGACAATAAAGATAAAAACAAAATTCCATCGGCATGATTAGAAATTTGAGAAGGATGTCCTGGAAAAAGTACTATTGGCAAAGTACAATCTTGTTTAATTCTAACTATTAAATCGTCCAGAATAGTACTTTCTACAAAGCTTCCACCAATAAAAACATGAGTAGCAGGAGATTGATTTATCTTGTAAACCAAATCGGTTATCGTATCCAAAACTACTTTATCCGGATCAAGAAGAATCGCTAATAATTTCCGGTTTTCCGATTTAGCTTTTTGTATTTCCTGATAGATTGTTGCTTTTTCCATGAGAGCGTAAAAGTAAAAAGTTTTTAGAGTAGAAGAACAAATTCTAAACAATTATATTTGTTATACCAATACTGATTCTATTTTTAATTCTATCTTTTTGGTATAATGCCGTTGTATATTTCATTTAGTTCCGCTAAAGGAACTATTTTGAAATAACAAACGGTATTAGCACTTTAGAAATCCTAAAACTCATTCAAATATGATTGCTATTACTTTACTCGAAAAATATAACGGCATTATAAAAAACTATAAAAATGGAGATCTCATTTTTGAAGAAGGTAACCAACCCTTATACTATTATCAAATTATTTCGGGCGAAGTAAAGATGAACAATTACAATGATGAAGGTAAAGAATTCATTCAGGGGATTTTCTATAAAAACCAATGTTTTGGCGAACCTCCGCTGTTTATTGACCAGGTTTATCCTGCCAATGCTGTTGCGGTGACAGATTCAGAACTAATTGTAATTACAAAAGATAAATTCCTGGAATTGCTAAAAAATAATTCGGACATCAGTTTAGCAATCATCAAAAATCTCTCGCAAAGACTGTATTACAAATCGGTTATGGCAGCTGAAATTTCGTCTCAAGACCCTGAACACCGAGTACTGCGACTGATTGATTATTCGATTGAGCAATTGAATTTCAAGAAAGAAGAAGCTGGTTTTCTAATTAATTTCACCCGACAACAAATAGGAGATTTAACCGGTTTAAGAGTTGAAACCGTTATTCGAGCCATAAAATCCCTAGAGAAAAAAGGCGATTTAAAAATAATTAATAGAAAAGTGTACCGATAAAAAATATTATTTTATATGATTTAAGTCATAAAATGCAGCTGTAGTGTCGTTGTAAATTTGTGGTATTAAAACAAATTATTATGACACTTTACAACACTACCTTCGAAAGATTCAATCAAAATTTTATTGGTTCTGCTACTTTAAGTATCCTGGCACAAAGCTGTTTAGGCGGCGCAGCTGCCATGAGCGTATTAGCTAATGGAACTTCAATAATACAAATGGTCCAACTGGCAATTATTGTATTTATATGCATCATCGCAAATACATCAATTCTTGCCCAAATGAAACATAAATTCATCTTTAACAGCGTTATCATAAGTGCTATTTCAAGCATCTTATTTATTATTCTAAACAACCTGTAAAATGAAAAACGACATCAAAAACAGAGCGGATGTTGCTGTTTTAGTCCATAGCTTTTATGACAAAATAAGAGCCGATGCAGCAATCGGTTCTTATTTTAACGAGCTCATTTTAGACTGGAATGCACATTTAGAAAAGCTAACTGATTTTTGGGAAACCAATTTGTTTACTGTTCGAAAATACAAAGGTAATCCGATCGAAGTTCACAATAAAGTAGACGAACATTTTGATGGTCAAATCAACGCGAATGAATTTGGGATTTGGTTAAATTATTGGTTCCAAACTTTAGACTCTCTTTTTGAAGGAGAAAATGTCGAAATTCTGAAAAGAAGAGCGCGCAAAATGGGTAGTTTTCTTTATCTGAATATGTTTAAAAATAGAGTAAAAGAAATATGTAGGAACACAGATTGAAGAAATTTGAGAAATCTTTTAAAAATCTTAGTGCGACTTTGTGAATCTCTTTGCCTTTAATATAGCACGCAGATAATACAGATCTAAGCAGATTTACACTGGTTTTTGGAACACAGATTGAAGAAATTCTATAAATATTTAAAAAATCTCTTAGCGTTACTTTATGGTTCTCTTTGCGAAAAAACTTTGTTTGCTTTGCGGTTAGTTAAAAACAAAACTATTTTTCTAAAGCATAGACTAGAGTAAAATCCTCCACTTCTTCAAAATAAATATTGAATTCTTTGTGCAAACCTCCAAAATGAAGACTTGAGGCAGTTTGGGTTTGGCCCAAATCAAATTCATTAACCGCAATATGGTCTTTAAAGCTGATTCCTTTTTCGTTTCTGATTTTAAAAATCGCTTCTTTTGCTCCCCAAATCACCGTTAGTTTCTTGATGTATTCGGCTGTTTTTTCACGTTCTAAATATTGGAATTCAGCATCACAGAATTTATCGGCAATTCGAATTATTTTTTCTCTTTGTAATTCGATGTCAATCCCAACGATTTCATCACTAATGATTATTGCAGCAAATTGATACGAGTGCGTTATCGAAATATGTTTTCCATCATGAAGATGTGGTTTTCCAAATTCGTCATAATACAAGTCAAAATCAGTATAGCCTGCTTCATTTAAAAGTTTACGCACACTTAGAAACCCTCGTTGATGCAATTCGGATTTCATACCATCAATTCGGGATTGACATGTAGGGTTGAGACTTACTTCTTCGAATAATTGTTCCAATGGTTCGGTAATCTTCCAAACGTAGATAACGGTTGCTGAATTAAATTGTATTTTTTTATATAAAGGCATTCTTTTAAGTTATGAGTTTTCTCTCTTGACCCGGATGTCTTTCTAGCCCTGACAGTAACGGCATCCTTTTTGTTTTTGACCTCTGAGCTTGTCGAAGGGAGCAAAACAAAAAGATATAGTGGATGGCAGGATTAGCTTCTAAAAACCATTATCAAACTAAAGTTCTAAAAATTAAGACATTAAACAATTCATAAATATTTTAGAAATTAGTTTAATTCTAAAGTTATTACGTAAATTTGCAAAAATTTTACACCCGAGTCCGCCGCGGCGGACGAACGGACGAAGTAATTACAAATATACTATAAAAAATGAGTACAACGACTACGCCATATGTGGCTTTCAAAGTAAAAGACATTTCTCTAGCGGCTTGGGGAAGAAAAGAAATTGAATTGGCGGAAGCTGAAATGCCAGGTTTAATGGCGCTTCGTGCTGAATATAAAGATGAGCAACCTCTTGCTGGTGCTCGTATTGCTGGATGCTTACACATGACAATCCAAACTGCAGTTTTAATCGAGACTTTAATTGCTCTTGGTGCTGAAGTTACTTGGTCTTCTTGTAACATTTTCTCTACTCAAGATCAGGCTGCTGCTGCTATTGCTGCTGCTGGAATTTCAGTTTATGCTTGGAAAGGTCTTGACGAAGAGTCTTTTGACTGGTGTATTGAACAAACTTTATTCTTTGGTGAAGACAGAAAACCATTGAACATGATTCTTGATGATGGTGGAGATTTAACTAATATGGTTATTGACCGTTTCCCTGAATTGGTTCCTGGAATCAAAGGATTGTCTGAAGAAACTACAACTGGTGTTCACAGACTTTACGAAAGAGTAAAAGCTGGAACTTTACCAATGCCTGCAATCAACATTAATGACTCGGTTACTAAATCTAAATTTGATAACAAATACGGTTGTAAAGAATCTGCTGTAGATGCTGTACGTCGTGCAACTGACTTAATGTTGGCCGGAAAAAGAGTTATCGTGTGCGGATACGGTGATGTTGGAAAAGGAACTGCTGCTTCTTTTAGAGGTGCAGGATCAATTGTAACAGTTACTGAAATTGACCCAATTTGTGCTTTACAAGCTGCAATGGACGGTTACGAAGTGAAGAAATTAAATACTGTAATTGCTACTGCTGATATTATCATTACTACTACAGGAAATAAAGACATCGTTTTAGGTTCTCATTTCGAACAAATGAAAGACAAAACGGTTGTTTGTAACATCGGACACTTTGATAATGAAATTGATATGGCTTGGTTGAACAAAAACCACGGTGCTTCAAAAATCGAGATCAAACCACAAGTTGACAAATATACTATCGCTGGAAATGACATTATCATTTTGGCTGAAGGTCGTTTGGTTAACCTTGGTTGCGCTACAGGTCACCCAAGTTTTGTAATGAGTAACTCATTTACAAACCAAACTCTAGCTCAAATCGAATTATGGAAAAACAGCGCTGCTTACAACAATGACGTTTATATGTTACCTAAACATTTAGATGAAAAAGTAGCTGCTTTGCACTTGGCTAAATTAGGAGTAGAATTGGAAACTTTACGTGACGACCAGGCTGCTTATATTGGAGTTGATGTTGCAGGTCCATACAAACCGGAATATTACAGATACTAGATTTTAGATTAGCGATTGCTGATTTATGATTTCAGATTTAGAACCCTTGCAGAAATGTGAGGGTTTTTTGTTTAAAAAAATGCCAACCATGCTTTTTGAAAAAAATAAATATAAATTTTACACTTCCCGTTAAACCTTTTCTTTTAATTAACATCTTATGTTAAGTTTAACCAAATTATTATGAGTAAATATTTATCATTTCTGTTTTTTCTTGCTTTCTCTTTTTATGCTTCTGCACAAAGCAGTTATATTCTTAAAGGAAAAGTACTTAATTTAAACAACCAAATTCCATTAGAATCAGCTACGGTGTATATCAGCACGGTAAAAGATTCTACAATATTAGAATACACTTTAACGGACAAAAACGGAGAGTTCAATTTCGCAGTTAAGAAAAATGAAAAACCCGTATTTTTGAAAGTAACCTATATGGGGTTCGAAACCTTTGCTGAAGAGCAAAAAGAAGTTAGTGCTAATAAAGATTTTAGCAATATTTATCTTGCAGAATCTGTAAATACACTTAAAGAAGTTACCGTAAAAGGAGAAGATCCACCTATTCGAATTAAAAATGATACTATCGAATTTAAAGCTTCTTTATTCAAAGTTCGCCCTGATGCTAACGTAGAAACCTTATTGAAACAACTTCCTGGTTTTGAGGTAGACAGTGATGGTAAAATTACCGTAAACGGTAAAGAAGTAACCCAAGTTTTAGTGAACGGAAAACCTTTCTTTGATAGAGATGGTGCTATGGCGTTAAAAAACCTTCCTGCCGAAATTATCAATAAAGTTCAGGTATCTGATTTTAAAACCAAGAAAGAAGAATACTCTAAAGACCAGGCTGCTTCTGACAATTCAAGCATCAACCTAACAATTGACGATGACAAAAACAAAGGATATTTTGGTAAATTCCTTGGTGGATATGGTACTGATAATCATTACGAATCCAGCTTTATCCTAAACTTCTTTAATAATAACAGAAAAATAAGTCTTTTAGGTTCATCTAACAACATCAATGCTCCCGGATTTTCTATGGACGAAGTTTTTGATAATATGGGTGGCGGTAGAAATAGCCGAGGGACAACCATAAATAGAGGTCAAGCCAATGGAATTACAACATCTAATCTATTAGGATTTAACTATTCTGACCAATTGGCTAAAGATTTTCAGGTAAATGCCAATTATAATTTTTCGGATACAAATACTGAAAATAAAAACGCATCAAATTCACTTAATTTCAGACCCGATGGCGATTTTACTACTGTATCGCATTCAAAATCAGAAAACGGAAACACTAGCAACAAGGCGAATGTCGAGTTAGAATACAAAATATCACCAACCATGCGATTATTTGTAGCTCCAAAATTTAGTACTTCTCAATCTGACAATTATTCAAAATCGGACAACGAGTCACTGGCTTTAGATGGGACAAAAATAAATGATTCCGATTCTGAATCATCAAGTAAAAGCGAATCAAACAGTTTTAGCAACTCGATTAACTTTAATAAATCATTTGAGAAAAAAGCAAGAAACTTAAGCGTAGTATTTAACAACAATAACAACAGTTCTAATTCAAATGGAATTACAGAATCAACAAACAATTACTACAAAACAAACACGGTAGAAACTAGAAACCTAAACAATCTAAGCAACAGTATTAGCGATTCTTATTCTGCCGAAATTGAATATACCGAACCTGTAACTGATTCCATTCGTTTCAAAGTAGGTGTAGAATACAATTTTCAAAATTCCATAAACGACAAAAAATCTTATAATTTTAATGAAGCCGATCAATCTTATACAGACTTGAACGACCTACAAACAAATTACATTACCTCTAAACAAAATAGTATTGCACCAAAAGCAGGAATTCGATTTGAAAAGAACAAATTCACATTCGATATCAATTCTTCGACATCTATTATACAATACGACAATCACTCATTCTATGTAGGGCAATCAACTGATTTGAACAAAAAATATGTTTTACCTTATGGAAGTGCACAAATTAGATACAAAATGGATCGTTCAAAATTTGTTACTGCTCGATACAACTATAGCCTTTCATTGCCATCAGCATCTGAATTACTTCCTATAGAAAACATCTCAAATCCTTTGAATACGGTTACAGGAAATCCAAATTTGAATCCTACCGAAACACACAGTGCAAGCATTAACTATAGAAATTTTGATTTCCGTACCCGTTCAGGTTACAACATCTACGTGAATACTAATTTCTATAATAATGACATCATTTCTTCTTCAGTTTATGACGCTGATAGAAAAAGAACAACTACTTATGAAAATATATCTGGGACTTACTCCTTATCAGGAGGTGGTAGCTGGAACAAATCCATCAAACAAGAATCTAATCTATTGCGTTATGGATTAGCTTTAAACGCTAATTATTCATTCTCAAAAGGATTTACTGATGGAGTTTTATATGGTGCCAAAGCTATGGGAATATCCCCTAGAGTTTACCTTAATTATGATTACGGAACTTTTTTCACGGTTTCTCCTTCTTATAATTTCTCTTACAACGAAACTGAATACGATATCAGCAGTCTGAAATCAAGATCAAATGTTGTTCATAGAATCAATCTGCAAACTACAAGCTACTGGCCTACAAACTGGACTTGGGGTAACGATTTTGGATACACTTACAATTCCATCAATCAGGATTATTACTTATGGAATACCAGCTTATCATACACTTTCTTAAACAAGACATTTATTGCCAAAGTAAAAGTATATGATGTTTTAAATCAAAATCAAAGCATCACAAGAAGTATTTCGACTACATCGGTTAGCGACAACGAAAACACCGTTTTAAAACGTTATGCCATGTTTTCTCTGACTTATAAAATCCAGAATTTCTCTGGCATGAAAAACCCTCCGGGAAGAAACAACCGAAACATGGAAGGAATGGACAGAGGCGAACGTCCGGAAGGATTTGGCGGCGGTGGTGGCAATGGCGGCGGTGGCGGCCAAAGAATGATGGATTAATCAAACGTAATTATTAATTCAATTTTGACAACAAATCCCCTTGCTTAAAAAAAGCAAGGGGATTTGTTATTTAAACAAAAACGCACTGACAAAATCAATTTACCCTTTTTATTATTCTAATTCTCATCAAATATTGTAGCGATTCATGTTCTTAAAAAAACAATCAAAACATTGTTATTTTCAATACTCAACCGTCCTTAGCTTTCGCAGTCGAGTGTCAAATGTTTGAAGAATGTGTAAAAAGAAAATCTGTTTGATCCGCCGCGGCGGAGAGTTATTTTCTTTTAGACTCGAGCCGAAGGCGAACAGAGCGAAGCTAATTCGAAAACTAATTTGACCGACGAGGAAGCGCAAGACTTGATTTTTTTGTTTCTTTTTTGATCAAGCAAAAAAGAAAATTATTCAAGAAAAATCCTCGTTTCTAATAAAACATCATTGGTAGTTTTTTTATTAAAAAATGCGACATATTTTTTCAATAGAATGTATCGAAAAACGAGTAAAAGACCTCAACTTAACAACATTGGATTTAGTCCTACGCAATTCAACTTAATCAAGCTCAGCTTATTCACACTTTATTAAGCTCTCAATCTTTGTTCTAAAATTATCCATAAACACAAAAAAACCTGCCAGCATAGCTAACAGGTTTTTTTAATAAATTGAGATAAATCAATTATGCTTCTACTTCGAATGGAAGGATTGAAACGTATGATTTGTTGTCTCTTTTCTTTTGGAACTTAACAACTCCGTCTACTCTTGCGTGTAGGGTGTGATCTTTACTGATGTAAACATTTTCACCTGGATTGTGTTTTGAACCTCTTTGTCTTACGATGATGTTCCCTGCGATAGCAGCTTGTCCTCCAAAAATCTTAACACCTAAACGTTTTGATTCTGATTCTCTACCATTCTTAGAACTACCGACACCTTTCTTGTGAGCCATGATGTTTTAGTTTTAATATTGTTATTATTCTTGAGTATCTTCTTTTTTAGCTTTAGCTACTTTTTTCTTTGGAGCTTCAACTTCTTCTGTAGTTGCTTCAACTGCCGCTTTTTTAGCACCTGCTGCAGTAATACCTTCAATTACAATTTGAGTAAGATATTGTCTGTGACCATTTCTCTTTTTGTACCCTTTTCTTCTTTTCTTTTTGAAAACGATAACTTTGTCTCCTTTTAAGTGTTGTAACACTTTAGCTTCTACTGAAGCACCTTCTATAGCTGGGGCGCCTAAAGTTACATTTCCATTATCATCTAATAAAAGAACTTTGTCAAAAGAAATTTTTGAACCTTCTTCACTAGCTAAACGGTGAACATAAACCTTTAAGTCTTTGCTTACTTTGAATTGTTGCCCTGCTATCTCTACGATTGCATACATACCAAATTGATTTATTGATTTTTAAGGTTGCAAATATACAATTATTTTTTTATCACACAATCACTAAATTTAAAAAAATATTTAAATCTGTTTTTTACTTATTATCAACAGATTAGAAATAGGATTCAACTTATATTTTTGTTAAAAAAAGTTCTATTATAGAATCAATACTAAAAAAAAGTATTTTTGAAGTAACAATATTACTCATTAAGTATTGCAACTTTATTTTTTATTAATCTTATATGAAAAAAACAATAATGGCAATTAGTACTGCGCTTTTACTTGGTGGTGTAGCCACTGCCCAAAAAATAGCTTTCGAAGAATACAACTTAGACAACGGCATGCATGTTATCTTACATCAGGACAACAGCGCACCTGTAGTCATTACCTCTGTGATGTATCACGTAGGTTCCAAAGACGAAAACCCAAACAAAACAGGCTTTGCTCATTTTTTCGAACATTTATTATTCGAAGGAACTAAAAATATTAAAAGAGGCGAATGGTTCAATATTGTCACTGCAAATGGCGGAGTAAACAATGCCAATACTTCAGACGACAGAACTTATTATTATGAAGTTTTCCCTTCTAACAATTTAGAATTAGCTCTTTGGATGGAATCCGAAAGATTAATGCATCCTGTGATTAACCAAATTGGAGTTGATACCCAAAAAGAAGTAATTAAGGAAGAGAAAAATTCGCGTTACGACAACCAACCTTACGGAAAAATAATTCAAGCTGTTAAAGAAAATCTATTCACCGATCACCCGTACCGCTGGACAACAATAGGATCTACAGAACATTTAAACTCTGCAAAATTAGAAGATTTCAAAGCTTTTAACGAAAAATTCTATATCCCAAACAATGCTGTTTTAGTAGTTGCGGGCGATTTCGAACAAAAACAAGCCAAAGAATGGATTCAAAACTATTTTGGCCCTATCAAAAAAGGAGCAGCAATAAAAAAAGAAACATTTGTTGAAAAACCAATAACCGAAACCATCAAAGCAACCCACATAGATCCAAACATCCAAATCCCGATGCTTGTGGCTGCTTATAGAACGCCATCTATGAAAACCAGAGACGCTCGCGTATTGGATTTCATTTCCTCTTATTTAAGCGATGGAAAAAGCTCAAAACTTTACAAGAAAATAGTAGACGACCAGAAAAAAGCCTTGCAAATTGGCGCGGTAGGTTTTAACGAAGAAGACTATGGAATGTACATTCTATATGGATTACCAATGGCAAATTTCACAAGCAAGGATTTACTTCAAGAAATTGACGAAGAAATTATAAAAATTCAAACCGAATTAATTTCTGAAAAAGATTATCAAAAACTACTGAACCAGTTTGAAAATCAATACGTCAACCAAAACTCAAATGTAGAGGGAATAGCTGAAAATCTAGCCAAATACTACCTGCTTTATGGCGACATAAATCTTATTAATACGGAAATCGATATTTATCATTCCATCACAAGAGAAGAAATTCGAGCTGTTGCCAAAAAGTATCTAAATCCTAATCAGCGACTGATACTGGATTATATTCCTAGCCCTGAGAAGAACGAAAACTAAGCCATTTCGAATCATGAAAAAATCAAGCATACTATTCATTATAATATTAGTCTCCGCAATCATGCAAGCACAAGAACGCAAACAACCCACAGCAGGAAAACCACCAGTAGTTAACATAAAAAAACCGCAAAGTTTCACTTTAGCTAACGGACTTACAGTAATGGTTGTAGAAAATCATAAATTACCTAAAGTAACCTTCAACCTTACTATCGACAATCCTCCTTTTGCAGAAGGAAACAAAAAAGGGGTTGACGAATTATGCAGCAACCTAATCGGAAATGGGAGCACTAAAATATCTAAAGAAGACTTTAACGAAGAAGTAGATTTCATGGGAGCCACAATGGAATTTAGTTCCAGCAACGCCTATGCCAGCTCTCTTTCAAAATTCTCAAAACGCACTTTAGAACTTTTATCCTTCGGTGCCTTAGACCCTAATTTCACTCAAAACGAACTAGACAAAGAGAAAGCAAAATTAATGGAAGGATTGCGCTCTCAGGAAAAAAGCGTTTCAGCTATTGCTAACAGAATGGTTAATGCCCTTGCTTATGGAAAAAACCATCCTTCAGGCGAATTCATCACCGAAGAAACCTTATCGAATATTACTTTAGAAGATGTCATCAAGAATTACACTCATAATTTTGCACCTGAAAATGCCTATTTAGCAATTGTAGGAGATATTAAATACAACGAAATAAAACCAATAGTAGAGGAGCTTTTTGGCGCTTGGGAAAAAACCAATACTCCTAAAACTAGCTATCCCGACCCCGTAAACACCCCAACAACTCAAATTAATTTTATCGATGTACCTAATGCTGTTCAGTCAGAAATCTCATTAGTAAACACCTATAATTTAAAGATGAATAGCAAAGATTTCTTTCCTGCGGTAATTGCCAGTTATATTTTGGGAGGAGGTTTTAACAGCTACTTAAACATGAATTTAAGAGAGGCTCACGGGTGGACTTATGGAGCAAGTACTAATATTGGAGCAGGAAAATATGTAACCAGTATCAGATCATCATCGGCTGTAAAAAATAGCGTAACCGATAGTGCTGTAGTCGAATTCATCAAAGAAATCAAAAAAATAAGAACTGAAAAAGTAACTACCGAATTACTTGAAAACGCTAAAGCAGGCTACATTGGCCGATTTGTAATGAAGGTCGAAAAACCAGAATCGGTGGCTCGATACGCATTAAATATCGCAACCGAAGATTTACCCGCCAATTTCTACGAAAATTACATTAAAAACATCAATGCGGTTACCAAAGAAGATGTTCTAGCTGCTGCCAACAAATATTTCTTAATTGACAATAGCCGAATAGTTATTGTAGGCAAAGGCAAAGAGGTTATCCCGGGATTAGAAAAACTCAACATTCCTATTCTCTATTTTGACAAATATGGTAATCCTGTAGAAAAACCGATTTATAAATAGTAGAAAATATTGAGCGTTATGTGTTATGAGTTAAGCGTTAAAAGCTCACGCAGTTTAACTCATAACACATAACTCACAACTCCTTACTTCCTGGCACTCAAATAGACACCGATTAGTATAATAAAAGCACCAAAAAACTGAATTGGAGTCAGCATTTCATTATCTAATAATCCCCAAAAGAAAGCAACTACAGGAATTAAATAGGTAACTGATGCAGCAAAAACTGGAGAAGCAATTTGTATTAGTTTAAAGAAAAGGATATTAGCAATCCCCGTTCCTAAAACTCCTAAAATCAGGATGAAACAAACTGCTTTTTGGGTTTTCTCCAAATAAATTTGTTCCGGGAAACCTGAAAAAACCAAAATAAGTATAGCAGGAATCAAAAGCACGACAAAATTCCCTGTAGTTATACTTACCGGACTTACGTCAAACAAGTGTCTTTTTATCAAATTAACATTGGTGGCATAACAAAAAGAGGCCAGAATAATCAACAAAGTATAATAGTAATTTTGTTCAGGATTATTTAGCGCACCATTATAAACCAAAAGCAAACTTCCTAAAAGTCCTATCAACACACCCAAAAGCTGTTTTCTTTGAAAACCAATTCCAAAAAACAATGCCCCTATTGCCAATGTATTTAATGGCGTTAAAGAATTCAAAATTGAAGTTACCGAACTATCTAATTCCGTTTGAGCAATTGCAAACAGAAAAGCCGGAAAAAAAGTTCCAAAAAGAGCCGTAATAGCAATGTATTTCCATTTTGACTTTGGGATAAGCATTAGACTTTTAAACCCAATAAGCAATAGAAAAAAGGAAGCAAAAATAATTCGTAATGAACCTACCTGAATAGCCGACAACCCTAACAATCCCTTTTTTATCAAAATAAACGAACTACCCCAAATCAAGGCAAGAACCAATAAATAAATCCACTTCAATTGTTTTGATTCCAAAGCTTCAATTTTTTGTCAAAATTGTACAATTTTGACGAGATAAGCTTCTTTTTTTAAAGAAAAAAATCTGCCAAACCTATGAAGTGCAAACAAACCATTAAGTTAGGCGTAAATTTTAAACAAAAGGATTATCCACAAACCAAAGATTATTTAAATTTCAACATCCCCCAGGTTTTTTCTATTTCTTGCTTAACTATATCGTCTTGACCATATTTGTAAAAAAACAGTATTTCAACTCTACCAACATTATCTTTATAAACAATCAATTTTTTACATCTTGGATAAATTCCTAGATATAAGTTTTTTCTAACTTTTAAATTATATAGATAACCTCTATCGGCATTGATTTTTTTTAATTGAGACACACCTATTAAATTCGTATTTGAAAAATGAATATCCATTTCTGAATACAACCACTTTTTGTGAGGACGATTCAAATCTTCAGTAGCAATTAAATATTTTTGTGCCCTAGTGTTACCTTTAGGGTAAGGAATCATTGCGACAGTAATCATAATCTGATTATCACCATTTATCATAGAAATATTACATTGACTCTGCTGAATGGTTGGGTATATTTCAAAATAAGAATCGATAGGTCTTATATAGAAATAATTATCCGGCCGATGATAATTAATTATTTTGGCTTTTTTAACAAATAATTGATCATATTCATCCAAATAGCTTTGCGAGTGCATATTAAAAACAATAAAGAAAATAAAAACAAACAACAGTTTCCATTTTCTTTCTTTTTGTGTATTCAAGTTAATTTTCATTTTTGTAAGTTTAAATTAGCTATAATAAATTAAAAAAATATTCACTTGCTAATCCCAATAAAAGTTTCCATGAATTGCATATCTATTTAATATATTCTCAAAAAACATTTAGTGAATTTACATTCGAATATGTAAATTAAATGATTTAAATCAACAAAATCTAAAACATAGACTTCTTGATTCATGGAAAATAATAAACTTTGACTACATTTTAAGTTGTCAAAGCTTTAAAATTAGTAAAATAAGTATATTTAGAATTTTAAGATCTATAAAACTATCCTCAAGCCTTAAACTTCAACATGCCCCATGTTTTTTCTATTTCTTGCTTAACTATATCGTCTTGACCATATTTGTAAAAAAACAGTATTTCAACTCTACCAACATTATCTTTATAAACAATTAATTTTTTACATCTTGGATAAATTCCTAGATATAAGTTTTTTCTAACTTTTAAATTATAGAGATAACCTCTATTTGCATTCATTTTTTTTATGTGAGGGGCATCAATATAAATCAACTTTGATAAACGGGTATCCATTACTGAAGATAACCCCTTTTCATAAAGACGATTCAAATCTCGAGTAGCAATTAAATATTTTTGTGCCCTAGTTTTACCTTCAGGATAATGAATAACAGCTACACAAATCATAATCTGATTGTCTTTATTTATCATAGAAATATTAAATTCACTCTGCAGAATGTTTGGGTATATTTCAAAATAAGAATCGACAGGTCTTATATAGAAATAATTATCTGGTCGATGATAATTAATTATTTTAGTTTCTTTAATAAATAATTGATCATATTCATCCAAATAGCTTTGCGAGTGCATGCTAGTAGCTACAAGGAGAAACAAAAGCAATTGAAATCCTTTTTTTATAGTTAATCTTTGTATCATATTATTACTTCTTGAGCAAATGAATTGCATTATAAAACTACTTAAATCATTAATTTAAAAAAAACACCAATTGTGCATAAAGCGCACATATTAAAAGTATTAAAATAAAATAATTCATTTAAAATAAAATTTACAATCTGATTCTAACCTAATTACAACCTAAATTCGTTTCTTTAATTTCTTTAATTCTATTTAAAACAATCTTTATTTCTGCTTCATTAACAATACCTATACAACCTGTACTCCCTTCACATCCTGATTTAACGATCTCGCAATTTAATTTTCTAGTAATATTCCAATATTTTTGATAATCTATAAATCGTTGTTTTTGTTGTAAATTAATTTTTAAACATTTTACAAAAAATGCACTATTATTGTTATCTTTTAAAATAGTTTCTTTATCTACTTCAATTAAACTATCTACTATATTCAATTTATTTTTTACCAGCTGATTTAACAGACTATTAGAAAATTGAAGTTTTTCTTTAGTACACAAATCAACTTCAATACTTCCGTAAGCCAAATCACAAGGGAATTTGTGCGAAATATAAATAGGATCTGTTTTATCAAGAGATGTATGCAATTTCGTTTGATTTACTTTCTTTTCTTCAGTTGTTTTCAAATTTTTATTAAACAATATAACAATCGTTATAACTAATATAATATTTAATAAACCTGAAAATATAATTATTTTTTTCATTGAGTAAGTCCTAAATTAACCAATACTACATTATACACATTTCAACAAACTCCCAGAGGCAAAGTATTATTACTGTTTTCTTTAGCAAAACAAATTTACCTAACATTTACTTTGGTTTTATTACTCACAACTAGCAACTTGAATTAATTGTGTTTTAGTGCTTATCAGGTACCATTGTAATTTTAGGAGGATTAATAAATTTAATTGGAATTGTTTTTTTATCACTTTTAATTTCTTCAATGATCACATAATTAATAGTTGATATATTACTTAATTTTGGATTATCGGAAACATCTAAATAATTAAGCTTTCCTCCATTCATATATAGAAAAATATCATTTAAATTGTTTTCAGAAAGAACAATCCTTTTAATATTAGTTTTATATAATAAAAAAGAAACTTCTGCAATTTTATTATTTGAAAGATTAATGTTCGTAATATATTTAGAAATATTATCTGACTCTTCAAATCCAAATACATCAACACTACAAGAAAATTTTAATGCGTTTTTAATTTTATTATGAGAAGCATCTAAATCAACCAAAT
Organism: Flavobacterium undicola; assembly: GCF_009909155.2. Lineage (GTDB taxonomy): Bacteria > Bacteroidota > Bacteroidia > Flavobacteriales > Flavobacteriaceae > Flavobacterium > Flavobacterium undicola. Next base: position 49,443 of record NZ_JAAAPM020000003.1, read on the forward strand.
AAGCGGGAAGATTTTTAAGAACTAAAGTATCTAAATTATTATGGGAAATATTTAATTTCCTGACTTTAAATCTTGATAAATTAGGCAATTCTTTAATATTTTTATAGGATAGATCTAATAACTGTATCGTGTCACGAGGGTTCAATTTGGATAGTATTTCTTCAACAGACTTTTTGTTTTTATTTCCTTGTGCGATATTGCTGTTGTAAGAAAATAAAAAACAAAAAAAAATTAGGCACAAAAAAGGATTTTTTGATAGCATAGTGGATGGTAATTATTTTGGATTAAATCTTCTTTACGGACTACTTCCATTTCCTGCCATAGCAGGTTAATTTTTATCTGGTATCGTCGTAATTTGAGGTTGTTCAATAAATTTAAGAGGTGCATCGATGGCAATGTTATTGCTTTTTACAGTATCTATGTTTGCAGGATCAAATGTTACTAAATTACTCAATTTTGGATTATTGGAAACATCTAGATAATTAAGTTTTTTATATTTCAAATAGAGGTAAACTCCATCTAAATTATTATTGGATAAAACAATAGATTCAATTCCTTTTTCATAGAATATAAAGGAGATACCCTCTATTTCATTATTTGAAAGATTAATCCGTTTTATATATTTTGAAATATTATTTTCGCCTTTAAACATTTGAGAATATGTGCCTTTAATATTTTGAAAGTTTATTCCATCATTAATTTTATTAAACGAAGCATCTAAATCAACCAGATAGTTTGGAAGATTTTTCATATTTAGAGTATCTAAATTATTATGGGAAATATTTAATTTCCTGACTTTAAACCTTGACAAATCAGGCAATTCCTTGATGTTTTTATAGGATAGATCTAATAATTGTATGGTATCTCGAGTATTTAGTTTTGATAATATTTGTTCCACAGATTGCGACTTTTTATTTTCTTGTGCGTTATTACTATTACATGAAAACAAAAAAAATACGAATAATAGATATTTCAAGAAAACTACATATTTCATAACTAACTTGATTTGTTTAGATTTAAAAAACTAAATATACAAGAAAAAACCGTCAAGAAAACATTTAACAATAATCAAATCATAGAGAACTACAAAAAAACTTAAAGAAATACTTAGTCCGCAAGAATTAGAAGAAATATCCTTAGAATATAATGCCGAGTATTTAATTTACCTAATTTATTTCCATTCCAATGTTTCCATCAAATGCTGCATATCGTTTTTGATATAACGAGCCGCTGGCATAACAGAATCAAAATTAGGTTTGGCATAAAAATAAACTGAAGCCGTTAAAAAATGCCTTGTACTATCAGTAGCGTAAAACTGTGAGTTAGTTGCTGCATTTCCATCCACTTGATAAAACATTCCGTATACTTTCTTTTGCTGATTTAAATAGGGTTGTTCTAAAATATCATCGGCTTTTATTACATGTTCAAAAGTCAGTTTTTGAGCATCGCGCAATAATTTATTAAGATTACTATTTACTGGTTTGTAGGTCAAATAAATGGTCGCCTTCATCTTTGGATAAGTAATCGTAAAACCACAATCCTTCTCCCCTTTTATAATTGCTTTTGAGTTCATCTCAAAAGTAAACGGACATTGATTCTCAAAATGTGCATATTCAGCCATTGGATAATCCAATCGTAAATAACTCGATGGCTTAGGCAAAACATCATTTTTACAACTTGAAAACAAAACTAAACCAAGAAAGACAAGCGCAACACTGCATTGAACACCCATTCTTTTCTTATCTACACATTTTAAACTAAACATCAATAGTAACTTTTATCTGTTTGATACGTTTTTTATCTACAACCTCAATAGTAAACAGGCAATTTTCAAAAACAAGTTTTTGCCCTTTGGCTGGAAAATTACCCGAAATTTCTAGAATAAACCCCGCCAAGGTTTCTGCCTCTCCTTTTTTCTCTTCGAAAATTTCTTCATTTACATCAACAATTCTATAGAAATCTTTTAGGTTAATCTTACCTTCAAAAAGATAATTTTGATCATCAATCTGAGAGAAATTAATATCCTCATCGTCAAATTCATCACTAATATCACCCACAATCTCTTCGATTACATCTTCTAAAGAAACTAAACCTGAAGTCCCCCCATATTCATCCACCACAATAGCAAGATGACTTTTCATAGACTGAAAATCCTTCAATAAGTTATCCAGCTTTTTATTTTCCGGTACAAAAAACGGCTCTCTCATTAATGTAGTCCAATCAAAATCCTGCTTATCTAAGTGAGGTAATAAATCTTTAACAAACAAAACACCTTCAATTTGATCAATATTATCGCGATACACAGGAATTCTGGAATAGCCTTTGTCGACAATCTTATTATAAACATCCGTAAAAGTCTCTGTGATTTCCAAAGCAAAAATATCAATTCTAGGACTCATAACCTGTTTGGTATCTGTATTACCAAAAGAAACAATTCCCTCTAATATTTTTTGTTCATCAGTAGAAGTTTCATCGGTTGCCGTGAGTTCTAAGGCTTGTGACAATTGGTCAACCGAAAAATTAGTCTTCTGTTTCCCTAATTTGTTGTGCAAATAAACCGTAGCTCCACGCATTGGAATACTAATTGGCGAAAGCAAACTATCTAAAACAGAAATAGGATAAGCTACCCTTTTAGCAAATTTAATATTGTTTCTACTCGCATATACTTTTGGCATCACTTCTCCAAAAAGCAACAATAAGAAAGTCACAACGATAACTTCAAAAATAAATTTCAGTACGGGTGAATTAATTGCTGCAAACAAATCAGAACCAATAAACGAAAACAAAATCACAACTCCTATATTGATGAAATTATTAGCGACAAGAAGCGTTGCTAATAGTTTTTTGGGTCTTTGCAAAAGCTCGGAAAGAATTTTTCCTGTCGAAAGATTTTCTTGAAGCGTATCATCAATATCTTTTTGCGACAGCGAAAACAAGGCTACTTCGGCTCCCGAAACTACTGCCGAACAAAACAGCAATACAAACATTCCGGCAAAACCAAACAATAGATCTAAATCTAATGTATAAACAAAATTAAAACTGGGCTCTGGGTCCAAATTAAAAAAGATTAGTTAAACAATCAAAAAGGCAAATCATTGATAGGCAAGCCTTTGTTTGGTGTGTCAAAGTTAGTATTTTTTGTGGATTCTGATCCCTGATTTTGCTTGTTGCTTTCAGTATCTTTTTTAGTTGTTAAAAATGTAAATTCTGTCACCTGAATTTCAGTAGTATGCTTCATCGAACCATCTTCTGCTTGCCACTGACGGGATTTAATCCTTCCTTCCACATAAATTTTATCTCCTTTTGACAAATATTTTTCACATATCTCAGCCGCTTTATTACGCACCACTAAATTATGCCATTCAGTCGAAGTGATTTTCTCATTGGTAGTCTTATTAATATACACTTCATTTGTAGCCAACTGAAATCTTCCAATACAATTTCCCGCTTCAAAATAGTGCATCTTAACATCGTCACCCAAATGACCTATTAGCATTACCTTATTTAGTGTTCCGTTCATAGTCATTTTAATATATAGTACTATCCCAAAGATACATTTTTTTGCTCTTTTATTCTATTCCGATTCAATAAAATTATGAATCACAATCGGGAAAGGATATTGCCTTAACTGCTCTTTAGTAATCCCATTTTCAACCACGCCTTTTACATTTAGTTTCCAAAATTTAATATGTAAATGTTGGTGCGACAGTTTATGAACAATACTCTTTTCATTGCAGGCACGCATACTTATAATAGGATTCACAAAAAACGATTCTTGCTCAACGGCATTCGATACAAATTCAAAATCTTCTTCCTGCAAAGTTTCAATCAAAGGAAACTCATATAAGTTATGCCAAATTCCTTTCGCCGTTCGTTTCTGAATTAAAGTATTCTCCTCAGCATCCGAAAGCATCAAATAATTAAAGTATCTATTTCGTACTTTCAACTTCTTTGACTTCACAGGCAATTGATCGACTTTCTTTTTTTGCAAAGCCGCGCAACCAGAATTAAAAACACATTTTCCACAGTCGGGACTTTTAGGAACACATTGCAAAGCACCAAACTCCATTATGGCCTGATTAAAAATTGCTGGACTATCTTTTGGCATTAATTCGAAAGCCAAAGCAGCAAATTCTTTTTTGGCTGAAGCCAAAGCAATATCGGCTTCTACATCAAAATAACGGGAAAGCACCCGAAACACATTTCCATCTACCACAGGAACCGCTTCATTATAGGAAAAAGAAGCAATTGCCGCCGCAGTATATTCGCCTACTCCTTTTAACAACAACAAGTCCTTATAATTAGAAGGAAAAATTCCGTTTAATTCATAAGCTATATATTGAGCTGTTTTATGCAAATTACGTGCACGAGAATAATACCCCAAACCTTGCCATAATTTTAAAACTTGTTCTTCACTCGCCGCGGCGAGATCAAAAACGGTTGGAAAAGCAGTTGTAAAAGACAAAAAATAAGGCATTCCTTGCGCCACTCGCGTCTGTTGAAGCATGATTTCAGAGAGCCAAATATGGTACGGATTAGTCGTATTTCGCCAAGGCAAATCGCGCTTGTTTTCTAAATACCACTTTATTAGAAAGTTATGAAAAATCATCATTAAATATTTGTTGACAAAAGTAAAAGTTTATGTAATTAAAATTTAATGAATTAGCTTGAATATTTGTTTTTTAAATTCATATATTTGCACACTCAAAAAAATTATTACAGAATAATAAATAAGGAAAGAAAATGACGAAAGCAGATATCGTAGCGAAAATTTCAGAAAAGTTAGGTCTTGAAAAAGGTGATGTGCAAGCAACAGTAGAGACTTTTATGAATGAAGTAAAAACTTCATTAGAAACTGGAGACAATGTTTATTTAAGAGGTTTTGGTAGCTTTATCGTAAAGACTAGAGCTGAGAAAACAGGTAGAAATATCTCAAAGAACACTACAATTAAAATACCTGCACACAACATTCCTGCTTTCAAACCTGCAAAAGTTTTTGTAGAAGGAGTAAAAACAAACAACGAAGCAAAATAATATTAATTAATCATAAAATCAACTCGATATGCCAAGTGGTAAAAAAAGAAAGAGACATAAGGTAGCTACGCACAAAAGAAAGAAAAGAGCGAGAGCTAACCGTCACAAGAAGAAAAAGTAGTCTAGAACTACTTTTTTCTTTTTAAACGTTCATTGAAATTGAGATTTAAGATTGTAGATTACCGATTTAAGATTGCAGATTTAAAAATCTAAAATCAAGAATCAAAATTCAGAAATCTAAAATCTCCCCGGGTTCATGCCTGTTAAAATTATTGTTTAATCCATCCTTACCGAAGTTAGAAGTTGGAAGTTGGAAGTTGGAAGTTTTTTGTGACTACAAAAATCTGAAATCTGAAATCTGAAATCTGAAATCTGAAAGTGCGGATAAAAATTTACAAATGAACAAAGAATTAATCATTAGATCTAGTTCTGATTTCGTAGATTTTGCCTTATTAAAAGATGGAAAACTAATTGAATTACACAAGGAAGAAGAGACAAGCAACTTTCAAGTAGGCGATATTTTTATTGCTAAAATAAGAAAACCTGTTGCTGGACTCAATGCTGCTTTTGTAAATGTAGGCTTCGAAAAAGATGCCTTTTTACATTATCACGACTTAGGTCCTAATCTAACTTCCCAACTGAAATTCATAAAACTTGTAAGCGCAGGTAAAATAAAAGATTTCTCCCTAAAAAACTTTCAGTTTGAAAAAGAGATAGACAAAGATGGGACCATTACTGATGTAATAAACGCCAATCAATCTATCTTAGTGCAAGTTGTAAAAGAACCAATATCTACCAAAGGACCAAGAATTAGCGCTGAGCTTTCTCTTGCCGGACGTTTTATTGTTTTAGTTCCTTTCTCTGACCGTGTATCTATTTCTCAAAAAATAGAAGACAAAAAAGAAAAAGACCGACTAAAAAAACTTGTACAATCCATCAAACCAAAAGGATTTGGTGTTATTGTTCGCACAGTAGCCGAAGGCAAAAATACAGCCGAATTAGAAAAAGATTTGCAGAACCTGCTAAGCAGATGGACTGCAATGTGTAAAAAATTACCAACTGCTCATCATCCCTCAAAAGTATTAGGCGAACTCAACAGAGCTTCCTCAATATTAAGAGACGTATTCAACGATACCTTTACCAGTATCCAAATAGATGATGAAGAGTTGTACAACCAAACCAAGGATTACTTGCAAGAAATTGCTCCATCCAAACAATCTATTGTGAAGTTTTATCAATCAAACGACACGCCTGTCTTCGAGAAATACAATATAGAGAGACAAATCAAAACTTCTTTTGGAAAAACTGTTTCCATGAGTAAAGGCGCTTATCTTATTATTGAACACACTGAAGCTCTACACGTAATTGACGTCAACAGCGGAAACCGTTCTAATAAAGCGACTAATCAAGAAGACACAGCCATGGAAGTCAATATGATTGCCGCAGCCGAAATAGCCAGACAATTGCGTTTGCGCGATATGGGCGGTATCATAGTAGTGGATTTTATCGATATGTCTAATCCCGAAAATCGCAAAGTCTTGTTCGACTTCTTGAGAGAAGAAATGAGCGACGATAAAGCAAAACACAAAATCTTACCTCCCAGTAAATTTGGATTAGTCCAAATTACAAGACAAAGAGTAAGACCAGAAAGAAATATTAAAACCAGAGAAGAAGATCCAAACAATGAAAATGGCGAAATCGAAGCGCCAATACTAATCATTGATAAAATCAACTCCGACCTGGAAAGAGTTTTAAAAAACCACAAAAAAGTTGTACTCAATGTACATCCGTTTGTGGCTGCTTACCTCAGCAAAGGTTTTCCATCATTACGTTCAAAATGGTTTCTTGAACATAAAAAATGGGTGAAAATTATACCACGTGACGCTTACACGTATTTAGAATATCATTTCTTTGACAACAAAGGAAATGCTATAAAAGACTAAACAAAAAACCGCTTTTCGAAAGATTAGCGGTTTTTTTGTGCGTCATTGCGAGGCACGAAGCAATCGCACAATTCAATTAACTTCAGTTTTATCTGAAGCTACTTCCTGCTATCCGTTTCAATCTTTTATCTCTAAAAAACGAGATAAAAGGATTTCCACTACTATCAGGGCTAGGGATTTTGTTTAAAACATTATTGTAGTTATAAAAAATAAACTTGTAGTACATATTTTATATATTCGCCAAAAACAAATCATCATGAAATTCTTTATATAAATTTATTAATGCAATATTTAAAACCAAAAAAAATGCTCGACTGGATTATTGAAAATTATCTTCCAATTTCTATTATTTGTACAGTACTTTCTATTTGGCTACTCCAAGTTGGTGCTGAAAAAAGCGGGGAAAAAACTAAAATTGAAATTTCAAGAAAAGTTGAAACTGAAATTGACTTGACTATTAACAAAATAAATGAGAAATTTGAAAAAACTGTAAAAAAGATAGATTCTAGCACTGAAAACACGATTAAAAAAATTGACAATCAAAGTAAATTAGTCATTGAGCAACTATCAGAACAATCAAAAAAAGAACTTTTAGAATTGCAAAAAGAAATGGATAAAGTTAAAGCTATATCCGAACAATTAACAATTGCAAATTCACCAACTATATTAGAAATTAAATACATAATTCCTTTAAATAAATTCGACATAAGAGAAAGAAACGAATTAGCAGAAAATCTAATCTTAAATTTCAATACTGCACTTACTATTTACCGAAAAGAAAAGCGAACAAATAATTTAATAGCAGAATTTATAGGTAGCGCAAATCAATTTGCTAAAATCCCTTTACACCAAGCTCAAGCTTTTCCAACTAACTTTAGCAAAGAGAATACTTTCATAATATATCCAAATCTAGAAAAAGAAAATTACTACATTATTACTGTATATATCAAATTATTACCTTCTGAACTCAACAACTTAAGAGGTTTAAATAAAAAAGACAGGATTAACCTTGTTAAAACTAAAAGAATAGAAAATAAGATTCTTACTCCTCTTAATAGTAGAATGTATAATGCTGAGCTAAAAATAAAGGAATGCTCAATATTGATTGGAACTAAAAAATTAAATTTAAAACCTTTAGAAAATATTTACATGAATTACGAATTATTATTACCACAAATAATACATATGTTTGAAGTTGAATAACTTTTCCATATTCCTCTTTCTACATTTTTATCAATCGCTTCCCCACTCACGAACAATAAAAATTACAGCTATTATATTAGCTATTTATAACTAAAAACCATACATTTGACTAATATTTTAGCCAAAATGAAAAATTACTCTATCAATAAAACTCCTTCACAAGTTCAAACAGAACTAGCTGAAAGATTACGGGAAATCAGGAAGGACAAAAAAATATCACAATCAGAATTAGCTGCTAAATCGGGGGTCTCACTAGGAAGTATCAAACGATTTGAACATACTGGTGAAATATCATTAGCATCATTACTTAAACTGGCGCATCTTTTTGACAGATTAGATGATTTTGATACCGTTTTTAAAATCAATGAAAATTTGAAAGAAATAGAGAAATTATTTAAAGAATAACTATGGCGGAAATTCAAAAAATAAAAGCTTTTCTAAATCTGAACGATACTAAAGTCGAAATTGGAACTATGGTAGAAAACCAAGGAAAAATCTATTTCAAATACGACCCGGATTTTATTTCAAGTGGATTAGAAATATCTCCTTTTAAAATGAGATTGTCTAACGAAATTTTGACACCAAAAGAAACATATCTAGAGGGACTTTTTGGCGTTTTTTCAGACTCTATCCCAGATGGCTGGGGAAGATTATTATTAGACAGAAAATTACTCTCTATGGGAGTCAACTTAAACGAGATTACTCCGTTAGACCGATTGACTTATATAGATAAAAACTGTACTGGAGCAATCTCTTACGAACCTGAATATGAAAACAACTTCACTAATTTTAATGTCGTAGATTTAGACCAAATTTCCAATGAAATTGAAACTGTTCTAAACGGAACCTCAGAAGATGTAATTGAAGAACTTTTCCATCTTGGCGGCTCATCAGGCGGTGCAAGACCAAAAGTATTGATTGGATTTAACCCAAACACCCAAGAATTACTTTATGGAAAATCTGATTTACCGGAAGGTTTTGAACATTGGATAATAAAATTCCCGTCTTCCAATGATTTAACCGACATTGCTTTAATAGAATACACTTACAACCAAATGGCGCAAGCTGCCGGCATTGAAGTCAATGAATTCCGATTGTTTAAAAGTAAAAAAGGTCAATATTTCTTCGGAAGTAAACGATTTGACCGAATTCAAAATAAAAAACTTCATCTACACTCAGCAGCAGGATTACTTCATGATAATTTCAGAATGAGCACTTTAGACTACGGACATCTTATGGATTGTGCTTTTACATTAGAAAAAGACTTTAATGCCTTTAATAAAATTCTCCAATTAGCCACTTTTAATGTTTTAGCCCACAACCGAGATGACCACAGCAAAAACTTTTCTTTTTTAATGGACAAAAACGGACATTGGAAATTAGCCCCTGCTTATGATTTAACATTCTCCAATTCATCTTATGGTTTTCACAGCACAACTATTGCTGGCGAAAGTAAAAATCCAACATTGAAACACTTAACAACCTTAGCCAAACATTTCGGAATTAAAAATCCTAATTCCACTTTTGAAAAAGTACAAGAAGTGATTTCTCAATTCGATTCGTTAGCAAAAAACAATGGAATCAGTAAAGATTCCATAAAATTAATAAGCAGTAATTTAAGACTCAAATAAAACTAAAACTTTAAATCCTTTGCAACTTTAAAACACGTCGTTTTCTTTGTAAAAACACCACTGTAAATAAAACTCCTATAATCGACATCGTTACACCAACTAAATTAGGAGAAGCATAACTAAATCCAGCAATTAAAGGCAATCCACCAAGAAAAGCTCCCAAAGCATTTCCAGTATTAAAAGCCGCCTGAATAGCCGCCGAAGCGATCATCTCGGCACCTACCGCAGTTTGTATCATCAAAGTCTGAATTGGCGCAGCAACGGCAAAAGAAATACAACCTGTAGAAAACACTAATGCTAAACTTACATAAGGATTAGACGAAAAGAAAAACACCAATAACAAATCGAGCGCCATAACCGAAAGCAACACGATTATCGTCTTTTCGGCAGAGTAACGATCGGCTAATTTTCCACCAATAAAATTCCCTAGAACCATTCCCAAACCAGCCAGCATCATAATATAAGGCACATCGCCACCATCAAAACCTGAAATATCTGTTAGCAATGGCGCAATATAACTAATCCAACAAAACAAGCCTCCAGCACCAATAGCGGTAATTAGGATAACCAACCAAGCTTCGGCTTTCTTAAAAAACAACAGCTGCGTTTTCATAGCTTCTCTCGCTTTAGCCTCGATATTAGGCATCCAAAAATAAAGTGAACAGACCGTAAGAGTTCCAACAATGGCAATAATAATAAAAGTATAACGCCATGAAAAGTTATGCCCAATATAAGTCCCAATAGGTACTCCCACAAGATTAGCAATAGTTAAACCTGCAAACATAACCGATATAGCCTGAGCTTCTTTGCCCTTATCAGCAAGCCGGCTCGCAACTACCGCACCAACTCCAAAGAAAGCACCATGTGGCAATCCCGAAAGCAATCGTACTGCAAATAAAAATCCATAGTTAGGCGCTATAATCGAAAGCGTATTAAACACAGTAATCATACTCGCCAGAATCAAAAGCGTTTTTTTAGGCGGATAATTTCGCGTGATAATCACCAACAAAGGCGCACCAATAACTACTCCAAGCGCATAAGCCGAAATTAAATGTCCCGCAACGGGTATGCTAATATTTAAATTTTTAGCAATATCAGGCAATATTCCCATCATCACAAATTCGGTAATTCCTATTGTCAAACCACCCAAAGCGAGTGAAAGCAGACTTTTTTTCATTTTATTATAAAAGAGATTATTAACTAACATTGTGTCATTGAAACAGCAATGCTTATTTACTTTGCAAATTTATTGATAACTGCTGCAAAGAAATTGTAATTTTACAACATAAACTTGCAACTTTAGGTTATGAAAAAATTAAATCAATTTGACACCTTAGTAATTGATGAATTTGAGGAAGACCAATATCATCTTCCCAGACATAGTCACACCTATTACGAGATTATTTACATTGTAAAAGGAAGCGGAATTCATCAATTAAACAAAAACCTACTTCAGTACAAAACAGGAGATTTATTTGTGCTTTCCACTGATGATGAGCACTATTTTGACATAAAAAAAACAACTCGGTTTTTCTTTATAAAATTCACCGACACTTATTTTAATTCGAATAAAAAACTGGCTTGCGACGAATTTCTGCTTAATACTCCCGAGAATTTCATGCGCGATAAATCACTAAAAGAAAATGTACTAAAATTGGATCCAACTTGTGCAAGCATACTAAAAAATACCATTGACAATATCAGAGCCTACAACAGCAAAGCCAATATTTCTACTTCGCCAATTGCCTTCTACCAAATCTTATCCATCTTTGGACTGATAAAAGAAAGTTTACAACAACAGAATATAAAAATCACCGGATCAGGAATAGACAACGACCAGATTATCTCTTATATCCATCAGAATATCTACAAACCAAAATTGGTTCAAATTAAGACTATTTCAGAACATTTTAATATCTCTCCGACTTATTTTGGAACGTATTTCAAGCGTAATTTTTCGATAAGTTATAGAGATTACAATAACAAACTAAGAACCCAATTAATAGAAAAAAGGATTCTAAACAAACAGCTGTCAATGAAGCAAATCGCTTATGAATTTGGTTTCACCGACGAAAGCCACCTTTCTAATTATTTCAAAAAACAAAGAAATTTAAAACCCAGTGAGGTTAAGAAATTACACCCCTCTAGTTAACATTAATTGACCTTTCGTAACATCTTAATAAAGATTTGATTTCGTTTTTACAAAACTGAGTTTACATTAAATATAGCTTTGACCACTAGCTTTACAAAAATTTAATTTTTGTAATAATGAATTCTATTCTAAAAGTAATTACTCAAAATAGTTTTTTTTACGGCCTTAATTTACTGCTGATAAGTGCGGTTGTTTTGTTGTTATGTTCCTTTTCTCAAGCCGATGGTTTTATATGGTTGAATCAATTTCATACCGCTATTTTAAATCTTATTTTCGAAAGCATCACCTTTCTTGGAGATGGTTGGTTTATTATTGTTTCGTCTGTATTTATTTTACTTTTTGTCAAAAAGCATCGAAAATTAGCCATCATCATCTTGCTTTCCTACATCAGTTCTGGGATTTTTGCTCAAATTATAAAAAATATCATAGCAGCCCCACGGCCAAAGGTCTATTTCGAATTGCATCATTATCAATATTATCTGGATACTTTTGCCTCAAGTCGAATCGGTTTTAATAGTTTTCCTTCGGGGCATACGGCTTCTTTTTTTGCTTTGGCAACTGTACTATCTAATTATTGCAAAAGAAGATACGTTTGCGCATCTTTACTTCTATTGAGTATTTTAGTAGGTTATTCCAGAATTTACCTTGCACATCATTTTTTGATGGATGTATTTGTTGGAGCCGTAATTGGAGTCGTTTTTGGTTCTTTATCTGTAATTTGGTTTAATAAAATCATGGAAAATCCCTTTGTGAAAAAGAAAATCAACTCTTTAAAACATCCTTCCCCGAGTTTTTCAAATCCAACATTAAGCGGACAATAAATGGATATTTTAAAGTTTTTTAAATTTGGATTAGTCGGTTTTACAGGACTTGTTATTGACTTTGGAATCACCTGGATTTGTAAAGAAAAGTTAGGATTTAATAAATATGTTGCCAATAGTTTTGGCTTTCTATTTGGCGTTACAAATAATTATTTCTTGAATAAATACTTCACTTTTGACAATCACAATCCTGAAATAGGACTTCAATTTCTGAGTTTTTTAATTATCGCTGTAATTGGTTTTAGTATCAATACGGGCTTTTTATATTCGTTGCAAAAAAAGACCAAAATCAATTTTTACGTTTGTAAAATCATCGTGACTGCAATTGTATTTATTTGGAATTTTGGCGCGAATACTTTTTACACTTTTAAAAGCTAAATATGTCCTTTAAAAATAAAGTAGCAAGCCTCATTTTGCTTGCAACGATAGTTCGCTGCATTATTGCTTTTTCAATAGGTTTAGGAAATGATGAAGTTTATTATGTTAACTATGCTCAGCATTTGCAATGGAATTATTTTGACCATCCACCCTTGGTTGCTTTGTTAATCCGGTTAACCACTTTTAATTTGATGCTAACGTCTGATTTTTTCATTCGATTAGGCCCGATTCTTTTAGCTGCCGCCAATACTTATTTGATGTATGCTATTGGAAAAAAAATCAAAGATGAAAAAGCCGGTTTCATTGCTGCTTTACTTTATACTTCCTCCATTTATGCAAGTATTATTGCAGGTATTTTTATTATGCCTGATGCACCACAATTGTTTTTTTGGATTTTAAGTCTCTACTTTTTAGTACATTTAATTACTAACCCAGAGAATAAAAAAAAATCAAATTTGTACTTGATATTGTTTGGATTAAGTACAGGTCTGTGCGTGATGAGTAAGGTTCACGGAGTATTTTTGTGGTTTGGATTCGGACTGTATATTCTTATTTACAATCGAAAGCTACTTTCAAACGGCTATCTGTACCTATCGGTATTATTGACGCTTTTAGTGATTTCACCTATTTTATTTTGGAATATAGAAAATAATTTTATCACTTACACTTTTCATAGTAATCGGGTAAGCATCAATCGGGGAATCAATCCTAATAGCTTTATTCGGGAGTTTTTTGGCGGACTAGCATATAATAATCCAATCAATTATTTTATAGTCATAATTACTTTAGTTGCCTGTTGGAAAAGAAGAATTAATATCCAAATTAATCATATTAGACTCTTGCTTTTAATGAGCTTGCCTTTGATTGGAATTTTATTGTTTGTTTCGTTGTTTAGAGATACTTTACCACACTGGTCTGGCCCGGGATTCACCGCTTTATTATTACTTGCCGCCTGTTATTTATCTGATTTAAAAATTAATTCCCGACTGCCCCAATTAGTCTATTATGCTAATTATTTAATTGTAGGTGTAAGTTTTCTTGGAATTCTAGTACTATCATTTTACCCCGGAACCTTAGGTAAAACCGATGAAACCAGTTTAGGTAAAGGAGATGTAACTTTAGATATGTACGATTGGGATTTTTTCAAAACTGAAGTTAATAAAATAATTCAGAAGAATAAATTAGAAAAGAAAACCAACACCAATTTTATCATCAACAACAAATGGTTTCCGGGGGCACATATTGATAATTATATTGCAGCACCTCTTCATCTTAATTTTGTTGCCATTGGAAAACTGGAAGATATCCATACCTACCATTGGCTGAATCAATTCAGAAAACCCATTCAAAAAGGAGATAACGCCTACTATATTACCGTTTCGAATAATTTTAGCGATCCAAATGAAATCTATAAAGATGATTTTGAAAAAATAAATTCTCCTGTTATCATCAAGCAATATCGGGGAGGGAAACCCGTGAGAAATATGTTGGTGTATTTGATGGAAGGATTTAAAAACTGAAAATCACTTTCTCCTCGAAGCAAAAAAACGCTTCATCAAATCAGCCGCTTCATCAGCCAAAACTCCACGAACCACAGTAGTTTTAGGATGCAATTGTGTTCCCATTTTCTCAAAACCACGTTGGGGATCACTAGCTCCAAAAACGATTTTAGTAATTTGGCTCCAATACAAAGCACCCGCACACATCTGGCATGGCTCTAAAGTGACATAAAGCGTACAATCTTTCAAATATTTTCCGCCCAAATAATTAGCCGCAGCCGTAATGGATTGCATTTCGGCATGGGCGGTAACATCATTCAGCATTTCGGTTAAATTATGACTTCTGGCAATAACCGTATTATTAACAACAATAACTGCGCCTACAGGGATTTCGCCTTTTTCAAAAGCCATTTCGGCTTCCTGCAAAGCTTTTTTCATAAAATAGTCATCGGTGAAAATATTTTCCATGAAGCAAAAATACAGCATTCAATTCGTACATTTGCCTCATGCCAGAAAATTTGCTTTCAAACATACAAACGCCAGACGATTTACGCCTGCTTGACGAAGCCCAGCTTCCTCAACTAGCGCAGGAATTACGTGATTTTATTATCGATATTGTATCGGTGAAAGAAGGGCATTTGGGAGCCAGTTTAGGCGTTGTCGAATTAACCATTGCGCTGCATTATGTTTTCAACACGCCTGATGATGCATTAATTTGGGATGTTGGTCATCAGGCTTATGGACATAAGATTCTAACAGGACGACGAGAAGTTTTTCATACAAATCGCCAACTAAACGGAATTTCTGGTTTTCCAAAAAGAAGTGAAAATGTATATGATGCTTTTGGCGTAGGCCACTCCTCTACTTCTATTTCGGCCGCTTTGGGAATGGCAATTGCATCTAATTTAAATGGTGATTTCAACAAACAACACATTGCAGTAATTGGTGATGCATCAATTGCATCGGGAATGGCTTTTGAAGGATTAAATCACGCTGGAGTAACCAATGCTAATTTATTGGTGATTCTAAACGATAATGCTATCGGGATTGACCCGAGTGTTGGTGCCTTAAAAAACTATCTTACCGCAGTAAAAGAAGGTAAAAATCCGAGGCAAAACAATATGATTAAGTCCTTGAATTTTAATTATTCAGGACCCATTGACGGAAATGATATTTTTTCTGTTATAAAAGAATTAAAGCGTTTACAAAAATTAAAAGGCCCTAAATTCCTGCATGTTATCACCACTAAAGGGAAAGGACTTCAACAAGCCGAAGAAAATCAGGTGCAATATCATGCTCCTGGGAAATTTGATGCTACAACAGGGGAAATTATCCCAAAATCAGAAGAAAATCTTCCTCCAAAATACCAGGACGTTTTTGGCTTGACCGTATTGGATTTGGCACAAAAAAACAAAAAAATAGTAGGTATCACACCTGCAATGCCTACGGGAAGTTCACTGAAATTCATGATGGACGCCTTGCCGGAACGCGCTTTTGATGTGGGTATTGCCGAACAACATGCAGTAACCTTAGCCGCGGGAATGGCAACCCAAGGAATGATTGTATTTTGCAATATCTACTCTACTTTTTTACAAAGAGCCTATGATCAGCTTATCCATGATGTGGCTTTACAAAAACTTTCGGTAATTTTTTGTTTAGATAGAGCAGGACTCGTTGGCGAAGACGGAGCAACCCATCACGGTGTTTTTGATATTGCGTATTTGCGTTGCATTCCTAATCTTATTATTTATGCTCCCGCAAATGAAATTGAGTTACAAAACATATTATATACCGCTCAATTAGGTTTAGAATTACCAATTGCTATCCGATATCCACGCGGTCGTGGTATTATTGCTGATTGGAAAAAAGAACATTTTGGTCACTACCAAAATATCGAAATCGGAAAAGCATCTTGTCTTAAAAACGGAACTGAAGTAGCGGTTTTATCCAATGGAACCATCGGAAACAATGTAAATCTAGCACTGGACGAAATGGGAAATCCAGAAAAAATTGCACATTATGATTTTGCATTTGTAAAACCATTAGACGAAAAATTACTTCACGAAATATTCAAAAAATTCAAAAATATCATCACCATCGAAGATGGCACAATTATTGGTGGCTTTGGAAGTGGAATTCTCGAATTTGCCGCTCACAACAATTATCAAACTAAGATTAAAACATTGGGGATTTCTGATAAATTTATTGAGCAAGGAACTGTAAATCAATTGCAACAATATTGCGGAATTGACGTTGAAACACTAAAATCACTTTTTTTTAGTTATATAAACGAGTAATTTGCGCAACCCAAAATTTCAATTTACTAATGAAAGTACAACTCAGTCTTCTTATAATTACATTCTTATTCACTATTACTATTCCTGTTTTTTCACAGTCGGCTAAGGATACAATCCAAACGGATACCATAAAGAAAATTATTCTTCCGGTATTAAATGACAACTTCTATAGAAAAATGCCTCCGGCTAAATTAAAATATACCCTAGCCAAATTAGTTGCCCTTCCTGAATTTGAAAAAAAACTTCCATCTTGTTGGGGTAAAAAAAACATACTGGGGTTTGATATTTCTGAAATTGCATTTGTCAACTGGAGTGCTGGGGGAACCAGCTCTATTTCAGGATTATTCAAAGCTGATTTTAATAGAACCTACGAAAAAAAACTGGTGAAATGGGTCAACGAACTCAGTATTAGATACGGAATGAACAAACAAGACGGAATTGAAATTCGTAAAACCGACGATGCCTTCCGATTCAACTCTACCTTTGGTCATAGACAAGATCCGGAAAGTACTTGGTTTCATTCGGCTAAACTAAATTTCAATACGCAATTGACCAATGGATACAAATATCCAAATAAAGACAACCCTATTTCCAGACTGTTTGCACCAGCTTATATGTTCTTAGGTGTAGGTGCTGAAAACACTACAAAATCCAAAAGTCATGTTTTATATCTTTCTCCTTTTACTTACAAAGCAACCTTTGTTTGGGATCAAACTTTGGCTGATAAAGGAGCTTTTGGAGTTGAAAAAGCCATTTATGACAAAGATGGAAATATAATTACAAAAGGAAAAAGATCTAAAAACGAATTAGGTTTTTTAATTACCAATCAATACAAAAAAGAGATATACAAAAATGTGATTTTTGTAAATAATTTAAGTCTTTATTCGGACTATGTAAATAATTTTGGAAACGTCGATGTGGACTGTGACCTCGGTTTAAATTTGGTTGTAAACCAATACGTAAAAGCCAACATAGGAACTCGAATTTTATATGATGACGACATCAAAAACAAAACCGAAGTTGCCGGCGTACAAGTAACCGAAGGCCCTAAAACCCAATTAAAACAGGTATTAGGAGTTGGAATCACCTATGCTTTTTAACAGCTTAGCCTTTCTTTCTACCATTTATCGTTTCATATAATTCCAATGCATTCCCATCAGTCAGCAAGGACACATAATGACAAATATGCAACAAACGATCGTAAAGGTTTTCCTTTTCTAAATCGTGTCTTTCCGGCAATAATTTCAAGATTAGCTTGTCGTAATTAGAGGCTGTTCCATTGAATTTATTGTCGTAAGCCGTAATAAACTTTTCCAATAAGGTTTGTATAATTTGGTAGCCTACTAATTCTTTTTCGATAACCTCTCGGCTTTGGTAGATTTTATCAACACTAATTTTGATAATATCATCCATCTGCGCTTTGTACTTGCTTTTATCCATTAATGCAAAAGGAAATTTCCCTTGCAAAATAGCTTCTTCATTAGCAACAAACACTTTTACAGCATCATTAATTAAACTACCAATTGCCAAAGCACGCAAATAACTGATTCGATCTTCTTTGGTCCCTAATGTTTTATATTTTGAAGTATCAATACTGTCTTTCACTAGTTTGATAAGATATTCCAAAGCAAAATCTTCGGAAACCAAACCTAAATTAATACCGTCTTCAAAATCAATAATGGTGTAACAAATATCATCTGCTGCTTCAACCAGATAAGCCAAAGGATGTCTTTCAAAACCAATATCTTCTCCACTTTTATTTGGAATCAAGCCCATATCTTTTGCCACTTCTTCAAAAAATGCCTTATCAGCCTGAAAGAAACCGTATTTTTTATCTGAGATATTTCTGGTTGGCTTTTTAGGCAAACTTTCTTTTGGGTATTTCATAAAAGCACCTAAAGTAGCATACGAAATTCGGAGTCCTCCTTCAATCCCTGGTCTACTCGATGTCATTACCGAAAAACCATTGGCATTTCCTTCAAAATCAATTAAATCCTGCCATTGTTTTGGATTCAAAAACTCCTGATATTTTTTTCCTTTACCAATAGCAAAATACTCTCCAATAGCCTTTTCTCCCGAATGTCCAAAAGGTGGATTCCCAATATCATGTGCCAAAGAAGCCGCTGCGACAATGGCTCCAAAATCGTTCATCTGAAAACCATGAACTTCTTTTAAATGAGGATATTTTTCAATAATTTTTTTCCCAACCAAACGCCCTAAAGAACGTCCCACAACTGAAACCTCCAAACTATGTGTCAATCGCGTGTGCACAAAGTCGGTCTTAGAAAGTGGAATAACCTGTGTTTTATCTTGTAAACTTCTAAAAGCTGCCGAGAAAATAATACGATCATAATCTACTTCAAATCCTAAACGGGTGTCATCCTGCTCTATTCGTAATCGTTTGCTTGTATCACCTTGACGTTTTAAAGATAAAAGTTGTTCCCAGTTCATGTTGATTTCTGATTGAAGATTAACGAATTATGATTTTAGATTTTAAAAACCAAAAATACATTTTATTTTAGGACTTTCTCCAAAGATTCTAACACAAGATGTTCTTTCATTCGCTGTTCGAGTTTGGATTTCATAACAACAAAAGTTCTTGATTTTTCATCATGCAAACCCAAAGTGCGTCCTCTCAAAAAACTCAAAGGTTCAAAAGGAAAAATACGCACCAAAGTTCTAACTAAAATCGTTATTGTGTATGGTTTTGAACCGTCTTCCATAACAACAATTGTTTTAGTAAAATATTTAGCTAGAGAACGGGAAAGAAAAGCTTCGGTAACTCCAAAATAAATAAAAATGATAATACTCCAGAATAAATAATGTTCAATCATGTCGAACGAATTTATTCTATTTGAAATAGCTGAAGAATTCATAAAAGTCAATACTAAATAAACAATAAACCGCATTATTATAATGTCAATAATCCAATTTAAAACTCGCTTTTGTTTTGACGCCAGTAAATAATTTGCAATTTTAAATTGTCCCATTTATAGTATAGTTTCCTAAATATTTATCTCCAAATATAAGAAAACAGCGACTATAATTACTTATTTAAAAATGTAAAATCAAAAACTCAATTCAGTACTATGCTTAATTTCGCCCATTACAAAAACACTTTGGGTATTCCCAATATTCTCAATAGTCGATAATTTATTCATTACAAAATCCTGATAGCTTGCCATATCAGCAACTAAAATCTTAAGCATAAAATCATAATCTCCCGCTATATTGTAACATTCTATAATTTCGGGAAGCGCCACAATATCTTTTACAAAATTAGCACCCACATTTTTAGCATGTTCTTTCAAACGCACATTGCAAAAAACAATCATGCTGCGATTCAACTTTTCTTTATTCAAAAGAGCCACATATTTCATAATATAGCCTTCGCGCTCCAATCTTTTGATACGCTCATAAACGGGAGTCGCTGTCAAAAACAATTTAGCAGCCAGGTCTTTTATACTAATATTTGAGTTCTGCTGAAGATGCTTTAATATCTGTAAATCGGTGTTGTCTAAATTTTCCATAGAATATTTTACTGCTAAAGCTGTGTTTGCGAATCATTGCAAGAATAAAAAACTGCAATAAAACACAAAAACAATTCATTTCACTTAATTAAGACACAAATTTAAGTATTAAAACCTACAAACATACCTTTGCACAGTAATAAATACTGATAAAAATGAAAACAAATAATTTAGGTTATCCTAGAATTGGAAGCAATAGAGAATTAAAAAAATCTAGTGAGCTATACTGGGCTGGAAAAATTTCAGCTGAAGAACTATTGGCTACAGCCGCAACAATCAGAAAAGAAAATTGGCAATTACAAGCCAAAGCTGGAATTGATTTGATTCCGTCAAATGATTTTTCTTTTTACGATCAGGTTTTGGATTTGACTTTAACATTAGGAGCTATTCCCGGACGTTATGCTGAAATTGCTAAAACAAAACCGGCTTTAGACTTATACTTTGCTATGGCAAGAGGTTCGCAAAAAGACGGACAAGACGTTGTTGCAATGGAAATGACCAAATGGTTTGACACCAATTACCACTACATCGTTCCTGAATTCACTAAAAACCAACAGTTTTCTTTGTTTTCAGAAAAAATAATCCACGAATTCATTGAAGCTAAGGAATTAGGAATTCATACAAAACCGGTTTTAATTGGGCCAATCACCTATTTATTATTGGGAAAAGAAAAAGAAGAAGGCTTTAACCGTATTGACCTGATCGATTCATTATTGCCTGTTTATTTCGAAATTTTAGAGAAATTAGAAGCGCAAGGTGCAACTTACATCCAACTTGACGAACCTTTTTTAGCCCTTAATCTTACCGATAAAGAAAGAAACACCTATACAAAAGTTTACAACGCAATCAATCAACGTTTTCCAAACTTAAAAGTAATTCTGGCAAACTATTTTGACTGTTTTGGAGAAAATCTGGAAACTGCTTTGGCTTTGCCGGTTGATACTCTACACCTGGATTTAGTACGTTGTCCTTCGCAATTAGACGATATTTTAGAATCCGGAAAATTAGCTGCTAACATAAAACTTTCGTTGGGAGTTGTTGACGGTAGAAACATCTGGAAAAATGATTTCAAAAAATCTTTCGCTTTAATCGAAAAAGCAGCAGCTGCAATAGGAAATGACCGTGTTTTAATTGCACCTTCTTGTTCCTTAATCCACTCGCCTTGCGATTTAGATTTGGAAACAAACGACAAAACGCTAACTCCTGAAATCAAACAATGGCTGGCTTTTGCCAAACAAAAAATTGAAGAAGTAGTAGTGCTTCGCAATTTAGCTTCAGGAGAAATCACCGAAAATGACCAGGCTAATTATCAGGAAAACACCATCGCTAACGAGAACCGAAAAACTTCGAAATTAATCCACAACGAAGCGGTAAAAAACCGTGTAGCCAGTATTACAAACGGAGACGATCACCGTAAAAATGCATTTGCTATTCGAAGAGAAAAACAAATTGAAGCTTTAAAACTTCCTTTATTCCCAACAACAACTATTGGTTCTTTTCCACAAACTGCCGAAGTAAGAAGCTGGAGAGCTAAGTTTAAAAAAGGAGAATTATCGCAATACGAATACGATACTTTATTGGAAAAGGAAACCGAAGAAACCATTCGTTTTCAAGAAGAATCAGGAATTGATGTTTTAGTTCATGGCGAATTTGAGCGTAACGATATGGTGGAATATTTTGGAGAACAATTAGACGGATTTGCCTTTACTAAAAAAGGCTGGGTACAAAGTTATGGTAGCCGTTGCGTAAAACCGCCGGTTATTTATGGTGATGTTTCCCGTCCGAATCCGATGACTGTAAAATGGGCTGAATTTGCACAATCCCTAACTCCAAAATGGGTAAAAGGAATGCTTACTGGTCCTGTGACTATCTTACAATGGTCGTTTGTTCGTAACGATCAACCGCGCTCAGAAACCTGTACTCAAATTGCACTTGCCATTCGTGATGAAGTAGTAGATTTAGAAAAAGCCGGAATTAAAATTATCCAAATTGACGAACCGGCTGTTAGAGAAGGATTGCCGTTACGAAAAGAAGAATGGGCTGCTTATTTAGACTGGGCAATTAAAGCTTTTAGAATTTCTGCCAGTGGTGTTGCCGATGACACCCAAATTCATACACACATGTGCTACAGTGAATTCAACGATATCATTCAAAATATTGCTGATATGGATGCTGACGTAATTACCATAGAATGTTCGCGTTCGCAAATGGAATTACTGGATGCTTTTGCCGATTTTAAATATCCAAACGAAATTGGTCCCGGGGTATATGACATTCACTCGCCACGCGTTCCTTCGAGCGACGAAATGGTTCATTTACTGGAAAAAGCGGCAGCAGTAATTCCTGCCAATCAATTATGGATAAATCCTGATTGTGGTTTGAAAACCCGTCATTGGGAGGAAACTAAAAAAGCTTTAATCGAAATGGTAGCTGCCGCACAGCAAATGCGTATTACAGCAATTCATTTGGCAACAGTTTAAAACATAACGCTTAATTATACCGTCTCAAACAAATAGTCACTTCAAGTAATTTACTCAATATAAAAATTGTATCGAGAAGCTTTTAAATAATTTATTTACTAGCTTCTCAATACTTTTAAAAATATGAATCTACATAAAAATCAAACATAGTTTTTATATCGATTTGATTAAAATTCACAATATAAAATTGAGACAACCACTAAACATTTAAAAGAACCAAAATACAGCGTCAACAAACAATTCTTTAATATTGAACATTAAAACTACCGTTTTTAAAAGAAAGTTTATTTCCACCTTTGTTTTGATACAATATTCCCGAAAACCTTCCTTTAAGTATAAACATTAAATCATTTTCTATTACGTCTACAGAAAAATTTTGATTAGTGCTTGGATCATAATAATATTCATTATCATTCTGATCTACATACATCACTTGGTTTACTTTATTATCTCCATTTTCTCCTTTATTGGTTATCGAAAAAACAATTCTTTCAATACTGTTTTTTTCAATTCTACCAGATAAGATCAAACTTAGATCTACATATCCTCCTTGCGTTTGCCCATATTTTTCTACACTAACTTCGTTAAAGACTTTCGTGACTCCATTAATTTCGACTGTTATTCCTTTTGGAATTTCTGTTTTTTGATCAGTTTTACCATCATTTGAACAAGAGAATAACGAAAAACATAAAATTAATATTAGAGCAAAAATTCTTTTCATACTTTTTTTATTAGAACACAATACGCTTAAATCTATCAAAAGATTCCCCAGCAGATTATCAAAGTTTTGTTTTCAAATATATTCATTTTTTCTTACACTTTTTATCATACACAAAGAAGCCCTGGTCGATTAAGTTCAACCAGGGTTTCTGCTTTAAAAAATATCACTAACTATTTATAAGGTCGCTGCTCCTCCATCCAATAACAACTCGCCACCAATCATAAACTTGGAATCATCAGAAGCTAAATAAAGGAATCCTGCTGCCATTTCTTCTGAGGTTCCTAAACGTTTTGCCGGTATGCCTGAAGCATAATAGGCTTTTGTTCCGTTTGCTTCTTCTTCTGAAGCTCCTCCTCTTGAAAATATGGGTGTGTCAATTGGCCCAGGCGAAAGTACATTCACACGAATATTTCTATCCAATAATTCGGCTGATAAGGTTCTGGCTAACGAACGAACGGCTGCTTTTGAAGCAGAATAAGCTGCAGTAGTTGCAAAACCTTTATGGGCTACTGTAGATGCCGTAATAATAATTGAAGCGCCATCATTTAGATGCGGCAAGGATTTTTGAATTGTGAAGAAAACCCCTTTGAAGTTGATATCGCTGGTTTGGTCGAACATTTCTTCGGTATAATCTGCTAAAGGTGCCGCAATAAATACACCGGCATTCACTACCAATACATCAATTTTGCCAAAAGTATCTTTAACCGTTCCGTAGGTGGTGTCAATATTGTTTATATCCGAAACATCGCTTACCAAACCAATCGAAGCATTCCCAATTTCGAAAACCGCTTCATCAATTGTCTTTTTATTACGTCCTGTTATCGCCACTTTGGCACCTTGTTCTGCAAATAATTTTGCTGTTGCTAATCCGATTCCGCTGTTTCCTCCTGTGACAACAGCTACTTTGTTTTCTAATTTTTTCATTTTTTTTTATAATAATTTAATTATTGTAAGTATTTAAATATCTAAATATTTCGATTTATTTAATTAAAAAAAAGGCTAAAAGCCTAGATTAGAAATATAACGACTATAAGCATCGCACATTGCTTTATTGATAACAAATTTCAAATTGCGTCCTTCCTTTTCAGCTACTAACAATTCGGCTTCTACTAATTGTTTCAAATGGTGAGACATGGTAGACTGTGCCAAATTAAAAGATTCTGAAACTTCACAACATTGCATAAAATCCTTTCGTTTACTAATCATATCCAGTATCTTCAAACGATATGGATCTCCTAGTGCTTTAGAAATTTTCTCAACTTGTTTTATGTTCAATTCGGTAATCATGAGGCAAAGATAAAAATATATTTTTAATATATCGAAATATTTCGATATTTATATTCTAAATTTGTACCAACTTATAATTCAGCTACAAATTTTGATTTGAATTATTTTCTAAAAAAAAACTCTATGCAGCTTTTATATTCTTACATCAAAAAACATAAAACTCTTTTATATATCGCGCTGTTTTTAGCTACTATAAATCAATGTTTTTCTTTATTTGATTCAATAATAATTGGTAAGCTACTTAACCAATGTGGTGTTGGAGTAGCTAACTTTAATCACAATCACTTCAACTTTACAAAAGCAGTTTTAGGCTGGTTGGCCTTGTCATTAGGTGCGGCAATGGTTTCCAGAATTGCCAAAAATTTTCAGGATTATTTTACCAATATTATCATTCAGCGTACCGGGGCGCAAATGTATACAGAAGGTATTCAAAAAGCGTTACAACTACCTTTTCAAGATTTTGAAGACCAACGCAGCGGAGAAACCTTAGGCAAACTTCAAAAAGTGAAAATTGATTGCGAAAAATTCATCACCTTATCCATTTCATTAATATTTCAATCGATAGTTGGTATTGTGTTTGTCGTGGTTTATGCCATCACTATTCATTGGCTTTTGGGACCAATATTCCTGGCAACTGTTCCTATTATTGCTTACATCAGTTCGTTATTGGGCAAAAAAATCAAGAAAGTTTCCAGAGAAATTTTAGGTGAAACTACCGCTTTGGCCGGAGCTACAACCGAATCATTACGAAATATTGAACTCGTAAAAAGTTTAGGCTTAACCGAACAAGAAGTCAATCGACTGAATGCTACAACCATCCAAATCCTTGGATTAGAACTCAAAAAAGTGCGTTTCATTCGTTCGTTGAGTTTTATACAAGGTACAACAGTTCATTTTATGCGCACCAGTTTGGTTTTTGCGCTTTATATGTTCATATTTAATGACGTCATCAAACCGGGAGATTTGATTACTTTAATGTTCTTTTCATTCTTTTTGTTCAATCCGTTGCAAGAATTAGGGAATGTGATTGCCACTTATAATGAGACAAAAGCATCTATGGATAATTTTGCCGATTTGATGAATTCCAAAAGCGAAGAAACTCCTAAAAACCCAAAAACTATTGGTGCTATCAATCATTTAGGTTTTAAAAATGTTTCCTTCAAACACCAAAGTGCGAATACCTATGCTGTAAAAAATATTTCTTTTGAAGCCGAAGCTGGCGAAACCATCGCTTTTGTTGGTCCATCAGGAAGCGGAAAAACGACTTTGGTAAAAATGCTTGTCGGATTGTACAATCCTGCTGAAGGTGCTATTTTTTACAATGAAAAAAACGCCAAGGATATTGACATCAATGAATTAAGACAACAACTTGGTTTTGTGACCCAAGATGCTCAATTGTTTTCGGGAACTATAAAAGACAATTTGTTATTTGTAAAACCGAATGCAACTGACGAAGAAATAAATGATGTTTTACAAAAATCGGCTTGTCAAAATTTACTCGAAAGAGCCGAAAAAGGTTTGAATACCACTATTGGCGAAGGCGGAATTAAAGTATCGGGAGGCGAGAAACAACGTTTATCTATTGCCAGAGCTTTGCTTAGAAATCCGCACTTATTGCTTTTTGACGAAGCTACATCGGCATTAGATTCGATTACCGAAGAAGAAATCACCAAAACCATTCGAAGTATATCCTCTAAACAAGATCAAATCACGGTATTAATTGCCCACCGTTTATCGACCATTATGCATGCCGATAAAATATTTGTTTTGGAACAAGGACAAATTATCGAGCAAGGCAAACATCAGGATTTATTGGATGAAAAGGGCTTGTATTATGCCATGTGGAGACAGCAAATTGGGGAGAGAAAATAGTTAAACTAAGCCTCAATCACATCCGTCAAAGTATTAGAATGTTTTCGCATTTTATTCAGCTTACGTTTTTTAACCACATAAGTATTCGAAAAAGTATCATGCCATCCTCTTGGAACTAAGCCAAAGAAAGAAAAAGCTTCGAAAGGGATAAAACGACAGCAGGTTCGAATAAAAAAACTTCTTTTAGAGGGTTTGGTTCCATCAGCATTGACAACGATAGTATGGGTCAACAATTTAGCTATAGTACGGGAAAAATACACCTCAGTAATATAATAATACAAAAAGGCAACGATTGCTGTGTAGAAAGCAATTTCGACAGCACTTAAGTTGGTTACCCAATTAGAAAGCGCAAAATTATTAGCAGACAAAGCAACCAAAATAATAGTTGTTCCTAAACTAAGTACCAAGATATAAATAAACATTAAATCAATGCTTAGATTAAGAAAACGTTGAAACTGCGTTGCTTGCAAAGTATCTGTTACAGTAAATCCTTCATTTTTCATAGCCATCAGTTTTAATTTTTAAAAGAAAACCAAAACAACTTAACACTCTCAAATATAAGGAATTATACACTAATAAACAAAGAAAAAGACTGCTCTAAAATACTTTTCAGGCAGCCTCTTTGATTTTATATTCTATCAAACAATTTGATTTTAACTTATAGTCGTAATCTTTTAGACCAATTTTAGGAGAACGGGAAGCCCAAAAAGAATAATCTTAAAAACAAGTTACAACTTGTGTATTCCTCTTCGAACGTCATAAAAAGCAAGAAGATTAATATTTTCTTCTTGAATTTGATAATACAAAATGGTCTTTTTGTTAATTACTGCTTTTCTAACTTTCGCTTTATGTTGATAAATTGGAAATAATTCAGGATTTATCCCAATATCATCGACCGTTTTAACAACATCAAAATAATATTTCTCGGCAACTAAATTTCCAAATTCGTTTTTAATGTATTCTATAATTTCATCTAAAGTTAACTCCGAAGTTTTAGTCCAAACTATTTTCATTTTTTAGCAAATTTTGCTTCAAAACGTTTTTTAACCTCTTCGTGAGAACTAACATTTCCTGATGAAACGTCGTTCAATCCTTTTTGAATTAACTGATTTTCGAAAAATGAAACCTCGTTTTTTTCTTTAAAACTTAGGATTTTTTCAATAATTTTTTCGTCATCAATTCCTTGAATCCATTGAACTATATTTTTCTTTTCGACTGAAATATCCATAATAATAAAATTGAATTGTAAAATTACAAAATATTTTGATTACTAAACAGTTAGCCAAATCAAGAATTAAAAATTCATTGAAGTTCCTTAAATTTCATTTAATAATATAAAAAAAACAGCCATCTAAACGATGGCTGTTTCAACAATTATTTTGAATTAATAATTAATTAGGTTTATGATCCACACATTTCGCAATCCTCTGGACCACCTGCCTGAGCTTGTAGAATCATGGCTTTGTATTCGTTAATATCAATTGCTTCTGTTTTTACCTCTTCGGCAACGGGTTGTTCTTTTTTATCATTGTTCAATGTAAATTTGATTGCATCAACTGCTGCTTTTGTTCTCAAATAATACATTCCGGTTTTCAATCCTGATTGCCAAGCATAGAAATGCATCGATGTCAATTTAGAATAATTGGCATTTTGCATGAACAAGTTCAACGATTGTGATTGATCCACAAAATAACCACGTTGACGCGACATATCGATAATGTCTTTCATAGACATTTCCCAAACAGTTTTATACAATTCTTTCAAGTCTTGCGGAATATTCAAGTCTTGAACCGAACCATTATTTCGCATTAATTCTTGTTTCAAACTTTCGTTCCACAAACCACGCTCCACTAAATCGTGTAGTAAATGTTTGTTTACAACAATAAATTCACCTGAAAGTACTCGTCTTGTGTAAATATTAGAAGTATATGGTTCGAATGCTTCGTTGTTTCCTAAAATTTGCGAAGTAGAGGCAGTAGGCATTGGCGCTACTAACAATGAGTTACGAACACCATTTTTCACTACTTCTTTTCTTAAAGAAGCCCAATCCCAACGACCAGACAATTCTTCATCTTGAATTCCCCATAAATTATGCTGGAATTCTCCTTGAGACATTGGCGAACCTTCAAATGTAGAATAAGGACCTTCTTCTTTTGCCATTTCCATCGAAGCAGTTACAGCAGCAAAGTATAAGGTTTCAAAAATTTCCTGGTTTAATTTCTTAGCCTCATCCGATGTAAAAGGCATACGCAACATAATAAAAGCATCAGCTAAACCTTGAACACCAAGACCAATTGGACGGTGACGTAAATTAGAATTTTCTGCTTCTTTTACCGGATAGTAATTTCTGTCAATTACTTTATTTAAGTTTCTAGTTACTCGTTTGGTTACATTAAACAATGCTTCGTGGTCAAACTTACCGTTTTCTACAAACATAGGTAACGAAAGCGAAGCCAAGTTACATACCGCTACCTCATCTGCAGAAGTGTACTCCATAATCTCGGTACACAAGTTAGAGGAACGAATCGTTCCTAAATTCTTTTGGTTCGATTTACGGTTGGCTGCATCTTTATACAACATGTATGGTGTTCCAGTCTCAATTTGCGATTCTAGAATTTTCTCCCATAATTCGTGTGCTTTGATGGTTTTTCTTCCTTTACCCGCTTTCTCGTAACTTGTATATAAGGCCTCAAATTCTTCACCATATACATCATACAAACCAGGACATTCGTTAGGACACATCAACGTCCAATCTCCATTTTCTTGTACACGCTTCATGAATAAATCCGATGTCCACATTGCAAAGAATAAATCTCTGGCACGCATTTCTTCTTTTCCGGTATTCTTTTTCAAATCTAAGAAATCAAAGATATCAGCATGCCAAGTTTCGATATAAATTGCAAAACTACCTTTACGTTTTCCACCACCTTGATCTACATAACGCGCCGTATCGTTAAATACTCTTAACATTGGAACAATTCCGTTTGAAGTTCCGTTAGTTCCACGAATGTAAGAACCTGTAGCACGAACATTATGAATAGAAAGTCCAACTCCACCTGCTGATTGAGAGATTTTGGCTGTATTCTTTAAAGTATCATAAATCCCATCAATACTATCATCTTTCATTGCCAAAAGGAAACAAGAAGACATCTGAGGTTTTGGCGTTCCAGAGTTAAACAACGTAGGCGTTGCATGCGTAAAGAACTTTTTAGACATCAAGTCATAAGTTTCTAAAACTGAATCTAAATCGCCTAAGTGAATCCCTACCGAAACACGCATCAACATGTGTTGTGGACGCTCTACAATTTTTCCGTTTATTTTCAATAAATACGAACGTTCTAATGTTTTAAAACCAAAATAATCGTAATTAAAATCTCTGTTATATATAATATGCGAATTTAAAAATGCCGCATTTTCCTGTATTACTTTATGCACTTCTTCTGACAACAAAGGTGCTTTTTGTCCATTTCTTGGATTTACATAATGATACATTTCATCCATCGTTTCAGAAAACGATTTTTTTGTATTCGAATGTAAATTCGAAATAGCAATTCGAGCTGCTAATTGAGCATAATCTGGATGCGCAATAGTCATTGAAGCCGCTGTTTCTGCAGCTAAATTATCCAACTCTGATGTAGAAACTCCATCGTAAAGTCCTTCAATAACACGCATTGCTACTTTAACCGCATCAACCAAATCATTCAAACCATAGCATAGTTTTTTAATTCTATCTGTGATTTTGTCAAACATTACTGGTTCTTTGTGACCATCTCTTTTAATTACATACATAAGCTCGATTGTTTTTTAAAAAACAGAAAATCCCTTTTCTATTTTTTGGGTATTTGTTAATTTATTTTGGGAAACTAATCCCGTATTAATTATGCTTTTACTACAAAGGCACAAAGTTTTTTTAATGTTTTATTTTTATAAATTTTGCAGCAACAATCCTAAATCACATTTTTTCTTAGCGTCTAGAGTCTTCGCGGCAGATTAATTAAAAATCAGCGTCAAAGCTAATTTTCTGAGCATCATTATCCGTATTCATCACACCTGATTTTTGGTATTCAGCTACTTTTTTCTCAAAGAAATTCGTTTTTCCTTGCAACGAAATCATATCCATAAAATCAAATGGATTCGCAGTATTATATTCTCTTTCACAACCTAACTCCACTAGAAGTCTATCAGCAACAAACTCTAAATATTGCGTCATCAAGACAGCATTCATTCCAATCAAACTCACTGGTAATGATTCTGTAATAAATTCTCTTTCAATATTCAAAGCATCAACAATAATCGTTCTAATTCTTTCTTTAGATACTTTATTTACCAAGTGATGATTGTGTAAATGCACTGCAAAATCACAGTGAACTCCTTCGTCACGAGAAATCAATTCGTTAGAAAAAGTCAATCCTGGCATTAAACCACGTTTTTTCAACCAATAAATAGAACAAAATGCTCCTGAGAAGAAAATCCCTTCTACTGCTGCAAAAGCAATTAAACGTTCCGCAAATGAATCGGAATCAATCCATTTTAATGCCCAATCCGCTTTCTTTCTAATTGCTGGAAAAACGTCTAATGCATTGAACAATTCGTCTTTCTCCGTTTCGTCTTTTACATAAGTATCAATCAAAAGCGAATAGGTTTCACTATGAATATTTTCCATCATAATTTGGAAACCATAGAAAAATTTAGCTTCAGCATATTGCACTTCATTCACAAAATTCTCAGCCAAATTCTCATTTACAATTCCATCAGAAGCCGCAAAAAAAGCTAAAATATGTTTGATAAAATATTTTTCATCCGAATTCAATTTATTGTTCCAATCATGTAAGTCTTGAGACAAATCGATTTCTTCAGCTGTCCAAAAACTAGCCTCCATCTTTTTATACCATTCCCAGATATCATGGTGCTTGATAGGAAATATTACGAAACGATTTTTATTCTCTTGTAAAATTGGTTCTATTTGCGACATTACTATTGTTATTTTTATATGAGATTTTAGATATTTTCTGCTTTTTGAAGCTTTACAAAGATTGTGAAATATTGCGGGAATTAAAAGTCAAACTTATTCACAATACCCTCTAGTTTTTAACAAAGACAAAAAACTAGTCTTCTTTTTACAAATTAAGCAACTAATTAAATATCAATAAATTAAAAACCGAAAAATCGCGTGAAATACCGTAGAATATAGGATTTAAATAATATAAAACAAGAAAAAAATATTTTATTTTAACTTCGTTTTTTTCCATTCCTGAGCTACTAATTCAAGCTCTAAATACCAATCCTCACCAAACCTTCTAATCAAGGCTTCTTTGACAAATTTATACACCGGAACTTCTAATTCCTTACCTAAAGAACAGGCATCATCACAAATATCCCATTTATCATAATTAACGGCTGCGAACTCCGTAAAATCCTTCACCCGAATAGGATACAAATGACAAGAAACTGGTTTTTTCCAATCAACTATTCCTTGGTTATAGGCTTGCTCAACACCACAAAGCGCGGTTTTTCCATCAAAAATTACATAAGCACAATCCTTATTATCAATTAGTGGCGTTTCAAGATCACCATCAGTACCTTTTACCCAGGTACCCTGAGCTTCAATTGCAGCAATCCCTTCTTTGCGTAAAAAAGGTTTTACCTTAGGATATATTTCCTCTAAAATTTTAGTTTCTTCCTCGCTTAATGGCGCACCTGCGTCTCCATCAACACAGCAAGCACCATGACATGCCGATAAATTACAAACAAAATCTTTTTCTAAAATGTCTTCCGAAACTATGGTTTTCCCTAATTGAAACATGAGTTAACTTACTATAATTTATAAAATGCAAAGATAATCAATCCTTAACTTACACTATCAAACAAAAGCTCTTTTATACCTACTTTAACTAAATCCAAGCCTATTTAAAATCAAAAAAAACAAGCACTAACCTAGAATACCCCAATACCAACAAAAAACACCGTAACAAATTAAAAAACAAGAACTTAAAATAAAATTCCCAATGCATCGCTGTTAAATTATAAGCTCCTTATGTTAAAGGTCTATTGCTCTAAACATTTTTTTTATAATTTTACTCCCGTAATTAAGCCTGTAGAAGCAATTTGAATCTAATCTACAAGCCAAAAAAAATACCATGAAAATCTTTACTAACATCTTAGTGTTTCTAGCATCAGCACTTGTTATTTTCAATATCACCCAATTAGATTTCAGCAATCTGTTCGGAGGAGATAACGCAGTAGCTTTTATTGGAATAGCTGCTTCTTGTTGCGCCATCCTAATTCTATTGATTTTTAGATTGTCTAAAAAAATAGAAGATAAAATGAACGACAAACTATAAAATTATATGTTTGACGTATTAATCATTGGAGGTGGAGTTTCCGGAATGTCATGCGCTTTAGTTCTTGGCTCAGCCAAAAACAAAAGTTTTGCAATCGAAAAAAAAGTCGGAATCTTCTCTCACCAAAAATCGTCTTCATTACAAGAAGCCTTATTCAATAATGCTTATGGCATTCCCTCAGGGAAACTAGGCTCAGAATTACTTAGCGAAAGTGTCGCACACCTGAGTAAAACCTATCCTCATATCACACAAATTCAAGACGAAAAAGTACTTCGTATCGAAGGTGAAGCTCCTAATTTCACGATAACTACCAATAAAAGCAGTTACAAAACTAAAGCTATTGTAGTAGGTATCGGATCAGCAAATACATTTGCAATCGAAGGATTAACACAATACGTTATTCCGCATCAAAAAGCGCTTCCTGAAAAACAAAGAATACAATTAAAAAACAGTGACCATAAAGTAACCGAAGGCATTTACGTCATTGGCACATTAGCAGGATGGAGAAGCCAACTTGCCATTGCTGCCGGAAGCGGCGCTGCTGTTGCCACAGACATTCTTACCTTATGGAATAACGGCACTCAAACTCACGCTCACGACAGCATTCGATAAACAAAAAAAGTTTCTTATCAGTTAACCGTAACTATATCAGTAACTTTTATATATTTTTCAGTATCGGATTTCCAAAATTCACCTTTTAAAGCAACTTTCTCCCCTATTTTAAAGACTTTATAATCTTTAGAATCCACAAGATTAATTCTACTAATAGTTGCTAAATAAACTTCGTTTTTAACTGTTTTAATTTTAGCCGTATAACCGTCTTTACCGTATTCTATAGCCTCCACATTACCTATTAACTGATTTTTATCTTTCACCAAAGCACAAGAAACAATCAAACTCACTAAAAAAACCAAACTCAAAAACTTTTTCATATTGTTATTTCTTACTTAAAACCTTCTTAACCATAACGTCATCTTTCAAAACAATATCATAATAGGCTTTTTCACCATACAATTGTCTTGCAAATTCTGCATTTAGATAGCGTTTTACAACTGCTCTACTTTTATCTAATCGAATTCCTGTAAGATGCTTCGAAAGGAACTTTTCAAAAACGGTAAAATACGCATCAGTCGTATTCATCTTGTTTAAAAATTGCTCGAACGAAAGCCCTTTAAAAGAACTCCTTTTTTTATCTAATTGTTCAAAAACAAAATTCCCCACAAATCCAGACTCCATTAAATAGGCCGTGGCCTCATCAGCATTCTCATATTCGAGAGGTACAAAAACATCAGGAACAATTCCGCCGCCGCCGTACACAATTTTTCCTTTTGGAGTTTTAAATTTCAAACTATCCGATACTTTTATACTGTCTTTACTGTACAATTCGCCATTTTTAAATCTCGATTCCGATTCTTTAAAATACTGCTCTTCTCCTTTCAAATAAGGTTTCTGAATCGATCTGCCTGTTGGTGTATAATAGCGCGCCACCGTTAGTCGCACTGCCGAACCATCATCAAAATCCATTTCCCGTTGTACCAATCCTTTCCCAAAAGAACGACGTCCCACAATAGTTCCTCTGTCATTATCCTGAACCGCACCTGCAAGAATTTCACTAGCTGAAGCCGAATTTTCATTTATCAGAACAAACAATCTACCCGTTTCAAAATCACCTTTCTTAGTAGCGTAGGTTTTCTCAATTCTCCCTTTTTTGTTCTTTGTAAAAACAATCAATTGTTTGTTAGCCAATAACTCATCGGCAATATCAATTGCTTCTTCCATATAACCTCCACCATTATCGCGAAGATCAATTACCAGCGATTTTGCTCCTTCACTTTTCAGTCGACTTAAATTGGATTTGAATTCCTCAAAAGTAGTTTCAGCAAAACGATTGATTTTAATGTAAGCGGTAGTCGGATTTAACATCATGCCAACATCTACACTTTTTAGCGGAATGACTCCTCGCCTAATTTTAAATTCTATCTTTTTCTTTTCGGAGGTTCTATAAACGGTAAGAGCTACCTCAGACCCTTCTTTTCCCTTAAGCTTAGCAAATAAAGTATCTGTAGGTAATTTTCGTCCAAACAATTTTGCGCCATTGGCATACAAAATTCGATCTCCTGCTTTGATTCCTGCTTTTGCCGAAGGACCATTTTCTATAGATTGAATAATGGCTACTGTATCTTTATAAATATAAAATCGGACTCCAATACCCACAAAATCACCTTTCATATTTTCAGCAACTTCAGCTTGTTCAGAGGCAGGAATATAAACCGAATGCGGATCTAATTGCGACAATATATTATCGACGGTCTTGTTCACGATGGAATCCGTATCAAGATCATCGACATATTCGTTATGAATAAAATCAATTAATTTATTGAGTTTTGTTTTCGAATCATTAGCTGTCGAAAAATGATTTTGACTTGAAAAATCCAACAAACTACCAATAAATATTCCTATCGCCAAAATGGCGCTAATATAAATGGGAATGTATTTACTATCTATTTTCACTTTTAGTCTTCTAATTCCGGAATATGCTCCACAATTACACCTGCTTTTATTAAGAATTGAAGCCCAGAATCATCACGATAGCCGTTATGATACACTACTCTTTTAATTCCTGATTGATGAATCAACTTACTGCATTCCTTACAAGGAGAAAGGGTTATATAAAGCGTAGCTCCTTCACAAGATTGAGTAGATCGCGCCACTTTAAGAATTGCATTTGCTTCAGCATGTAACACATCCCATCTTGTCAAGCCTTCTTCGTCTTCGCAACAATTATCGAAACCCGAAGGCGTTCCGTTATAACCATCGGAAATAATCATTCTATCTTTAACAATAATAGCCCCTACTTGCTTGCGTTTACAATAAGACAAAAGTCCCCATTCCTTAGCAATACGCAGATAAGCCTTATCGTATTTATTTAATTTTTTTTGTTCCATAATCTATCTTAACCAAATTTCATTACCAATAATAATTGGCAAAACTACTCCAATAATAAATGCCGACATAACTAAAGTCCAATCTCTTTTAGAAAACCTAAAAACAGTCTGCACAATATAAGCTATAATTAAAACAATAAGAATCACAACTAATTGAGCCGTTTCGATACCCAATGCAAATTCCAATATAGCCAATAACTTAGAAGTCGATGTGCCGTGATGAATGGATTTAAAAGCATTCAAAAACCCTAAACCATGTATAATTCCGAAGAAAAGCGTAATAAAGAAAACTAAATTGATACTTTCTTTCTTTCCTGACTTTCCTGCCGTAAAAAGATGGAATAAGGCCACTATTAAAATTGTAATGGGAATCAATAATTCTACCACAGCTACTTTGACAGCAATAATTCCATAAATTGACAATAATAAAGCAATGGTGTGCCCTAAAGTAAATGTAGTTACCAGCACTAAAATTCGTTTCCAGTCTTTAAACGAAAGCGGAATTACAAGTGCAATTAAAAACAAAATATGATCGTAGGAATAGATATTTAAAATATGTTTTAATCCTAATTGAAAGTAGATTAAAAATTGGGACATCATTATGCTATTTGATTGATAAAGGAATGTAAACTTACGATTAATTTTCAAACTCCTCAATCCAATCCACCAATTCCTTAGAATAAATTTAACCTAAATTACATTTCTCGTTAAATAAAATTTAAAAGAAAATTAAAAATTTAAAAATTGAATTATATTTGTTCCATAAAAAAACCCAATAATTATGTCATTTTCAGATTTATTTGATAGCGAATTTAAACAAAGAAATAAGGGACATTTTTCTGCGATTGTTCGTGTTGCTCTAGCTGATGGTATTGTTGCTCCAGAAGAAAAAAACTTCTTAGACAAACTAGCTACAAAACTTGAAATTTCACCTTCAGAATACGATGAAATTTTAGAAAACCCGGCAATTCACCCAATCAACCCTCCTTATTTATACACTCAAAGAATAGAGCGTCTATATGACTTAGCCAGAATGGTACATGTTGACCATCAATTAGGTGACAAACAAGAGATTGTTTTAAAGAAAATTGCTATTGGTTTAGGATTCACACCTAGTAACGTTAATTATATTATAGCAAAAGCCTTGTCTTTAGTTGACAAAAAAGTAGATTTTGACACTTTTGCTTACGAAATGCAAAACATGCACAAGTAATTTTACTTTTCAAAATAGCACAAAAAAAGCTCTTGAATTGAACATCAAGAGCTTTTTTGTCACCAATAAATTTAGACTATTTACTTACCAGCCTTAAGCATAAATTCTTCTGCCTTAGTTACCATATTATAACTTCCACAGAAAAACGGTACACGTTCATGCAATTCAGTTGGTTTAATTTCCATTATCCTTTTAAATCCATCCGATGCTTTTCCACCTGCTTGTTCTGCAATAAAAGCCATTGGATTACATTCATACAATAATCTCAATTTTCCTTTAGGCGCTTTTGAACTTGTAGGGTAGATATAAATTCCACCTTTTATCATGTTTCTATGAATATCCGAAACCAAACTTCCTATATACCTTGAAGTATACGGTCTGTCCTCTTCTTCGGATTGACAATATTTAATATAATCTTTAACACCTTGAGGAAACTGGATATAATTTCCTTCGTTAATAGAATAAATATGTCCGTCTTTAGTGAATTTCATGTCAGGATGCGACAGATAAAAAGTTCCAATAGCAGGATTTAAAGTAAAACCGTTTACCCCATGTCCTGTTGTATAAACTAACATTGTCGATGTTCCATAAATTACATAACCCGCTGCCACTTGCATGGTTCCAGGTTGTAGAAAATCTTCAATTGTAACTGGTGTTCCCACTGGAGTAACACGTCTGTAAACCGAAAAAACTGTTCCTACCGAAACATTCACATCAATATTAGACGAACCATCTAAAGGATCCATTAAAACCACATACTTGTTCTTGTGGCTTTTATCATTTCCTTCGACAGTGATAAAATCATCGTTTTCTTCGGATGCAATTCCGCAAACAATTTCACGGTTTTTTAAAGTTTGGATAAAAACCTCATTAGCATACACATCTAATTTTTGCTGATCTTCCCCTTGAATATTTTGCTCACCAGCTGCTCCTGTAATATCAATTAAACCTGCTTTGTTTACTTTGTAACTAACTACTTTTGCCGCTAGACGTATTGAGTTAATTATTCGAGACAACTCACCAGATGAATATTGAAATGCTTTTTGATTATCAATAATAAATTCTCCTAAGGTTTTACTGCTTTCTTCCATTACGAAATCGATATAATTTGAATTTGAAGTCACAAATATCGTTTTTTTTGTGATAATGACTCAATAAAACTTACTAAGTTTGTCAGTATTGTATATTTGCTAACAATTAGCAGCTTAATAGAATTTCAAAAAGCCTTATTGTTAAATTTTAAACCTTAATAATACGAATATATGAATATTAGAGTAGGTGAAAAGGAAGACATGAAGGCCGTTTTAGGTCTAATTCAAGAGTTAGCAGAATTTGAAAAAGAGCCCGATGCTGTCAAAGTTACAGAGGAAAATTTGATTCGAGATGGTTTTGGAGACCAACCATTATTTCACGTTTTTGTTGCCGAGATAGATTCAGAGATTGTAGGAATTGCATTTTACTATTACCGATATTCTACCTGGAAAGGAAAGATAATCCATCTCGAAGATTTGGTAGTCAAAAACAATATGCGAGGTAAAGGAGTGGGTTATGCCTTATATTCTGAGATTATCAAGCAAGCTCAAAAAGACAAGCTAAGAAGAATTGATTGGAATGTACTAGACTGGAATACACCAGCAATTGATTTTTACGAAAAAACAGGAGCCAAAGTGTTAAAAGAATGGCACGTTGCTCAAATGGATGAAGCAGGAATTGCCGATTTCATCGAGAATAAATTGAAGTAAAAATCCTCACCCCAGCACTCTCCACACGAGCGAAAGCGAACTGGCGAAGCAAAGGAGAGAGAGACGAAACTGGAAATGCGTAGGCTTCTTTCACATCCAAAAAATAAAAATTAGAAAATAATAAATATAAATAACGACTTTAAAGTTTTCAGCGACAAATCTGAAATCTGAAGTCTGAAATCTTAGTTTAAAATGAAAGTATTTAAATTTGGTGGAGCATCAGTAAAAGATGCTGCCGGAATAAGAAACGTATACGACGTTTTACAAAAAGCAGGTTATGAGGATGTATTATTAGTGGTTTCGGCAATGGGAAAAACAACCAATGCGCTGGAATTAGTAATTAAAAACTATTTTGAAAAATCGGCTGAACTTAACGCATCAGTACAAGAAATTAAAAAATACCACAATCAAATTTTATTAGATTTATTCGAAGACGATAAACATGAGGTATTTGAAGCTGTAAACAATCTTTTTACTGATTTAGAATATTTTTTATCGCATAACAAATCTCCAAATTACAACTTTGTTTACGATCAAATTGTAAGTTATGGTGAATTGATTTCGACTACAATCTTAAGTCGTTTTATGAGTTTCATGGGCATTAAAACAGAATGGATTGATGTGCGTAACTACATTAAAACGAATGCTAATTATAGAGATGCAGAAGTAGATTGGGAATTGACTCAAAGCAATATTGCTAACAATTTCAAATCAAAAACATTACACATCACACAAGGATTCTTAGGTTCTGACGAAAACAATTTCACTACAACCTTAGGTCGTGAAGGTTCTGATTATACTGCAGCTATTTTTGCTTATTGCTTAAATGCCGAAAGTGTTACTATCTGGAAAGATGTTCCTGGAGTAATGAATGCTGATCCAAGGTATTTTGAAAACGCTAGTTTGTTAAACCAAATCTCATACAGAGAAGCAATTGAATTAGCTTTTTACGGTGCAACGGTTATCCACCCAAAAACATTACAACCACTGCAAAAAAAGGAAATTCCTTTACACGTAAAATCATTTATCAACCCTTTATTAAAAGGAACTGTTGTAAGTAAAGGAGCAACTCTGGAGCCATTCATGCCTTGTTTCATTGTTAAAAGAGAGCAATTATTGATTTCACTTTCTTCTATTGATTTTTCATTCATTATGGAAGAAAACATCAGTGAAATATTTGGTTTGTTTCACGAATTTAAAATTAAGGTAAACTTAATTCAAAACTCGGCTATCAGTTTTTCTGTATGTGTTGAAGACAAATTTGGCAACTATAAAGACCTTCTTGCTATTTTAGCAAAAAAATTCAAAGTAGGCTACAACGAAAATGTTACTTTATACACTATTAGACATTTTAATGACACTGCTGCTCAAACAGTTGTTGAAGGAAAAACAGTTCTATTGAAACAATTAGGTACTGAAACTATGCAAATTGTTACCAAAGAGAACTAAGTTTTTCTATTAAATATTTTCATAAAAGACACTGTTGTTTAACAATAAACGACAGTGTCTTTTTTTTTTACTAATCACTTTTTAATTATTACATTAGGAAATAATAACTTAATAGTTTAATAATTCATAGGCAAGTTTGCAAAAACTTTGTTTAGTTATTTTTATCATTAAAATGATTTAAAAAAAATGAATTTAAATTCTCCTAGCAAAACAATTTTAGTCGCTCCATTAAACTGGGGTTTAGGACATGCAACGCGCTGTATCCCCATTATTAAAGCCTTACAAGACAATAATTTTATCCCTATTATTGCCTCAGACGGAATTGCTTTGGACTTATTAAAAAAAGAATTTCCTTATTTAAAATTTCTTGAACTACCATCCTACGAAATAGAATATGCCAAAAACGGTAAAAATTTCAAATGGAAACTCCTCAAGAATTGTCCAAAAATGATTGAAGCCATTTTAGAAGAAAAAAAATTAGTGAAAAAATGGATTAAGAAACACGATATAGACGGCATCATTTCTGACAATAGACTTGGAGTATACAATAAAAAAGTGCCTTCGATATTTATTACTCACCAACTTAACGTAATGACTGGAAACACCACCTGGTTAAGCAGTCTTTTACATCAAAACATTATTAAAAAGTATACCGAATGTTGGATTCCCGACACTGCGGACACTCCTAATTTAGCGGGTGAATTAAGTCATTTAAAAAATCATGATTTAAACATAAAATACATTGGCCCATTGAGTCGAATGCATTCTAAGAAGCTTGAAAAAAAGTACGACTTAATGATTATTCTTTCGGGACCTGAACCGCAACGAGGAATGCTGGAAGAAAAACTAAAAAAAGAGATTGCTCTTTACAATGGGAACATTATTTTTGTAAAAGGAATTATAGAAAAAGAGCAGAAAAAGGAACAAATAGACTCTGTTACTTTTTATAATTTCATGCACAGTCGTCAGCTAGAACAGGCTTTCAATGAAAGCAATATCATCCTTTGCCGTTCAGGATACACCTCTATTATGGATTTATCAAAATTGAATAAGAAAGCTTTTTTCATTCCTACACCCGGACAATACGAACAAGAATATTTAGCTA
The DNA here is from genome assembly GCF_009909155.2 of Flavobacterium undicola. Lineage (GTDB taxonomy): Bacteria > Bacteroidota > Bacteroidia > Flavobacteriales > Flavobacteriaceae > Flavobacterium > Flavobacterium undicola. The sequence goes on from NZ_JAAAPM020000003.1 coordinate 91,086, forward strand.
AAAAATTAAAAAAAGAAGGCCTTGTCCCTTTTGCTGAACAAGATCGTTTTTCAATTAATGATCTAAATGAAATAAGCAGTTACAAAGGACTTTCTGAAATAAAATCCAATTTAAATTGGTCCGAAATATTCAATGTATTTTAAAAAAGAAACACTAACCAACCATGACTAAATATGGTCAATTAGTGTGAATCTTTTGGATAAACTATCTAAGAGGAATTTCGGATATTAGTCAAAGGAGATGGAAACATTGAAATAGCCCACAAACTAAGCATTCAACTATACCATTTAGAAATATAAAATTTTCCGATTTTCCAACTCCCTCTCCTTTGCTTCGCCAGTTCGCTTTCGCTCGTGTGGAGAGGGCTGGGGTGAGGTAAACAAAAAACTGTTTTATAATTCTAAATGGTATTACAACAGTAAGTACCTATAAATTTAAAATACAAATTCAGGAATAGAGATATAGAACCACTTTCCTATTCACAAAAAAGCTAGATTCTTCTATTGAAAAATCTAGCTTTTTTTAATTAACACATTAAACTACTACTGTCTATCATCAAACTTTTCATGTTTGATAATCTTAGCTTTAATCATAAAATGAATGTGTTCAGCTATATTAGTACAATGCTCAGAAATACGCTCTAAATGTTTTATTACCAAGACTAGATTCATACCTGAAACCACAACCTTAGAATTGATTTTCATTTCATTCATAAGATTATGAATAATATCGTCACTACTAGTTTTAATACTATTATTCAAAACAAAAATCTCACCAATAGTAGTTTCACTTCTATCGATAAAACATTCATTCATTTTCACAGTTATAATCTCAACTTGTCTGGCTAAATCAGCAATACTAAACTTAGCAATTAAGTCATGTTTCTCTTTTATGTTTTTTGAGTTCTTGATTACACTAATAGCCAAATCTCCAATGCGCTCGATCTCATTACTAATTTGCATCGAAGCCATAATGAATCGTAAATCGGAAGCAACAGGCTGCTGTAATGCAAAAATACTTTGACAAATTTCATCAATTTTAACATCCAATTTATCAATTTTAGCTTCCGTCTTCTTCACCTCTTTGGATTCAGCTGCTGGCTCATAAAGCAATGCCTTTACCGCCTCACCTAACTGATTTTCAGCAAGATTCCCTATTTTTATAATTACATTTTTAAGTTTTTCAAGTTCTATTTCAAAGTGTGATGCCATATTTATATTTTTAAAATTTAAAAGTAAATGGATATAATTAATTATGATAATATGAATTTATACCAATTTAAAATATTATCCAAATCTACCTGTGATGTAATCTTCCGTTTGTTTTTTCTCCGGTTTAGTGAAAATATCATTTGTCTTTCCCATTTCAATCAATTCACCCATATAAAAGAAAGCGGTATGATCACTTGTTCTAGCTGCTTGTTGCATGTTGTGGGTAACAATTATAATGGTGTATTGTTCTTTCAACTCATGAACCAATTCTTCAATTTTAGAAGTAGAAATAGGGTCTAATGCACTCGCAGGCTCATCCATCAAAATAATATCCGGGCTTACCGCCAAAGTTCGAGCAATACACAAACGTTGTTGCTGACCTCCCGAAAGGCCTAAAGCTGAATCATCCAATCGGTCTTTTAATTCATCCCAAATAGCCGCTTGACGCAAAGAAGTCTCCACTATTTCGTCTAATTGTCCTTTATCTTTTAATCCATTAATTCTCGGACCATAGGCTACATTTTCATAAATAGATTTCGGAAAAGGATTTGATTTTTGAAAAACCATCCCAATCTTTTTTCTAATATTCACCACATCTACATTCTTATCATAGATATCCACTCCTTCCACAAGCATCTCTCCTGTAATGGAAACACTCGGAATTAAATCATTCATTCGGTTTATACATCTCAAAAAAGTAGATTTACCACAGCCGGAAGGCCCAATCAAAGCAGTCACTTTATTGGCTGGAATCTGCATCGAAATTTCTTTTAATGCCTTTTTTTCTCCGTAGTATAATGACAAATCATTAACCTGTATTTTTATATCTTTCATTTTATTTTTGTTACTTCTAAAATAATATTTTTTGTTGAATAAAATTATTTTGCTCTTCTTCTAATTCTTGATCTGATTACTACAGCTACTAAATTTAATGATAATGTCAGAATTAATAAGACTAATGTAGTAGCAAACTGAATCGGCATTGTTTTCTCAACATCCGAAGATTGGGTTGACATAATATAAACATGGTAACCCAAATTCATAAATTGATCACTTAAAGATTTTGGTAAAGTGGCTAAATAATAAGCCGCTCCGGTAAACAAGATTGGTGCTACTTCTCCTGCTCCTCTACTAACAGCCAAAATAGTTCCAGTCATAATTCCTGAAATAGATCCCGGAAAAACTACTTTTCTAATGGTTTGCCATTTTGTTGCACCTAAAGCTAAACTGGCTTCGCGTAATTCTCTTGGAATTGTTTTCAAGGCTTCTTCAACAGAAACAATAATAACCGGCAAAGTTAGCAATGCCATTGTAAGACTTGCCCAAATAATATTAGGTTGTCCCCAATGCAATTCTCCTCCATTAAAAGTTTTATCAATACCTCCTCCAACAAATTGAATAAAAAATCCCAATCCGAAAAGACCAAAAATAATAGACGGCACTACTGCTAAAGTTCGTATAGAAAAACGAACTGCTGCAGCAAACTTAGAATTTTCGCGTGCATATTCCGTCAAATAAATAGCAGTTATTGTTCCAAAAGGAACTGCCGCTATCGACATGACAACAACCAAAATAAAAGTTCCTATCAAAGCGGGGAAAATCCCTCCTTTGGTCATTCCATCCGTTGGAAAGGAACTTATAAATTCCCATGAGAATTTTTCACGACCTTGATAAATAATAATTCCAAGAATTATAAATAAGATGGCAATGATTAAAAGAACCGCTATCTGGGTCAGTCCAATAACCAATTTCCCTTTTATATCTTCATTCCTTTTTTTAGATGTAAAAAAAGAATTTTCTAAGTCACTAATTACTTTATTCATGATTTATTTACCTTGAAATTTTTTGATTAATCTGCCTTTAACATAAAATTCTGCAATTGCATTTAATGCAAAAGAAAAAATAAAAAGTAAAGAACCAATGAAAAATAACACACTATAATGTGTTTCTCCAAAAACAGTTTCAGCCATTTCTGAACCGATAGTTGCCGCAAAAGTTCGAACACTCTCAAATGGATTTACAGATACCAAAGCTGCATTACCTGTTGCCATAAGAGCAATCATAGTTTCTCCAAAAACTCTTCCGACACCTAATAACAAAGCTGCAAATATTCCGGGAGTTGCCGCTGGTAAAGTTACCAAAAATGCAGTTTGTGATTTACTTGCTCCAAGTGCTAAACTAGCCTCTGAATAGGTTTTCGGAACTGCCGACAAGGCATCTTCTGAAATTGTATAAACAATAGGAATCGCTGCCAATGCCATCGCCACACCACCAATAAAAGCATTCAATCTTGAATCATATCCAAAAACATCCTGAAAAAAAGTAGCCAAGACCATCATGGCAAAAAATCCAATTACCACTGATGGAAAAGCAGCTAGCATTTCGATAATCGGTTTTATGATTTCCTTTCTTCTATTAGAAGCAAAACAAGAAGTGTAAACCGCTGCTAAAATAGCTAGTGGCCCCGCAATAAGCATTGAAATTATAGTTACTTTTAAAGTACCAATTAATAAAGCCATTAATCCAAAACGCGGATTATCTGACACAGGAATCCATTCTGTAGAAAGAAAAGTATCCCAGGTTCTATCTGCCCCATCTACATTTTCAGAAACAGCATCCATTGTTTCATCAGATGAAGCAACAGACAAATCTTCTTTTGGTGTATCTCCATAGGCTTCCGGTTTCAAATCATCATTAGAAACAGGCTCAGAACCATAAGACTCAGGTTTTAATTCCTCTGTAGTTTCCGTTCCGTATGATTCGGGTTTTAATTCTTCGGTTGTTTCTGAACCATAGGATTCAGGTTTCAAATCCTCCGTAATTGTTCCGTATGATTCGGGTTTATCACCAGTTGTGGTTTGAATTTCTGTTTTAGCTTTAGCATCATTTCCAAAACTAAACAATGGCAATGATTCTTTGAAAACGAAAAAGAAAATCAAGAAAATTATCGCAATAGACAAAAAAGCTACCGACGATATGATTTTTTCGGCTAGAAATTCAGAAAGTCTGAATTGCTTTTTTAAGCTTTCCTTGGTAAAAGTTTGTTTGATGGGTAATTGGGAATTCATCTTATTTATTTAGGAATTCGTATAGTATAAACACAAATATCCCTCACTTAAAAAAATGAGGGATACTTTATTTGTTCTTATTTTAAAGGGTAATATCCGACTTCAGCAATAAGACCTTGACCTGCAGGACTCAAAATCCAATCTACAAACGCTTTGGTTTCACCAGTTGGTTTTGATTTCAAGTACATGTACAAGTATCTTGTAATTGGATAACTATGATTTTTGATTGTAGCTGCTGTTGGCAAAATCGCAGGACTTTTATCGTCTTTCTTAACGGCACAATCTTTCACGCCTTCAGCATAAGCTGCTCCACCGTAACCAACAGAATATTTATCTTTTTTTACAGCATTTACAATTGCAGCTGTTCCTGGCAATGTTTGACAAGTTGGTGAGAAATCTGTTTTAACTACATTATCTTTAAAGAAACCAAAAGTTCCTGAACTACTTTCTCTACCGTATAATTTAATAGAAGCATCTGGACCACCTACTTCTTTCCAGTTGGTAATTTTACCAGCGAAAATTTGTCCAATTTGTTTAAGAGTCAAAGATGCAACTGGATTGGCTTTATTCAAATATACTGACAAACCATCTTTAGCACAAGGAATTTCAACACCAAGAGTATTGTATCTTGCTTTTAATTTTTCTACTTCAGAAGACTTGATAGGACGACTTGAATTAGCAATATCTGTAGATCCATTAATTAATGCTGCTAAACCTACTCCTGATCCACCACCAGTAACCTGGATAGAAGCTCCCGGATTTTTCTTCATGTATACTTCAGCCCATTTTTGAGATAAAATAACCATGGTATCAGACCCTTTTACGGTCACTTTATTAATTGTTGTAAAAGAAAAACCTACTGTCATCACAACTAATAAAATTGCTGCGATTTTTAAATTTTTTGTTTTCATCTATTTGTTTTTTTTTTAATTATTCTTGTTTATTAAAATCTAGCCTGTAATCTAAGTGTAAAAATATTATCGTGTTTATCTTTTATGTAATCTGCTCCGGCATTTAGAGATTTTTCATTAACAGGTAATGTATAACAAGCCATTACTTTAATGTAATCATTGAAATAGTATTGCCATGCGAATGCCCATGTATTGTATTTCAAATCATCCTTTGTTTTAACTCCATCTCCTGATAATTTAGTGTTCGGATCAAAAACATCATATCTCAAAGAAACCTCATTTACCTTACCTACATTTTTAACTAATGAAACATAATAACCTTCTACATTTCTTACTTTGTTAGCATTGAACAAGGTGTTAACCTGAGCAGTATTTGTTGTTCCTGAATAAGTTCCTCTAATGTATTCTCCTTTTAAAGATAAACCTCCCAAGAAATCATAATACATCTGTACCTCTGCACCAAACAATTCTTTCTTCATTTTATCTCCTACATTAGGAGTAAATGAGTTATTATTCACATCTGAAAACACTGTTGGAGTAGGAGTTGTTTGAGCAATTACAGTAGTATTTCCTAGATATGTATGTGCTCCAAAATCAATACCCAATCCTTTACTTGGAAATTTCAAAGAATAAACCGCTCTAGCCATTATATCTTTTCCATTATCAACGTCTTTTGCCTGATTAGCTAAAGCTCCTTCACCAAAATTACCATTTAACACTGCAAATTGTAGTTTTAAAGGAATTTCGAAATTTGTAACAAAATCAGCTTCTAATTTAGCTCCCTGATCTCTTTCAGTAGGATAAAGCGTTCTGGTCATCAAAGTTCTTTCGGCAAATTCTCTCGATGCAGAAGAATATTCTATCTCATATGTTGGTCTGTTAAACTGACCAACCCATAAAGAGAAGGTATTTAACCAACGGTCATTCAACTGTACAAAAGCATCTTTTAAAGTAACTTGATGTGCTTCAAAGTTGGGTTGCAAAACAAAATTCACACCATCAATAGGTTTATATGTAAATTTAATCCTTGCTCTTCTGATGTAAAATGAGTTGTCTTCATAAGCTGATCCCGTTACTAGTACGCCATGTTGAGTTCCGTCAGAAGCCCATGAATCGTACATTTCATATTGTGCTTGTATATAACCAGAAACTTTAATTTTTGATAATTCATTAACAACTGATTCTACAGCCGAAAATTTCTCCTCAAAGCCTGCTAATTTCATTGAATGATCATCTACAGATTCTTTTAATTGATTGATATCCACTGTTTTCAAAGTATCAACACTTTCTGTTTTAACAGTATCACTTGTAACCTCTTGCGCATTAGTCCAAACTGATGTCATCACTAAAACTGCAAATAAAATTTTTTTCATTTTTATTATATGATTAATTTTTTTGCAAATTTCAGTTTGCTATGTTAAGCTAATGTTAACACAACATTATGTTGATGATAAATTAATGTTTGCGTAAGAATAAAACCCCATATATTAATTAATTGTGATTAAATCGTTTACTTATAAACAAGAAAAAACTTATTTTTTTATTTCTAAAATTATATTTTTTTTTGAATTCACAGCTTTTAAAAGCTTTAAAAACTAAAAAAACATCAATTAATTCTTATATAATTTCTTTTTCCTTCATTGCTTTTTCAATCGTGAATGAAAACTCAGAACCAATTCCAAATTCACTTTCAACATATATCTTCTCCTTATGAGCTTCGATAATATGTTTCACAATGGCCAGTCCTAATCCTGAACCCCCTTCGGATCTGGAACCACTTTTATTCACACGATAAAAGCGTTCAAAAAGCCTTGGGATATTTTGCTGTTCTATTCCTTCGCCGTCATCACTTATTCGAACTAAAACTTTTTCTTTGGTTAAATTCACCACAGCCACTTCTGTAGCACCTTCTTTTTTACCATACTTAATTGAATTCACAATTAGGTTTTCGATAACTTGTTGAATTCGGTCTTTATCCGCTTTGACAAAATTGGGACGGATATATTCGTTTTCAAAGCTCAGAGTGATTTTTTTCTTATCGGCTTTCATCTCTAACAAATCAAATACATTTCGAATCAATTCAACAATATCAAATTCGGTTATCTCTAAATTCAAATCTCCCGATTCTAACTTAGTAATCATATCCAAATCTTCTACAATATATATAAGACGCTCCACTCCTTTATCGGCACGTTTTAAATATTTTTTTCGAATAGCCTTATCTTCCATCGCTCCATCTAATAAAGTGGAGATATAACCCTGAACTGTAAATAATGGTGTTTTTAACTCGTGTGAAATGTTGCCCAGAAACTCTCTTCGATATTCTTCACGAACTTGCAGCATTTCAATTTCCAATTTCTTATCGGTTGCAAACTTCTTAACTTCTCTGGTTAAAGTTTCCATATCAGTTGTAATGGGCTGATTGATTAGAGTACTGGATTCTAATAAAGAAACATCATCGTATATTTTTTTGACTCTTCTATAAATGAAGCGTTCTACACGATATTGCAATACCAAAAAAGAAAAAAGATAAATAGCAAAAACAAAGACAATACCAAAAACCCATAAACTTTGAATAGGAGCTTTAAAAATAATTATCGCCAAGAAAACAACAAAACCAGTAGAAAAAAGACTGATGTAAAATGCCGATTTGATGGCAAATTTATAGGTTTTTTTAAAGCTAATTTTCATTTATTTATTTCTTGATGTTTAAAGTATAATAGAATAAAAATACTATACTTCAAATTTATAACCTACTCCTTTAATGGTTTTAAAAAGATCATCGCCGATTTTCTCACGAAGTTTTCTAATATGCACATCAATAGTTCTTCCGCCTACAACTACTTCGTTACCCCAAACCTTATCCAGAATTTCATCTCTTTTAAATACCTTTCCAGGTTTTGAAGCAAGAAGATAAAACAATTCAAACTCTTTTCGAGGCAAAGAAATCTCGATATCGTCTTTTATTATTTTATATTCTTCACGATTAATTTCAATTCCTCCTACATTTAGCGTTTCACTGTCTTGCCCTGTTGTTTCTTTCAATCTTCGCAACAAGGCTTTCACTTTACTTACTAACAACTTTGGCTTAATAGGTTTAGTAATATAATCATCGGCTCCTGCATCAAAACCGGCTACTTGAGAATAGTCTTCGCTTCTTGCAGTCAGGAATGTTATAATTACGTCTCTTAATTCGGGAATGTTTCTAATGTTTTCACAAGCCTCCATACCATCCATTTCTGGCATCATGACATCCATAATAATTAAATCAGGTAATTCCTTTTTGGCTTTAGCAATAGCTTCTCGACCATTAGAAGCCGTTACAATTTGATAGCCTTCTTGAGTTAAGTTATAACCTACAATCTCTAAAATATCCGGTTCGTCATCTACCAATAAGATCTTTGTGTTTTTCTTTTTCATATCTAGCAAATTTTCTTTTGCGATTGTAAATGTAACAATAAAAAAACAGCATAAAAGCCGTGTTAACCGTAATTTAAAGAGATAACAATTTAGTAATGCTGGAGCAACATAATCATAACAACCGATTAACACGAACTTTACAAAGCTGCTATTTCTTTGCAAAAAATTTAATCAATTATGAAACTTAGATTATTCATTCTAACACTTTTTATCACTACAATTAGCTTTGCTCAAAGTAAAGGTACAATTTCAGGGGTAATAACAGACAAAGATTCTAATAATGAGACATTACCCTTTGCAAATGTTCTTATAAAAGGAACAAAATTTAATGCCACTACAGATATTGACGGAAAATATTCTATTTCTATTACTCCAGGAAGCTACATTATTCAGTTTAGCTTTGTAGGATACGAACCTAAAGAAATCCCTGTAAAAGTAATCGAAGGAGCTAAACTAACTATAAATCAAGCTTTGTCTTCAGGAGCATTCACCCTTAAAGATGTTGTGGTAAAAGCTACTGTTAATAGACAAAAAGAAACTGCTTTATTATTAGAACAAAAAAATGCAGTGGAGATTAAGCAATCAATTGGTGCACAAGAAATGTCCCGAAAAGGAGTTAGCAATGTGGAGCAAGGATTAACAAAAATCACTGGAGTAACTAAAGTAGGATCAAGAGGTATATTTGTTAGAGGATTAGAAGACCGCTATAACAACTTATTAGTAAACAACCTAAGCGCACCTTCAAACAATCCTTATAGAAAAATACTTCCTTTAGATATATTTTCAACTGATATTGTTGGAGCTATTGATGTTTACAAAACTTTCAACACTAATATTTCAGGAGATTTTGCAGGAGCAACATTCAATATAGCTACTTCAACAACCAGCAAAAGTGAAACTAAACTTAACATCGGTTTTGGGTATACCACAAACAATAACTTATCTCCTTTTCTTTTAGCTTCTGACATCAAAAACACAAAAGGCTTATTAGGTTTATCAGGAGACGACAGAAGCTTATCTAGTGCATTAGGAAGCACTCCTTCTAATCATGTTTTAACTACAAATGAATCTTTAGAAACTTTAAAATCAGGCTGGAACGTTTCAGAAACAAAGAATCCGTTAAACACAAGTATTAATTTCTTACATTCTGAAAAATTCGATCTGACCGAGGGTAAGCATTTTTCTTATTTATTATCTTTAAATGCAGAAAACAGCTATAGCATTCTAAAAGGTATCAGCAATACCTTTGACACTAATGGAACTTACAACAACAATACTATAAATTCAGAGTATCATTATAAAACAGCTGTATCTTCATTATTAAATTTAAACTATAAAACGACTAAATTAAACCTAGTCTCTAACACGTTTTACTTACGTTCTACCGATAATTTAATCCAAGATCAAAAAGGAGCTTTTAGCGGATTATTAGAAAATAAAAATGTATTAGTAAGAACGAATCAATTAGACCAATCAGATTACATTAACTCACAATTATTGGCAGATTATAAAATTGGAAATAATGAAACTCAAAAACTAAAAGCTGGCGTTTCATTTGCAACAACATCTTACCAACAGCCTGATAGAAAATTTTTTAAATCAAACTTAGACTCAAACAATAATATAAGTGTGAGCTATGGAGGAAACAACTTCATTAGACAATATTTAGACATTGACGGAAATTCATTCGTTTCCGGATTATTAGAATATAATTTAAAATTTGGAAAAGAAGCTCAAAATGCGATTTCATTTGGATACAACGGAAATTTATCAAACACTAGTACTTCGTACCGATTTATAAAGACAAATAGTAACTCAAATAAAACTGTAAACGGTTACATAAATTCAGACATTGACAGCATACTAGAATCTGATTTAGTAGCAGGAAATTTCAACTATCAAGAAAACTCTAATGCTAGTTATAAAACGAAACTAAACGAAAACACCAATGCTGCCTATTCGAATCTTTTATTCAAAATAAATGAGAAATGGGAAATCAATGGTGGTGTTCGTTTTGAAAAATTCACCAGAGACATCAATTACCGCTTTAATGGTTCTTTTTCTGATCCTTTTGACAAAAAGAAATTTGACAAAAACTACTTCCTTCCAGCTATTAATATAAAATATGCTTTAGTAGAAAGAGCAAATCTTCGTTTTGCAGCTTCTAAAAATTACACTAAGCCAGTTACAATGGAAGTTATTCCTATTTCTTACATCAATGGTGATGGAACAAGTGTACAAGGAAATCCTTTCTTGGTAAATAGCGACAACTTAAATTTTGATTTAAAATATGAATTTTTCCCTACAAGTAAAGAGCTTTTTGTAATTAGTGCTTTTGCTAAACATCTGGATAACCCAATCGAAAGAACTTTTAGAGGTGAAGCAGGTGGAAACATCACGACATTTCTTAATTCTAAAAAAGCTGACCTATACGGTATTGAAATTGAAGGAATTCTTGACTTAGGAAGATTAGGCTCAAGCTTAGATCAATTTTCTATCGGCTTAAACACAACAATAATGAAAAGTGATGTTACTGTAAACCCAATCACTATCGATAGAACTACAGGAAATCCAATAGAATCTGCTGAAACACATCAAAAAAGAGAACTACAAGGTGCTTCTAAGTGGCTGGCAAATGCCGATTTAAAATATGAATTTAATTTTACTGAAAATTGGAGCAACACTGCAAATCTTGTTTACTCCGTTTTCGGAAAAAGAATTTATAGTGTGGGCTCTTTAGGATTAGACCATATTTATGAACTTCCAGTACAACAACTCGATTTTGTATGGACAAGTAAAATATCTGATAAATATTCTTTAAAATTTGGTGTAAACAATATATTAAATCCTAATAGAAAGCAAATCATTGGAAGCAATAACAATAGTAATATAAACTTTATTGCAGATTCTAATATAATTCAAGAATACAAAAAAGGAGTCGGTTTTTCATTAAACTTCGGATACACATTCTAAACAGACACATCCTCATAATATCATTAAAGACTGCCATAACAAGCAGTCTTTTTTCATTTATTAAATTAACATAGTTAACATTATGTTTATCTAAAATTTAGGTTTTACTAACTATAGTATAACCATTAGCTAACTTTAGATTGCTTCCTCAATTATACATTTGTCCTATTAAATTTAAACACAAAAACAAAATGAAAAAATTAATTTTAAGCTTAACAATTTTATCAACTATTTTTGTTAGTTGTACAAATGACAATGGATCATCAACTGCAGATCCTGTTGTAGGCGAAATAACTGGTACAATTACAGCCAATAAAACTTTTGCAAAAGGAACATATACTTTAAAAGGTATTGTAAAAGTTGCATCTGGAGTTACAGTTACATTTGACGCTGGATCTACTATCACAGCTGACAAAGCAACTGGAGACAATGCATTTGTAGTATTAAATGGTGGAAAAGCAATTATGAATGGTACTGCATCAGAACCAATTGTTTTTACTGAAAAATCAGGTATTCCAGGATCATGGGGAGGAATTATCATGTATGGAGATGCTCCTATAACAGGTGCTGGTGGACTTACAAGTTTATTGTCAGAAGATGGAAATTCATTAAACTATGGTGGTACTAATACTGCTCACAATGGTGGTTCATTAAAATATGTAAGAGTAGAATATGCTGGTTCTAAATTAGCAGATGGTAACAAAGAAAACAACGGTTTCACTTTCTATGCTTGTGGTACAGGAACAACATTAGATCACTTAGTTTCTTACAAAGGAGCTGATGATGGATATGAATTCTTTGGTGGTACAGTAAGTATGACAAACGCAATTTCTTACGGAAATTATGATGATGCTTTTGACTGGCAAGATGGATGGAGAGGACAATTAAATACTAACTGGTATGGTCTTCAAGTTACAAAAGGAAACTTTGGAATGGAAATCGAAGCTTCTAGTAACAATAATGCTTTTGGTCCAAAAGTAGACGGAATTACCCTTAAAAGAATTGCTGGATGTACACCTGAAGTAGTTGGTGATGTACAAGTTGACTGTTTCCAATTTAAAAAAGAAGGAAATGGAGAATACAACAATATCATTATCGATGGATATGGAAACTACACTGAAGGTTCAACTATCTACCAAGGAGCTGCTGTAAAAATTCAAGATGCTGCAACAAATGCTGATCAAGTAAATGCTAGTAGAATTAAACTTACTAACGTAAAAATTACAAATACTACACAAACTCTTCCTGTTGGTGCTACTTCTGCAATTGTTGTAAGTTTCCCAGTTGGTTATTTTACTACAAGTACAACTGCAACTGGAGCAACACTTACTACAGGAGCTTGGGCTACTGTTGGTGGAATAAATTTGATACAATAACTCATAAAAGATAAACTCTTTTACTTAATCAAACACCTCTTTTTTAAAGAGGTGTTTTTTTTGGCATACTATTTGATTTTTTGTATATTTACTACACAAAATCAAGCTAATGAAAAAAAATTACTTTTATAGTATCATTTTAATGGTTTTTTTCTGCTCCCTAAGCATCACTGCTCAGGAAAATAAGCCGCAAACTAACCTCAACGCTCCCTCTGTTATTGAGGGCTTGAATTTGTACCCAAATCCCGTAAGCAATGGTCGAGTAAGCATCTCAACTAAAAATGATGGCGAAAAAGAAATCATCATTTTTGACCTTCTGGGAAAAAAAGTACTTCAAACCCTTCTCAATTCCAGAGAGCTGAACATATCTAATCTAATGCCTGGTGTTTATATCATCAAGATTAATGAGGGAAATGCAACAGCAACACGCAAACTTATTGTAAGATAAAATACAAATCCTAAAATAACATTAAAAGCTTCAATTAACACTTGAAGCTTTTTTTATTCCAAACAAAAAGCATTTAATACCGTTTTTCAATATGTTTTTTAATTCGATTGTTGTGGTATAATGCCGTTGTATATTTCATTAAGTCCAATTTTCATTGGACTTATTTGAAATAACAAACGGTATAATTTATACCTTTGCTAAAAAAATTCTTGATTACAGCTACTGATATATTTACTATTTCGAGTCAAAAGCAATTTGAAAAAATAGCTTTGAAAGTATTCCGTTTTCAATATGAGAACAACTTGGTGTATAAAGAATTTTGCGATTTCTTGAAAACAGATGTACAACGGGTAAAATCTATACAACAAATTCCTTTTTTACCCATTCAGTTTTTCAAAAGCCACAATGTAGTTTCTAATACTAATCCCATTCAAACTACCTTTAGCAGTAGCGGAACTACGGGCATGATTACCAGTAAACATCTTGTAACCGACGTAACTCTTTACGAAGAAAGCTACCGAAAAGGCTTTGCTGAATTTTATGGAAATATCGAAAACTATGTTGTCTTGGCGCTGCTTCCATCTTATTTGGAAAGAGAAGGTTCTTCGTTGATTTATATGGTCGAAGATTTAATCCAACTTTCCAATCATCCCGAAAGTGGTTTCTATCTCCACAATCATGACGATTTGATTAAAAAATTAATCGAATTAGATGAATCAGGACAAAATGTCATTTTAATTGGTGTTACTTATGCTCTACTCGATTTAATCGAAAAACAAAAATTCCACCTCCAAAACACCATTATCATGGAAACTGGTGGTATGAAAGGCAAGCGCAAAGAAATGATTCGTGAAGAACTACACGAACAATTGCGCAATGGTTTTGGCGTTTCAGCCATCCATTCGGAGTACGGCATGACCGAATTGCTTTCGCAAGCTTATTCCCTTGGAGAAGGCGTCTTTGAATGTCCTTCCTGGATGCAAATCTTAATTCGCGATACCGAAGATGCGTTAACTTATATTCCACAAGGAAAAACTGGCGGAATCAACGTAATCGATTTGGCCAATATCAATTCCTGTTCGTTTATTGCTACGCAAGATTTAGGCAAAAAATATCCCCAACAACCTGCCTGCCTGCCGGCAGGCTCTTTCGAGGTATTGGGACGTTTTGATAATTCGGATATTCGTGGTTGTAATTTGATGGTAATCTAAGCCCACAAAAAAGTAGAAATCTTGCGTACGTTGTACTTTCTTAGTGAACTTAGTAATTCTCTTTATTTCTTATTTAATCTTTATAGTTCCCGTTTCTAAATTTGCCCCTGAAGCGGTTAGCATTATTGGACTCTTTAAATTGTCTAGTCCTGAAATAGCGATACACAAAAAACCCCTCTTTCCAATTCCTGAAAAGAGGGGTTCTAAAATTTTTATGAATCAATTCTAATTAGTAGAATTAATACTTAAAATGGCTGGTTTTAATCCTTTTCCGCTAACCGTTAATTCCATATTTCCGGCTTCTTTTAACGATTGAACCAGCACTACTAATTTCCCGCTAAATAGTTTCATTGTTGGCAAATGAAATTGTTCCAGTGAAGTGGCGTCCCCGTTACAAGCTGCTCTATAAACTCCTTTTCCTTTCACTTTAAATTGCAATTGATCTGTTGCTGTGGGACAAGGAATACCATTTTTATCCACTACCGAAACAGTTACATAAGACAAGTCTTTACCATCTGCCTGTATTGTTTTTCTATCAGCGTTAAGCACAATTTGATACCCTTTTCCGGCAGTATGAATTTCCTCTTCGGCAACTGCTTTTCCGTCTTTATCAAAGGCAACTACTTTCAGCGTTCCGGGTTCGTATTTAACATCCATCCACATTAAACGATATCTGTTTTGAGATGTTGTGCTATTCTTTTTTTGAATCCCCATACTTTTACCATTTACAAAAAGCTCTGCACTGTCATAATTGGTATACACAAATACCGGAGTTACCTGACCTTCGCGTCCTTCCCAATTCCAATGTGGTAAAATATGCAAGGTTTCTTTTTCCTTATTCCAACGGCTTCTGTACAAATAGAATCGGTCTTTAGGCAAACCTGCCAAATCGTTTATCCCAAAATAAGAACTGCGTGAAGGCCAGCTCTCATCATAAGGAGTAGGCTCCCCTAAATAATCAAAACCTGTCCAGACAAATTCGCCTATAACCCAAGGTTTATCATCCTGTAACACAAAATCTTCATCGGGTACATTAGACCAACTACAGGCTTCCAGATCATAAGATGAACTCTGGAAGTCAGGATATTGTTTGTTTTTTTCTTTTACCACAGGAAACTTATAAATCCCTCTTGAACTCACGGTTGAAGCGGTTTCAGAACCTAAAATAAATCCTTGTGGAAATTTTTTAAATGCCTCTTCATACAAATGTACTCTGTAATTTAAGCCCGGAACATCTAACAAAGCTCCAAAACCGGATTCCATAGTAGCTTTAACTTGATCCATACCTACCGTTACAGGTCTTGTTGGATCTTCTCTGTGGAAAATTTCCTGTAACCATTTGGCACGTTTAACCCCGGCTTCTCCCCATTGATCTGGAACTTCATTTCCGGAACTCCACATTACAATAGAAGGATGATTTCTGGTGGCATGAATTAAATTAACCAAGTCTTTTTCCGCATAAGCTTCAAAAAATCGATTGTATCCATTCTTAACTTTTGGCTTTGCCCATTCGTCAAAACTTTCAGCTAAAAACATAAATCCCATTTCGTCACACAATTCCAGTTGTTCCAATGAGGGCATGTTGTGAGAACTTCGAATAGCATTACAGCCCATATCTTTTAAAATAGTCAATTGACGACGTAAAGCCGCTACATTTATTGCTGTTCCCAAAGGGCCTAAATCGTGGTGCAGGCAAACTCCTTTAAATTTTCTAACTTCACCGTTTAAGCTAAATCCTTTATTAGCTTCATATTTTATGTCGCGAATCCCAAAACGGGTAGTAACCTCATCTTTTAATTCGTCTCCAACAAACCATTGAGAAACGGCCTTATACAAATAAGGACTTTCAGGACTCCACAACTTGGGATTATCGACCTTGATATTTTGATCAAATTCATTCCCGAATTTTGTAGTTACTTTGTCTGAACTTAGTTTTTGCCCATTGGCACCAAAAATAGTCGTCACCAAATAGCCGTTTTCGCCAGTAGCTTTTGTCTTTACATTTACTTTAGCAACCTCCTTGCTAATAAATGGTGTTGTAATTGAAGTTCCCCACTGATCAATACTTTCCTTATTTTTTATGATAAGGCTTACTTTTCGATACAAACCAGCACCCGGATACCAACGTGAAGCAAACTCCTTGTTGGTTAATTTTACTGCCAAGGTATTCTCTCCTGTTGAGATAAAATCAGTTACATCAAAATAAAAATAGCTGTAACCATAAGCCCATTCGCCCACCTTTTTCCCGTTCAAATAGATTTGTGGTTCGCTCATGGCACCTTCAAAAAGCAGAATCACTTTCTTTCCTTTCTCGGCAGCCGAAATCGTAAATTTATTTCTGTACCAGGCTGTCCCAATATGAGGCAAAGAACCTGTTCTTCCTGTTTTTTCGGAAGCTACTTTTTCACCATTTTGAACAATAGCTACGCTCTGTTTGTCTATTTCTTTATCGAAAGGACCATAAATTGCCCAATCATGAGGCACGCTCACTTTTTCCCATTTTGAATCATTAAAATTGGATTGGGGAGCATTTTCGAAATCGCCTTTTTGAAACTTCCAGTTAGCGTCCAATTCCCTCACTGTCCTCACCTGAGAGAAGGAAATTTGTGTAATTGTTAAAAATACAATTAGAATATTTATCAATTTATTCATTATCAATCTGTCTAATTATTTAATATTATAAAAAGATTTTCATCTTTTTTCAATGTAACTTTATTAAGCTATTCTATCAATAAATTATTCTTTAAAAGCATCTAAGGCCGTTGATGGTTTCCCATTAGACTGCCATGCACTCAATTGATAACCGCTCCAACTTTTCTCTCCTTCTGGCTCCCAATAAATAACTCCCAATCCTTTATTATTAGGCACATTTTTAACCGCATTAATTACGGCCGTCAACATATCCTTGGTATTTTGGGCTAAGGTATAATCACCACCAACCTCAACAACCATAACTTCTTTTCCGTATCTGGAAACCATATCATTTAGATTATTTTGCAATTCGGCAATGGTCGCTTTATAATCACTTTTTAACCAATATGGATAATAAGACATCCCAATTACATCATACTTTACATTATTTGCTTTAGCATTATCAAAAAACCATCTGAATCTTCCATTATCATTTCCCTGATCAAGATGAACAATTACTTTGATGGCTGAATTCACTGCTTTTGTAGCCTCATAACCTTTGTTCAAAAGCTGTGCAAGCTGACCAAAATTAGCCGATTTCCCTTCCGGCCACAACATACCGTCAGGAATTTCATTACCCACCTGCACCCATTCTGGTGTTACTCCAGCCGTTTTTAGTGAAGTCAAAACATCAAAAGTATGTTTATAAACATCATTTAATAGTTCCGTAAAAGAATGGTTTGCCCAGGCAGCGGGTTTAGTTTGTTTTCCGGGATCGGCCCAGGAATCACTGTAATGAAAATCAATCATGATGCGCATTCCTAATTTTTGAGCACGAACAGCCATCGTAACGGTTTCGGCCGGACTACAATGTCCGTCTATTTTATGATTGGAAGGATTTACCCAAACACGTAATCTTATGGTATTTATTCCTCGGTCTTTCAATAATTGCAGACAATCTTTTTTGCTTCCATCAGCATCATAAAATTGATAGCCTGTTGCTTCCATTTGTGACAACCAACCCACATCGGCTCCTTTTGAAAAAGAACCATTTTCGGTAATTGGTACAGTTACTACAGGATCTTTTTCTGTACTTCCAGCATCATTTTGACAAGATGCTAAATTAAAGAAAACCAGAGCTGTAAGTATATTGATATAAAATTTGATTGTTTTTTTCATCGGATGTCAAATTTATTCTAAAGTAATTGTTTTATCAACTCCATTAATCGTTAATTTATATTTCCCAGGTGTAGCTGTAAATTTAAAATTGGCATCACCACTTCCATCACTTACTAAATTAGCGTTGATTTTAAAACCGGCATCTTTATAATAAGCATAATTGTTTTTAGTATCCCAGGTATTGAAAGCATGAAAGAATCGGAAAACATCATTTGATAGTGTAATAGATGCTGACCAGATATCTGGAGTAGCCTCAACAAATTCAATAGTACTAACTGCATTAAAATTCCAGCCACCAGGTACAGCTCCTCCTACTGCCCAAAGAGAGCTGGATGCTGTTAATACAATTGTCTTTTTGGTATTATCAATAGTTATGGTGTAAATCCCCGGAGTTCCAACAAATTTAAAGTTTTCCTGATCCAGGGCGTCTGCTAAATTAGCATCGATAGTATATCCTTGTTGTTTATAGTAAGAGTATTTTAAACCAGATGACCAATTTCCTGATTCTTGAAAAAATCTAAAATTACCGGCAGTCAACCTAACTTTTGCCTGTAAAACATTATTATTACATTTCATTTCACCAGTAGGTTTAAAATTCCAACCGATATCAGTCAAGGCTGCTCCAACTGCAAAAAGTGATGGACAAGTATTTCCTGCAGCAACAGTTTCGATCCATTTAATGCTTATTGGCTGTATGGCAGAGAAGGTTTCATTAGCACCAGTAGTACCAGCAGTAGCTTTTACTCTAAAATATACCTGACCGGTATTATTTGCCGAACCATCTGTATTTGTCGTTAATGGGTCATCATCAAGTTTTAAATCTTCAGCAAATTCTAACAACTTAGCAACGGTAACCGCCAAATTATTTTCGCTTGTAGCACCAATAACTTTAAAAGTGGAAAAGTTTTGATAAATAGAACACTGAAGTTCATAAGAGATATTTGTTGGAACACCAAAATCTGCCGATTCCCAAATAAATCGATCCGCTACATTTTCTTTTGTAGATTTTGACAATAAATAATTAGCCGAAAAAGAGTTTGTAAATGCTATACCATCAACATCTGGTTTTGCAACAAAAACCGGTGAATTATCGTCTGAACAAGCATTTAAACTTACTAATGTTATAAATGCTATGAATAGTATGATTAGTTTTTTCATTATATATATCTTTAATTTTTTTATCTATTTTTTAATAACCTGTGTTCTGTTTAAGATTTGGATTAGCAGCGATGCTTGCTCTCGGAATTGGAAATACCTTGTATATATCGCTAATTGCAATACCACTAACCACACTTCCTTTCCAAGACCAGTTGTAGGTTCCTCCGGTAAATTTCCCAAAACGGATTAAATCCTGTCTTCTGTGAGCCTCCCCATAGAGTTCTACCATTCGTTCATTCAGAATTAAATCTAAATTGAGGTTACTAACAGTTATCAATTTGGTATTATGAGCTCTGCTACGCAATAGATTAATATAATCTTTTGCTGTAGTCAATGAACCTCCATTACCTCCTCTGAGAACTGCTTCAGCATACATCAAATAAACATCGGCCAATCTAAACATAGGAAAATCGGTATCTACAATTTCAGTAGCTGAACCGTTTGCCCCTGTAGATGTTTTATTAGACCATTTTGCTGTGACGTAACCAGTTCCATAATTATCCATACTGGTCATTTCAATAGTTCTATCTTTACTGATAATGGTATTTCTGTCATCATTATAGTCTCCATTTAGCATTGTTTCCGAAAATTGTTTCGTTACTCTCAATCCTCCTGCCCATCCTGCAACACCAAAATCAGCTCCGTTTTGTTCTAAAGATCCTACCTGAGCATTAACCATTACAGTCGTTGGACCATAATTTTGAGTCACAACTCCATCAGAAACAATAGGGAATATAATTTCGTTTCTGGCAGCACCAGTATGGTTATCTGCCTTAAAATTGTTTGCATATACCGGTGTTAATGAAAATCCTGCATTAATAATATCTTTACAATAGCTAATACATTGATCATATTTTTTTTCTCCAATGAAAACCTCAGCATTCAAATAAATTTTAGCTAACAACATCCAGGCAGCAGCTTTATCTGCTCTGGCATATTCATTTTGAAGTGGATTTTTCAAATCCGGAATTATCGCTGTTAATTCTGATTCTATAAATGCAAATAACTCAGGACGTCCATATTCTGGGGACTGATAAGCACCTACGGGGTCATTCTCGGTAACAAACCCTGCTTTACCAAACAAATCCATTAAATGGTAATAGGCTAATGCTCTTAAAAATCGGGCTTCGGCTCTATAGGTTTTAATTTCGTTGCGCAATTCGGTACTAACCCCTCTACTATCCAACTTAGCATCAGATGTTTGACGAAGATACTCATTGACAAAAGCAACCTCTGTCATACATCTTCCAAAAAAACCTCTAATAACCACATTATCTGAAGTCCATGTATTGCGATTTAAGCCTCTTAGACCCGGATCATTTTCCCAGCACCATTTCACCTCATCAGTTGTTAATTCCTGTAAGTTCCAAAAACCTCTTCCATATTGACTTGTTCCTGCATCTAAACCTGATATATTAGAACTACCCGGTCCTGATGCTCCTGTTAAAGACAAATTTCCATAAACTCCCGCCAATCCTTCTTTATAAGATTCCGGACTAGAATAGAAATCATCAACCAAAAGTACATTAGGGTCTTTAGCATCAATATTAAGATCATTTGTACATCCAAAAAGTACGAACAGCATACCCAGAATGTAAATTGTTTTATTTTTTATTATATTCTTCATATTGTTTCTTTTTAAAATTTCACATTAGCTCCTACCAGAAAAGTTCTAGGTCGGGGAGTTATTGAATTATCAATTCCGTTAGAAAATACCTCAGGATCTAAACCTGAATAATTTGTAATAGTAAATACATTTTGCACACTGGCAGACAAACGTATGGAGGAACGGGAGTTAAATATATCCTCAAATGTGTATCCAAGGCTTACATTATCCATTTTTAAAAATGAAGCATTTTCAACATAATAATCAGAAAGTAATACGTCTTCGGTAGATTTAAAATTAGTTTCTAAAACTGAAGTTGGTAAGTTTGACACCACCGAACTGTTTCTTAATAAATTGTATTGCGCTCTTGTAGCATTAGCACCATTATAGACGTAATTACCCAAACTCGCTCTCATATTAAAAGAAAGGTCTATGTTTTTATAATTAATATTTGATGCAAATCCCATAGTTACCGTTGGCATACCATTATGGTGTATGTATAAATCGGCATCATTAATGATATTGTCACCATTCAAATCGGCATAAGCACCTTCAATTGGTTTACCATTGGTATCATAAATTTGTTTATATACATAAAATGAAAAAGGAGTGTAACCAACTCTGTGTATTTGAGCAGTAGTTCCGCCACCAGCACCAGCACCGGTTGTACCTACTAACTGATCCTGACCTAATGCCAAACTTTTAATTTCTGTTTTTATAAAAGTGCTGTTGAAATTAACATTCCACTTCAACCCATTTTTATTTTTAATAATATCGGCACCTACAGAAAACTCAAGCCCTTTTGAAGTAAAATTACCAATGTTTTGGAATCCGGAATTACTAAAATTGGAACCGTCTGAAATAGCTGCATTGGCAAGCAAATCTTTAGATTCTTTATAGAAACCTTCTACAGTAGCTGTTACTCTGTCATTAAAAAATCCAAAATCAAGACCCGCATTGTACGTTGTGGTTTCTTCCCATTTTAAATCTTCATTTCTAAATTGCGGTATGGCAATAGTAGTTACCGTATTTCCAAAAATATATTGGGAAGTTGGCAAACCTGTACTATATCTTGACATGTACAAGTCTAAATTAGCTTGCCCAATATCTTGCTGCCCGGTTACTCCCCACCCTAATCTTAATTTTAAATTAGAGAGCGTTTTAGACTCTGGAAACAGATCTTCCTTAACTTTCCAGGCAAAGGCTGCAGAAGGAAAATTACCCCAACGATTTGATTCGCTAAAACGGGATGTACCATCTCTACGATAAGATACTGTAAAGAGGTATTTATCATAAAATGAAAGATTAGTTCTTCCGAAAAATCCAATTAAAACCAAATTTGGATCTATATTTAAAACAGGAGCACTATCAACACCATTGTCTAATAATTCATTCGTATTGTATCTTTCATTGGTGAATTTTTGATAAGAATAACCCGCTGTAGCTTCAAAATTTAGTTTCCCGAATTCTTTTTTATAACCGAAATATCCATCCAGTAAATAATTACTCTGCTCGTTAGAATATTCCGAATGAGATCCTATAATACGTCCATCAGCCTGAGAAAGCGGATTTTTATTGGAAACTCTTGTAAAACCATCGGCTGTACTTTTATCCATACCTAAATTTAACACCGCGGTTAATTCAGGTAAAAAATGGAAATTATAATCTAATTTCACATTACCATACAGTCTTTTCACTTCACTCCTACTATTGCGTTGCATTAACTCAGCAACCGGATTCAATGGAGCGCGTTCTGTTAAATCACTCTCATTAATAACACCGTCATGATTGTCTCTATAATATTGAAAGTATCCGCCAAAAACAGAATTGGCATCATAAACAGGCTGTGTAGGATCAAAAGTTATAGCATTGCCTTGTTGACCCGAAGCAAATCTGTTTTTTTCCAAAGATGCATTAGCATTAACACTAATTTTTAAATGATTATCAAATAGACTTGGGTTTAAGGTTACAGAACCCGTGTTACGCTCAAATTCTGAAGTTAACATCAAACCATTTTGTAATGTTCTTCCAAAAGAAGCTCTCGATGGAATTTTGTCAAACAACATTCCGTTTACCGAAACATTAGTATTTGAAGAGATACTTGATCTATAAATTTCTTTTTGCCAATCGGTATTTGCTGTTCCTAATAAGGGCAACAAAGTTGGATCTTGTACACTTACCAATTCTCTTAATTCATTTCCACTAAAGACATCCATTTTATTTGCAAGTGTGTTTACACTCATGCTCATATCTAAACTGGCAGAAAAGGTTTTAGTTCCTTTTTTCAGGGTAATAATAATAACTCCGTTTGACGCTCTGGAACCATATATAGCCGTAGCCGAAGCATCTTTTAAAACAGAAAAAGATTCAATGTCATTTGGATTAATCGAACTCAATATAGAACGTGAGCCTCCTATTGAATTGTTATCTACAGGCATTCCATTAATTACAATCAAAGGATCATTAGACGCTCCTAATGATGCTCCCCCACGAATTCTAATAGTCGATCCTGCTCCCGGATCCCCGCCGGTTGTAATGGATAAACCTGCCACACGACCTGTTAAAAGATTTTCGGCAGTAACTATATTCCCTTTATTAAAATCTTTTGCAGTTACTGAAGTTACTGATCCTGTAGCATCCTTAATTTTTGTGCTACCATAACCAATAACCACAACTTCGTTTAGTGTTTTTGATTCTTCACGAAGAGATATATTCAAGACATTCCCTGTGATTTTCTTTTCGATTGTTCCGTATCCTACTGATGAAAAAATTGCTATATCACCATTATTTGCATTAATCTGATAATTCCCATTGGCATCTGTTATTGTAGAACTAACATTATTCTTTAGTATTACTGTTACACCAGGCAGTGTTGCCTTTGTTACTTCATCTACAACAGTTCCTTTAACAACTGCTTTCTGCCCGAAAAATAGAATAGGTGTTAAAAAAATTATCATCGAACAGTATAACTTAAAAGCTATCAGAGTTCTCATTTTCTTTGGTTTTGAATTCATATTATAGTTTGGTTTTGCATTAAAAATTTTAGTTTTTTTTTAAAATTAATTTGAGTTAGCTTTTCATAATTACTTTTTGGTTGTTTTTAATTAAATTTTGTTTTAGAGATTGATGTAGTTTTAATACGTTGCAATTTAGCCCCGCTATCAAGAATCAAAGGGGAAATAATTCATCAACCTAGGTAGTCTAAATCATTTTACCCTAGTAAAACAAGGTAAAAATCAGCCATTCAAGAAAAAAAACAGCCTTAAAATAGTATTATTATTATTTGAAAGAAACAACAGACTTTTACTGTCTATAAATATTTCACACGGAAACACTAAAATATTAGTGCATAAAAATTAAAATTCAGAGAAATTAGAAAGGAGTAAACATGGAAAAGATTACCATCAATTTTCATTTTCGAAATGATAAATGATAGTATGGTTTAAATAATTATACCTAGTTTTTAAATTGAAGTATACTTAATTACATCGAAAGAGTTGCAGATACTTATTTCTCTTTTAGTAACGAAGAAGGGTTTTCTCCAAAACGTTCTTTGAATAATTTGCTAAAATATTTTCTATCAGAATACCCAACTAAATAACAAACCTCAGCCACTGTATTTTCTTTTTTCAAGAGCAGTTGTTTTGCTTTCTTTAATTTATATTCCCGAATATATTCTACCAAGGACATTCCAGTCAATATTTTGAGTTTTTTATAGATAACCGAATGGCTCATGCCTAAATGCTTAACGACTATATTTACAGAAAAGTCATTACAGTCAATATTCTCCTCGATTAAATTCCCCAGATTTTGAAGAAATTCCTGATCTGATTTGTTCGTTGTCAATTCTCCAATAGGCATAAAATCCTCCGAACGGAATATCTCATGTAAGCGTGCCCTGTTTTTTAAAATGTTTTTAATTCTGGCACGAAGAAGCGACTCATTAAAAGGCTTCGTAATATAATCATCTGCACCGGTTTCAAATCCTGCCATTTTGTGTATAAAAGAAGCTCTGGCGGTTAAAAGAATAACCGGAATATGGCTGGTACTAGAATTTGATTTCAAATTATGAGTCAACTCAATTCCATCCATAACAGGCATCATGACATCACTCACAATAAGATCCGGCATTTTATCTAAAGCAATTTCCAATCCTTCTTTCCCGTTAGCGGCTTGCAAAACAATAAATTCGTCTGAAAAAAGTTCGACAATATAATTACAGATATCCGGATTATCTTCAACAATAAGCAAGGTTTGCTCTTTCGTTAAAGCATCATCAACAGCTACAATACGCTGTTCTGTTATTTGTTCTTTATTTTTATTGCTGGTAAAATAATTCTCGATAAGTTCTTCATTGGTTTCATTTCCGCCAATTTCGTCCTCATTAAAAAAAGAATTCCCTTTTTTCAATGTGATAATAAAGGTACTGCCGGAACCCTTTTTACTTTTAACAGTGATTTCTCCATGATGCAGCTTTATAATTTCATTTGAAATAGTTAAACCGAGCCCAAAACCAGTCCCGTTGACATTCGTAGTATCGTTAGCCTGATAGAACCGATTAAAGATTTTCGAAAGGTGTTTCTTCGAAATCCCGATTCCTTCATCTACCAGTTCTAATTGTACTTTTTTATCCGTTTCTGTTATCGACAGCTTTATGGAGCCCCCAGCATTTGTAAATTTTAACGCATTCGAAAATAAATTATAGAGTACTTTTTCCATCTGGTTTTTATCAAACCACAATTCGATCATCTCAGTTGAAGATTCAAACTCAAACTTGATATCTTTTTGATGGGCAAATTCTTTAAACGACAAGTAAATTTCCTTGCTAAACTTAACCCAATCCTCTTGCACCACTTTCAAACTGATTTGTTGGTGCTCCAGCTTTCTAAAGTCCAAAAGTTCGTTGACCAGATTCAGTAAATATTCTCCATTTTTTTTAATTGTCCCAAAAGGATTTTGTTGATGAGCCTCAGAAAAATCATTGGTTTTTAATAATTTATTGATGGAACTCAAAATAAGCGTTACCGGAGTTCTTATTTCATGAGAGATATTTGTGAAAAAATCTTGTTTTAAATTATAAAGTTCGATGTCTTTTTCATGGGTGAATTTTTCGAATCTCAAATCCGCTTTCATTTTTTCCCATGAAATGATGTATTTTATAAAAACATATAAGATTAGAACAATCAAAAGAGTATAAATCAAAAAAGCCCACCATTCCAGCCAAAAGGGTTTTAATATTGTAATCCCTACAGCTGTATACTTATCTACCCAATCATCTCCCAGTTCTCTACTCCTCACTTTGAAAAGATATTTACCCGGAGAAAGATTGGTATATGTTGCCGTACCGTCTTTACCTATCGAACGCCAATTTTTATCAAAATTATCCATTTTAATCTGGTACTCACAATTGGCTGAAGATGGAAATCGCATGGCTGCAAACTCAAAAGTTATGACATCCTGATCGTATTCTAAAGTTACATTTTTAGAAAAAGCAATATCATTTTCTAATATTTCGCCTTCCCCAACTGCTACTTCTTTGTTGAAAAGTTTAAAACTGGTAAACTTTACTTTAGGCGTGATATTTTGGGTTTTGATGGTTTTGGGATTAAACTCAACTACCCCTTTGGAACAACCAAAATACAACATTCCTTTGGCGTCTTTAAAACAGGAATTGATATGATAATCCCCTTTAAGATTTGAAAAGCTGTTAAAGGTTTTTGTGGTATAATTGTAATTGAAAATCCCCTGTTTGGTACTAAACCAGATCAATCCCCTGTTGTCTTCAATAATGGCAGTCACGGTCTGATAACGGACATTTTTAAAATTTTCGAAACGATTAATTTTTTTGGTTTTTTTATCTAATAAATTAATTCCTTCCCCGGCGGTTCCAATCCATAAATTCCCTTTGGAATCTTTTAAAATACTATACACATAATCGCTACTGATAGAGTTTTGATTGTTCACTGAACTTTTATACACTTTAAAACGCTTGGTTTTGGTATCCAAAAGATCAACACCACCCCCAAAAGTAGCCAGCCATATAAAATTACCGTCTTTTTGGAGTGAGATTACATTGTCGCTACTGATAGAAAAAGGATCAGCCGATTTCTTTTTATAACTTGTAAATTCTTTGGTGGTTGTATCAAAATAATTCAGCCCACCTCCCCAGGTAGCTACCCAAATGTTCTTTTTTTCGTCTTCAACCGTGTAACGAACATCATTATAACTAAGGGATTTTGGATTCCCAGCCTCTTGTTTGAATTGTGTAGCAACGCCTGTTTTGTAATTAAAATACACCAGACCATTTACAAAAGTTCCAATCCAAAGATTTCCGTTACTGCTTTCTTTTATGTACTGAATATAATTGTCCCCAATAGAATTTTTTCGCTCGCTATTGTAATGCTTTACGGCTTTTGTCCCTTCTTGCACAACAGTCAATCCTTTTCCGTCTAATCCCATAAAAAAAGCATCCTTATTTTTATAGACTGACAATACTGAGATGGGTGCTTCTCCCTTATCTGAGCTGGGTAAAAAAGTGTAGTCTTTGTTAAAACTTAGCACATCGACACCATTCCAGGCGGTTACCAACCAAATGTTAGCACTCTCGTCTTCCATGAGATCATAGATGGCATTACTGGAAATGGAAGATTCTAATTGGGAATCATTAGTATAGTTAACAACTATTGGCTTTACACTATTGATATTGGTTATTTTAAAAACTCCATTACCATCCGTCCCAATCCATAAAGCCCCATTTTTCCCTCTTTTAATACACCGCACAATAGAAACCGGTTTATTGATACCGTATGCCTTTTTTTGAAAACTTAATCGGTTTACATCTAAGGTCAATAATCCTTTTCCGCTTGTACCGATTAGAAGTTCATTCTTATTCAAACCGCTAATAGAATGAATGTAATCTGGTGAGGTATTGCTCGAAGAATTGATGCGTACAAACTGACCAGTCTTAGGATTGAATTTATTTAAACCACCGCCAAAAGTCCCTATCCAAAGATTTTTATTCGCATCTTCATAAATACTTCTAACGTCATTATGACTCAACGATTTTTCATTATTGGCCTGAAACTTATAGGTTTTAAAGGTTTGTTTTTGGGGATTAAAAAAGCAAAGTCCATTTTTGGTTCCCAGCCAAATTGTTCCTTTAGCATCTTCAAAAAGAGTGTTCAATTCATTGGAAGGAATCGAATTAGCATCGTTGGAAATATTTTTATAGGTAACAAATTTATCGTTCGAAGGATTGTATAAATTCAAACCACCTCCTAATGTGGCAATCCAAATTTTCCCTTTATGATCTATTAGTAAATCAGAGATGTCATTGGCACTTAAGACACTATTTTGCTTATTGTATGTTTTTATTTTGTTACCGTCGTAGCGGTTCAATCCGTTTTCGGTACCAATCCAGACAAAACCATTTTTCTCCTTTACAATACTTCTAACCCGGTCAGTAGATAATCCATTCGTTTGATTTATTTTATTAAATACAACTTGTGACTGACTGAAACAAGATATAGAAGCAAATAGTACAAAAAGACTTAACAGAAAAAATATTCGTTTTGTTTTCAAAGCAAAATATAATTAGGAGTTCCCTGAGATTAAGATATTGAAATATATTATTTAGAAAACACACTTTCTTAAAAGCTAATTCTAATTAACAAATATATGCATTTGGATCCTGTACGCGAATTATTTTATTAATAATGAATTTTAAGGTCTATTATTTAGATCAAATTTCAAAAACAGAATTTACTCAAATAAAGCCGTTTTTTTTAAGACAAAAAAATCCCAACAATCTGCCAGTAGCCAAGTTGTTGGGATTTTTTGATAATTCGGATATTCGTGGTTTAAATCATTCCATTAGTAATTACCTTCTCAAATTTTATGCTCTCTAAGTTTCAGTGCATAATCTCGAAAACAGGAAACTTAGATAGGCGACTAACTAACCGTAACCAAACCTATTTAATTGTTGTTAACTTATTATTTAATGTATCGATTGGCTCGTAAAATTCTACTTCGATTATTGGTAAACGTTGTATGGTTTTATCTCCTTCTTTTAAACCTGCATCGTCCACTTTTCCGGTAATTTCAACCAGATTGATAGCATCACTGTCTTTGGCAGAGCCCAATAGTTCTATTTGGACTTTTTTACCTTTGGTTGGAGTTACATCTAGAGTCACATATCCTAAACTCGTAGGTGTTGACCCTTCAAACACTTTTTTATTGTCTACAAAAATTCGAATTGGATACTTTTTACTTTTCCATCCGGCAAGCTTCAACACTACCTGATTGATAGTAGCTTCACGCTCTAATTCATATTCAATCGTCGCCTTGTCATTTTTACCGTAAGACCATTGTGTCAATTCGTTGTCATCATAACTTTTATAAGCATCAGCTTGATTCGAATTGGTTTTAGCTCCAATAATCGCTATGGGTAATCTAGTTCTCTTGAAAGATGGTGTTGCAGGAGTTGGCCCTTTTTCTGTAAAAGACGGCAAATTTTCATTTGGCATATTCGTTGACAATTTCCCTAAATCAGTCTTAATTGTTTTCACCGTGATAGCATCACCTTTAAGCAATTTAGAAGTTGCTTTGATGTTAATCAATCCTTCTGTTTCAGTTGATCTCACCATAATTCGGTTGACACCACATTCTACCGGAAGACTGCTGGCTCCAATATAATTATCAGGTCCTTGCGCAATTCCGCCAACAAAAGTACCTTGTCCTTTTACTTCAAAATCAATCATATTCAATGCTGTAGGACAACGATTTCCTTTATCATCTACAACTTCTACTTGTACAATAGCCAAATCATTAGCATTAGCCAAAGTTCCTCTAGGTCTTTCAATCGTACTTAACTTAAGTGCGTAAGGTTTTCCAGCTGTGCGAATTTCAGTTTCACAAACTTTTTTTCCTGATTTATCATAACCAATTGCTTTGATCGTTCCTGGTTTGAATTGCACATTTTTAAAAGTAAACAAGAATTTTTTGCTTTGTATTCCTTTTCCAAGACTCGTTTTGTTGATAAACAATTCTACTGCATCGGCAGTCGAAATTACAGTGATATCTTTAGTTACTTCTTTTTCATAATTCCAATGTCCTACAATATGTGCTTTAGGCGTTTCGGTATCAACCCATCCATCCCAAATTACCTGATGCGCATAAAAACCATCTTTAGGAATTCGCATAGGATCTACTTCCCCGCTTCTACGATAATTTTCCTGTCCTCTGTAATGGGTATTCGAATCACTAAAAATAATATTCACTCCACCTGAACTAACACGCTCTCCAGTTCCTGGTCGGGATTCCCAGTAATCGTACCAACGCTCTACATTTTCAACGGCATGCGTATCCTGATTGCGGTTGTAAGCACTCGCATCTGCTACTTTTGTTCCATTTACATTTTCATGAGTGGTTCCACCTACTCCATTTTTATGGTAAGGTGGCGTGAATTCATCCCAATATTTACGTAAACCTTCGTCTCTGCTGTATTCCGTTGCCCAAAAAGGAAGCTTTGCGCTTTTGTTGATATACAACATTTCGCCTCCGTATTCAGCTACTTTACTGTCTAACATTTCTCTACTTCCAATGGCGCGTCCTCCATAAGGATCATAAGTGTTTCTGATAGCCAGCATTTCTTTCATGTGTTCTTCCGAAATACTTTCGTTTCCAGATTCGTAAAATAAAATACTCGGATTGTTTCTGTTGTATATAATGGCATCACGCATCAACTCCGTACGTTGTTCCCATCTTCTGCCTGTAACATCAGCTTCGGCATCTCCTGCTGGCATGGCTTGGATTAAACCAACTCTATCACAGGATTCTACGTCTTGTTTCCAAGGCGTTACGTGCATCCAGCGCACCAAATTCCCGTTACTCTTTACCATCAAACTATTGCTGTAATCACTCATCCATGCCGGAACTGACATTCCCACAGAAGGCCATTCGTTACTGGTACGTTGTGCATATCCGTGCATCATAATCACTCGGTCATTCAAATAGACCATTCCTTTTTCGAACTTTCCTTTACGGAATCCTGTTTGAATATTGACCTTATCTACTGGTTTATTGTCTACCAAAACTTCACTGGAAACTGTATACAAATAGCCATAACCCCAGCTCCAAAAATTCAAATTATTTAAAGCTTTAGACGCTTTCAAATCCTTTTTTTCATTTGGATTTACAGTGAAAGAATCGCCTAAAAACGAAGCCACTTCTTTCCCTTGCATGTCCACCACAGTTACTTTCAGTTGCGCATTAACTGGTTTTGAAAGTTCATTTTTTACTTGTGAAGACACATTAATAACCGCTTTTTTATCGGCTATATTAAAATCTGTTGCATACACATAAGTACCTGTTGTTCCCAATGTCGAGAACAAAGGAAGGGTTTGATATACTTTAGATTTAATATGCAAGAATACATTTTTCGGAAGTCCGCCATAATTAGCATTGAAATTATTATTGTTCCACTGAAATCCTGAGTTACTTGCTTTCTCTCTGTATTTCCAATCATTATCTGTTTTAACCGCAATTACATTTTCCTGAGGAAAAGGTTTTACATAAAGCGTTAAATCGAAACCAAAAGCCATTACTCCATTTTCATGTCGTCCAATAAAAGTTCCATTCAAATAGACTTCTCCCATTTGACGCACTCCTTCAAATTCGATAAAAATTTTCTTGTCTCCTGAATCTTTCGGCAATTGAAATGTTTTGCGATACCAGGCAATTCCTGTAGATAAATGAGTAATGTCATTTTTAAAAGCCTCGGCTTGATTCCATGCAAAAGGAAGATTGACAGCAGTCCATTTTTGATCGTCAAATTCTGGTTTTACAGCTTCTTCAGCAGCACCAACATTCAATTTCCAACCGTAATTGAAATTGTATTTTTCTCTCTCTGATTTGTTTTGCTGTGCATTTGCCATACTTGCAAACAGCATTACAAAACTGAGTGTGTACAAAACTCTTTTCAAATTCATCGCTTAATAGTTATTAGGGTTTATTCTTTGTATTATCGGCATTAACATTAATGCTTTACAAATGTAGATTCCTCGCTTTATTTTTAATTATCATGGATTGCCATAACCATTCATAGATTGCCATTTGGCTGGATATGATATAAAATGGCGAAGTATGACTCGTGAATATTTAGATTTCTAAAAAATAAAACCTCGTTTTCCCTATAAATTGGGACAAACGAGGTTTTATTTATATTACTTGCTATCAGCTAACTTTTCTGTTTACAAGAAAGCCAAACCAATTCTTTTATTTAATAAGCCGATTTCAAAGATTTTAATTAATGTTGACAGCTGGATAATTGCCTTTTGCTTTCTATTTTTGTGTCTTACTTTCCACTTCCTTGGTCAAATAATATCCTCCTGTCCTATTTGCTCCTTTAAATTCAATTATACCACCATCTTTTAATTGCTTTATATATCTTTCTAAACTTTTAGCAGGTATTTCAATACGTTTTTCAATATCTACTGTTCTAACTCCACCTTCTTTATGAAGCACTAAAAGAATCTTTAATATCTTATCTTTTACATCTACTGTTATTCCCTCAGTTATTCCCTCAATTATTCCCTCAAATTTAGCAACAACTCCTTTACTTATTCCCTCAATTATTCCCTTAGTTATTCCCTCACTATTCCTATTATGTGCAACATCAGGAAAAGTAACAGTTGTTATATTTCCTTTTTCTTTCCAAACAGGTGTCTTAAACTTATTTTCTTTGCAATCTCTAATCATTCTTTGTGTTCCGCTTCCAAGCATTTCAATATACTTCCTATAGAAACACATTTGGGCTATATCAGGATTACGCAAAATAGAATTGTGTTCTACCTTCAAATCTTCAATAGTAATTCCATCTGGTAATTTACCATAATTACTTATTTCTGTTCTATCAGGATAAATAGATATTTGAAGAAAACCTTCAACTGAATTATAATCCCTATGTACAATAGCATTTAAAATACCCTCTCGTAAAGCTAATTCAGGATAATTTAATTTATCTTTTCTTAGAAGCCCTTTAACAGTATAATTTCTCCCATATACAACATCAATATATTCAAATATTGCAGTGATATTTTTAAAAATATTACCTTCAAAAATTCTATCATCAATAAATTGATTTCCTAATGTTTTTGAAGGATAAAGTGTGAGTCTAATTCTCGATTGAGAAATAAAACGTATTGGGTTTTTACCAAACAATACCATACAAGCATTGGTTATATTCCCGTTTTGAAGTAATCCAACTTGAATCAAAAAATCTTCTACGTCTTCAATTTTAGCCTCTTTCTTATATTCTTTATACAGTTTAATTGTTTGTCTTATTTCTGCTGTATCTAAATCGGTTAATTCCGCACCTAATAAAGGCATTCTTTCCCAATGGAAATCTGCCTGCTTTCTTTCTGAAATAAGATTAGTCAATTTCTCAGGACTAGTAGTTTTTGTTGTCTGACCAATTCTGTTATATATGATACCTTTGTATTGATATGGTTTTTTTGCGCCTTCCCAAACACTAATTAAGATAACATCATTTTTTTTGTATTTAATTACATCTACAGAAATGGGAGCAGTTGGTTTTATAAATTCTACTAAAGCATTCTTTATTCTAACTGATTGTAGATAAACATTCTCAACACCCACTATATTTTTACCGTCATCAACTCCTACAATTAAATCACCGCCTTGTGTATTAATAAAAGAGGTAATGGATTTTGCGATTGCATCAATGTTTGGTTTTGCCTTAAATTCCAAACGAACACCTTCTTTTTGTTGCAACAGATTTTCTATTATAAAACTATTTTCCATCGTTGCTATTTGTTTGATTGATTACTTCATTAATAAAATTCTTGTTGGTAAATTGCGCATTGATATATACCATCATTTCATCTAAGCGATAAAACTCCTGTGCCCAATTACCATTTCTTAAAGCCAAATCTTTAACGTGGTTCTTTATTACATATTCATACACGTTAATACAGCGTTTATCAAAGAGTTTGTTATCCTCAATTACAATTTCATCACCACTTTTCAATTTCATTTTCTTAAAAAGATTGCGTGCAAAAACAACATCACGATGAACCAAAAACCAATAAGGCTTTTTCAATTCGATTGCCTTCTTTATTTCTTCAAATGTAATATTCTTATCACCAATATTACCTGTTCCGTAGTAGGGACGAATAATCCCTAAAAACAAATCACATTCAGTAACTGCATTCAAACAGTTATCCAAATTAGACAAGTGAGGATTTACCTTAATACTTCCAAAATGAGAATTCAGCACCTCATAACCTAATGTATTAAGTTGTGCAACAATTTGTGAGATTTGGTCTTCAAATCCATAAACAGTTGAACCAACCATTATTTTTATCCTATTCTTTACTTTACTCATTTTTGAGTTTCATCATTTAGAATTATATCCTTTTATTTTTTCTCCCCTAACGCTGAACCCTTATATGACTTACTATCAAGCATTCTGATACATTATTCGCTGAGTTAAAGATAACAATAATTTGAACGAAAACATCTCACAAAAACACTGTCATGCTGTTTAACCAAAAATTATTTCACATACTGCGAAGGACTACATCCAAAATGTTTAGAAAACGTACGTGAAAAATTAGATGGTTCTGAGAAACCAACTTTGTAAGCAATTTGGGAAATACTCAAATCTGAATTTTTAAGCAATTCTTCGGCCTGATTCATTTTTACTTTGGTAATAAATTCATGAACCGTATTTCCTGTTATTCCTTTTAATTTTCGATACAGCTGTCTTTGGCTAATGCCTAAAGCTTGCGCCAACTCATCCGAATTAAAATCAGTTTCTTCAATGTTGAGGTTGATTTTTTCAATTATTTTTTCAAGAAAATCATTATCCTGATCGGGTACTTCCTGTTGCAATTGGTCTATCTTTTTGATGCCCGCAAGCCTGTTTTGCAAAATGATTCTGTTTTCTAACACACTTTTTATCTGTGCGTTTAAAACATCCACATTAAACGGCTTCATGACATAGGCTTCTGCTCCCAGATTGTATCCTTCTATTTGATTTTCATCAGAACCTTTTGCCGTTAAAAAGATAAGCGGAATATGGCTGGTATTTTCATTGCCTTTAAGTTCTCTACAAAATTCAGTTCCCTGCATTTCGGGCATCATAATATCCGAAACAATAATATCCGGTATGAATTGTATCGCAGCCTCAAGCCCTTTCTTTCCGTCATACTCCTGAATCAAAGTATATTCTTTAGATAATTCTTTATTCAAATAGGTTTGCACATCCGGATTGTCTTCTACAATAAGCAGCGTAGGTTTGGCACTTTCAAAAGAAATTTGTTCTCGCTCCTTTTCCTGATTATCCTCATAATCCTTATTTTGATGAAGCTGTTCTACTTTAACAACAGTACTATCCTCCATTGTGGCGGCTTCGTAAGGAAGGCTAATCAATACTTTAGTTCCTTTTTCAGGCGTGCTTTCAATTGCAATAGTTCCTTTTAAAAGTTCGATTAAATTTCGTGTTAAGGACAATCCAATTCCAGAAGAATAGCCATGATACGGACTAGGGCCAATAGTATTAAATGGTTCGAATATTTTTTCTAATTCGGCGGCATTGATTCCAATACCATTGTCTTCAACTGTAATTTCCAAATTAGATTTCCCCTCATTAAGAGCCGCAGAAAGTATCACAAGTCCTCCGTCTGCGGTATATTGAAAAGCATTAGATACTATGTTCACAATAATCTGTTGTACTTTTTCAAAATCCAAAGAGCAGTATAAAGGCTTTTTTTCAACCTGAAGTTGAAGCGTTATATTTCGTTTTACAGCTATAAATTGGAACGAAGTATAGCATTCTTCTATAAACAAATTAAAATTTTGAAACGTAGGATTTAATTTCAGTTTCCCCATTTCTGATTTACGGAAATCCAAAATCTGATGAATCAACTTGGTCAAATAACTGATGTTTCTATTGACTATCGAAAAATAAACTTCTTTGTCTCCTGCAGCCACTTTATCATCCTGAATGCGTTTTAAAGGATCCACAATCAGGGTTAATGGCGTTTTTAAATCATGGGAAATATTGGTAAAGAATTCTATTTTTTCTTTGTTTAAAGCTTCTTGTCTTTCGGTATTCAATCGTTCCAGTTTGATTTCGTTTTTCAAACGATCTCGGTACAACATGGCTTTAAAAAGCCAAAAAGCTATTGCTGCTAAGAAAGCGACAAAAAATATTTTAGCCCACCAGGTTCCATACCAAGGCGCACTTACATCAATATCCAATACTTTTATGGGCGATTTTGTATCGTTTGGCGAAACTACACGAGCCTTAAAAACATAATTACCCGGAGGTAATCTATTATAGGTTATTTTACTGCTATTGGTCTTAATCCATTTGTCTTCATAGCCTTCTAAAGTGTACTCATAGACCATCTTATTCGTATTCCTATAATTAAACGAAGCTAATTCTATTGTAAAACTTCTATTATCATAATCCAACTGAATCGATTGGGTTTGCGACAAATCTTTGGTCAAAACAATTTGATCATTAATTGTATCCATCGGAATCACTTTTTCACTCGACAAATACAAGCTTTTAAAAATCAACTTATCATTAACTAGATTCATTTTGATTTCAATTGGACGAAAAGAGAGATAACCGTTTTTATCTCCAAAATATATTTTCTGATTGGCTACATCCTTATAAAATGCTCTTTCTGAAAAAGTCCATGACCCAAACTGATCTTCTCTTCTATAATTGGAAATTTTATTCGTGACAATATCAATCATCGAAAGCCCCTGTTTATGAGCAATCCAAAGATTTCCTTTAAAATCATCAGTGATTGATGAAATATAAATATTAGGACTTTCCGATTGCAATTGTACTTTTTCAATTCGCATCGGATTTGCATTCGTGTAGATTTTATTCAATCCTTCGCTAGAACCAACCCAAATTGCTCCTCGTTTGTCCCTATGCAAAGCATAAATAATATTTCCTGAAATTTGGTTTTCAAGATGCTTATCAAAAGTATTTAGCACTAATTTATCATATATCTTCCCCGCATTATTTATTTTTAACCGAACAACACCACTTCCCTCAGTTGCTAACCACAGTTCACGACCGTTAACACATAAGACATCCATAACACTTCCATTATGGATTGTATCGGCTAAATCATAAAAGCTAATTTTATCATTGGCTAAATTGATACAAGCAATGCCATTATACAAACCAACCCACAAATTATTCCCCGATGCTTCTAAAGCATAAACAGACCAAATGCTTAAATTAGGACTTAAAGTTCTATTGATTATAACCTTACATTGATTGGTTTTAGGATTGTAGCATTCTAATCCGTTACGGCCGCCTATCC
This sequence comes from Flavobacterium undicola, assembly GCF_009909155.2. GTDB lineage: Bacteria > Bacteroidota > Bacteroidia > Flavobacteriales > Flavobacteriaceae > Flavobacterium > Flavobacterium undicola. The sequence continues at coordinate 128,654 of NZ_JAAAPM020000003.1, forward strand.
AAATTTGACCTTTGTTGTCCTTGAAAAAACTGCGCGCATTCTTAATTTGGCTATTCGATTTATAAAAAGGATGATTATAATCTAAGCCTTCCTTATTGTAAATTAGTATTCCTTCATCAGTAGCTAACCATATTTCATTATCTACTTTTAAAATACCTTTAACCGTAGCTAATTTGCTGTTTTCGCTGGATTTTCTATAGCTGTAATGCAATTCAAACGGATTCCTGCTTGGATTTGCCTTATATACATCGCCTCCTCTGGTTCCCAGCCAAATAATATTTTCATCATCTATAAAAAAATCGGTGATGTAATCATCTAATAATTGTCCGGGATGATTGATGTTAGCCGTATAATGATATTTCTCGCCTGATTTTATATCCTCAGCAGTAAATAAATGGGAAGACAAAGAATACCTTTTCCCATTTACAATTCGGTTTTTATTTAACTCACTGGTATTTCTAGCCAACTTGTCAATTATAATTTTAGGAACTTTAGTATCAGCAACAATTTTAAAAGAATTCAGCTGATAATTAAACCGAACGTATTTTCTATCGAAGGTTAAAAACCAAAGTCCTAATTTTTTATCAGAAACAAGATTGCGTATTCGGTTATTGGGTAATGAGGTCTTGTCTTTTGGATTGTGATAAAAAAAGTCGAATGTTTTTCCATCGTAGCGATAAGCGCCATTCCAACTTCCAAACCAAACATAACCTATAGAATCCTTAGCAATTCCATGAATTTGAGTCACAGGATTTGCATCCCGACCAGATATTTTTTCGAAAAAAAGATTTTGCGCTTTCAATCCTGATAAAGACAAGAAAGAAAGCACAAAAAAAGAAACTACACAAAACCAAATTTGTTGCTTTTTCATACAATTCCGATAAATAAGTTTCTTTTCATAGCAATTTCTAAAATTCAAAAATAGAAAAACATCCATTAGAAAACGGAAAAACCTGATAACATTATGTCATCAGGTTTTTAAATTTAGGTATAATTGTCTAAAATAACACTTATATTTATCTATAAATCAAAATACTGGTATTTCTGAGATTTAGCTGTCCTTAGCTTCCGCAATCGAGTGTCAAATGTTTGAAAAATGCGTGAAAAGAAAAGCTGTTTGATCCGCCGCGGCGGAGAGTTCTTTTCTTTTAGCATTCGAAAACTAATTTGACCGACGAGGAAGCGTAAGACTTGATTTTTTTGTTTCTTTTTTGATCAAGCAAAAAAGAAAGTTACAGTACTCTCACCACAAAATAATTTTTCTTTCCACTTTGCAACAAAACAAACTGATTGTTGATTAAATCTTTGTTCGAAAGCGAGAAATCTTCTTTTACTTTTTCTCTGTTTACCGAAATAGAATTAGCAGTCAAAGCTCTTCTTGCTTCTCCATTCGATTTAAAAAAGCCTGTTTTTTCGTTTAAAATAGCTACAATATTAATTCCAGCTTCAATTTCAGTTCTTGCAATTTCAGCTTGCGGAACTCCGTCAAAAACTTCTAAGAAAGTCGCTTCGTCCAGTTGTTTCAAATCTTCGGCAGTGGCATTTCCAAAAAGAATATTCGAAGCCTTAATCGCATTGTCTAAATCAGCCGCCGAATGCACCATTACGGTAATTTCTTCCGCCAAACGTTTTTGCAACAAACGCAAATGCGGTGCTTCTCTATGTTTTTCAGTTAAATCTTCTATTTCCTCTTTCGATAAAAAGGTAAAAATCTTGATGTATTTTTCAGCATCAATATCAGACGTATTCAACCAATATTGGTAAAATTTATAAGGAGATGTTCTAGCTGAGTCCAACCAAATATTTCCTCCTTCAGATTTTCCAAATTTAGTTCCGTCCGCTTTTGTAATCAATGGACAAGTCAAAGCATACGCTTTTCCACTTGCTATTCTGCGTACTAATTCCGTTCCGGTAGTGATATTTCCCCACTGATCGCTTCCTCCCATTTGTAGTGTACAGCTTTTCTCTCTGTACAAATGCAAGAAATCGTAACCTTGAACTAATTGGTATGTGAACTCAGTAAACGACATTCCTTCAGCAGATTCTGAAGACAAACGTTTCTTTACCGAATCTTTCGCCATCATGTAATTTACAGTAATGTGTTTACCCACATCACGGATGAAATCCAAGAAGGAGAAATTCTTCATCCAATCGTAGTTATTCACCAACTCCGCAGCATTTGGCGCATCGGAAGTAAAATCTAAGAAACGAGCCAATTGTCCTTTTATCGCTTCCTGATTGTGACGCAAAGTAGTTTCGTCTAATAAATTTCTTTCGTTAGACTTTCCTGATGGATCACCAATCATTCCTGTTGCTCCACCTACTAAGGCTAAAGGTTTGTGTCCAGCTATTTGAAAATGTTTCAATAACATTACTCCAACTAGGTGTCCTATATGTAATGAATCTGCAGTTGGGTCAATCCCCACATACGCCGCACGCATTTGTTCCATCAAATGTTCTTCGGTGCCTGGCATAACATCGTGGAGCATTCCTCTCCAAGTTACTTCTTCAATAAAATTCTTCATGTTTTTAATCAATTTACTTCGTCAGTTCAGCCTTTCAGGCTTCGAGTGCGCAAAGATAACTTTAATTACACAATTTGAAAATTTGAAAATGTACCAATTTGAAAAAAATATCTAAAATGCTAATTGTTACCTTATAAAATTGATAAATTGTTACATTTGTATTTATGATTTTAGTTACAGGAGGAACCGGTTTAGTTGGCGCGCATTTATTACTTCATTTATTAGAAAATGGAGAAAACGTTCGTGCTATTTATCGCAAGAAAAACAACATTCAGAAAACAAAATTGCTGTTTCAGCATTATAACAAATCTTCTTTGTTTGATGCTATCGAATGGGTGCAAGCTGACATTCTTGACATTCCTTCATTAGAACATGCTTTTATCAATTGCTCACAAGTATATCATTGCGCTGCATTGATTTCCTTTGATCCAAAAGACGAAAATTCACTTCGAAAAATCAATATTGAAGGAACAGCGAATATCGTTAATTTTTGTCTTGCCAAAGGAATCCAGAAGTTATGTTATGTAAGTTCTATTGCTGCTCTTGGCGATTTAGCCCCACACGAAACTATAAAAACCGAAGAAACCGAATGGAATCCGGAGAAACATCATAGTGATTATGCTATTTCTAAATACGGTGCCGAAATGGAAATTTGGCGTGGACAACAAGAAGGTTTAAATGTTATTATTGTCAATCCCGGTATTATTATTGGACCTGGATTTGAAGACCAAGGCAGCGGCCAACTCATTAAAAAAATAGCCGATGGCATGCTATTTTACACATCAGGAAGCACTGGTTTTGTTGCGGTAGACGATGTAGTACGAATGATGTACCAATTAACTCAAAGTACTATTTGCAACGAACGCTTTATTCTTATTGCTCAAAACATCGTTTTTAAAGAACTTTTCAATACCATTGCCGATACCCTAAAAGTAAAAAGGCCTAGCGTAGAAGCCAAGCCTTTTATGATAGAAATCACCTGGAGAGTGAATTGGATTTTGAGTCTTTTTTCTCGAAAAAGCAACAACATATCTAAGGATACACTTCGTTCTTCTATTAGCAAAAATGACTATTCAAATGACAAAATTAGAACAGCTTTAAACACTTCTTTTTTAGATGTACATCAATACATCAAAGAGAATTTTAGCGTTATTTAACCCTAACTCCGTTTTTAATCACCTTTGATTTTATTGTTGTCGAAATCTTCTTTTTTGCATTTTTTGGTTTTTTCTTCAATAAAAGCAAGCTATCTTTTTTCTTAATTTTTTGAAGCGAATCTTTCTTTCTAGCCAAAGTTATTTTTTTAACTTTTTGGATAGAATCCGTTCGTTTCTTTTTAGCAATTAAAGAATCTCTTTTAGCTACTTTTTTGATAACAGCATCAATAACAGCTTTTTTACCGTCTATTCGTTTGATAACAGTATCATACATCGCCTTATACTCATCAAAATCAGAAGCATAATAAACATTGTTTTGTGCAAATTGCACGCTGTCTATTTTATATTTTTTATAAATAAACTCTTTAGGATTAACCCTGTAATTTTCGGTAGTACTAGGTTCATTGTATTTTATCGCTTCTAAAAGCGACAAATCATAAATAATGTTTTGCATTACTTCTTTATCTATAAGATGATCCGGTTCTTTTACCGTCTCCTCCTTACAACCAAAGAATAACATTATTACAACTAAAAAAAATACCGCGTTTTTCATTGCTTATCGATCAAATAAGAGTCTTTTTCCAGCACGAATATTTTTTACTTTAAAAGCATTATATACTAGCTGTCCATTTACAAAAGTATGTGTAATTCTGGATTTAAAAGTAAATCCTTCAAAAGGAGACCATCCGCATTTAGCGAAGATATTCTCTTTTTTAACTCCCCAAGGCAAACCTGAGTTCACAATTACTAAATCGGCATAATAACCTTCTTTAATAAAACCGCGTTTTTCAATCTTGAAAATCTTAGCCGGATTGTGACACATTTTCTCCACAATTTTTTCTACACTAATTTTGCCTTGATGAAAAGCTTCAAACATAGCCACAACAGCATGTTGAACTAACGGTCCTCCTGATGGTGCTTTTAAATAAGATTGTTTTTTTTCTTCTAAGGTATGTGGCGCATGATCCGTTGCAATAACATCGATTCTGTCATCTAACAATGCTTTCCACAAAGCATCTCTGTCATTTGCTGTTTTTACCGCTGGATTCCATTTAATAAAATTGCCTTTGGTAGCATAATCATCATTGGTAAACCATAAATGATGCACGCAAACCTCAGCCGTAATTTTCTTTTCTTCCAATGGAATTTTATTGGTAAATAAATCCATCTCTTTAGCAGTAGAAAGGTGAAAGATATGCAAACGAGCACCTGTTTTCTTAGCCAAAGCAATTGCTTTTGAAGAAGACAAATAACAAGCTTCTTCGCTTCTTATCAAATGATGCACTGTTACCGGAACATCATCACCATATTCGGCTATGTATTTTTCTGAATTAGCTCTAATAGTCGCTTCGTCTTCACAATGTACTGCAATTAACATAGGCGTACTTGAGAATATTTTTTCAAGCGTTGCTTCGTTATCCACTAACATATTCCCGGTTGAAGAACCTAAAAATATCTTAATCCCAGCTACATTCTTTGGATTGGTTTTTAAAACTTCTTCTAAATTATCATTGGTTGCACCCATCATAAACGAATAATTCGCATACGATTTATCGGCAGCCAACTGGTATTTTTCTTCTAAAACTTCTTGAGTAACCGCATTAGGAACCGTATTAGGTTGCTCGATAAATGACGTAATCCCACCAGCAACAGCAGCTTTAGACTCCGACTCAATATCCCCTTTGTGCGTTAAACCCGGTTCTCTAAAATGCACCTGATCATCGATGGCACCAGGAATTAAATAATTTCCTTCGGCATCCACAATCTTACAATCGGATGATTTTGCACTAATGCTTTCTGAAATCTCAACAATTAAGTCATTCTCAATTAAAACATCGCCTTCAAAAATTACCCCCTCATTTACTATTTTGGCATTCTTAATTAAAACCCTATTCATTGTTCTTTTTATTATAATCTATTTACTAATTTTTTTAATCGAAGCGAAATTACCCCAAAAACCGCTTCTACTATTATTGAATTACTCATTTTTGACTGACCTTTGGTACGATCGGTAAAAATAATAGGAACTTCTGTAATTATAAAATTATTGCAAAAAGTGCGATATTTCATTTCTATTTGAAACGCATAACCCACAAATTTTATCCTATCCAGGTTTATCTTTTCTAAAACGGATCGTTTATAACAAACAAAACCAGCTGTTGCGTCATGAATTTCCATTCCGGTAATCATCCTAACATAAACCGAAGCAAAATAAGAAAGCAATACCCGATTTAAAGGCCAATTAACCACATTAACTCCCGTAACATAACGCGAACCAATAGCTAAATCGGCATCTCCAAAATGGCAGGCATTGTATAATTTTTCTAAATCATGAGGATTGTGTGAAAAATCGGCATCCATTTCAAAAATAAACTCATAATCGTTAGCTAATGCCCACTTAAAACCGTGTACATAAGCCGTTCCTAAACCTGATTTTTGCTTTCTGTTTTCTAGAAATAAGCGCCCTTCAAATTCCGTTTGCAAAAGCCTAACCTTATCAGCCGTATGATCTGGAGAATTATCATCCACTATAAGAACATGAAAATGCTTGTGTTGAGAAAGCGTCGTTCTAATGATGCTTTCGATATTTTCAATTTCGTTATAGGTTGGAATTATAACAATACAATTATTCATATTTCTAGAAATTTCAACGCAAAAGTAACCTTTTTATGCCATTTGATTCATAATAATAGTATAATAAAAATATTGATATAAAATTTTACTAATTTTGCTTCCGCTATGACTGAATATCTGCTACATCCGAGAGTTACCGAAAACAATGACTGGGCAACCTTTTTATTTGTTTTTGCCTTTGCTATTATTGCCGTTATTAAATCGGTTTTTGGCAATCGATTTGGCGATTTTACCAATCTTATTTTTTCCGATAAATATTCTAAAATCTATCGCGATAGCAGCCAGCTCAAAAGTAGTTTTACCATTTCATTATTCTTTGTTCAGGTAATCTCTTTTGCGTTTTTTATCCAAATTTCTTTAAGCATTTTTGGCTATGCCTCAAAAACCGATTGGATCTTGTACATCCAAATTATCACTTTTCTTATCTTTTTTATTTTATCGAAGTATTTAATCGAAAAAATTATCGCCACAACCTTCAATATTGAGGAGTTTATGGAGCAATTTAACCTCCAAAAAATCACTTACAGAACTTATATTGGAATAATCATCCTACCTATTAATATTCTTTTGTTTTACTATAATACTGTATCTCAGAATATTCCTATAGCGATAATCGCCATAATACTAGTCTTAAGCATACTAACTTACTCCCTTTCAATAAAAAAATATCAAAGTTTAATATTCAGTAAGTTGTTTTATTTTATTTTATATCTTTGCACTCTCGAAATAGCTCCTTATTTTTTCATGTATTATTTGTTTACAAAAGGGAGCGCTTAGATAAATGTTAAAATATGAAAGTCAAAACAATTTTGGTATCACAACCAGAGCCTAAAGTAGAGAATTCACCTTACTTTGAACTCCAACAAAAACATAAAATCAAAATTGATTTCCGTCCTTTTATACATATAGAAGGAGTGAATGCGAAAGAAATTAGACTTCAAAAAATTGATCTTAACAATTTTTCTGCTATTATTTTAACCAGTAGAAATGCTGTAGATCACTTCTTTAGAGTGGCCGAAGAAATGCGTTTTAAAATTCCTGAAGGATTGAAATATTTTTGTCAATCAGAAGCAGTAGCTTTCTATTTGCAAAAATATGTTGTCTACAGAAAACGTAAGATTTATGTTGGGCCAAAGGATTTTGCTGATTTATCTCCATTGATTAAAAAATACAAAGACGAGAAATTCTTGTTACCGGCTTCAGACCAATTAAATGCCGAAGCGCCTATAGTTTTAAATAATTTAAAAGTCGATTGGACTCAAGCTACTTTTTACAAAACTGTAATGAGTGATTTGTCTGATTTGGCCGATGTTTATTATGATGTTTTAGCCTTTTTTAGTCCAACAGGAATTAAATCATTGTACAAAAACTTTCCGGATTTTGAACAAAACAATACCAGAATTGCCGTTTTTGGAAGTACTACTCAAAAAGAAGCACTCGATCACGGATTAAGAGTAGACATTATGGCTCCTGCTCCAGGAACACCATCGATGACTATGGCATTAGAAAAATACATAGCAGAAGCAAATAAAGGGAAATAATCCTAGTTACATACTAATTCAAATCCGTCTTGTTAAAAAACGAGACGGATTTTTTTATGCTTGAAAATTTCCATACAAATCATATCTTTTTTTTACTATTTTTGGTCGACAACTGAAATAAAAAAAATATGAAAAAAATTCACTTAATTGCCCTTATCATCCCTTTATCTATACTAATGGTTAATTGTAGCTCGGCAAGAAAAGACAAATCAAAATATGTTGAAGCTAAAAAGCTAAGCTACGAAACTGATGTAAAACCTATTATTGCAACTAGCTGTACGCCTTGTCACATGCCGCCTCAAGGAAGAAAAGAACCATTAGAGAACTACATCCATGTAAAAGAAAATATTGCTTCGATAATTTCACGTGTTAAATTACCACAAGAGGATCGTAAATTCATGCCTCCTGTGAATAAAAAACCAGCTTTAACTGATGCTCAAGTTGCCCTTTTAGTACAATGGCAACAACAAAATATGCCTCAATAAAACATCAAAAATCAATGGCAATGGCAATTTTCAATTACAATCGCCAATAGTAATGTCAATATTTAATAAAAAATTCCAAACTCCAATTATTACACTAAGCTAATCGAAGTGTCATTGGAATTTGGAATTTTTATTTTGGAATTTATTTCCCCCCTCAATTCAATCATTACAATTGCAATTGATTTTTGAAATTGATATTGTTATTGATTTCTTTAATTTCTCCTGTTACCTCCCAAATAAATAGACAGATAATACAACAAGGTAGCGATAGAACCCAAAGCCGCCACAACATACGTACGAGCCGCCCATTTCAAAGAATCTTCTGCTCCTGCATATTCTGCCGGATTAAGCATATTTTTGTTTTTTAGCCAAGCCAAAGCGCGATTACTCGCATCATATTCTACTGGCAAAGTAATAATCGAAAACAAAGTAGTTGCCGCAAACAGGATAATTCCAATTAACAACAAACCCGGAAAGGTTCTCAACATTAAAATTCCCGCCAGCAAAACCCATTGCATATACGAAGAAGCCACATTTACAAACGGAACCAATTTAGAACGCATACTCAACCACTCATAACCCATCGCATGTTGTACGGCGTGACCACATTCGTGTGCCGCTACTGCCGCAGCTGCTGCATTTCGTTGATTGTATACCGACTCACTCAAATTGACCGTTTTATCCGCTGGATTGTAATGATCCGTTAGTTGTCCCGGAGTCGAAATCACACGTACATCGTAAATGCCGTTATCCTGGAGCATTTTCTGTGCAATCTCTGCACCACTCATATTATTTTGCAAATGCAATTGTGAATAATGTTCAAACTTGCTCTTTAACCTTGAACTTACCAACCAACTGAAAAGCATAATTGCTCCTGCAAGAATTAAATAACCACTTCCCATATCTTTTTATTTATTTGTTTAAATTTTAAATATAAGCAGCAAATTCTAAACCAAATTCCAAAAACGTCAATTTGACAGCTGTTAAAAAAAATACAATTTCAATGGCAATGACAATTTCAAAAAATCAATAGCAATAGCAAAATTCAATAGCAATAGCAATGACCAATTTTAAAAAATAAAACAATGACAATAAAAAATTCCAAACTTCAATAAACTACAGTCATTGAAATTTGGAATTTTAAAATTGGGATTTATTTACTCACTTCAACTTCATCATTGCTATTGAATTTTGAAATTGTAATTGTAATTACTTTGGTTATCCAACCAAATTAATGATTTTCCCCGGAACAATAATCACCTTATTTGGTGTTCTACCGTCTAATTGTTTTTGAGTTCTTTCGTCTTTCATTACAATTTCCTCGATTTGTTCTTTGGTTAAATCCAAAGGCAAATTAATCGTAAAACGCATTTTTCCGTTGAAAGAAACCGGATATTCCTTGTCAGATTCTACCAAATGAGCTGGTTCGAATTTTGGAAAAGTAACGGTGGCAATCGAATCGCTATATCCTAACAAACTCCATAATTCCTCTGCAATGTGTGGTGCATAAGGCGAAATCACAATGGCCAATGGCTCTAAAATAGCACGTGAATGACAATTTTGCGTAGACAATTCGTTCACACAAATCATAAACTGAGAAACCGACGTATTGAAAGAGAAACTCTCAATATCTTCCGCTACTTTTTTGATGGTTTTGTGTAATGATTTCAAATTGTCTTTGGTTGGCTCTTCATCCGTAACAATCAAACCATTGTCATCAAAATACAAACGACATAGTTTTTTCAAGAAACCAAAAACCCCTGAAATTCCTGCCGTATTCCAAGGTTTTGCCTGTTCCAAAGGCCCTAAAAACATTTCATACAAACGTAAAGTATCCGCACCGTATTCAGCACAAATATTGTCTGGAGTAACTACATTGTATTTTGATTTCGACATTTTTTCAACCTCGCGACCTACAATGTATTTTCCATTGTCATCAGTATCAAACTCAGCATTAGCATAATATTCTCTTGATTTTTTAAATTTTTCCACATCCAACTCATCTGAAGCATTAACAAAATTAACATCAGTATGAATTGGAGTTAATTCAAGATCATCAATAGACACATTAATAAATTCCACACTTGGAAAATATCTTTTCAATCCATTTATAAAAAATTCTCTTGCTGATTCTTTTTCTGTAAGATCTCCTTTCTGAATTTTATCATGTTTAGATTTTGTTATAAAAAAACTTGAAATTTTTGGATCTGATATATCCAATCCTTCGCTAGATTGAATTAATCCTTTTACCCTATAAACAAAAGCACTCGTTCCCAAAATCATTCCCTGATTGATCAGTTTTTTGAACGGTTCTTCTGTTGGAGCAAAACCTTTGTCTTTTAAGAATTTGTTCCAAAAACGGGAATACAATAAATGTCCTGTTGCGTGTTCGCTTCCGCCAATATATAAATCCACAGATTCCCAATATTTCAATGCATCTTTGCTGGCAAATTCGTTTTCATTAGCCGCGTCCATATAACGCATCCAATACCATGAACTTCCCGCCCAACCTGGCATCGTATTCAATTCTAAAGGAAAAATAGTAGCATTATCAACTAAATCTGTATTGACAACTTTATTGTTTACGCTGTCCCAAGCCCAAACCGCAGCGTTTCCTAATGGAGGCAATCCGTCTTCAGTTGGTAAATATTTCTCTACTTCCGGCAAAATAATTGGCAAATGTTGTGCATCAATCATCTGTGGCAAACCATTTACATAATACACTGGAAATGGTTCTCCCCAATATCTTTGACGAGAGAAAACCGCATCACGTAAACGGTAATTTACCTTACCGTAACCTTGATTAATTTTTTCCAATTCGGCAATTACTTTTTGAGTTCCATCTTTGTAACCCATGCCATTTAAGAAATCAGAATTCACTAATTGAAAACCTTCTTTTCCTCCAAAAGCCGCTTCCGAAATGTCTTTATCTACAATATTTTTGATTTCAGGCATTCCGTTTTGTCCCTTGAAGAAATTGGCAAAAGCATAATCTCTTTCATCACCACAAGGAACCGCCATTACAGCACCAGTTCCGTAACCGGCCAAAACATAATCCCCAATCCAAACCGGAATCGCTTCTTTGGTAAACGGATGTTCCGCATAAGCTCCAGTGAAAACTCCCGAAATGGTTTTTACATCCGCCATACGTTCTCTTTCAGAACGTTTTGCCGTTTTTTCGATATATGCTTCAACTGCTGCTTTTTGTTCCGGAGTGGTAATTTGAGCTACCAATTCGTGTTCTGGTGCCAAAGTCATAAAGGTAACTCCAAAAATAGTATCAGGACGGGTTGTGAAAACGTCTATATACCTCACCCCCAACCCCTCTCCAGCGGAGAGGGGAGCTTGAGTATCATTCGTTTTAAAAGAATTTCGCAGGCTTAATTCTTCTTTTATCTTCGATAAAACTGTTTTGATGTCGTTTAAAACTTCTTCATTGGTAAAACGAATTACTTTATAAAGATGTTTTTGCTCTAGCTCTAATGTTCGCTGTTCATCTAATTCAAGTTGTTCTTTTGTATAGTGATAACCTCCATCAACCTCAATGATTAACTTTTTTTCTAAACAAACAAAATCAGCGATAAAACTCCCAATATAATGCTGTCTTCTTATCTTATATCCTAGGTTCGAATTTCGAATTTCTTGCCAAAGTACATCTTCAGCTTCCGTTAGATTCTTACGGTTTTCCCTTGCATTAGCTACTAATTGTGTTGCAATGGAAGCATCAGCTGTCATGTATCCCTTCTCAACAGCTTGGCTCCCCTCTCCGCTGGAGAGGGGCTGGGGGTGAGGTTTCACAGCAAACGAAACCATCGCTCCAACTGATTTCCCAATCCAGTTTCTCTGACTTTCTTTGATACTTTCGCTCCAGTCAATAGCATTCAAACCTTGCAACAAACGCTCAGCATAAGCCGAAATACGCATGCTCCATTGTGTCATTTTTTTGCGAACTACCGGATATCCTCCACGCTCTGAAACGCCATTGATGATTTCGTCATTTGCCAAAACCGTTCCTAAGCCTGGACACCAGTTTACTTCGGTTTCTGCTAAATAAGTCAGTCTATATTGTAACAAGATTTTCTCTTGTTGTTCTTTTGCGAAAGCATTCCATTCAGTAGCTGAAAAAGCTTCGATATTTTCATCGCAAACGGCATTGACATTAGCATTTCCTTCTTTTTCGAAAAGGGCAATTAAAGTCGAAATGTCCTCTGCTTTATCTGAATCTTTATTGTACCAGGAATTGAATAATTGGATAAAAATCCATTGCGTATGCTTGTAATAATTCGGATTTGAAGTACGAACTTCCCTGTCCCAATCAAATGAAAATCCGATTTTGTCTAATTGTTTTCTGTAACCCGCAATTTGGTTTCCTTCTTTATCCACACCACCGTCAATATTCACGCGGGTAGTATCTTCCGGACGTTGACCTGTTTGAATAGCATATTGCTCAGCTGGCAATCCAAAACTGTCGTAACCCATTGGGTGCAACACGTTAAAACCCTGATGTCTTTTGAAACGAGAATATACATCCGAAGCAATATACCCCAGTGGATGCCCCACGTGCAATCCCGCTCCCGAAGGATAAGGAAACATATCTAAAACGTAATGTTTTGGTTTTTCGGAAGTATTGGATGCTGCAAAAGTTTTGTTATCAGCCCAGTATTTTTGCCATTTGGCTTCAATTTCGTTCGGATTGTATTTCATTCCTCTTTTATATTGTTTTTTAATGGAGTCATGCTTTCGCACGCTCAAGTCATTTTTCGAGTTGCTAAGCTATAAAGTAGCTGAGTTTCTAAGTTTTAATAAATAAAATTATGAAGTCGCAAATTTACATTTATTGTGCGGGCTACGAAAATAATTTATTTACAATAAAAAAAATCCAAAAATAAGTACGTAATAAGTAAAAATACGTATGTTTGCACTGTGCTTAAAAAAACACACCCATGATGTCTAATAAAAAATATAACATAGAAGTTCGACTTTGGATTGAAGAAACCGAAGGGCCTTTTTTAGGTATTGGAAAAATCTGGCTACTCGAAAATATCCGAAAAACAGGCTCTATTACCAATGCTGCCAAAGAGATGAAAATGGCATACCGCCAAGCCTGGCAATTAGTAAAAGAAATGAATCAACGTGCTGAAAGTCCTTTAGTTGAAAAATTGCTTGGCGGAAAAGGTGGCGGAGGCGCACGTTTGACCGAGGCAGGAGAAAAAGCCATTCAGACTTTTCACGAAGTAGAAAAACGCATTAAAGATTTTGCTGAAAAGGAAACCCAAAATTTAAAATTCTAGCATTTTTTTAATTAGCAGTATTCATTTTAAAACATACTGAAAACAAAATAACCCAATATATGAACTTCAAAAATTAATAATCACATAAATTAAACACAATTATCAGTATTCATTTTAAAACACACTGAATAAAACTACCCAATATGAAATCCAAATTATTTTTAATTCTATTACTGCTCAGTTTAAAAAACTTTGCCCAATCACAAAAAGAAAATTCTAAAACAACTCAGGACAGCATCAAAAAAGAAATCCTTAATGAAGTAGTTGTTACCGCTTCACGTACGAAGGAAACTTTCCTGCGTTCTCCAATAAGTATCGAGCAATTAAAAGCTGCCGATGCCAAAAATATGGGGGCTCCATCTAATTTTGAGGCCCTGGAAAACCTGAAAGGCGTACAAATCATCAGCCCGAGTTTAGGTTTTAAAGTCATAAACACCAGAGGATTTGCCAATACAACTAACGTCCGTTTTGCCCAATTAGTAGACGGTGTAGACAATCAGGCACCACATTTGGGAGCGCCTATTGCCAATGCACTTGGAGCAAACGACTTGGACATCAATAAAATTGAAGTCATTCCCGGAGCAGCTTCTGCCTTATACGGAATGAATGCTATCAATGGATTGGCAAACATCCAAACCAAAAACCCGTTTGAATACCAAGGATTGAGTATTCAACAATTAACGGCTGTGAATCATACCGGAAAAGTTGACCGTTTTTCTCCACAACTTTTTACCACAACTAATTTGCGTTACGCCAAAGCAATTAATTCGAAAATAGCTTTCAAAGTAAACGGTTCGCTTACTAACGGAACGGACTGGGTTGCCGATGACAGAACCGATTTGGCTCCAAACATAAATTCTTCCGTCAATTTATACGGAGCTGACAACCCTGCTTTTGACGAAGTTAATGGCTACGGGAACGAATCGGCAAACCGAAGAACATTAACCCTGAACGGCAAAAAATATGTAGTTTCCAGAACAGGATACAGAGAAACTGACATTGCCGATTACAATATTGAAAATTACAAATGGGATGCCGGTGTGTACTTTCGTCCAAAAAAAGGGCACGAATTAGCAGTAACTTACAAAGGAGCCTTAATCAACACCGTTTATCAGCGTTCTAACCGTTTTAGATTAGAGGATTATAAACTAAGCCAATATGCGATTGATTATCACACTAATATTTTTCAAATACGTGCTTATTTAACTCAGGAAAACACGGGAAAATCATACAATATGCGTTCTTTGGCTGAAAACATGGATCGTGCTTTTAAATCAGACGACCAATGGTTTACCAATTATACCACAGCCTATAACAATGCAGTAACCAATGGATCTACTGTTGCAGACGCCCATAGAATAGCCAGAACAACTTCTGATCAAGGAAGATTTATTCCCGGAACCGATGCTTATAATCAAAAGAAAGAAGAATTAATCAACATCAACAACTGGGATATTGGTGCCGCTTTACGTGTAAAATCCTCTTTAGTGCATGCCGAAGGTTTGTTCAATTGGGACAAAGCTTTTGTTGACTTTTTCAAAAAAGCAGACCTGCAACTCTTAAGTGGTTTTGATTACAGAACTTACATTATTGTTCCTGACGGAAATTATTTTATCAATCCGGAAAATAATGGCAAAAACCTGACCTATGGAAAAACAGGTGGATTTACCCAGTTAAGCAAGGATTTATTTGACAAAAGATTACGTTTAAGCGCAAGTATCCGTGCAGACAAAGCAGACTATTTTGATGTGAAATTTACTCCCCGCTTTACCGCTGTATTTTCTCCAAAAGAAGAAATCAACTTCAGGGCTTCTTATCAAAGTGGTTATCGATTCCCAAGTATTTTCGAAGGATTTTCTAACGTAAACAGTGGTGGTGTTAAACGTGTGGGAGGATTGCGAATCATGTCTGACGGAATTTTTGAAAACTCCTACACTAAAGCCTCAATCGACAAATTCCAGGCACAGGTTACCAGCGATATCAACACACTTAGTTTAACACAGGCACAGGCCATTGACAAAAACAAAGGAATAATTCAAAAAAATCCTTATACTTATTTAGAACCTGAATTTGTACGTTCTTTCGAATTTGGATTCAGAGGACTTGCCCTAAACAAGAGTTTGTTTATCGACACCGATTTTTATTACAACTCTTATGAAAACTTTATTGCACAGGTGGAAGCAAGTATCCCTAACACCGCAGATCCAGCACAAATACCAACGGCTCTTTATTCTAAAAACACACAAAGCCGTTACCGTTTGTGGACCAACTCTAAAAGTAAAATATACAATTACGGAGGTAGTTTAGGATTAAAATACCGTTACAACGAAATGTTCTCGTTTTTAGGAAATGTGACTTATGCTAAATTAGACCGAACTGACGATAAAGACGGATTGGAAGATGGTTTTAACACTCCAAAAATTATCGCAAATGGAACAATCGTAGCCGAAAATTTATGGAAAAACCTTGGCGCAAGTGTTACTTATCGTCAACAAAGCAAATACGATTATGTTTCTTTCCTTGTTAGCGGTTCTGTACCTTCTTACTGGTCAATGGACGCGCAAATCAATTATAATTTCGAAAAACCGGGAGTAATTGCCAAGCTTGGAGGAACTAATTTCTTAAACAAATCTTATAATTCCATATTAGGAGGCCCTCAAATTGGAGGATTCTATTATGTGTCATTAACTTGGAATGTTGGTAAACTTTAATACCAACATTCCTTTTAAAACACACAAAATCATTATAATAATCCAGCAACTATCAGTATTTATTTTAGACATACTAAATAAAAAAATATCATAAAATACACAAAGTATAAAAACTAAAAAAACCAAGCTATATTTGCAAAAAATTAAATACTTGAAAATGACTCACTTTCTAATAACGATTAAAAAGAGAATCATTACAAAAACAATATTAATTATTATAATGAAAAAAACAAAAAAAACGCTTTATCTGGCTGCAATAACAATCCTGGCTTTATTTTCTAACCAAAATATGACAGCGCAAATCGATAGCAACCTTACTAAATTATTACTCGAAAAAAAGATTATCACGCAACGTGAAGCTGACTCTTTAAGTGTTTTAAATGTTTTTAACCAAAAAGTAAATTCTGAAAACAAAAACTTTTCTATAGGATTAGAATTTAGACCCCGAACCGAATATCGCGATGGTTACAGACAATTGAGAACAGCCGATACCAAAGCCGCTTTTTTCACAACTCAAAGAAGCCGATTGGATTTTAACTATAGCCAGCCTAAATTTAAATTCCATACTTCTATTCAGGACATCCGCGTATTGGGACAATACGGTCAAACCTCAACATCGGGTTCATTGAATGTATTTGAAGCCTACGTAGATGCTGATATTACAGATCAGTTTTTTGTTCGAATTGGTCGCCAAAAAGTAGATTTGGACAACGGAAGACTTTTCTCGCAGGCCAACTGGAGTCAGGCAGGAAGAGCACATGATGGAATTAATCTAATCTATGACAACAATAGCATTCATTCAGAATTCTTTACTTCTTTCAACCAAACAGCCGAACGTATTTTTGATACTGATTTTTCCCCAACAACATTTACCAATTATAAACTGCTGAATGTACATTACCTAAAAGCAAAATTAAACGAGCATTTTAGCCTGACCACTATAAATGCTGCCGATAGTTATCAAAGCAAAACCACTTCGGGAACCTTATATACCAGAGGAACTTCTGGAGGGCGATTGGATTTTGAAAAAGGCAATTTGTACGTAACCCTGAGTGGATATTACCAATATGGACAATTGCAAACAGCAGAACGAGTTTCGGCTTATTATTTCCAACCGGAAATCCAACTGAAAAACGGGAAATTAACAACTCGTTTAGGTGCCGAGTTCATGAGTGGTGAAAATGCCGAAAAAGTAAGCGACTTTTCTAAATCATTTGTACCGCTCTATGGAGTGGCCTGGAAATTTATGGGAAATATGGATTATTTTACCACCTTCCCTACCGATGTAAAAAAAGGCGGATTGTTTAATCCTTATTTATTCTTTATTTACGATTTGAACAAAAAAGTAGCACTGCGTTCTGACTTTCACTTATTTTATTTAGGAAATAAGACAAAAAACGATTTAGGCAATACTATCAATTCTTATTTAGGTTTCGAAAACGATTTGTCGGTAAAATACAAGTGTAATAGTTTTATTACTGCCGATTTTGGATTCTCTTATATGGCTGCCGAAAAAAGTATGGAAACACTTAAAACAGGAAACAGCAATATCATTCCTGTGTGGAGCTACGTCATGATCACCTTCAAGCCTGAATTGTTTAGCTTCAAAAAATAATTAATTACTACTAAAACATCCGATGATGAAAATTATAAAATGCCTGCTACTTATTGTGATTCTCTTTAGCACCACCACTTTTTTTGCTCAGGGAAAAGCAACAGTTGTAGTTGCTGCCAATTTAAAAACAGCGATGGATTCGATTGCGAAGGATTACAAACAAAGAAATCCTGCTGATAACATCCAAATCTCTTATGGTGCTTCGGGAAAATTTTATGAGCAAATAGTCAATGGAGCTCCTTTTGATGTTTTTTTCTCAGCCGACATGAACTACCCAACCAAATTGAAGGAAAGCCACTTTGGTATTTCGACAGTTAAATTATATGCGATAGGAAGAATTGCTATTTGGAGTAAAAAAATAGATCCAAATACCCAGAAAATGAATTCGCTATTAGATCCAAAAGTGAAGAAAATTTCGATTGCCAATCCTGTAACTGCACCCTACGGAGCCAAAGCGGTTGAAAGTATGAAACGTACTAAAATTTACAACAAAGTAAAAAGTAATTTGGTTTACGGCGAGAACATTGCTCAGGCAGCGCAATTTGTTGCTTTTGGCGCAGCCGATATCGGTATCATCGCCTTATCTGATGTATTGTCTCCGGCAATGAAAAAAGAGCGTGGAAAATATTATGTAATTCCGCAAGAAAATCATGCTCCTTTAGAACAAGGTTGTGTGGTTTTAAAACACGCTAAAGGAAATGCAACTGCTTTAAGATTTTATGATTATATTTCGTCTGATAAAGCGGTCGCTATTTTAAAATATTACGGTTATTCTCAAAAATAAGTCTTTTTAAAACATATAAGTCATATAAGTTTTTGTAACTATTTTGGAGTTAAAAAAGAAGTGAATTTAAGTTTTTTTGATCTTTTTAGAGTAAATTAACTAGTTGGGGGAGACTAGTTTTTGATGATAATTTTCATCAGTTCGAAGTATAATTTTATACTTTAAAAAATGATCTTTATATTTATATTCGCCTATAAATCAAAATGCTTTTGTTTTAGAGACTCAACTGTCCTTAACTTCCGCAGTCGAGTGTCAAATGTTTAAAGAATACGTAAAAAGAAAAGCTGTTTGATCCGCCGCGGCGGAGAGTTCTTTTCTTTTAGTATTCGAAAACTAATTTGACCGACGAGGAAGTGTAAGACTTGAAATCGAAGATTCATGAATACCAAAAAAACAATAAGAACACATGAATATTTTTTTGTTTCTTTTTTGATCAAGCAAAAAAGAAAATTAATAAAATGAACCTATTAGAAGGCAAAATATCAGAAATAAAAACCGAAGGCTCTTTGTCCTTAGTAAAAGTAATGGTGCAAAATTGCCCGATTACTTCTATCGTGATTGACACACCTGAAAGTGCCGGATATTTAGCTATCGGAAATGCTGTAAAAATTCTATTCAAAGAAACCGAGGTGGTTCTGGCCAAAGCGTTTTCGGGAGCAATCAGTCTTCAAAATAAATTAGATTGCAGCGTTCATTCTTTCGAAAAAGGAAAATTACTTTGCAAAATCATATTAAATTTCCAAAATACTACAATAGCATCAGTAATTACCCGAAATGCTTTTGACCAACTCGATATTCAGGAAAACGATTTGGTACAGGCGATGATAAAAACAAATGAAATAAGCTTGGCTACTCATGATTGATTTCGAACCGATATATCTCACGCTCAAACTGGCTTTTTGCACCACAATCATACTGTTAGTGCTCAGTTTGCCTTTGGGGTATTGGCTCGCTTATAGCAAATTGAAATCGAAAGTAATTGTTGAAGCCATCGTGAGTTTACCACTAGTTTTACCACCATCGGTTTTAGGATTTTATCTGTTATTAGCCTTTAGTCCCGAAAATGCTTTTGGGAAATTTCTCGATCAGTATTTTGACATTCGACTTGTTTTTACGTTTCCCGGATTAGTCATTGCATCGGTTTTGTACAGTTTGCCGTTCATGGTTCAGCCCATACAAAATGGGTTTAAATCACTTTCGAAATCATTGATGGAAGCTTCTCTTTTATTAGGAAAAAGCAAAACCGAGACCTTACTTAAAGTGTTAATCCCAAATATAAAAAAAGCAATTCTTACCGGAATTGTGCTCACTTTTGCACATACCATTGGCGAATTTGGTGTAGTTTTAATGGTGGGCGGAAGCATTCCCAGCGAAACTAAAGTAGTATCGATTGCCATTTATGACGAAGTACAAGCCATGAATTACCACAATGCTAATGTTTACGCAGGGATTTTATTTGCCTTTGCATTTGTGGTGCTTTTGTGTGTTTACAGTATTAACCATCGTTTTAGCCAAACCAATCCGTTACAATGATTGTATTTAAAATCCAAAAGAAACTCCAATCAGCATCGGGCGAAATGCTTTTGAACCTTGATTTCGAAATCAAAGAAAATGAATTCGTGACTTTGTATGGCTCATCGGGTTCTGGCAAAACCACAACACTCAGAATACTTTCCGGTTTATCAGAAGCCGACAAAGGGATAATTACTATCAATAACGAAACCTGGCTAGACACCGATAAAAAAATCCAACTTCCTCCGCAAAAACGTAAAATAGCCTATGTTTTTCAGGATTATGCTTTGTTTCCCAATATGAGCGTGAGAGAAAATTTAAGCTATGCACTCGAAAAAGGACAAGACAAAACCATTATCGAAGAGCTGTTAACCTTGATGGAATTAGAACAATTGCAACATCAAAAACCAGCGCAATTGTCGGGCGGACAAAAACAAAGAGTCGCCTTGGCAAGAGCCTTGGTTCGCCAACCTGATATTTTACTTCTCGACGAGCCTTTATCGGCGGTGGATCATGAAATGCGTGTGAAATTGCAAGATTATATTATTCAGGTACATCGCAAATACAAACTCACTACGATTTTAGTCAGTCATGATATTGCCGAAATTTATAAAATGTCTGATAAGGTAATTGTACTTGAAAATGGCAAAATAAGTAAGCAAGGAACTCCTGAGCAAGTATTTTCCAGCCGATTAGTAAGTGGCAAATTTCAATTTGTGGGCGAAATTTTAAAAATCGAAAAAGAAAATTTTATTTATATCGTCGTGGTTTTGATAGGCAACAATGTGGTCAAAATAATTGCGATGGAGGAAGAAATAAGGGATTTAAACATTGGCAATAAAGTCCTCATAGCATCAAAAGCGTTCAATCCCATCATCACTAAAATCGATTAATGCTTTAAAAGCAGCATTTTGTAACACGAAAGTTGAAACTTTGAACGTTATTAGCTTTAAATAAAGAAATTCTTTATTATTTTTACCCCATAATTAAAGTAAACTATGAGTTCTTCATTTGATAAGTTTCAAAAACGCAGGTTAATTTCCTCTTATTTTTCGGTAGTTTTAAGTATTTTCCTGGTTTTATTTCTACTGGGAACATTAGGACTTTTCATTATTAATTCTAAAAAATTAGCTGACGACTTTAAAGAAAAAATCGCCATGACTGTTTTCTTTAAGAATGAGGCCAATGACACTATTCTGAAAAGTTTTGGTACCGAATTAAAAAAAGCCCCTTTTGCAAAATCTATTGTTTATGTAAGCAAAGATGAAGCAGCTAAGGAACATACTGATATTATTGGTGAAGATTTCCTAACTTTCTTAGGAGAAAATCCGCTACAAAACTCTTATGATATTCATATCAAAGCGGCTTATGTAGAAAAAGACAGCGTAGCCAAAATTGAACGAAAATTACGGACAAACGCTATGATTTCGGACATTGTTTACGACAAACAATTGGTGAATTTAGTAAACGACAATATCAAAAAAGTGAGTATGTGGATTTTAATCATCAGCGGATTCCTGACTTTTATCGCTGTGTTATTGATTAACAGTTCGCTTCGTCTTTCTATTTATTCTAACCGATTTATCATTAAAACCATGCAAATGGTGGGTGCAACAAAATCGTTTATTAGAAAACCTTTTGTGATGCGAAGTGTAAAACTGGGAATGCTTGGATCTGCATTGGCCATCTTAGCATTAATCGGACTTTTATCTTATGTCAACTCCCACTTCCCTGATTTAGGAATCTTAGACGACAAAGCACTTATCTTGCTTGTTTTTGCAGCAGTTTTTGGATTTGGAGTTTTAATCACCTGGTTGAGTACCCATTTTGCTACGCAACGCTTCTTAAACTTAAGAACTGACGATTTATACTAGTATTCAGTTTACAGTTATAAGTGTTCAGTAAATCATTAAAGAACAATATTAAAAGAATAAAAACTTTAAAATATAGGAAGGAGATTGCTTCCGCCACGGCGGACAAGTCGTTCCTCACAATAAAAGATGAAAGACGATAAACAAGAATTCTTATTCGACAAAATCAATTATAAAATTCTATTAATTGGAATTGGCGTAATTGTATTTGGGTTCATACTAATGTCTGGTGGCGGAAGCGATGATCCTAAAGTGTATAGCGATGCTATTTTTGACTTTAGAAGAATCCGATTAGCTCCAACGACTGTTTTAATTGGTTTTGGAATCACAGTTTATGCTATTTTAAAAAATCCTAAGAAATAGTTTGCAGTGTTCAGTGGTAAGTTTGCAGTAAAAGCAAATCTAATTAAACTGAATACTAAAAGACTGAACCCTGAATACTAAAAAATGAATACATTACAAGCTATTGTTCTGGCTATAATAGAAGGAATTACTGAATTTCTTCCTGTTTCTTCAACCGGACACATGATTATTGCTTCTTCTTTTTACGGAATTGCACAAGACGATTTTACCAAGCTTTTTACTATTGTAATCCAGTTAGGAGCTATCCTTTCGGTTTTGATACTTTATTACAAACGCTTTTTCCAGTCTTTTGATTTCTATTTCAAATTATTGGTAGCCTTTATTCCCGCAGTTGTTTTTGGTTTGCTTTTCAGCAAAAGAATAGATGCCTTATTAGAAAATCCAGTTACCGTAGCCGTCTCATTATTAGTGGGCGGAATCATTTTATTAAAAGTAGACGACTGGTTCAACAAGTCGGAAGAAACTGAAATCACTTATACTAAAGCAGTCAAAATTGGATTGTTCCAATGTTTAGCCATGGTTCCCGGAGTTTCCAGAAGTGGCGCATCTATTGTGGGCGGAATGTCCCAAAAACTATTCAGAACTTCAGCTGCCGAATTTTCCTTTTTCTTAGCCGTTCCTACCATGTTAGGTGCAACAGTGAAAAAATGTTACGATTATTATAAAGATGGATACGTATTAACACACGACCAGATAAACATATTAATCATTGGAAACATTGTCGCTTTTGCAGTCGCTCTTTTAGCAATCAAATCTTTTATTGATTTTTTAAGCAAAAGAGGATTTAAACTTTTTGGCTATTACCGTATTGCTGCAGGAATCATACTATTGATTATTCATTATTTTATTCACCCACTGACTGTAATCTAATGACGCCCGAAGAATACTTAGAAGGACAAGTTTTATTAATTGACAAACCATTGAAATGGAGTTCGTTTCAAGCGGTGAATAAATTAAAATACCTGCTTATAAACAAAGTAGGATTGCCAAAAAAATTCAAAATAGGTCATGCCGGTACTTTAGATCCTTTAGCGACTGGATTATTATTAATTTGCACTGGAAAGTTTACAAAAAGAATCGCTGAACTTCAAGGACAGGCCAAAGAATACACAGGTACTTTTTATATTGGAGCCACTACTCCATCTTATGATTTAGAAACCGAAATCGACGCTACTTTTCCAACAGCACATATTGATGAAGCCTTAATTCACGAAACCGTGAAGCAATTTTTAGGCGAAATTGACCAAAAACCACCTATTTTTTCTGCGATAAAAAAAGACGGCAAACGTTTGTACGAACACGCTCGTGCGGGTGAAGAAGTTGAAATTGCCAGCCGGAAAACTACCATTCACGAATTTGAAATCACCAAAATTGCATTACCTGAAATTGATTTTAGAGTGGTTTGCAGCAAAGGAACTTACATTCGTTCGTTAGCTTTTGATTTTGGAAAAGCCATGAATTCAGGTTCACACTTGACCGCGTTACGTCGAACAAAAATTGGCGATTTCGACGTAAAAAACGCCATTGATGTTACGCTGTTTGAAGAGTCTTTGGGATTAGATTCTGAATAAATATTGTTTTTACAACAAAATATAGAAAGCTATGATTCAATTCATAGCTTTTTTTGTTTTACAAAAAATACTACAAAAACAATTATT
The DNA here is from genome assembly GCF_009909155.2 of Flavobacterium undicola. Lineage (GTDB taxonomy): Bacteria > Bacteroidota > Bacteroidia > Flavobacteriales > Flavobacteriaceae > Flavobacterium > Flavobacterium undicola. Next base: position 152,801 of record NZ_JAAAPM020000003.1, read on the forward strand.
GATTTCTGTTTTTTCTTAGATTTGTTTAAAAACCTATGCGATTACTGATAAATATCTTCGCTAACATTTATAGTAAATCTGCGCGTTCGGATTTTGAATTCAATTTATAACCTGATATGATTACAAAACACACCTTTTTCAAAGGAATTGTTATAACTCTATATAGCTTTTTTTTAATACTATTTCTTTTGATATATAGACAAGAATTAAATATTTATATGACAAATAAATATATTTTAATGCGAAACGTTAAAATAGATTCCATTTACAGATACTCCAATGCTGGTAATAGAAATGGAGATTCACATTATATTAATTTTAAAGATTCTGGCAAAACGATTAGTTTATTACTTAAAGAAAAAACTAATCGTCAAAAACAAATTTTCACCGATATTTTTAATGATCGCATAAGAACCGTAGATCTTGTTAAAAAACTAAAAAGTAAAACACTTTTAAGAGGCATAATGTATTATACATACGACGAACGATTTGTATGTGATTCCAATGATCAATGTGATTTTACGGAAGCCTATAAAAGAAACCAAATTAAATATTTAATTTTAGGATTTTTCATTTTTATAGGAATTACATATTGCACCTATAGAATCTATAATAGTAGGATAATAAAAAGTCTCAAAGGCGAAAAACTAAACTTTAGCCTTGCCAACTTAATAATTAAAAGTAAACAATCCAATTTCTAACTCAATCCAATTATTACTCATTTTCAACAATCTCTTGATCTAAATCCAGCATCATATCCATAATTTCTTGTTGGGTAGTAATTCCTTTATCGTGCAAATACCACAATTGCAATTCGGTTTTTATGGTTTCATCAAAAACTTTGTACTCTTTTCTATAATTAGAAATAAGATCAGCCGCTCCTTTTGGCCTTGGTCCCCAATGTGCTAATGCCACCGATGTTTTTTTATTAATAACAATCAACTTAGGAATGGCTCTTCCTTTATTTGTTAAAAAATGATTCATCAAATCTAAATTATCATCTCTTAACACAATTCTAATATCAATTTTCCCTTCAGCAGCTTGGTTCATTTTTTCAAAAATAGGCAACAATTGCGCTGCATCTCCACACCAGCCTTCAGAAATCACTAACCAAATAAACTCATTGTTTAATGACTTTAGTTTATTGGTGTTTTCATCCGAAATTTTCATCGTCTTCTCTAAACGATTCATGCGTGTTTCGTTAAGACTGCTATAATTCGTCAATTCTTCTGATTGTTCGTCTCCTGTTGATTTTCCTTCTTTTAATAAATCTGTAACTAATTTTCTATATTCTGAATAAGAATAACTATTGAACAAAGCATGAGCAATTGATTTAATCATGTTTTCTAAATGTTTTAAGTAAAGTTAAGATAAATATCGTCCATCAAGCAAAACAAAAATCACTCCCAAATCAGTAAAAAGTGTATTTTTATAAAAATTGCAGAAAGATGAACTTAAATTCAAAATCAATTGGCTTAGCACTTTCGGGTGGCGGGTCAAAAGGTTTAGCCCATGCGGGTGCTATTAAATTTTTAGAAGAAAAAAACATTCGTCCCAATAAAATTGCCGGAACCAGTGCCGGATCGATTGTGGGTGCGATGTATGCCTGGGGAAAAACGCCTGAAGAAATCCTGAACTTCTTCAAATCGATTTATTTATTTCATTGGAGACACATTACTTTTACTAAGGCAGGATTGATTGATTCAGAATCTTTCAAAGACTATTTTCATGCCGTTTTTAAAGATGCCAGGCTTTCTGATTTGGAAATTCCAACCCAAATTACCGCCACCGACATGATTAAAGGCGAATTAAAAATATTCGAACCCAAAACAAAAATTGTCGATGCACTTATTTCTTCTTCTTCCTTTCCGGGCATTATTTCTCCTTATGAAATCAAGGGAAATCATTACAGCGATGGTGGAATTTTGAATCATTTCCCAACCGATTTACTAAGAGACGATTGCGATATGATTATTGGCGTTTACGTGAGTCCCATTAGTAAAATTGAAGCGAAAGATTTAAATTCTATCCGAGCCGTGACCACCAGAGCTTTTGATATTCTTTCAGAAAATTCGAATGTTGCCAAATTCACGCAATGCGATTGGATTATTCAACCCAAAGAACTTAGCATTTATAGCACCTTTGAAACCAATAAAATTAAAATGGATGCTATTTTCAATTTGGGCTATGAAGCGGCAAAATACAGTTACGAAAACAAAATTTATAAAATTTAAGTCGTCCTATTTCAGAAAAAAAGAATATCCCTATATTTGCACCAATCAACGCAACAAACACATGAAATACAAAAGAATTCTTCTAAAATTAAGCGGAGAAGCTTTAATGGGAGATCGTCAATATGGAATAGATCCTGAACGATTAGCTGAATATGCTGAAGAAATCAAAAAAGTTCACGCCAAAGGAGTAGAAATTGCCATCGTAATAGGTGGAGGAAACATCTTTAGAGGAGTTGCAGGGGCAAGCAACGGAATGGATAGAGTGCAAGGAGATTACATGGGAATGCTTGCTACGGTTATTAACGGAATGGCATTACAAGGTGCTCTTGAAGAAAAAGGCATGAAAACACGTTTGCAAACGGCCTTAAAAATGGAGTCTATTGCTGAACCGTATATTAAAAGAAGAGCCGATCGTCACCTAGAAAAAGGAAGAATCGTAATTTTTGGAGCAGGAACAGGAAATCCTTATTTCACTACTGATACAGCAGCTGTTTTACGTGGAATCGAAATCAATGCTGATGTGATTCTAAAAGGAACTCGTGTAGACGGTGTATATGATTCGGATCCTGAAAAAAATGCTTCGGCAGTAAAATTTGACTTCATCTCATTTGATGATGTGATCAAAAAAGGATTAAATGTAATGGACACAACCGCTTTTACATTAAGTCAGGAAAATAAATTACCTATCCTAATTTTTGATATGAACCAAAGCGGAAATCTGGAAAGAATCTGCGATGGAGAAAACATAGGTACTGTAGTAAACATATAAATAGCAAACAGCAGTTTACAGATAGCAGGAAATCTGAAATCTATAATCTGAAATCTATAATCTGAAATAAAAATGACTGAAGAAATTGAATTTATATTAGATAGCACGCAAGAATCTATGGCAGGTTCTATTGCTCACCTTGAAAAAGAGTTTCTAAATATTCGTGCTGGAAAAGCATCTCCTGCAATGTTAGGAAGTGTTTTTGTAGATTATTATGGTTCATCAACTGCTCTTAACCAAGTGGCAAAAATTAGTGTTCCTGATGCTAGAACCATTACTTTGCAACCTTTTGAAAAAAACATGTTGCATACTATCGAAAAAGCCATCATGATTGCTAATCTTGGGTTTAACCCAATGAATAATGGTGATTTAATTATCATTAGCGTACCGCCTTTAACAGAAGATCGTCGTCGCGAATTAGCAAAACAAGCTAAATCTGAGGCTGAAGATGCTAAAATAGGGATCAGAAACGCTAGAAAAGATGCCAATACTGACATCAAAAAACTAGAAAAAGAAGGAACTTCGGAAGACATTTGTAAAAGTGCCGAAGAAGAAGTCCAAACTTTGACGAATACATTTATCAAAAAAATTGATGAACTTCTTGCTCAAAAAGAAGCTGAAATAATGAAAGTATAACTTTCAAAAAATACATCTTGAAAATCCGTCCCGATAGTTTATCGGGACGGATTTTTTATTATTACTTTTGCCATACCAAATTGTTTTTATTAGCGTTTTGATTCAAACAGCAACCATGAAGCATCTCTTTCTATTTTTCCTTTTCACGCTTTCGCTTCAAGCTCAATTTCGCATCACTGGAACTGTAAAAGAAAACAACTCAAACAAAGCCTTAGCATTTGCTACAATTACCACTAACAACGGCATAAATAGCATTACTGATGTGGATGGAAAATTCAACATTAGTTCAAACAAACCGATTTCTTCTTTCTACGTTTCTTACATTGGTTACACCAAAATAAAAATCAATGTTCAAAAAGACAATCAGTTTTTCAATCTGAAATTGACTCAATCGACCGACAATCTGAACGAAGTTGTAATTGCTACTGAAAACGCTGCCTTATCCATCATCAAGAAAACAATTGCGCTCAAAGACAATAACAATCCGCAAAAAAGACTCCATAGTTTTGCATTTAAAAACTATAACAAACTAATTGTTTCGGCTAATCCTGACTCGATTTCAAGCCAAATAGATTCTATTATTGTTAGAAAAACCCGAAAAGGAATTTATTATAAAATTGATTCTACCAATTATAAATTTAAAACTACGGTAAACAAACGCCACTTATTTCAAACCGAAAAAGTATCTCAATATCAATTTAGTGACAACAAACTAAAAGAAACTATTTTGGGAACAAAAATGGCGGGATTAAAACAGCCGTTATACGAAATCATTGCTTTCAACCTGCAATCTTTTTCTATTTACGATCCAAAATACGAACTCTTCGAAACCAAATACAACAGCCCAATAGCTGATGATGCCACCAAAGAATACAACTACAAACTGCTGGACACAGTAGCCATTAATGGTCGGGATTCTTATATGATTTACTTTAAAAACAAGAAGAAAAGTAAAGCCAAAGGACTCGAAGGCATCTTATACATTGACCAAAGTAATTTTGCCATTTCTAAAGCCATTATGCGCATTAGAGGATTGCTCAACATCAGCGCAAATCATGAATTTGAATATCTTCCCGAAGAAAATATCTGGTTTCCTGTTCATAAAACCTTTCAAATCATCAAAGGTCAAAATGACGATGACATCAATATTTTTGGTGGTACAATCCAGTTTGATGGCGACATGGAACAAAATCTTAGCACCAGAAAAAAACAACCTTCAGACTATATTTATCTTCGTTCTGAGAGTCATATTTTTGACATCCAAAAAAACACACTCGCTATTGAAAACCCATCTTATGCCGTCGAAATTGAGAAAAATGCCTTCAATAAAGACGAATCTTTTTGGGAAAGCTATCGAAAAGACAGCTTTGATATTCGCTCTAAAAAAACCTATAGCGAGCTAGACAGCATAGCTATTAGAAAAAAGATCGCCAATCGCGTTCGCATTGGAAAAAAAATCATCAACGGCTACTTGCCTATTGGTTTTTTCGACATGGATTTGCGAAAAATCTTTAGCTACAACAACTACGAAGGTTTCCGTCTGGGATTAGGCGGTGTAACCAATGAACGTCTTTCTAAAAATTTTCGAATTGAAGGTTACTATGCTTATGGCACTAAAGATGGCTTTTTTAAAGGCAGTATAGGCGCTGCAGCGAAAATTGACAAACAAGCTAATTCATGGCTTGGAATTTCCTATACTGATGATGTTCGGGAAATTGCGAGTACTTCTTTTACAATCGAAAAAAAGCCCTTCAAAATATACGATCCCAGACCCATCAACATTAGTACTTTTTACAATTATGCAAGTTGGAAAAGCTATTTTGAAACCAACCAAATTCCAAAAACAGAAAGCATCTGGGAAATTGCGCATTCTGAAATCCAACCTAAATTTGATTACGCATTCAATAAAAACAATAAGTTGTACACCAATTATACCATGACAACCGCTATGGTTTCGCTGCAATGGAGTCCTTTTAGCGATTTTATGCAAACACCAACTGGACAAGTTGAGATAGAAAAACGCTTTCCTAAATTCAGCTTTCAATACACTCAATCGCTAGGTAGATTGTGGGACAACGATTTTGATTTTAGTAAGTTTGACTTCAAAACTGAATATGAAAAAAAATATTTGAATGGTCAAAAAACCTCCTTGCTTTTTCAGGCTGGTTATACCCTTGGCGATGTTCCATTAACCCATTTATACAATAGTTCTCCCAACAATATTACTAAAGAAACAATTATTCAAAGAATTACCTTTGGAGGAAAAAACAGTTTTGAAACCATGTATTTCAATGAGTTTTTCTCCAGTAAATATGCTTTTTTCCAATTCAAGCACGCTTTTAACAGAGTAACCTTATTCAAAAAAATAAAACCTTCTTTAGTTTTAGTTTCCCGAATGGCCTGGGGAGATTTAGAACATCCTGAGCAACATGTAGGGATTAATTTCAAAACCTTGAACAATGGTTTTTTCGAATCGGGAATTGAGTTAAATCAAATTTTCAATGGCTTAGGACTGACTACTTTTTTCCGTTACGGACCAAATCAATTAACAAAATTTGAAGACAATATTGCTATCAAGCTAAGTTATGTTTTGAACTTAGGGTTTTAGAATACAGATTAACGATTTTTGATTTCAGATTTTTATATACTAACACAAAAATCTGAAATCAAAAATCGTTAATTAAAAATCTGCAATTATCTTTATGGTTTTATAATCAAAACAGAGGAAACATCCACCAGCCAATCAGTATCAGCATCTATAATGTGTTTCCAGCTTTCTAAACTTATAATCATTAAGTTCTGACTTTGTAAAAACTCTTTTCTAATAGTTCTATCATTCATAATCATGATATGATTTGGAGCAATCTGCTCAATAGAACGAATCGTTTCTTCAATATCACGCGTCTTTTTTACTTCTCCAACAGCGTCTAAAACCGTAATTTGAGAACCATTATTATTGATTAACTTTTTAGCATACTCAATTAAAAAAGCATCTTCCTTACTGAAAATAGGCATAAAAACCTGATCAATATCCTCTAAATCCTTGTCAATAAAAATCCCGACAGGCATTTTACTTTTGGCAATAATATGACGTGTTCGCTCATCAAAAGGAGAGTTCTCAAACAAGCCTTCTTTTCCTGTAAACTTATCTATCAATCGATCGGGATTTACAATTTGAGTGGTAAAACCTAAAATTTTACCCAGAAAAGTTTCGTCAAAAATTGAGCGCCCTAATCCTACTAATAACAAATCGTATTCGCCTTGATTAGCCGTATCAATAATATCAGTATCAATATCGTTAGTTACTTTAAAAACACTCAGCACTTCCTGATTCAGCAGTTGTGATTCTTTAAGAATAGGCGTCAACATTTTTCGTTCATGATCTTTTACATCAAAAGAATGTATTTCGGAACTTAAAGAACAGTGCATCGCAGCAACAATCGAACTATCAGATTGTTTTTTAACCAAGCTATTGGCAATCTTCAACAATTTCTTTCCTTTATCGGGAGTAGAAAACGAAAACAAAATCTTGTATTTGCTTTTGTTTCCAATTTCCAGCGGAACCACTGTTGCCTTATCTTTAAAAATATAGTTAAGAAAATCCAAGGTTGGCCCTGTCATAAAAGTGGTTACCAAAGCCATAATGACCATCATGGTGAAAATTTCGGTAGACAAAACACCTAAATCATAACCGATATTTAAAACCACCAATTCCATTAAACCACGGGTATTCATCAAAGCTCCAATAGCCAAACTATCTTTCCAACTCTGTCCCACAAACTTGGCTGCCAAGGCACTTCCAAAGAATTTCCCAACGACTGCAACTGCTATAATTAATCCCGTAACTTTCCATAAATACGGATCGTTTAACAAACCTATTTGTGTACGTAAACCTGTAAACACAAAAAACAATGGCAACAAAACAATGATAGAAACGTCTTCTACTTTTTCGATAAAAATATTTCTGAACTTATTGTTTTCCGGCATAATTGCTCCGGCTAAGAATGCTCCAAACAAAGCATGAATCCCTATTAATTCGGAAGCATAAGAAGAGAACAAAAGAGTCAAAAAGAAAATAGCGACTACAGGTTTGTTCAAACTCTCACGGGTTGAATTCAAATCGCCAACACGTTTTAAAAACGGACGAACTATTTTCAACATGATAATCACATACAAAACGGCCATACCAATTACATATAGCGAACTGGCAAATGAACCCGCTTTTACAATAGCAATTACTACTGCCAGAATACACCAGGCTGTGATATCATCGGCAGCTGCACAGGTGATGGCAATAGTTCCGAGTTTAGTTTTTTGCATTTCACGTTCCTGAACAATTCGTGCCAAAACAGGAAATGCCGTAATACTCATCGCGATTCCCATGAACAATCCAAAAGAAGAAAACTCAACTCCCATCGGTGCAAAAATTGGATAGATAAAGAAAGCCAACGTTAATCCTAAGGCAAACGGGATGACAATACTGGCATGACTAATTACAACCGCATCATGGGCTTTGTTTTTAAGTACTTTCAAGTCTAATTCCATTCCGATGACAAACATGAAAAATATCAAACCAATCTGACTCAAAAACTGCAAATTTCCCAGAGATTCTTTTGGAAATAAAGCCGCTGAAAATTCAGGAAAATACATCCCGACCAATGATGGCCCTAAAACAATTCCGGCAATCATTTCTCCAATTACTGAAGGCTGTCCAATTTTCCTAAAAAGCCAACCAAACAAACGTGCCACTAAAATAATAGTTACGATTTGAGCTAATAAAATAGCTAAAGGATGTTGTAAATTTTCGACCATAGAATGCAGAAAATCATTCCAATGATCGCTTTCTATTTCTCTATGAACAATTTGACGACCTATTTCAAGCGAAGCTCCCTGAGAAATTACCCAATAGATTAATGCTGTGAAACCACCAATAACAGAAACATAAAACAAAGAATTTTTAATACTAGTCATACGCCATTTTTTAAATTTATTGGCAAATATCAGAACTGATTTCTAAGCTAAAAAAGAATTTTAAAGCTAATTTTTAATCTATGTAACAAGAGGGAAAAACTTTGTAATAAGTTATATTTTTATCTTTTTCAAAAAGTCGGCGCGATAGGTCTCACTCAGGCTAAGACTGGTATTTTTATCGTTTTCATCTAAATGATGCAACACAATTTCGTTATGATTAAAAAACTTTATCGCCTTTAAAGACACTATTTCTTTCTTGTTGATGCGACAAAAATCAGCTTCCGGCAATTCATTCAAAAGCGTATCAAATTTAACATTTTTCAAATTCAAAAAACTGCCATCAGTCAAAAGCACGGTTTTATCACGGCTGTCGCCCAAAGCGGTTTTAATGTATAGAATTTGATTAAAATACAACAAACTCTTCCCCTTATCGGTATTGAAATGAATAAATCTTTTAGCACTAGCGGCATTCTCAAAACGTTCAAAAGCTTTAGAAATGGCTTTTTGCAAACGTTCTAATTTTACCGGTTTTGTGATATAATCGACTGCATCAATAGTAAAAGCATCGGCAGCATAATCTTTATATGCCGTACAAAAAACAACTAATTTATCTTTTAATAAACCAGCCAAATGCAAGCCGTCAATTCCGGGCATTTCGATATCTGAGATTAATAAATCAAAGTCGAGATTTGGAATTTCAGTCAGCAGTTTTTCAGGATTATTAAACGTCTTTACGATTTCTACTTCAGGAATTTGTTCACAAAGCATTTTCAAATACGTTAATCCCGGTAACTCATCATCTAGAAGTAAACATTTCAGTTTTGTATTCAAGTAAGTTAATCTTTAAATGGGCTATATAAATATCGTTTTCTACAAACTTATCGAGCTTGAAATTATTTTTATAAATAATTCGCAAACGATTCTCTAAAGTGGTGTTTCCTATACCACTTCGTTCTTTTTTCAATACTTTTTTATCCGAAATCTTATTCGAAACCGTCATCGCAAAAGCATTGTCCTTAAACTCAAAAATAACCGAAATAAAAGCATCCGGACTTTGTAAATCGGCGTGTTTAAAAGCATTTTCAATCAAATCAATAGAAATCAACGGAGCAAGCAAAGGCTCTTCGTATAATTTATCGTCTACATCGATATTCTTCTTTATCTTCAATTCGAAAAGCGGACTGATTTTGATTTTGTTGATTTCGATTAAATTCAGTGCAAAATCAATTTCTTCTTTAGCCGTGACAAATTTCTTCTTGCTCTCGTACAAAATGTAATCCAGAACATTCGCTAATTTATCTAACGCAAAATAGGTTTGATAAGCATGTGACTGTATCGAATTTAAAATATTTTTAAAAAGATGCGGATTTAATTTAGACTCTAAAGTCTCTAACTGCAAATCATTGACTTTCATTTCCAGCGCATAAAAATTCTTATCAACCTCATTTTTCGCTTTTCTGACTTGTACTAATTGGTAAACCATAAAACCAATAATAACAACCAAAAGTAAAATGATGATTAAAAAGATATACGTAATGTTATTGCTTTCTTGCATGATACTAAGCTTGTAAATTCATTAATGGCTCGACACAAACTTTAATCCGATGATAGAGGCAATCAATGTCATTATAAAAAACAACCTCCAAAAACCAGCCGGTTCTTTAAACACAAAAATTCCAACTAAAACAGTACCTACAGCGCCTATTCCTGTCCAAACTGCATAAGCAGTTCCAATGGGTAATTCCTGAGTGGCTTTATATAAAAAAAACATACTTGCTGTTAAACTCAACAAAAAACCAAGCATCCAATAAGCTGATTCCCCTCCTGCCGTTTCTCTGGCCTTGCCAAGACAAGAAGCGAAAGCTACTTCAAACAAACCGCCTATTATCAACAAAATCCAACTCATATTTATGACTTAATTATTAAAACAGATGAAACATCCACAAGCCAATTCGTATTAGCATCAATAATACATTTCCAACTTTCTAATGTGATTAGCATTAAATCTTGTTGTTTGAGAAAAGCAGTGTTCAATTCCTTATCTGAAATTACATTGATGTTATTAGGGAATTTTTGCAGCAAAATCGCCACAGCACTTTGGATGACAAAATTATTTTTCAAAAAGCCATTCATGTCTAAAACATTAATTTTAGAATTGTTGTTGTAAATCATTTTCTGAACGTAATCAATCAAAGCAGCATCATCCGATTTTAGAATTGGCACAAAAACCTGATTCAATTCTTCAAAATCATTGTCTATTAAAATTCCTAAAGGAGTTTTAGTTCTGGCTACAATTTGTCTTGTTCTTTCATCAAAAGGCGAATTTTCAAACAAACCTTCTTTCCCTTTGAATTTATCTATCAATCGGTCAGGATTGATAATTCGGGTAGTAAAACCGAGCACTTTGCCCAGCAAACTTCCTTCAAAAATAGATTTCCCTACGCCTACTAAAAGCAAATCGTAATCTCCATTATTAGCCACCTCAGCAATTTCAGCTTCGATATCATTTGTTACTTTAAAAACAGTAAGCAACTTAACTCCCAAATGGTCGGATTCATCAAAAATAGGTTCAAAAGTCTCTTTTTCGATTTCTTCCATATTAAACGAATGCAATTCATCGCTTTGAGACAAGTGCATCGCTGTAATTACCGAAGCCGTTTTTTGCTTTTTGGTCAAACTATTGGCCAAGCGCAACAAAGATTTTCCTTTTTCATTACTACCAAACGAAATAAGAATTCGGTATTTATTTTCATCTATAGTTTCAATATGTTCTGTTTCATTTTTATTTTTAAAAATAAAACCAAGTAAATCTAAAGCGGGTCCAGTCATAAAAGTTGTTACTAGAGCCATAATAACCATCATGGTAAAAACTTCGGGAGTCAATACTTTTAATTCTAAACCAATATTCAACACAATCAATTCCATCAAACCACGGGTATTCATCAAAGCACCAATAGTTAAACTATCATGCCAATTCTGTCCCACAAATCGGGCGGCCAACGCACTCCCTAAAAACTTCCCTATCACAGCAACTGCAATAATTCCTCCGGTAACTTTCCACAAATAAGCATCATTAATCAAACCTACCTGCGTATTCAAACCTGTAAAAACAAAAAACAATGGCAGTAATAATATCACCGAAACATCTTCGACTTTTTCGATAAATATCATTCGGAATTTGGTGATATCCGGCATAATAGCCCCCATCATAAAACCACCAAATAGCGCATGAATACCAATAACTTCAGTAGCATAAGAAGAAATAATTAACAATAAAAAGAAAATAGCCATCACTGGTTTTCCAATATTTTCCTTTTCAGAATACAAATCGCCTATTCGTTTCAAGAAGGGTTTTACAATAAAAATCATGGCTAAAACATACAACAAAGCCAAAGAAATCACATAAAAAGAACCCACAAAATCGCCCGCTTTTACAATAGCAATCACCACAGCAAGCAAACACCAGGCAGTAATATCATCGGCAGCTGCACAAGTAATCACAATAGATCCTAATCGGGTTTTATGAATTCCTCTTTCCTGTACAATTCGAGCCAAAACAGGAAAAGCCGTAATACTCATGGCAATACCCATAAACAAACTGAAAGAAAGAAATTCTACACCCTCAGGAGCAAACTGATTGTACACAAAATAAGACAAACCAATTCCCATAGAAAAAGGAATAATAATACTTGCATGACTAATTACAATAGCCTCACTAGCCTTATTTCTTAAGACTTTTATATCGAGTTCCATTCCTATAACAAACATGAAGAGAATCAAACCTATCTGGCTCAAAAACTTTAAATTCCCAAGAGATTTCACAGGAAATAATGCTGCTGAGAATTCCGGAAAATACATCCCTAATAAAGAAGGCCCGAGGACAATTCCTGCGATAATTTCTCCAATTACTGTTGGCTGACCAATTTTTTTAAAAAACCAACCAAAAATTCGAGCCACTAAAATAATCATGACTATTTGTGCCAAAAGAATAGCCAAAGGATCTTGAAAATTATGCAACATCGAATTTATAAAATCAGCAAACGAATCATTACCCACATTTACAACCAGATTAGGCTTTCTTAATTCGAGTAATTTTCCTCTCCCAATAATCCAATAAATCAATGCCGAGAAAACTCCCGTAACACTCAAATAAAACAAGGTATTCTTATATTTTTTCAAAACCATAGCTCAAAATCAATTGATTTAAATTTTACACAAAGATGCTAAATTCTTTAATAGTATCCACATTCCTAAAATTAACTTTCAACCTATAAAAACAAAACCTAAAAACCCTAAAATTAATTTAAATTTTACAAATAAATCAAACCTTTACTTCTGTTTTTAATACATTTGCAGCCTTTAAACATCAGTTATGATCAAGTGGTTTAGTTTAGGATTTTGGGAGTTAATTGCTCGTGTTGTTCTTCGAAATAAAATTTTAATGTTGTCGATTATTGTTGCGATAACTGTTTTTTTAGGAATGCAATGGAAATACATCCATTTCACTTTTACTGAAGCCAATATGTTACCCGATGACAATATTGCCAATGTAGAATACAATGCGTTCTTGAATAAATTTGGCGAAGAAGGAAATCTGATCATCATTGGTGTAAAAGACAAAACTTTTTTTACTCCAAAAGCGTATGCCGCCTGGAGTACGTTGATGAATAGTCTTAAAAAAGACAAAGCCATCGATTTAGTAATTTCGATAAACGATTTAAAAAAACTTCAAAAAAACGATTCGCTCCAAAAATTTGAATTAGTCCCTTTTGTTGACCAAAACAAAACCCTTGACAAAGCCTATCTTCAAAATATAAAAAAGCAGCTCTTTAATGACATGCCTTTTTATGAAGGATTGTTGTTTAATAAAAAATCCGGAAGCATTCGTTCTGCCGTTTACATGGACAAGAAAATTGTAAACACTAAAGCCCGTAAAGAATATATTCTGGAGAAATTAGTACCGGCTATAGAAAAATTTGAAAGAGAAACCAATATTGATTTGCGCGTTTCGGGTATGCCTTACATCCGAACCCTCAATGCTAAAACCATTACCGATGAAATAAGTCTTTTTATTGGAGCCTCATTATTAGTAACTTCATTGTTATTCTTCTTCTTTTTCAGAAGTTTTAGAGCCACTTTAATTTCGATTATCATTGTGATTATTGGTGTCATGTGGTCGTTTGGTGTTTTAGGCTTATTAAATTACGAAATCACCGTTTTAACGGCCTTAGTACCTTCGTTGATTATTGTTATTGGGATTCCAAATTGCATTTTCCTTACCAATAAATACCATCAGGAATACAAAGTACACCGCAATAAAGTCAAAGCGTTACAAAGGGTAACTACCAAAATTGGGATGGCTACCTTGATGACTAATGTTACCACAGCCATTGGTTTTTTCACCTTCATTTCGTCAAATAACAAATTACTGATAGAATTTGGAAATGTGACTTCCATTAACATTATGTTATTGTTCTTTTTGTGCATTGTAGTAATACCTATTTTCCATAGTTATATTCCGGCACCAATAGACCGTCACATTGAGCATTTAGACCGAGGCTCGGTAAAAAGATTCATGGATTGGATTCTTCATAACGTAAAACACAGCCGTTTTTCTATCTATGTTGTTGCTATTTCACTACTAGTTATTAGTATCATCGGAATTTACAAAATGCGTATTTCTGGCAGTCTAATAGAAGACATGCCTAAAAAAGAAGCCTTTTTTCAGGATATTATTTTCTTCGAAAATGAATTCGACGGTGTAATGCCACTGGAAATTATGATTGACACCAAACACAAAAAAGGAGTCATGAAGTTGTCTACGCTAAAGCGAATGGACGAATTAGAACAGGCAATCGATGAAATTCCTGAATTATCTAAACCTATCTCGATTGTCAATTTAGTTAAATATTCCAAACAAGCTTACTATAACGGAAATCCCGAATATTACGAATTACCTACTTCTCAGGAACAAGGATTCATTTTGTCCTATGCTAAAAATGCCACCAAGAATTCCAAAGAAAATCTGATGAAAAGTTATGTGGATTCGACTGGTCAGTTTGCCAGAATCACTACTTTTATGCGAGATGACAACGGAGGAGCCATCCAAAAAATTGAAGCTGAAGTCCGCAAAGAAGCCGATAAAATCTTCCCACCAGACCGCTACAAAGTAACTATTACAGGAAAAGCATTGGTTTTCCAAAAAGGAACTGGTTATTTACTGGACAACTTACTTTCTTCATTGGTTTTTGCCTTTTTCTTAACGGCACTTTTAATCGGATTTATGTTCCGTTCGTTCAAAATGATTTTGGTTTCTATCATTCCAAATTTATTACCCTTATTGTTAACCGCAGGAATTATGGGCTTTTTAGACATTCCGTTAAAACCATCCACAATATTGGTATTCGGAATCGCGTTTGGACTTTCGGTTGACGATACCGTTCGATTCCTGGCACAATACCGCGAAGAATTGAAGAAAAACAACTGGAAAATCCGCAAGTCAGTTTATGCTACTTTTAACGATGCCGGTTTGAGTATGTTTTATACTTCCATCGTATTATTCTTTGGATTCTCTGTATTCATGCTCTCTAGTTTTGGTGGAACCATCGCCCTTGGCGGATTGATTTCATTGACTTTATTATTCGGAATGCTGTCTAATTTAATGTTATTACCTGCTTTGGTTTTAACCCTAAACAAAACATTGGCAAACGAACAGGAATTTATCGAACCAAAAATTGACATCATCGAGCATAGCGATGAAGAAATCGATGCTTTGAAAAAAACTAAACTATTATAAAGGAAAAACAATTAAAATGTTAATAGATCAACAGGTTACACTAGTAAATAAGTACATAGAAAAATCAATCGATTTTGGTTTTGAATACGCACCCAAATTAGTAGGAGGAATTATAGTTCTTATAATTGGTTTATGGTTTACTAAATTGGTCACTAAGGGAGTGGGTAAATCATTAGAAAAATCAAAAATTGATCAATCCCTGATTCCGTTTTTAAGAAGCTTAACAAACATCACCCTAAAAGTTTTAGTTGCCATCACCGTAATGGGAATGATAGGCATCCAAATGACTTCGTTTGTGGCTATCCTTGGAGCCGCTGGTTTGGCAGTAGGTATGGCATTATCAGGAACACTTCAAAATTTTGCCGGTGGTGTCATTATCCTGATTCTAAAACCTTTTAAAATAGGCGATACTATTGAAGCACAGGGATTTTCGGGAACAGTAAAGGAGATTACTATTTTTTCAACATTACTCAACACCGCCGATAAAAAATTAGTCATAATCCCTAACGGATCACTTTCAACAGGTGCTCTGACTAATTTCTCTGCCGAATCTACACGAAGAGTGGACTGGACATTCGGAATTTCCTATGGCGATGATGTGGAAAATTTCAAAAAAGCACTGAATGATTTTATTTCCGAAGATGCTCGAATTTTAAAAGACCCTGCTCCCTTTATAGGACTTTCGGCTCTTGCAGCAACTTCTGTTAATTTCACCGTAAGAGTTTGGGTTAAAAGTCCCGATTATTGGAATGTATTCTTTGACATGAATGAAAAAGTATACACTAAATTTTCAGACTACAACCTCAACATCCCTTTTCCTCAAACGGATACTCAAACCAAAAACACCAAATAAGAACTATTTTAAAATTCTTATTCATCATACAAACTTCCCTCTTTATTGAAGACGGGAAGTTTTTTGTTTTAAAACCATCATTATCTTATTAATTTAAGAAAAAAAATAGCTCGATCAGCTGTAGCTTTTAACTAATCATTACTGTTTTCTACAAACATTTCGCTCCGCTGGAGCTATAAACCCGCCAAATATTTTTCACTAAAAACATTACGCTACTCTGTGGCTCAGTTGAACATAAATTACAACCAGATTAAGCTCCGTTAGGAGCGAAATGTTTGTAGAAGTTATAGTCCATTAGAATCGAAGCTCCGTAGGAGCGGGCTATTTTTGCGTAGCCTATTAAAAATAGTTTTTTCTTACAAGCTATTTTATAAATGAATATATTTGAAATTGATTAGAATTATAAAACCAATTCCAAATGACCAAAAAATTAGTCTTTCTTTTTCTATTAGTTAGTATTATTTGCGATGCGCAAAACACAACAATTACTACAACCGAAAACGACTCCATATTAATTTGTCCTTTTCCAACAAACTGTGGTTACTACAAAGGGGAAATAACCGATAACAATGGAGTCAGAGAAGCAAACGGAAATGGCAGAGCAAATTTAGGAGGGAATATTGCAGAAGGTTATTGGAAAAATAATCAATTAAATGGTCAAGGAACATACAAAATTAAAAATGGCTCCCAACTTTCTGGCGAGTGGAAAGATGGCTTACTAAACGGAAAGGGAAGTAAAATATTTAAAAATGGAGATAAATATATTGGTGAATTGAAAAATAATAAATTCGATGGAAAAGGGAATATAACATTTGACAATGGTGATAGTTATACTGGAGAATGGAAAGAAGATAAAATAAATGGAAATGGAACTTATTCTTTTGCTAATGGGAATAAATATACAGGGGAATGGAAGGAAAGCAAAATTAATGGTCAGGGGACAATGACTTTTGTAAATGGAGTCAAATATATTGGTAATTGGAAAAATATTAATCTAGATAGTATTGGCACTTTTTACACTCCAAATGGCAACAAGTTTTCTATCCAATGGACAAAATACAACACCAATAAACCACAATTCAGAACATTTGCAAAAGACCCAAAACACCCTGAAAAATTCAAATTAACGGGCGAAAAATTCAATGGAAAAGGCATTAGATTACACCAAAATACAACTATTTATACTGGAGATTTTAAAGAGGGTAAACAAAATGGACAAGGAATATTATATTCTATAAATGGCTCTAAATATAGTGGACAATGGAAAGAAAATAAATGGGAAGGTAAAGGTACATTGACAGATGTTTCTACAAATGAAACTTACATAGGAGATTTTAAAAATGGTCATAAAAATGGTCAAGGAACCATAATCTATGGCAATAAAGAAAAATATTCCGGTGAATGGAAAGAAGGTAATCGAACAGGACAAGGAACTTATACTTGGCCTAATGGAGATAAATATATTGGTTCTTTTGTAAACTTCAAACAAAATGGCCAAGGTACTATGACTTATGCAAATGGCGAAAAATTTGTTGGTGAATGGAAAGACAGTAAAGAATTTAATGGAATTCTTTACAAAAACAATGGAGAACAAAAATCCAGCTATCGCGATGGTGTTTTAATAGAATAAAACGAATACTACTTCATCAAAAAAATAACATATTTTTTTTCGAAAAGCAAAAAGATTCTTAACAATACAAACAATTAGGCAATACTCCTTCATCGAATGGGCAGTTGTGGAAAAAAATCTTATTTTTACTAATGACCGACTAGAAAATTACATTGAAAATGAGTTTTTTAAAAACAGGTCTTAGCATCTAAATACCACTAACTAGCACACAAACAATATGGGGCATACCAATTCAGAAACAGAAAGATTATCCGTTCCTAATAACTATAAAAATTGGAAAAAATGGGGGCCTTATTTGGCCGAAAGACAGTGGGGAACCGTTCGTGAAGATTACAGCGAACATGGAGAAGCCTGGGAATTTATTGATCACGAAAAAGCACGCAGCAACGCCTACCGATGGGGAGAGGAAGGAATCGGTGGTTTTTGCGATTCACGTGAGATTTTGTGCCTGGCTCCTGCCTTTTGGAATGGAAAAGATCCTATTTTAAAAGAACGTTTGTTTGGTCTTACCAACAACCAAGGGAATCATGGTGAAGACGTGAAAGAACTCTACTTCCATCAGCTTTCTACGCCCACACACACTTACAACAAATATCTGTACAAATATCCACAAAACGAATTTCCTTATAGTGATTTGGTCAACAACAATAAGCGAAGCCGGGAAGAAAACGAATTTGAACTACTGGACAGCAACGCCTTTAAAGACAATGCTTATTTTGATTGTTATATCGAATATGCCAAAGCCGGTATTGATGATATTCTGATGAAAGTTACCGTGGTAAATAGAGGAGCAAATGATGCAAGCATCCACGTATTACCTCACCTTTGGTTTCGCAATTTTTGGAAACACAACACCAGACATCCACGTCCTAATATGGAGTCGGTTGCTAATAATACGATACTTTCTAAAAGCAGCCGAAACGGAGACTATTATTTCTATCATGAACATGGCGAACAGTTATTTTGTGAAAATGAAACCAATAACGAGCGTATTTACAATGTTCCTAGCGAATATGACTATGTCAAAGATGGAATTAACAATCATGTAGTAAATGGAGCATCGACTGTAAATACTAACAAAATTGGAACTAAAGCAGCTATTTGGTATAAACTAGACTTAAAAGCTGGTGAAGAAAAAAGCATTAACCTACGCCTGAGCAATGTTGCCTTAGAAAATCCTTGGGGCGATTTTGAAACGCTTTTTAACCAAAGGAAACAGGAATGTGAAGCTTTTTATAACGAAACCATAAACGAAAAAATACCCGAAGCACATCGAGCGATTGCAAAAAGTGCTTTTTCAGGCTTGTTGTGGACGAAGCAATTTTACTATTTCAATATCCACAAATGGCTATTTGGTGGCACCGAGGAAACACCGGCAAACAGAAGCAATCCACGTAATTTTAGCTGGCAACATCTTAATAACCGCCACGTTATTTCTATGCCTGACAAATGGGAATATCCTTGGTATGCTGCTTGGGATTTGGCTTTTCACATGGCCTCTTTTGTCGAAATCGATCCTTTTTTTGCCAAACAACAGCTACTGCTAGTTTTGCAGGAAAGTTATATGCACCCTAATGGTCAAATTCCTGCTTACGAATGGAATTTTAGCGATGTGAATCCTCCTGTTCATTCATGGGCAGTTTGGCATGTTTACGAAAAAGACAAAGTTCGCACTGGCAAAGCCGATACCCCATTTCTGGAAAAAGCATTCCAAAAACTCCTTATCAATTTTACTTGGTGGGTAAACCAAAAAGATACCAGTGGTACCGACTTATTTGAAGGCGGGTTTTTAGGTTTGGATAACATTGGGGTTTTTGATAGAAATCACATGCCGGAAGGAATTAAGAAAATGCAACAGGCCGATGCTACAAGTTGGATGGCTATGTTTTCGTTAAATATGCTTCGAATGTCACTCGAACTGGCAAAAACCAACAAAATCTACGAAGAAGTATCTGCTAAGTTTTTCAGACACTTTTTAAATATTGCCTGGGCCATGCATCACATTGGTAAAAAAGACATTTCGCTTTGGGATGACGAAGACAATTTCTATTATGATGTTGTCGAAATGTCAAATGGAAAAACGGATCGTTTAAGAGTTCGTTCTTTAGTGGGCGTGATCCCAATGTTTGCTGTCGAAATCATGCATAAAGATTTATTTGAAGAATTAAAAGATTTTAGAAGACGAGCCAACGAGATTATAAGAACACGTCCTGACCTGGCATCGTTAATTTCTAATTTAGAAAATGCCAATGAAGATGGTAATTTTCTATTCTCCATTATGCGTGGTTTTAGGTTAGAAAATCTATTAAAACGCTTGTTGGATGAAAATGAGTTTTTATCAGAGTTTGGAATTCGTTCGCTTTCTAAGTTCCACAAAGACCATCCATTTGTCTTCAATAATTCACACCAAATTCAGTATGAACCCGGCGAAAGTCGTTCGGCTATGTTTGGCGGAAATTCGAACTGGCGAGGCCCTATCTGGATGCCATTGAATTATATGATTATTCAATCTTTGCGTAAATATTATACTTTTTATGGTCCAACTTATGTGTATGAATTCCCAACGGGTTCCGGAAACAAATTGAATTTAAAAGAAATTGCAAACGAACTAAGCAAACGACTAATCAAACTCTTCGAAAGAAACGATGAAGGCAAATTTCAATACCATGCTGACGACCATGAAAAGCATTTTGCCAAAGATGAGCATTTTAGAAACGAGCACTTCTTCTATGAATTTTTTGACGGAGACACCGGTAAAGGACTTGGTGCTTCACATCAAACAGGTTGGACGGCACTTATTGCTAATTTGATTTTGGAATTAGAGAAGAATAGTTAAATTGTTATTTGAAAATCACATAAAAATCCTGTCTCGTTTTTAGGAACGTGACAGGATTTTTTCTTTTTAGTTAAAAACTAGCATGTTTAATTAAGATTTATCATGTTTTTAATCATATCTTCTTCTGATGGTACACACACACAATTAGAAAACAATATTCCTTTCTCTTTAGTAATAGGATGAGTTATTTCTTCAAAATTCCCCCAAACGTTTTCAACAACTAAAATCAATAAGTTTGTATCAAAACCTGAATGAGTTTTAAAGTTTCTTTTTTTATCTTCTTTTGTGAATATTCCATTTATGTTGCATGAGGAAATAATATTTAATTTTTTTAATACTTCATCTTGAAAAATATATTCAATAGATACTTTCTCGCAATAACTAATAAGTACAATACTAAATGAATTATATTTTGATACATCAAAACTATTTGGACCTAAGGGTTCAAAATATTCATTTTTTTCAAACCTTTTATAAATATATTCCTTTTTAGAAATATTTATAGAGTCAATAAAAAATGGAAGATAATGTTTCATTTTTAAATTGAAAACATTAAAACCAGGGTTTGTTTTATTAAAATATTTTATTTTCTTTTTACCATCTCTTGCTTTAGCATGTACGTTCCCATCTTTATGAAATGAGATATGATCATGTAAATATCCATTTATAACATCTTTGTTTTGTGGATTTCCAACTTCGGTTTTTGAATTACTACCCCATGGATAATGATAATAAAGTTCTAGATTATCGGGATTAACTCGGATACTCCCACTATAAAATATTTCTTTTTCAATTTTGAAAAATAACTCATATTCGATTATAGCCATAAAACTACCTTTAATTTGATCTATAATTTTACTAAACTGTTCTTCCGTAATTTCGTTTAAGGAGTCAGGAAACAACAAAAGAGCATCTATTTTTTTATTTTATCCCAAAAATACAAAATATTTCTTACGGTATACTTGGATCCATACCTGTAAACCAACTGGTGCTCGATTGCATCGAGTACCTACTTAAATTAAAAGATAAAACATAGCGTTAGCAACGCGGGTAATCCAAACTTAACTAGCTAAAAATATTTTTATTCCGTACCTACGGCACTCCAACATCTTACCATCATTTTTGGATGGATTGAAATCCAACCCTACAATTATACCGAGCCTACGACTCTTTGACACGCTTCTATAAAATGAATTGAATTTCTATACCCGATTAACACAGTAAAGTTCCTTAGGAACTACACATTTTGTAGCCCCGAAATTTATTTCGGGGAAAACAATGTTGATATTCATTAGAAAGTCCCGTAGAGACGATAAATAAATCTTCGCGAATCTCTGCGTTTCCTTTGCGCATCTTTGTGAAATAAAAACACATTCTTGAAAAACCATAATTCCTACACTCTAGCCCCGATAGAAATGGAAATCCTTATTGTTTTTTCTTTAAAAACAATAAGATTGAAATGGATAGCGGGATTAGCTTCAAAAAACAACAATAACAGCTCCCGATTGCTTGGTTAGCGGCAATGGCATTTCCAAACAAATCCTTTATATTTGCAATTAAGAACAAGAGGAATTTTAAAATTAACTCTATACATAAAATGAGGAACACCAAAGTTAAAGACTTACTAAATAGTACCACGACGCTTCAGGAAGTAAATACAAAAGGTTGGGTGAGAACTTTTAGAAACAACCAATTTATTGCTTTGAATGATGGTTCCACCATTAACAACATACAATGTGTAGTCGATTTTGAAAATACTGCTGACGAAATTTTAAAAAGAATCACTACTGGCGCTGCGGTTTCGGTTACTGGAAATTTGGTAGAAAGTAAAGGATCGGGGCAGAAATATGAAATTCAGGTAGCGAAATTAGAAATTCTTGGCGATTCAGATCCTGAGAAATTCCCGATGCAACCTAAAAAACACTCGCTGGAATTCTTGCGTGAAAATGCACATTTGCGTGTAAGAACGAATGCTTTTGGTGCGATTATGCGTATTCGTTCGGTATTGTCGTTTGCGGTGCACAACTATTTTCAACAAAAAGGTTTTGTGTATGTTAATACGCCAATTATCACTGGAGCTGATGCCGAAGGAGCTGGAGAAATGTTTCAGGTAACTTCGTTGCCATTGGATAATTTGCCAAAAAATGAAGAAGGAACTATCGATTATAAAAAAGATTTCTTCGGAAAACATACTAATTTAACGGTTTCCGGACAACTGGAAGGTGAAACTTTTGCGATGGCTTTGGGACAGATTTATACTTTTGGACCAACGTTTAGAGCCGAAAACTCCAATACTTCTCGCCATTTGGCTGAGTTTTGGATGATTGAGCCTGAAGTCGCTTTCAATGATTTGGATGACAATATGGATTTGGCTGAAGATTTTATTCAGTACGTAATCAAATATGCTTTGGACAATTGTGGAGACGATTTGAAGTTTTTAGAAGGAAGACTTTTAGAAGAAGAAAAATCAAAACCACAGGCGGAAAGAAGCGAAATGACTTTGCTGGAGAGATTGAATTTTGTTTTAGAAAACAACTTCAAACGCGTTTCTTATACCGAAGCAATAGATATTTTAAGAGAATCCACTCCAAATAAGAAGAAAAAATTCAACTATATCATCAACGAATGGGGCGCCGATTTACAATCGGAACACGAACGTTATTTGGTAGAAAAACATTTTAAATGTCCCGTAATTTTATTTGATTACCCTGCGAATATTAAAGCGTTTTACATGCGTTTGAACGAAGACGGAAAAACAGTTCGCGCCATGGATATCCTTTTCCCGGGAATCGGAGAAATCGTAGGAGGTTCACAAAGAGAGGAACGTTTTGATGTTTTGGTTGAAAAAATGAAAGCCTTAGGAATTGACGAAAAAGAATTATCATGGTATTTAGACACCAGAAGATTCGGTTCGGCAACACATTCCGGTTTTGGACTTGGATTTGAAAGATTAGTACTTTTTGTAACGGGGATGACCAATATTCGTGATGTAATTCCGTTTCCTAGAACACCGGGAAGTGCAGAATTCTAGGAAAAAGTTATTTGTTATTTGTTAAAGTTAAGTGGTAAAATTTCGTTCTTAAAAATAAAAAAAGTTAGATGTAAAAAGGTATGAGTTAAATGTCAAATCTCAACTCATAACTTATAACTCAAAACTCATAACCCAAAATATGCTAAAGCAATTCTTAAATTTAAAATTATCACAGAAATTATCTCCACAGCAAATTCAGCTGATGAAGTTAATTCAATTGCCTACGCAAGCCTTTGAACAACGTCTTTTAGAAGAAATGAATGAAAATCCAGCCTTAGAAACTGGAAAAGACGAAGAGGATTATGACAAAGACGAATATGAAAATGAAGATTACGATGATTACGATGACTCTGAAAGTATTGATGCAGACGACATCAACATCGACGAATATTTAAGTGACGATGACACGCCTGATTACAAAACTCAGGCAAACAATTACAGTGACGACGATGAAGCCCGCGAATCGCCATTAGCGGCACCTATTAGTTTTCACCAAGATTTAATCAACCAACTCAATACCTTTATCCTAGACGATCACGAAAGAGAAATTGCCGAATTTTTAGTGGGTAGTATTGACGACATGGGTTACATCCGCAGAAGCATTCCTGATATTGTGGATGATATGGCTTTTACCCAAGCCATTTATACCGATGAATACATGGTAGAACGCATGTTGCAAGTCATCCATCAATTAGAACCTTCGGGTGTGGGTGCTCGCGATTTACAAGAATGTTTATTGTTACAACTTAAGCACAAAACTCCGACTGACTCAGTTGAATTAGCCGCAGCTATTATCGAAAATCAGTTTGATGCTTTCACCAAAAAGCATTATGACAAACTCATTCAAAAATTCAACATTTCGAATGAACAACTTAAAAAAGCCATTTACGAAATAGAAAAACTGAATCCTAAACCAGGAGGAGGTTTTACAGGAAACAATAAAGTAACCGAAAATGTAGTCCCTGATTTTGCTATTAGAATTATTGATAATGAATTAGAATTAACCTTAAACGGAAGAAATGCTCCTTCGCTACACGTTTCTAAGGATTATCAGGAAATGATGCAAACCTACAAGGCTTCAAGGGATAAGTCAAATTCTCAAAAGGAAGCGGTTCAGTTTATCAAACAAAAACTAGATTCGGCCAAATGGTTTATCGACGCTATCAAACAACGTCAAGAAACGCTTTTTGTTACCATGAACGCTATTATGCATTATCAGGAAGAATATTTTCTTGATGGTGACGAGACCAAGTTAAAACCCATGATTTTAAAAGACATTGCTGATATTGTAGGTCTTGATATTTCGACTGTTTCCCGTGTTGCCAATAGCAAATATGTAGAAACGCCTTATGGTACAAAACTGATTAAGGAATTTTTCTCGGAAGCGATGAAAAACGATCAGGGTGAAGATGTTTCCACATTGGAAATCAAAAAAATACTTCAAAATATTATCGAAGAAGAAGACAAGAAAAAACCACTTCCTGACGATCAACTAGCCGAACTATTAAAAGAAAAAGGCTATCCTATCGCCCGAAGAACCATTGCTAAATACCGGGAACAACTCGATATTCCGGTAGCAAGAATGCGAAAGAAAATATAATACTTTCGTTTATTCCGAAAACAATAAAGGCTGTTTCATCAATTTGAAACAGCCTTTCTCTTTTTATAAAAAAAATTTATTCTTTTTTCTTACTATCAATAATAGCTCCTGTACCTGCACCAACACCTGCACCAGCCAAACCACCAATAATAGCACCTTCGCCTTTTTTCTTACTGATTACAGCACCTGTTACCGCACCTACTCCAGCACCAATAACGGCACCTTTAGCTGTACTACTCCATTTCTTTCTAGCTGCTGGAGCTGGAGCAGCTGCTTGTGTAGTTTGTCTCACAATCACCACTTCTTTTTCTTTCTCCTTAGTAGCCTGTGCTGCTTCTTGTTTTGCCATTTCTATTTTCATGGAATCAATCGCTTTTTGTTTGACCATTTCCATCTTCATAGAATCAATCCTTGCCTGACTATCGTCCACAACACCTGCAGTTTCTGCTTTTTTACAAGAAACAAGCATTATTAAAGAAGCTAACATTACATAAATATATTTCATGACTTACAATTTTAAAAATTAATACTATACAAAGATACGACCAACAGCATTCAATCTGCCTTATATGATTCTCTTAATTTTTTATAAAATTTAAAGAATTGAAATTTTTGTTTGCACAAAAACCCTACTCTTCCTGATTTTTTTGCATTGCATCAAAATAAGCCGCTCGACTTAAAGGTTCATATTCCTCAGTCTCCCCTAACAATACTAATTTGTCATTAGCTGTTTTTCTAAAACTATAATGCGCTAAATTGCCCGTTCTGGTACACACGGCATGAACCTTAGTTACATACTCTGCTGTTGCCATCAGCGCCGGCATGGGACCAAAAGGATTTCCTTTAAAATCCATATCTAATCCAGCTACAATTACACGAATGCCTTGGTTAGCTAAATCATTACAAACTCTCACAATTTCGTCGTCAAAAAATTGTGCTTCATCAATCCCAACCACATCACAGCCTTGAGCCAAAATGGCAATATTAGCTGCAGCAGGAACTGGTGTTGAACGAATTTCATTGGCATCGTGAGAAACCACCATATCTTGATGGTAGCGGGTATCGACATCTGGTTTAAAAATTTCTATTTTTTGCTTGGCAAATTGCGCTCTTTTTAATCGACGAATCAATTCTTCAGTTTTACCCGAAAACATTGAACCGCAAATAACTTCAATCCACCCAAATTGCTCTTTATGATTTACTGTATTTTCGAGAAACATTTTGTATTTTTCTAACTTAAAAAATGAATAGTTTTTATTACTTTGTAAACTTATAAATCGGCTTAAGATTTTATACTTTTACACTTTCTCAAAAGTAGAAAATTTTTAGCAATTCGAGGGATTGTGAATGCTTTATTAAAAGTAAACGTTCAAATTCTTCTCTGTTCAATAAACAAAAAGACATTCGCCAAAATACATACTATAATTTAACCATTATGAAAAAAAGATTAGAAGCCGATTTAATTAGTATCGCTCACAGAATTTTACAACTCAAGGATAAATCTGATATTAATCAATTGTATTTGGAAACCCAAAAACTATACGAAAAACTGTCTGTTTTAAAATTTATAGAGGAGAATTATGCTGATGCAAAACCTACAATTGGCAACTATAGCGAAATTGAAAAAGAGATTGAAAACATCTACGACAAAGAAGCTTCTTTGCCAATTGAAACGGAAATAACAGAAAGTAACTTAGCTCAAGAAACTGAAATTGTCGAAACAAAAGAAGAAACACCTGAAATAGTTGTTCCTGAAACCGAAGCAGCAATAATCGACGTAGAAAACCCTGATGACGAAATTCCTTCCGAAGAAATAATTTCTGTTGAAGAAGCTGAAATGGAAAACAACGACGCTGAATTTCAAGAACAAGAACCTGAAATCGAAATTGAGGAAGAAGAAATTGAGGAGAAAACAGAAGAAGAAATTGCTGATGAAGTAGAAGAAACAAAAGAATTCATTCCAGCCTTTGAACTTAGTGAAAAAGTTGAAACCGAAATAGAAGAAGCTAAAAAAACCGAAGCTGTCCAAATCTCATTCGAAGATTTATTAGGTTTAAATTATAACGAACCAGAATTTATAAAAGTAGATAAGGATGCAGTAGTTCCTGCTAAAAATATTGTTTTTGAAGCTGTTGAAGAAGAAACAGAAACAGAAACTCCACTACAAAAGGAGATAGAAACTACTGAAAAAACACCTTCAAAAACAGTTTCTTTAAATGATAAATTAGCAAAAAAAGGAATTGAAATCGATTTGAATGATCGCATTGCATTTGTAAAACATCTTTTTGGCAACAGCAACGAAGATTACAATCGTGTGATGAATCAATTAATTACCTATGATAATTTTTTCGAAACCAAAAGTTTTATCGACGAAATGGTAAAACCAGATTACAACAACTGGGAAGGAAAAGAAGAATACGAAGAACGTTTTATGGAAATAATTGAAAAAAAATTCCTTTAAAAACACACAAACAGTAAATACTGTTTAAAGTTTTAAAATTACTTATGTCAAAATTATATATCGTTCCCACGCCCATTGGAAATCTTGAAGACATGACTTTTAGAGCTATTAGAATTCTAAAAGAAGCCGACTTGATTCTAGCCGAAGACACACGTACCAGCGGAAAACTCTTAAAGCATTTTGAGATTAGCACCCACATGCACAGTCATCACATGCACAATGAGCACAAAACCATCGAAAATGTAATTTCCCGACTCAAAGCTGGTGAAAATATTGCACTCATTTCGGATGCCGGAACACCTGCTATTTCCGATCCCGGTTTTTTATTAACGCGTGCTTGTGTCGAAAACGGAATTGCAGTAGAATGTCTTCCAGGTGCTACCGCTTTTGTTCCTGCTTTGGTGAATAGTGGTTTACCGAATGATAAATTTATTTTTGAAGGTTTCTTACCTGAGAAAAAAGGGCGTCAAACCCGATATTTAGAACTAGCCGAAGAAACCAGAACAATGATTCTGTATGTTTCTCCACATAAATTAGTAAAAACACTTGCTGAATTTGTGACTTATTTTGGCGAAGACCGACAAATATGTGTTTCGAGAGAACTTTCTAAATTACACGAAGAAAACCGCAGAGGAACAGCAAAAGAAGTTTTAGCTCACTTTGAAAAAACAGCTCCTCGTGGCGAAATTGTTGTGGTTGTAGCAGGAAAAACAATCATTAAAGAAGCCAAGAAAAGTAAATTTTCGAAGGACGAAGAAGATTAAATTTAGTCCAATTTCAAAGATTCACAATCCTTTAATAATCTTCAAATCTGTGGAAAAAAACAGAATAAATCTGCTAAACAGATAACAATAAAATTTAAAATCATGATTATCAAAACCTTTTTAGAAAAATTAAAACAAACACCCGAAACAATAACTTTTCCTGAAACTATAGCTTTAATCGAAGAAAATTACCTTTTTACTCCAACAGCTTTTCAAAACGGGAATACCCATAATCCGGCAGGAACAAATTCAGGTTCTTGTAAATTATTTGCTTTTGCAAAATTGCAAAACTTATCTCAAGCCGAGACCTTAGCTTGTTTTGGTGCTTTTTATCGCGATGAAGTATTGGGAGATCCTGAAGGAACCAATCACCAAAATATCCGAAATTTTATGATTCACGGTTGGGACGGAATCCAATTTGAAGGAGAAGCTTTGGATCTAGAATAGAAGCAAAAACCAAAAAATGTTGTCTTCACTCAACAATTTTATACATTAATCGTTAATCATAAACAACAAAAAATAACAAATTATGTTGTTTATGATTAACAATTTGTATATTTGTTACAAATAATTATCAAAAATGGAAGATTTACTATTTGAATTTAATCAAAAACTTTCCTTTACTTCGTTAACGTTTCAACGGTATTTGATAAATAAAATTGATTTAAACAATCGCTTAATAGCTATAAAAGGAGCAAGAGGTTCGGGAAAAACAACATTGATTTTGCAGATTGCAAAGAAAATGCTCAACGCAAAAAACACCTTATATGTAAGTTTAGATCACATTTATTTTTTTGAAAATAAACTGTATGATTTAGCGAAACAGTTCTCCAATTTTGGAGGTAAGCATTTATTGCTTGATGAAGTACATAAATATCCCAATTGGTCTAGAGAAATAAAATTGATTTACGATAATTTCCCTTCATTAAACGTAATTTTCACTTCCTCTTCCATGTTGGAAATTTACAAAGCCGAATCGGATTTAAGCAGAAGAGCAGTTTCTTACAATTTGAAAGAATTATCTTTTAGAGAATTTATTTCGCTCGAAACGGCTAAAGAATTTCCAATTTTGCCTTTGGAAGACATTCTGAAAAATCATAATGAGATAACACTCAAAATTCTTGAAGAAATAAAACCCTTGCCATTATTTTCAAAATATTTGCAAATGGGTGCTTATCCTTACTTTAAAGAAAGTGAAGCTGATTACCCTCAAAAATTACTTAATACCATAAATCTTATTATTGAAATCGATATCAATGCAGTGGAAGATTTAAATTATGAAACTTTGGTAAAACTGAAAAAACTTTTAATAACAGTAGCAACCAGTGCTCCCTTTACCCCAAACATTAGCAAACTGAGTGAAAAAATTGGTGTTTCAAGAAACACACTCATCCAGGCCATCAAAATTTTAGACCGTGCAGGATTAGTAGGCGAATTATATAAAGATACAACTGGAATTGGAGTTTTAACAAAACCCGAAAAATTGTTTTTGAATAATACGAATTTAATGTATGTCTTAGCAAAAGAAAACATTAATATCGGAAATGTGAGGGAAACTTTCTTTTTAAATCAATTCAAAGGATTAAGAGAGATCAATTTATCCGAAAAATCAGATTTTATTGTAGATAAAAAATATACATTTGAAATTGGGGGCAAAAACAAGACTAAAAAACAAATTGCGAACATCGATGAATCCTTTATAGCCAAAGACAACATAGAAATAGGATTTGGAAATATTATTCCCGTTTGGCTATTTGGTTTCATGTATTAATCTTGGAGTAACTTTTAAAAAACAATCCCGAAACTATCGGAATCAAAACTATAATCAATGCGCTGGACTCTTAAACCCAAACCTTCGGAAGACAAAATCAAACAATTGGCGCAAGCCTTAAATGTAGAAAATTTTGTTGCCCAATTGTTAGTGCAACGCGGAATTGAAACTTTTGAAGAGGCAAAGCATTTTTTTCGTCCTTCTTTAGACCATTTGCATGATCCTTATCTGATGAAAGATATGGAAAAGGCAATTGAACGCATTGAAATCGCCATCGAAAACCAAGAACGTATTCTCGTTTTTGGCGATTATGATGTCGATGGAACTACGGCTGTTTCTCTGGTCTCTTCGTATTTAAAAAGTTTTTATCCCAATGTCGCCACTTACATTCCGGATCGTTATGACGAAGGTTATGGCGTATCCTTTAAAGGCATTGACTTTGCTGATGATAATGGTTTTTCATTAATTATTGCTCTGGATTGCGGTATCAAATCGATTGACCATGTGGCTTACGCCAAAGAACGAAACATCGATTTCATTATTTGCGATCACCATAGACCAGGAACAACATTACCTGAAGCCGTTGCGGTTCTCGACCCAAAAAGAAACGATTGCAACTATCCTTATGATGAATTATGCGGTTGCGGAATTGGTTTTAAATTAATTCAGGCTTTGGGCTTGAATCGAAATCAAACCATCGAAGATTTAGCTCCTTATTTAGACTTAGTTGCCACCGCCATTGCTGCTGATATAGTACCAATGACAGGTGAAAACCGAGTATTGGCTTATTTTGGTTTGCAAGTCATCAATAACAATCCAAGACCGGGAATCAAAGCTTTGATTCACCAAATTAAAAAACAAACATTAGACATTACGGATGTCGTTTTCATAATTGCGCCCAGAATCAACGCAGCTGGACGTATCAAGCATGGTAATCATGCAGTAGAATTGTTAAGCGAATTTGATTTTGAACAAGCACAACAATTTGCTTCAGAAATAGAACAATACAACTCCGATCGAAAAGATTTAGACAAACACATTACCAAAGAAGCTTTTCAGCAAATCGAACAAAATCAGGAACAAGAACGTTTTACAACCGTGGTTTTTCAAGAAGACTGGCACAAAGGTGTCATCGGAATTGTAGCTTCCCGATTAATAGAAACCTATTATCGTCCTACCTTGGTTTTTACAAAAAGTGGCGATAAATATGCTGCTTCGGCTCGTTCGGTAAAAGGATTTGACGTGTATAATGCGTTGGAAGCCTGTTCCGAACATTTGGAGCAATTTGGAGGACACATGTATGCTGCAGGAATGACTTTAAAAGCCGAAAATTATCCCATTTTCAAAGAAGCTTTTGAAAAACAAGTACAAGAAACGATTCATCCTGACCAACTTATTCCTGAAATAGAGATTGATGCCGAAATCAATTTTTCGGACATTACACCAAAACTCACCCGAATCCTGAAACAATTCGAACCTTTTGGCCCTATGAATATGACACCAGTTTTTTTAACCAAAAATGTTATCGATACGGGTTATGCTAAAAAATTGGGTTCAGAAGAGGAACATCTAAAACTTTTTGTAAAACAATCCCGAAGCAACGGGACCGAAGGCATTGCCGCAATAGGTTTTGGATTAGGGAACAAAATCGATTTAACTACAAATCAAAAAACATTTCAAGCTGCATATTGCATTGATGAAAATGAATGGAATGGCAAAGTTTCAACACAATTACGACTAAAAAGCATTCAATAATAATGACTTCAAAAAAAATACACAAAAAAGACCCATACGCTGCCTTGCGTTACAAAGAATTCAATACTTTTTTATTCCTTCGCTTTGCCATGGTTTTTGCCTGGTCTATGCAATTTATCGTTATCGAATGGGAAGTCTACAGCATTACTAAAGATGCCCTTTCACTGGGAATCATCGGACTAATGGAAGTAATCCCTGCCGTTTCACTAGCCTTATTTGCAGGACATATCGTTGACCAGAAAGAGAAGAAAGGATTATTGATGAAATGTATCTTTGGCTTTTCGATAATTAGTTTTGGTCTTTTCTTACTGACTTGGCCAGTTGTAGTTGAAGGATTTTCAAAACAAATCATATTATATTCCATCTATTTTCTGGTATTTTTAGGTGGATTAGTTAGAGCCTTTCTTGGACCAACTATTTTTTCTCTTTTGTCTTTAATTGTGCCTAAAAAAGTCTATCCCAATGCGGCTACCTGGAGTAGTACCGTTTGGCAAATTGGTTCCGTTGTAGGCCCAGCTGTTGCAGGATTTTCGATTACTTTAATGGGAGTTCATTGGTCTTTATGCTTAGTTTTTGCTTGTTCTATAATGGCTTTGCTAGCCTTATCCCAAATAAGTGAAAAACCTATTTTAAATCCAAAAATTGGAGAACCCGTAATGCAAAGTCTAGCCGAGGGAATCAAATTTGTTTTTAATAATAAAACCGTTTTGGGAGCAATTACACTGGATATGGTTGCAGTTCTCTTTGGAGGTGCCGTAGCCTTATTACCTATTTTTGCTCAGGATATTCTAAAAGTAGGGCCAGAAGGTTTTGGATTCTTAAGAGCAGCGCCTGCCGTTGGAGCTTTCCTGACCATGCTCATTACTGCTTATGTTCCTTTGAGCAAAAATGCAGGAATGAAATTATTAGCTGCCATTTTTGGTTTCGGTATTTGTATTATTGTTTTTGGACTCTCAACCTTGTTCTGGGTTTCCCTTTTTGCTTTATTTTTCAGTGGTGTTTTCGATGGTATTTCGGTAGTCATTCGTCAAACTATTTTACAAATTAAAACTCCTGACAACATGCGCGGAAGAGTTTCGGCTGTAAACTCCATGTTTGTTGGTTCTTCAAATGAATTAGGTGCTTTTGAAAGTGGATTGACTGCCCGATTGATGGGAACGGTAACAGCCGTTGTTTTTGGCGGAAGCATGACACTTTTAGTGGTTTTAACTACTGGTATTATCTCTCCATCTTTTAGAAAATTAGATTTAACTAAAGATATTGAGGAACATGAAAAAGGAGAATAACATCCACTTACTCCAAGTTTAAAAAAATTCAATCCAAAACAATTGATGTATTTTTCTTAATAAAATAATTGTTGTTTAAGCAAAAAATGACACTTAACGATAATTTAATTTTATTCTGTTTTTTTATACTAAATTCACACTTAAAAAAAACAATATGAGCTTCAAATCCGAAATTAATGTTGTCAGAAGGAAAATCACACATAGCCTGACTAAAAACATTGGAAGTAATAAATTGGACAAAAACCATAATTCCAATTTAAAAATAGACTTTAAAAATATTTTAATCAACCGTCCAAACCATCGTTTGGGTAATTTGTTATTGATAACTCCTCTTGTTCAAGAAATTAACTCCGTTTTCCCTGATTGCAAGATTGATTTATTTGTAAAAGGAAATTTAGCTCCTATCATTTTCGAAAATTATCCATCGGTAGAAAATTATATTATTTTACCTCGAAAGCCTTTTGAAAACCTCATTAAATATTTTCAAGTTTGGTTTAAAATAAAAGAAAAGAAATACGACTTAGTCATTAATATAGACAAAGGCTCTTCTTCAGGACGTTTGTCTACTCAGTTTGCAAATGCTAAATCCAAATTTTTTGGAGAAGAAAACGAAGAAATAATTCAAGAGTATGCTGACTATGAACACATGGCAAAGTACCCAGTTTATGAATTTCGCCATTATTTAAATCAACTTGGACATCCAAAACAACAAAAGACAGTTCCCTCAATAAACATCAAATTGAGCGCAAAAGAACTTCAAGATGCAAAATTAGTTTTAGACCAAATTGTTCCTAATACAAAAAAAACGATTGCCATTTTTACTTTTGCAACTGGCGATAAATGTTATTCTCCCGAATGGTGGAATCCTTTTTATGAAAAATTAAAAGATAGTTTTCCTGATTATAATATTGTCGAAGTTTTACCAGTAGAAAATGTTTCTCAAATCAATTTCAAAGCACCATCATTTTACAGTAAAGACATTCGAGAAATAGCTGCTTTTATTGCCAATACATCCCTTTTTATTGGTGCCGATAGTGGAATTATGCACTTGGCTTGTGCATCACAAACGCCCGTTTTAGGTCTTTTTGCTATCACCAATCCTGAAAAATACGAACCTTATGGTAATGGCAGTATCGCCATTGACACCAAAGTTAGCAGTTTAGAATCAATGATTGACATTATTAAAACTCATCTCAATTAACAACAAAGCCTTTATTGGTTTTATTTTTTTATTATTTTTATTTAGAACTAATATAAATAATAATTATATTTGTTTCATACTTTAGAAATTATGGAACAAATACAGCAAATCTATTTAAACAGTCTTGGCATTGCTTTTTATTGGGAAAAGGGAGAAGGCATTATTCCAAACAGAGTTCAGTTAATATTTAAGGAAATTGGATTGTTTTTCTCCATTCCTGAACTTAGGGAATTTGAGTATTTAATTGATGAAAGTATAGTCAAAAACCGCTGTTGCGAAGACTGTGCCTTAAAAAACGGTAATTGCAAATTTTTACTAAAAACCCCTTTGTATCAAATTGATTTGTCCGTATCTATGGACGAATTAAATAAGATAAAAGATTTAGTAAACGGAACTTTGTTTAGAATAAATATGGAAAGTTATTTAAACGGTGAAGGAAAGAACTAATTTTCGAATTTCTTTAATTCAAAGTTTTCTCCATCGAAAACGCCATAAGTGAAATACGAAATCCAGTCGCCTAGATTGACATAGTCGGAGTTTTCGCCAACTGGATGAATCATTGGTAAATGACGGTGACCAAAAACCAAATAATTATAATGTTTGGTTTCTAATTTTCGTTTGGCATATAAAATTAACCATTCGTTCTCTTCACCTAAAAATTTCACGTCAGATTCACCAGAAATCAATTTATTTTTTACCGAAAGATATTGTGCCAAACGCACCCCAATATCAGGATGAAGCCATCTAAAAAGCCATTTAGAAAACGGATTGGTAAACACTTTTTTCATGCGTTTGTATCCTAAATCGCCAGGACCTTTTCCGTCTCCGTGTCCAATAAGAAAAGTTTTTCCATTAAAAGTGAATTCCTGATTGTCATGATAGACTGGAATGTTAAATTCTTTTTCTAAATAATCATCCATCCACAAATCGTGATTTCCTACGAAGAAATAAATCGGAATTCCGCTGTCGCGAATTTCGGCAAGCTTTCCTAAAACTCGTACAAAACCTTTAGGAACAACAGTTTTGTATTCGAACCAGAAATCGAATAAATCCCCTAAAAGAAAAATAGCTTCGGCATCTTTTTTCACTTCGTCAAGCCAGGCGACAAATTTTTGTTCTCTTGGAAAACTTAATTCGGCTGTTGGCGCTCCAAAATGTTGGTCAGAAGCAAAATATACTTTTTTCATTCGATGTGTTAAGGGTTAGAAGTTAAGGGTTAGAAGTTAAGAGATTTACTTAACATCTAACTTATAACGTACAACTTTTTTAAAGATTATCACTCGCAAACCACTCTGCAAATGAAGATTCTGTTTCCTGCAATTTTAAAGAAAAAAGAGTGATTCTTTCAGGCAATCTTCTGATTATTCTTTCTGCAAAATCAACAACCATGTTTTCACTGGTTGGCTGATAATCTACTAAAATTACGTGATGTCCTCGGTTTTTTAATTCTTGAGCCAACTCAACATGTGGCGTAGTTTCGTTAAAAACAGTCGCATGATCAAACTGATCTACAATTTCTTCTTTGACAATTTTTTTCAAATCCGAGAAATCGATTACCATTCCGAATTTAACATCATTACGGTTTGTAATTGGTTTTCCAATAACCGTTACAGACAATTTATAACTGTGACCATGTACGTTTTTACATTTTCCGTCGTAACCGTATAAGGCATGACCTGTTTCGAAACTAAATTGTTTTGTAATTCTGATATTACTCATCGTGGATTTATTTTGACTGCAAATTTAATGAATTGATATGAGAAATGACTTGAAAATTGTTTGTTTGAAATTTCGTCGATTTTAGCCCCGGTAGAAACGGCATCCTTTTATCTCTTTCTCAAAAAGAGATAAAAGATATAGTGGATGACGGGAATAGCTCCTGAAAAAATTATTTTTTAAATTGGGTTAAAGCTTTTTTAGTAAAATCAGACAAAACCAATTGTCCCGTAATTGCTGCTCTTTCTAATAAAAGTGATTCCCAATCTTCAGTTCCTTCCCAAATAACTTTCTTCATTTCCAATAAAGCATCGGGATTATAGGAAGCTAATTTGGAGCTAAAATCGGCAATAGCATTATCTAATAATTCAGCAGTTTCAAAAACGGCAGCATACAATCCTTTTTGTTGTGCCCAAGTCGCCGATTTCCATTCGTGAGCTGCCAAAGTCATTTCGGTCATCGCTGTTTTACCTATTTTTCTACTCACGGCTGGTTCAATCACAAAAGGACCTATTCCGATGGCTAATTCAGATAATTTTATAGAAGCATTTGCTGTTGCAAAAACATAATCGCAAGCTGCTGCAATGCCTACTCCTCCTCCAACTGCTTTTCCGTGAATACGTCCAATAATCAATTTAGAACAACGACGCATGGCATTAATTAAATGAGCAAATCCAGAAAAAAATTCCAATCCTTCTTCTTGATTTGAAACAGCCAAAAGCTCATCAAAAGAAGCACCAGCACAAAAAGCAGCCGTTCCTTTGCTCTTTAAAACAATCACGTTAACGGTATCATTACCACTTAAAGTATTGATTTCGGAAGTCAATAAATCCAATAAGGAACGAGGAAAAGAATTGCTCGCCGGATGTCCAAATTCAACCGTAGCAATATTATTTTCAATAGTTGTAATTAATGAGCCTTTAGAACTTTGCATATCCATTGAATAGTTTTTAGGTAAAGTTAAAAATATTCGACAGAAACAATACTTTTTTCAAAAGTTGTTTTTTTTGAATCCCATAAAATACTATATTTGCCGAACTTGGGGGATTAGCTCATTTGGCTAGAGTACTTGCCTGGCAGGCAAGGGGTGACCGGTTCGAATCCGGTATTCTCCACATAATTTCCGCTAACTTCTATAAACATTGAGGTTAGCGGTTTTTTTTATAAATTATCTGTGTCAATTTCGTGTCAATATTATTTACGCAAATTAGTCCTTTTCAAGTTTTCTTTATCAGTTAAATAAACATACATAACTACTATTTTTAATCAATACAATTGTTGTACTTTTACTACAATTATCCTTTGGTAATTTCAAAAAATAATCAACTTTGTCATTACAAGGAGACAATTAATAACAAAAATAGATGAAAACACAATACATAGCTCCAGAATTAGGATTAAGAGCCTTTAATTGCCCGCAATGCCACGTTTATGCTAAACAAGACTGGTCTCAAATGCAATGTGCTCAAAAGCTTACTGCTAGTAATTCACATATTTATTATAATAAAGAATTTAATGTCTCCTATTGCACAAGTTGTGGTGGTAATACAATTTGGAAAGGTGAAAATATAATTTATCCTCAAAATACGATTGTTGAACCAGCAAATTTGGATCTTCCTGATTATATAATTAATGATTATAATGAAGCTGCAAATGTTCTAAATATATCACCAAGAAGTTCAGCTGCATTGTTAAGACTTGCAATTCAAAAATTATGTAAACATTTAGGTGAACCTGGTAAAAATATCAATAATGATATTAAAAATTTAGTTGCAAAAGGTTTACCTGCCCAAGTTCAAAAAGCACTAGATACTGTAAGAGTAATTGGCAACGAATCTGTTCATCCAGGTGAATTAAATTTAAACGATAATCGTGAAATTGCTAATACGCTATTCAAGCTAGTAAATTTTATTGCTACTAAATTAATATCCGAGCCAAAAGAAATAGATGAAATGTATAATTCATTGCCGCAAGGAAATTTAGACGCCATACAAAATAGAGACAATTCATAGTAACTGTATAAATTAACTTTAAATGTTTGATGAAACGAAAAAATCTGTAGAATCTATACTTTCACAAAGGCTAACAAGTCCTTTTTATGGAACATTAATTATCTCTTGGCTTATTTGGAACTGGAAAATTATTTATCTGACATTTTTTGTTAGTGAGAATAATATCACTGGAAACAAAATTGATTATATACTAGAAAATTGTAATGATACATGGCATCTTGTATATTACCCTTTGATTTCGACTGCAGCTATTTTGCTTTTGCTTCCCTTTGTAACAAATGGATCTTACTGGCTTGACTTAATTTTCAATAAGTGGAGAGTTAACAAAAAGAATTTTGTGGAAAGCAAACAACTTTTGACAATTGAAGACTCGATTAATTTAAGGGAATTGTTACTTACAAGTGAAAAACGTTTTGATACATTGCTTGCAGATAAAAACAAAGAAATTGAACAATTAAAAGGTATTATAGAAAGTTCACAGACTCGAAATAATAATATCCCAGATATTGGTGATAGAACTTCTAATGATGATACACAGAACTTAGTTAAACAAATAACAGAAAATGAAAAACTAAAAAATGCATTTAAAATTATAGAAGATCATATACTTGGAAGAAGGAATGATAATGATTTAAGGACTGAACGAGAAATTACAGCTGATATTTTAAGATTTTATGTTTCAAATGATATAATTGTTAGTACTAATAATTATAGCTACAAATGGACAACAAAAGGGAAAGCCATATATAAAATAATAGCAAATAATGAATTTGAGTAAATATTGCATTTGAGTATAAACAGATTTATGATTGAAAAAGTAAAATATAATAAATTGCGAAATTCTCAATGGCCATAATCGCTCCCCTCTGCTGACCTGTGTCAAATTTGTTTCAAAAAGAACTACGAATTAGAAATTCTTAAAAACAATAACACTGATAATCAAGGCTTTAAAAATGAAAAAAACACCAGATTTTATTAAATTAAAATCCGGTATTCTCCACCAAAAAATCCTTAAACATCACTGTTTAAGGATTTTTTATTTATTCTAAAGAATGAAAATTTTACAATTTCACTGATTTTTCTTTTCCGTCGTAGCTAATTGTTTTATCGAAATTAGTTGTACCAGTCATTCCAGTTCCTTTTTCCTTACTTACAAGGATAATATTAAACGTTCTGTTTTTTATCATTCCTTTGAAGTCTCCTTTTCTTTTTCCAACAGTTAATGTTTTGGTTTGCTCATTCCATTTAAAAGTTATAGTAGAATAGGCTCCTTTTTCATAATTGTAATTGTCGTTTTCATCTTCGTATAAAGTGAATTCGCCATTAGCTCCAGGATAAACACGGATTTCTAATTTATCCCATTTTTTCTCCGTAGCATATTGCACTTTTGGACCAAAAGGAATAATACTTCCTGATTTAATGTACAAAGGGATTTCATCGATGGTTGTTGCTTTTTCAATTTCCTTACCTCCATTAATTTTCTCGTTTGTCCAGAAGTCATACCACGCTGTTCCTTCCGGCAAATACACTTTTGTTGATTTAACTTGGGTAAAAGTTACAGCTTGGGCTTTTGTACTGTTGGCATCATTATTTTTATCCCAACCTGTTTCTTCGTTTGATTTTACAATAGTTTCCGGAGTATACTGGGCATTAACAATTGGCGCAACCAATATTGATTTACCAAATAGATACTCATTGTTCATGTCTACCACTTTCTTATCATTAAAATCCATTACCAAAGCACGCATCATAGTAGATTGATTATTTGTAATATCCCAAGAAGCAGAATAAATATAGGGCAACAGTGAATAACGCAAATCAATTGTTTTGGCTATCGCATCATAGATTGTTTCGCCTTTTTTTCCAAAATTATATATTTCTCGAGGAATATCTGTACCATGCGAACGCATCATAGGCGTAAATGCCCCAAACTGAAGCCAACGAACATACAATTCTTGAAATGATGGATTCTTGGTTCCTTCACCCCATCCTTTTTTATAAGCACCTGCAAAAAAACCACCAATATCCGTATTCCAATAAGGAATTGCACTCATAGAAAAGTTCAGGCCTGCAGGAATTTGATTGCGCAAGGATTGCCAAGATGAATTCACATCGCCCGACCATGTATTTGCTCCGTAACGTTGCTGTCCGGCAAATGCTGAGCGGGTAAGGATAAAGATACGCTTGTCAGAACTTGCCGCACGTTGGTGTTCTGAAACTCCTCCTACTGTCATCAACGGGAAAGCATTACGCACTTTTCTAAATGAACCAAGGTGCGTTTTTAAATCAAAATCGGAAGGTTTAAAGTCTAGATGATCTGGTTCGGACGAATCCATCCACCATCCGTCAATTCCCAACGAGAAAAGACCTTTGTTTAAATACTTCCAATATATATCACGAGCTTCTGGATTGTATGGATCATAAGGCTGAACACCTGATGGATAGTCACGGTTTGGCGGCCATGTATCCAATCCAGATTGTGGCCAAGTACCAAAATTCAAAAGCATGCCCTTTGGTTGCATTTCTCTGAATTGCTTGGTTTGTGGTCCAAATGAATTCCAAATAGAAATAATTACGTGTGCATTCATGTTGTGAATATCATCCACCATTTTCTTTGGGCTAGGGAATTCGGGGTTAAGAAAGTCCATAGCATTCCACAAATAATTATTCCCCCAGTACTGCCAATCCTGAATAATTCCATCAAGTGGAACACCCAGTTCACGATACTTACTCACTACGCCTACCAGTTCATTTTGGCTCTTATAACGTTCTTTACTTTGCCAATAACCAAATGTCCATAATGGAAACATGGGAGCTTGTCCGGTAAGTTCACGCATACCTGCAATGGAACCGTCAATATTTCCACCAACCATAAAATAATAATCAATGCAATCACCAACTTCTGATTTGAATGAAGTACTTTCTGGCTTATCTTCGAAAGTAGTAGGAGAATAATTATCCCAGAACAATCCGTAACCTTTTGTAGAAACAAGGAAAGGAACATAATCATCGAGGTTGCCTTGTACCATGTTGATTTTTGCGTTACGCAGCGATAATTTGCCTCGCTGTTGTTGCCCCAGACCATAAATAGCCTCGTCTTTGTCGAGTGTAAATAATTGATTGATGCTATAGGTTTTAGATCCTGCATCATCAAAATCAGTAAACGTTGTACCCGATTCTTTCTCACTTAAAAGTGCTGCTCCAGCAAGTGTATAATAAGATATTTTACCCGATTTCAAATTAACATCAACTTTCAGTTTTTCGCTTTTCAACGAAATGATATCTCCTTTTTGTTGGATTGTGAATTTTGTATCCTGTGGTTTTTTGTTTACGGAAAGACTTTCTTTTTTGAAAGC
The DNA here is from genome assembly GCF_009909155.2 of Flavobacterium undicola. GTDB lineage: Bacteria > Bacteroidota > Bacteroidia > Flavobacteriales > Flavobacteriaceae > Flavobacterium > Flavobacterium undicola. Next base: position 194,479 of record NZ_JAAAPM020000003.1, read on the forward strand.
AACTCCTTCAGGTGATTTCAAAATACGAACAATGTTTGGGTTATAAAATTGAATTTCGATATCTATTGAATTGATTTTAGATTTTATACCCAAATTTGTTTTTTGATACGATTGTGCCTGACTATTAATAGCAAAAACTATTAAAAATGATAGAATTAAATAGATTTTTTTCATATTATGTTTGTATTTATGGTAATCTCTAAAAACTACTTTCAGTATTTCTAATTGCTTCTTAGCGTTTTTAAAAAACAGAAAGTAGTTTTTAAGTTTTCATATTTTGAGAACCATCTCTCGGTTAAATACCTAAAAACCAAGGCTGTTGTAATATTTTGTATTGGTAACTATGCGCACGTTCCCATTAAATAGTTTGAATTTGAATTTTTCTAAACATATTGTAGGTCAAATTCATCAACCCAATAAGTCCTTCAACTCTTTTTAGTCCAATGGCATACAAATTCATTCCGTTCATACTTCCTTCCATGAAACCAAAAACATGCTCAACCCTTGAGCGAACCCTTGATTTCTCTTTGTTAATTGCATTATCTTGTTCGGTTAACGGGTTGTTTTTGTAGCCTTTTTTACAGGTTTTATCGCTCATCTCTTTTTGAGATATAATATCTTGTTGCTTTTGACCTCTATAAGCAGAATCTCCATAGAAATCTTCATCTGAATCATTTTCATCGAGTAGACTTTCTAGCGTTTGTGAGTCATGTACAGAAGCATCTGTTACCTCATATTTTACAATTAATTTACTTTTAGCATCTACTTTTACGTGATTTTTATAACCATAATAACTTACATTATTCTTTTTAGTCCATCTTGCATCTAAATCCTTTTGAGATTTTTTATTCGAATTTTCATTGAACGATTCCGGAGTGTTTCCAGCTTTAATTTCAGCATTTTCAGCCCTGCTATTTCTTTGTTTTGGAACTTCTATAAAACTAGCGTCAATTATTTTTCCTTCGTTTATTATCAAATTTAGTTGCTCCAACTCTTTCAAAAACAAAGCAAATAATTCGTCAACTAATTTTAGATCAATCAATTGCTCTCTAAAACTCCAAACTGTTTTACTGTCAGGAATGTCATCTGCTATAGTCAAATTTAAGAAGCGCATAAAGCTCATTCTGTCATTTATTTGATATTCGATTTGGTCATCCGACACATTATAATAACGCTGAAGGATTAAAATTTTGAACATCAAAACATAATCATAGGGTTTTCTTCCTCCCTTACCTTTGGCAATTTTTGAAAGATTAGTTTCTAATAAATCTCTAAAAATCTCAAAATCAATATGTGCATTTAGTTTCTCTAAAGGATCTCCTAATTTGCTCAATTTTGATAATCGAATATCTTGGTCAAAAAAACCGTAATCTCTATGTCTCTTAAATTTTTTCATCAGAGCAATTTAAGCATTCTTGGACACTTATTCAAATTCGTGAGTTTTTAAGGTACCCTTATGTTTATTTATTTGTTCCGGGTCTAAAACCCTGCAATTTATGGCAGTATTTTAGTAATGTAAAAATATAATCTTCGATTTTTTAGTATTGATAAAAAGTTTCCAAAATTGAGGCTTTCAGTCTCTTATCAAACAAATCTTTGCACTGAAAATAAAGAGTGGTTTAGTTCTTTTTATCTTTTAGTAGAAAATTTCCACCAGTCAAAATTAAACATTTTGCCTTCACCACTGGTAAATACAAAATAGAGATCGTGTATCCCTTTTGTTTTGCTTATTGCGCATTTTTTAGTAACCCACTTTTGCCAATGACCTGTATTTTGTACCAAACATGTTCCTAGTAAAGGACCAGAAAGACTATCGGCGTGAATTTCAATTTCCCCTCCTTTTGTATCGGAAGACACGCTTACTTCTAGTGATTTTGCTCCATTTTCAAAATTCACTCCCTTTACTTTAATGTAATCAGTATTTTCAATATCAGTCACGTATACTCCAGTAAGATCACTTTTTTCTGTTTTCACACCAGATTCCCATGCAATGCATTCTGCTTCATTTCTAAGATAAGGATTTAAAGTGCCAATCTGTTCAGGCCCTGTTGTTGACCAAAAAGGCAATTTTTGAATGGTGCCATCAGCATTATAAGTCATTTTTTCCAGACATATTGAACGTCTTTCGTAATGAGTATTAGACTTAGCCCATAAAAGTGCATAATTAAAACCAAAAACATACGAATTACCTTTGTAATCTATTATACCTGGATGGTTTCCTGATGATAAGTGGTTAGGATCCATAATCATTCCCTTATATTCCCAAGGACCTGTTGGATTATTACTCATTGCATAACCCATTCCTTCGGGACAACATTTCGATGCGTAAGCTAAATAATAATGTCCGTTCCTCTTGTAGAACCATGGTCCTTCCTGATAATTTGCTGGTTTAGAATCAATTTTTACAATATCACCTGAATATGAAATCATATCAGTATTCAACTTTACATAAAAACAGTTTGGATTTCCCCAATACATATAAGCTTGTCCTTCATCATCTATAAATACGGTTGGATCAATGTCACCAGTACTATTGTTTTCAATCAGTGGTTTTCCTAACGCATCGATAAAAGGTCCATAAGGGCTGTTTGAAACTGCTACGCCAATTGCCATTGAGCCTTTTTTCTTGGCCACAGGGCAATACATATAAAACTTACCGTTTCTGGCTATACATTGAGGAGCCCATGCTCCATTTTCGGCAGCCCAACTAAACATGTTTAGAGATGCAACAATCCCATGGTCAGTCCAATTTACCATATCCGTCGTGGTATAAAGTAACCAATTATACATTTTAAAACCTTTGGCATCATCTTCGTCATGACCGGCATAAAGAAATACCGTGTCTTTATAAACCATCGGTGAAGGATCTGCAGTATATTTTGTTTGAATAATTGGATTTTGTGCAAGACATTTAATACCAATTGGAGAAGTTAGACTAATGAATGCTACTACAGCAAGTTTTTTGAATTTACTTTTTTTCATTTGTTTTATGTTTATATTTATTTGAACTTCCAGTAATCAAAATTGAATAACTTACCTTCTTCGCCCTTGAAAACAAAATACACATCATGCACTCCTTTTGTTTTAATTAGTTTACATCTTTTAGTAATCCACTTGTTCCAATCATTAGTATTTTCAATATTACAGGTTCCTAACAAAAGACCCAAAGCGCTATCAATATGAATTTCGATTTTTCCTCCTTTAGAAGCAGAAGCCACACTTGCTTTGAACGCTTTCGCTCCTTTACCAAAATCAACACCTTTCACTTTAATGTAATCACCATTGTCAATAGACGTAACAAAGACACCAATCTTGCTGCTTGTTTCGGTCTTAATACCCTCTTCCCAACAGATTTCTTCTGCCTGATGCCTGATATATGGGTTTAGATTTCCAATCTGTTCCGAACCTGTTGTTGTCATCCTAATCAGCGGTATTGTGCCATCTGCATTATATTTAAATTGATCCACACATACTGAACGACAACTATTTCCTCCTCCTGGCAATGCACCATTATGATATACAAAATAAGAATTTTCTTTATAATCAATTATTCCTGGATGGTTTGTCCAACTGGCACCTTCTTCTGGCATAATGACACCTTTATATTCCCAAGGACCAGTTGGACTTGAACTCGTACTATAACAGATGTTTTCTCTTTCAGGTACCTGACCAGCATATGTCAAGTAGTATAATCCGTTACGCTTATATAACCAAGGAGCTTCAAGATAGCTATCAACAGATGCTGCTGTCTGGGGAATTTCTATTATTGGGCCTGAAGTGGAAATCATATCTTGATTTAATTTCACCAGCCAAAGTTTCCCGTTACCAAAATACATATAGGTTTGACCGTCATCGTCTATAAACACAGTTGGATCAAGATAGTTATCACCTGTAATCAATGGTTTTCCGATTGCATCGGTAAAAGGTCCCTCAGGTCTGTCTGATACTCCAACTCCAATTCCAAACCTGTTTTTTTTTAGTCTGATACAAGCATACCAATAAAACTTTCCGTTTCGGTAAACGCATTGGGAAGCCCATGCATCAACATTTCCCCAACTAAATGTTTTCAAGTTCATTGGTGATCCGAGATCTGTCCAGTTTGACATATCTGTTGATGAATAGCATCTCCATTCTTTCATATTAAACCATTTATTTGTTTTAGTAATTTCGTCATGCCCCGTATATACATAAAAAGTATTGTTGTACACCATAGGAGCAGGATCTGCAGTATATCTTGTTTGAATAATTGGATTTTGTGCAAGACATTCAAAACCAATAGGTGAGGTTAGACTAATGAATACTACTACAGCAAATTTTTTAAATTTACTTTTTATCATTTGTTTTTATTATTTGTTTTCATCACTGAATAAATGAAAGTTTATAGAGTTCACTTTAAATAAGTTGCAATAATTAAAAATTTCTAATTTAGCAAGTGTATGATAAGATATCTTGTCCGATTTCAATTAACATCAACTTTAAGATTTTTCCTTTTTAAGGAAACCATATATCCTTATTGTAGGACTGCAATTTAATTTTTACCCTTAAGGTTGTTTTTTGATAATTTTGAGCTGCTAATGAAGTAAAAGAAAACAACACAAGTAACAGAATGTACTGGTGATTTCTATTCAGAAATGCATTTTTCATTTGGTTTAATTTAAGTTAATCAATAAGAACCAAAGCTATTTTTATTCACTTAAACGAATGGGTATGATATGTTGTTTTCATTGGTACATTTCGTTGTTTATTCATCTATAACAGCTCATTATCCGCATTTTTTTCATTTTGAGCATACTTTGAAGGACTGACTCCAAAAGCTTCCTTAAAATATTTACTGAAATATTTCTGCGTATTAAAACCCACTTTCTCGGCTACTTCGGCTACGGGATACTGCCCCTGAATTAAAAGTTGTGCGGCGCGTTTTAATCGAATGGAACGAATAAATTCCGAAGGGGCAAGCCCAGTTATGGATTGCATTTTTTTATATAAAACCGTTCGATCCATTCCCAAATCCTGACTAAACTGCTGAACGGAATAATCGGGATTATCCATGTTTTTTTCCATGTAGCCAAGTGCTTTTTCGATTAACTGTTCGTCAATTGAAGTAATGGTAATCTCTTTTGGATTCACCTCTAATTTTTGCGAGAAGGTTGATTGCCGTTGATTTTTCTGTGCAATCAATTTATCTATTCGAAGTAATAATATTTCCAAATTAAATGGCTTAGCCAAATATTCATCGGCTCCCGATTGATACCCAGTCATTTTTAACTCTTCGGATGTGCGAGCAGTCAATAATATTACTGGAATATGCGAAGTCTGTACATTCGATTTTATGCGTTTGCATAGTTCAAAGCCATCGACTTTGGGCATCATCACGTCACTTACTATCAAATCGAGAGATTTTGACAAAGCCAAATGTTCTCCTTCTTCACCATCAGCAGCTTCAAAAACTTCGTATTTATGAGACAACTCCGTTACCAGAAAATGCCTTAAATCGTCATTGTCTTCGACTACTAAAAGGGTTTCTTTTTTTGATGGTGTTGCAATAATCTGATTACCGATTGTGTCTTCAGGAACTACAAGAAGAGTTTCAAAATCTATTTTTTGAGGAACAAGATTTGTTGGAATTGTAACAGCAAATACCGTTTTTACATTGGGTTCACTTTCCACAATTATATCTCCCGAATGCAATGCTACATATTCTTTCACCAAATGCAATCCAATACCACTTCCACCCTGAGTTGTTGAAGCCTGATAAAAACGATTGAATACATTAGGTAAATCGTTTTCTGAGATTCCCGAACCTGAATCGATAACTTTAAGCTGAACAAAATCCAAATTTTGATTCTCCATTGGTTGCGAAAGTTGGACTGTAATTGTTCCCCCTGCTGGAGTAAATTTAAAAGCATTCGACAACAGGTTATTGATTACCTTATATAATTTGTCTTTATCAAAATACATAAATGACTCTGGCTTTTCGGATTGTATCGAAAACTCAATCTGTTTTTCCTGAGCTAGTTTGCCAAATAAATCTTCGAATTGCGTTACAAAATCTACCAAATCGCCAAAAGTTAGATTCAGTTTTTCACCCGAAATTTCCAAGCGTCTAAAATCCAATAATTGATTTACCAAATGCTGTAAGTTTAACGCATGACGGTGCACTAATTTAATCCTGGATTCGATAGCCGTCTCTTTTATTTCTTTCAATATGGATTCCAACGGAGTAATAATCAACGTAAGCGGTGTGCGGAATTCGTGACTGACATTAGTAAAGAAACTAAACTTCATTTGATTCAGTTTTTCTTCATTCTTTCGCATTAATTGCTGATTGGTCCATTTTTTATAATACGACAACGACAAATAAAGCAACAGCAAGACGATTGCCAGATACAAAACATAAGCGATCGGCGTTTTCCAAAAAGGCGGATTAACAACAATGCTGATTTCGGCATACTCCTTCGACCATTCTCTACTATTGCTGGCTGCTTTCACTTTCAGCACATAAGTTCCTGAAGCCAAATTAGTATAAGTGGCAGTTCCAGTTCCGTTTTGCGCCACTATTTCACGCCAATTATCATCAACACCTTCCAAACGATAGCGGTAATACGTTTGCGTGGGATTGACATAATTCAATGCCGAAAAATCAACACTTATAAAGTTCTGATTATAGTTTAAAGCTATACTTTTAGTTGTAGCGATTGCATTTTTCAATATGGTATTACCATCATAGGATTCACCCGATTTTACTTTAGTTCCAAAAAGCATCAAGCCAGTAAACAATGGTTTTTGCAATTGTTTAAACGACCAAGGTTTTTGCAAATCGATGATATTGAACCCATTTACACCGCCCATCAAGAGCTGCCCCTTATCTGATGCAAAAGTAGCGGAAGGAGTAAATTCATTTTCAATCACCCCATCATAATGATTGAAATTAGCAATAGAAAAACGAAGCTGTTTTCCTTTATTATTTACCGCAATACGGGAAACACCTCCCGCTGTGGTAATCCATATTAGTCCTTGTTTATCTTCTACAATTCCTTTAATGCTGTTATTAACCAAACCATCATCGGTAAAAAGCGTATGCAATTCGGCTTTTGATGGCTGCCAAACACTTAATCCATCCTGAGTTCCAATCCACACAATCCCACGACTGTCCTTAAAAATAGCTGTATAATTTTGGTTTTCGTTCTTCAAAAGTTCTTTCAGCGGTTGGCGGATGTTGTTCATTTTATAATTATAAACAAACAATCCAGTGTTACTTCTTCCCAAAAAAGATTGTTTGTCAAAAGGAATCAATTGAGAAACGGAACCTAATGCTTCGCCATTCAATGTCAATTGAAGTGACTGAAACTTTCCACTCACAGGATTAAAATTAGCTAATCCATCAGATGTTGCAACTAAAAATTGTCCATCCGGTTTCTCCGCAATGGAACGGCAATTTCCACCAAGCCCATCAATATGTTTAAGCTGATTGTTTTGCAAACAATACACTCCTTTATTCCTGGTACAAATCCAAATCCGATTTTGGGAGTCTTTTGTCATCGAAAGACAATCTACATCGGCAGGTAATTCGCGAAAAATGAAAAGTTTCGAAGTTTTGGGCGAATAGCTGTACAGTCCCTTTTTTGTTCCAACCAGAATCGTATTTTGTGCCGTTTGCTCAAAACAAGTTACATCAATATCTTTTAATTGTGTCCCAAAAAACGTTTTCCCAACATTCTTAAATTTGAATCGGTCGGGATGATAATACAACAATCCGTGATTGAATGTCCCAATCCAGAGTCCGCCTTGGGAATCGTTATAAAGCGTACTTGCTTCGGTATTTACTTCGGTTCCATCAACCAACTTAAACGATGGAATAAATTGTTTTTGTTTCAGGTTCTTGTCAATCAACCACAATCCGATGGCACAACTCACCCATAAATTGCCTTTACTATCAACAGAAATCGTATTGAGCCAATAGTCGGTTTGAAGTATTTTTGTATGAGTCCGTTTTTTAATATCATACCCTAACATAATACCTCCTCCTCCATTTCGTATCTGATACAATGAATTCTCCGACTGAACAACCATCAGCGTGTTGCCATATTTCGTTGGATTTTCATTCGACAAAGAATTGGTTTTATACAACTCTTTGGCTGTTTTCAAATCATAACAAACGATTAATCCGTTTCTATAAAAAAGAAAAAGTTGTTGGCGTATAACAGCTACATCATACAATTGGTCTTTTGATCCATTGGGAGTAGAAACATTTTTAAGAAAAATTGAAGTCTTTCCATTTTTGGCATTTCGAAATAACAACTTATCAGAAGAAGTAAGCACCCAATAATTCTGAGAAGCATCAAGAAAAAAGTCGGCAATGGGTTCTCGAATTCCCATTTTAAATAAAACGCTATCTGGTTTCGACACAAAACGTTCCTGTTTTATATCAAGAAGCATCAACTTTCCTTTGTCTTTTATCCAGACATATTCTTGGTCCACATAGCCGTGGTGAAATCCTGAATAGCCAGTGAGACGGGAAATATTATTGCCTTCTAAATGTAAATATTTAAAGGAAGTTCCATCATAAATATTGGTAACCCCTTCGGTAATGACAACCATTCGCCCATCTTGAAGCTGCAAAATAGTACGTACTCTATTTTCCGAAAGTCCATTTTTAGAATCGATGGAGGTAAATACGAAAGACTGCTGCGCATTTAGAAATACACAGAAACACAAAAACAACCCAAGTAAAATATATCGACGAAAATTGCTATTCATAATTTCTATTAATCTGTCTAAATCCAAAACGGAAATAGTCAATGACGAAACTACAAAAAAACCGTATTATAATTTAGATTACTTTCGTTGAAGCATTTTTAAATCGGCTACCGTTCTAAAACCGGCATGATTGGAACTGGAACCTTCAGCCAATGCCATTCGGGCAGAAATTCTAAAACTAGAACAATAGGATTCGTTACACAAAAAAGAACCTCCTTTTATTATTCTTTCTTTTTCAAATTGATTATTTGGATTAAAAGCTTCGGCAGCACCTTGCGGATTGCGTGTTGTTTCTCCTTTCGAAAACAATTCCTGATAATAATTTGCATTGTAATAATCCTGCGTAAATTCCCAGACATTTCCAGATAAATCATAAATTCCTAATGAATTTGGAGCAAATGATTTTACGGCAGCCAAAGCAGCATAACCGTCTTGATTACTATTATAATTTGGAAAATTACCTTGCCAGGTATTGGCTTCTTTATCTATTTTTGACTTATCATTTCCCCAAGTGTAAATGCTGTTTTTTAAATTTCCCATAGCTGCTAATTCCCATTCGGCTTCCGTTGGCAATCTACGTTTCGCCCATTTGCAATAAGCCTCAGCATCTTCAAAGGAAATATGCACTACCGGATAATTGTCTTTTCCTATAATATTGGATTTTTTCCCTTCAGGATGACGCCAGTTAGCTCCTGTAACCCATTTCCACCATTGTCTAAAATCAGTATAATCCGTAACATTTTTTACTTTATCATTAAAAACCAAAGAACCAGGTTGCAATAAAGAATCGGCTGGTTTAGGCGTTTCTTCAGGCAAAGTTTTTTTAAATTCTTCCCAAATAATAGGTCTTTCGGCAGTGGTGACATAATGAGTTTCGCCTACAAATTTTTTAAAACTGGCATTGGTAACTTCGGTGATATCCATAAAAAAACCATCAACAGCAACACTATGTGCTGGTTTTTCATGTTCGAGTGCTAATCTGTCGTTTGTTTTTGCTCCTTGAGTAAACGTGTTTCCAGGCACCCAAACCATATTTGCGGGTGTAGCCACATCTTCTGGCTGTTCTTTAATAAGAGTCTGTTTTTTATTGCAAGAACAAAGGGCGACCAACAAAAAACCAAGAATCCATTTATTTATTTTCATACAAATTGTAGCTACTCGTTTAATTTATCTAAAAAGCTAAGAAACGCTTATAGAAACCTAAAAATTAGAATCAAACAAAGCTACTATTTTTTCATTCCAATTCTAGTAGCAAAACCGATTGTGCTTCAATCATAAATTCACTTTTTAAATCAATAAGTTTTCCAGACAAAACATCTTTTCCTGATTTGAAATCTTTTATATTTTCCTGAAAGCGTTTTGTTTCGATATTTCTTGTAGTCAATCCATTATTCACAACAACCATCACAGTTTTTTTATCGGTAAACCTAAAGTAAACATAGACATTATTTTCTGGAATATAGTGGGTCATTTTTCCGAAATGTACAGCTTCATTTTCTTTTCTCCATTGGAATAATTTAGCAGTAAAATCAAAGAATTGCTGTTCTGCCGCGGTTCTTCCCGATTTAGTAAAGGCGCTGTGGGTGTCGCCTTTCCATCCGCCTGGAAAATCTAAGCGAATTGCTCCGTCACCTTCATTTTTATTTCCGGCCATGCCAATTTCAGAGCCATAATAGAGTTGTGGAATACCACGGACAGTAGCAATCAGAGCCATGGCCATTTGGTACTTTTTAAAACCTTTTTTATAGATCTCGTTAAAACGTTGGGTGTCGTGATTTTCGACAAAAGTCATTATACTATTTGGATTGGGATACAAAAAATCATTGGTGAAATTATCATAAACATTAATAATTCCTTTATCCCATGCCGATTGATTCTCTTTAAATACATTAGCAAGTGTTTCCATTAAAGTAAAATCCATTACGCTGGGTAAATAGGAATTGTAATTTTGAATGGCGGCCAGTTTACTGTCTTTTTGCCAATAAGCCATTTGTGCTTGGTCATGCATCCAAACTTCGCCTGCAATATTAAAATTAGGATATTCTTCGGTGATGGCTTTCGTCCATTTTGCGATACCTTCCTTATTATTGTACGAATAGGTATCTACCCTAAACCCATCTAAATCGGCATATTCTATCCACCAAATGGCATTTTGAATCAAATAATTTAACACCAAAGGATTTGACTGATTTAAGTCCGGCATTGATTTTACAAACCAGCCATCCATGCACATTTTAGCGTCAATTTTGGAAGCATTGGGATCAAATTGGGTCGTCATGCGGTAATTGGTTTGTGCATAACCCGGAAATTGATGAATCCAATCATAGGTAGGCAAATCATTTATCATCCAGTGCGCCGTTCCCCAATGGTTGGTCACATAATCCATGATGAGTTTCATGTCTCTTTTGTGCAATTCGGCAGCCAATCTCAGGTAATCCTCATTGGTTCCATAACGCGGATCAATGCGGTACACATCCGATTGTCCGTATCCGTGATAAGAACCTTGAGGGTCATTGTCTTCGCAAAGCGGTGTCGGCCAAAGTGCCGTAGCACCTAATTCTTTGATATAATCCAGATTTTGAATTATTCCTTCAATATCACCTCCATGTCTTCCGCTTGGGTTATTTCTATCAGCTTTTTCGGCAAGCATTTTTTCGCTGTCGTTTTTGGGATTTCCATTCGCAAAACGATCGGGCATTATCAGGTAAATCATATCGGAAGCATCGTAGCTTTTGCGTGAAGCCGAATTTTCTTTGCGCTGTTTTAAAGCATATTTCTTGGTAAACGTCACTTTTTTATTTTTCGAAAAAGAAAAAAGGATATCCTGAGCGGACACATTTTTAGTGTCAATAGTTACAAAAAGATAATTAGGATTCTCTGTTTTTTGAATGGCTTTGATGGAAATCGCATTCGAAACGGCCACTTCATTTTCGGCGATATTTTTGCCATAAAATAAAATCTGCACTTCGTGATTATGCATTCCGGCATACCAAAAAGGAGGTTCTACCCTTTGTATTTGAGCGTTTGCGTGCAACGAAAATAAAAATAACATTATGAATTTTATTTTCAATAATTGTTCAAATGCCTTTTTATTATATTCTTTTAAATTCATGTTTTTAGTATTAAATGGTTGCTTTAATTGGTTTTAAAGTACCATACCTGACCTATGGTTTCTCCTCCTTTATTGTCTTTTACCACAACTCTCCAATAATAATTTGTGGCAGCTTGCAACGGGTTTACCCCTAAAGAAGTTGATGCCAAATTGTCCCCTACTTTTGCGATAGGGGGATTTGCGGTTCCAAGATAAACATCGTAGGTAAGAACATTATTGGTATCAACATCCGTTGCTGTCCATTTCAAGATTGCTGTTGCCGGATTAATAAAAGAATTAATTTCCGGCTGAACCAATTGGGGTAAAAATGGCAGATAGTTTGCCACCGCCACCGCCTCGGTATAAAAACTATAGGTCGCTGAATAATTACTGGAGGCGTTTTTATTGTCGGTTGCCTTTACCCTCCAATAATAAGCTGTTCCTTTATTTAAAGTTATTGTTTGCCCAATTGCAGCGCCTTCGGCCGTTTTTACAACTTGTGTAAATTGATTGTCGGTCGCAATTTGTATCTGATAGCTAATCGGATTATTTTCAGCATCTGTCGAGGCACCCCATTCCAAACTGACGACATTGTCAATACAAAGTGTAGCGTTCGCTGGGGATACCAATGCCGGAACACTCGGTGCCGTATTTTGGGGCTCCGGTGTAGGAGATGAATCATTACCACTACAGGATAGCAATAAGAAACCAATAAAAAGGGAATAGATAATTTTTCTCATGATTTATCTTTTTATGATTGTTAAACTGACCGGATTTTCTAAACACACTTTCAGTACATAAACCCCTGCCGATTCTTTCTCTAAATGGAGCTGTACTTTTTGGTTCTGTACAGGGTAAGTTCCTTTGGAGACCAATTGTCCGCTCAAAGAATACAACCCAATAGTGACCTCTTTATCGGAAGTTGGCACTGCGATTTCAAATAGGCCATGTGTGGGATTCGGATAGCCTACAATACTCCCTAAATCGCCGACAATGCTTTTGGTATAAACTCCTTCACAGGGCTTAGCCGACTTTACTTCCAACAAATCCCCTTTTTGTACTTGGACTGTAAAATTTGCCGAATCGGTTTCAAATTGCGGGCTGCCATTAAGAAAAACTTGATAAGGAAGCGTCCCTTCGGTAATCTCTACTGTAAGCTTATCGGAAGAAAATGTTGATTTCCCGTTTAAAGTAGTGCCTTTATTGATGGTCACGGTAAAGCATTGCTCAAAAGTTTTCCCGTCAATGGTTATACAAACCGGATAGCTTCCTGAAGCCAAATTTGGAACGGTCAGGCTATTTGTAAAATTGTAATTTGCCCCATTAATATGGGCAACATAATTATAAGTCTGGGCGGCTGTAATGATTATTTCACCATTGTTTTTGTTGACGCAAGTTTCCGATTTAGATTCAACAGTAAAATTATCCGAGGGCAATGCAAATGGAACATTTGCTGAGAAAGCAGGTTTGTTGCCATAAATCCTGAATTGACCGGCTGGAATTGCAATAGGGGCATTTACATTGGTTACATTCAATGTTGTGTTATCCATAAGATTGAACCATTCTCCGGCATAAGGAAATCCAGTGGCTACATTTTGGGTTGTTACATCAAAATTGGCGATTATCAAAACCTGTTTCAACGTATTATCGGGCAGGGAAGCATTGGTGATTTTGATGTTTTGGGATAATGAACTTGAATTTGTCATAGTTACCGTGCCCGAGAACACCGCTTCTTCGGTCTTTAGCTTGATTATTTTGGCCCAATCAGCATAAATTTTATATCTGTTATCGTTATCCAACCAATTATTTATCCATTGATTTTGTGGTTTCGTATCCAATTTACAGTCGCCCGAACTAGCATCTGTTGGAGTGTTTACAATCCCGTTATTGCAGGTAAATATGGAGTCCTCATAACCTAATTCTCCAAAATGCCAAATCATTTTAGGCCCCGGAATCAATAAAGAAACGGCTCCAATTGCCGACATCCTGGATAATGCGGTATTTAGGGTTTTTACATTGTGGGAAGTATTGGTGCTGTTCCCGAATTGTAAATTTTTATACATCAAACGTTCCTCATCATGACTTTCTGCATAGCCCATTAATCTGTTTTTGGTAAACCCTCTGCTGCTGCTATTCATTCTTGCTATATTCGAAGTATAGCCCATTGAAAGGTTATTGTATTCATTGACCATTTTTCCCCACAGCATCACGCCTTTACTTGGCGTTTCATTGATTCTATAGTTCGCCCATTGTTGCTCTTCGGCATCGGTTCCTAAATGTTCGAAAATAGTATAATGCGTTGGGTCTAAACTCCAGGAATAATCGGCATAGGATTTTAATACGGCCACACGATCCGCCCGGTAACCATTGGTACAGGCTTCGTCATTTGCGGTACATTCCTGCGTAAAACCTTTGGTTAGATCCCAACGAAATCCATCAATTTTATACTCTTCAATCCAATGTTTGATTACGCGATGAACATAATATTGGGTTCTGGGTTGTTGATGATTAAAATCTTCCCCGACGCTATAGGAATGTTTCGCAACGGTATTAAAGTAAGGGTTTTCAGAGGAAGGGCTTCCCCAACCATCGCCATCAGGGTCATTCATCCACATTCGGCTCATAGGATTCCGTCCAAAAGCATGATTCAAAGCAACATCAAGAATTACTGCAATTCCGTTTTGATGGCATAAATCAATGAGCTCTTTTAATTTTTCCGAAGTCCCATAAAATTTATCCAAAGCCATGTGAAAGGAGGTGTTATACCCCCAACTTTCGTTGCCTTCAAATTCCATGACAGGCAGTAATTCGATAGCATTGATATGTAAATTTTTAAAATAATCTATGCGATTAATGACATCTTGAAAATTTTTGTGCGCATCAAAATCCCGAACCAGCAATTCATAAACCACCAATTTTTCCTTTTCAGGTTTCACAAAATTAGTTGTTGCAGCACTCCAAGAGTAAGCTGTCTGCCCAGTTTGCAGAACAGTCACTTCTCTTTCTTGCCCAACGGGAGATACCGGGAGATTAGGATAATTAGCCGCAGGGATACCTGGGTCATCAAAAGGCGATAAAACCAAAGTCGAATACGGATCAGCTGTTTTCACTAAAGCTGGCGAACCCACAAGTGGCGTTGCGTCTACAACCCAATATTGATACGTATTGTTCACACTCGATGTTAAACCCGTAAGTTCTAACCAAAATTTTCCGGTTGCAGGATCTTTCTTCATGGCATAGTTTGCATCTGGTTGCCAGTTATTGAAACTTCCTGCTACATAAACAAAATCTTTTCCGGGTGCATCAAGAACCAAAGTCGCTCTTGTTGCATCAGCCAAATTATAATTTATTCCATCCTCGACCCCTACCGGTAAAGCCTGAGAAATTACTCCCGAATTTACAATTGCGGTGAATTTTTTTGTGAGTGTTGTAGTCCCTTGTGTTACTTCCAATTCGTAGCTTTGATTAGCCGTGATATTAGTATGATTAAAAGAATATGTAGATATACTTGAAGCACTATTAATACTAACTCCGTTAGATTTCAAATTATAGCTGGCATTTCCATTGGTATTGGCAGCTTGTATATTCAAACTCCCTCCAGAACTGATTATTGTCGAACTATTTGCTGCCGGAGAAGTCAATGTTACTTGAAACAATCCAACATTAAAAATAAAGTCAGAACAACTGGGAGCGAGTTTCAATGTTTGTGTGCCATCTGCGTTTCTGAATACCATTCCCAGCTTGGTTACATTTGCTTGTTGAGTTGCATTCAATCCAAAATAAGTGCTGGGCGTAATAGTTTTACTCCAAGTACCGTTTCCGTTGTTTGTCATTAAACCAACACCATCATCTGTTCCCCAATTCCCGACAGCTGCAATCCCAAAAGCATTTGTATCATCTCCTACGCCCGCATGCATATATACTTTTGCAGGACTTGTTCCCATAGTATTACAAGTTGCACTCGCAAATGAAACCGTAATCGTAATTTGGTCTGTCGCATTAAACGCAGAAGGCGTAATGGTTATTTGTGAATAAGTAAAAAGAGACAAAAAGCCGACCAATAAACTAAATAAATATTTTTTTTTCATGATAAAAAATATAAAGGTAAAAAAGGCTACCAAATCTAGTAGCCTTTTTAGTTAATTGCATTTTACTAAAGTTTAGTAATAGTATACGTTTTTGCAGTAAAATCTACCACAATTTTATAATCACCCTCAGCAGCAACTGGAACATCAGACCCACCAGCTTCTAAAGTACCATTATTACCATCGTCACCATAATTTACATCCCAAGAATCATTTAATCTAAATTTGAAATGTGCTGCTGTCAAATGGATTGTAATTGAATATTTCTGTGTAGCTAAATCATAATCCAAATTAGTATCAGATCCCCAACCTGTTGGTGTTGCGTCACCAATGATACCCCAGTTTGGCCAAGATGGAAATGGTGTAACAACAATTCCAACTATATTAGAATACATTGGAACTAAAGCTCCAGCACTAGCTTTTACTCTTACTTCAAATTCACCCGGTGCAAAAGGAGTTGCTTTTAATGACAATGCAGCATTGTTTAATTGTTCTATAGTTACAGAAACTTGATTCTCAGAAATTACTGACCCTATAGATTGTGGAGTTTTAAATTCATTTCCTTTTTTATCTATTTCTACGGCATACGTAACTTGTACATCCCCACCGTAGTTTGCCGATTTCCATGTGAAACGTTCTGCTTGTGCAGTTGCAGTTGCAGCTGTTAGTACATAAGCTGCACCAGTTGAAGGAGCAGTTAATACTGGAGAGTCAACTCCTTCGATAACAGGTCTGTTTTGTACATCCTCTACGCTGCAAGACAAGGCAACTACCGCAAATAAAGCAATTATTGATTTAGTTATATTTTTCATTTTTATTAATTTTTTAAATTATTAGTATCCAGGATTTTGTTGTAATTTATTGTTTGAGGCTAAAGCTGTAGCAGGAATAGGAAATAAATCTCTGTACGATTGTGTTGGAGATCCGCCTGCTACTCCACCTTTCCAAGGCCATAAATAACTACCCCCAGAGAATTTTCCAAAACGAATTAAATCCGTTCTTCTGTGTCCTTCCCAGTGTAATTCTCTAGCTCTTTCGTCAAGAATAAAATTTAAAGTTAAATCTCCTTGACTTACTGCAGCACCTTTTGCTCTTGTTCGTAATGCATTAACATAAGTAGTAGCTGTTGCTATACTTCCGCCTGCGCCTCTTACAGCACATTCCGCATACATTAAATATGCATCTGCCAAACGAAAAATTGGAAAATCAGCATCTGAGAAATTACCTGCTTTATCTGAACCTTGAACACCGTTTTTATCTACGTTTCTAAATTTTTGAATCGCATACCCATCTGTGAAAGAACCAATGTTTTTAATTTCTTTGGTTTGACCAGCTGTATAAAATTGTCCACGTGTATCTGTAGTGTTCGCATCAAATTTATCAACAAATGCAGCAGTCGTTCTAATACCAGCCCATCCACCATTGATTCCAAATTCGGCTGCCTTCATACTACCGCCTACTGGGGCGTGAGTTAAAAAAGTAGTTCCACCATACGTTTGTGTATGAAGACCGTCAAATGCTATTGCAAGAATAAATTCGTTTTGAGCACCATTTTTATCATTATCAGCCAAGAACAATTGATTGTAATTCGTGTGCAATGAATACGTTGAACCTATGATTTTTGTAATTAACGGAACAGCGGCAGCATAATGATCCGTACCAGTATATACTTTTGCATTCATGTACAATTTAGCTTGCAACATCCAAGCAGCAGCCTGATCCACACGATACGCCTCATTAGTTTTTGGTGCTTTCAATAATGGAGTAATCGCCGTTAATTCATCATCAACAAATTTGTACAACTCCGCTCTTGTAGCATACTCTGGATAGAAGAAAGTACTAGGAGAATCTTCAGTTACCAAAGAACCCCCACCAAACATATCGATTAAATGCCAATACGTCATTGCTCTTAAAAAACGGGCTTCTGCTCTGTAAGTTGCAATTTCTGCTTTCAAAGTAGCATCAATACCTCTTGCCGCTAATTTCTCATCCGTAGTTTGACGTAAAAATTCATTACAGTTTACAATTTGGAAAGAGTAACGTGCAAAAACAGCCGTTATAAAACGATCTAAAGAAGTCCAGGTTTGTGAGTGAAGATCTTTTATTGTTCCGTCATTCCAACCAATAAGCGCCTCATCAGTAGTCAATTCCTGTAACAACCAATATCCTCTAACATACTGACTTTCTCCTTCATCTATTCCAGAAATATCTGGAGAACCAGCGGCAGTTTGACCAGAGGTAGCAAATCCCGCATATAATTTAGCTAAATTCTGTTTATAGGATTCTGGTGTGCTAAAAAATTCATCTCCAGGGATCGCATTAGTGCTTTCAGGAGCTTGGTTTAAATCATTGGTACATGATGGAAATATAAGCACCAACAGTAACAAAGTAATACCCAATAATCTTATTTGTGTCTTTTTCATTTTTCTTGTTATTTGTATTAGAAATTAACGTTTAAACCTAACGTGAAAGTAATTGGTCTTGGATATAAATTATTATCTATACCTCCAGAAATCTCTGGATCTAATCCACTGTAATTAGTAATCAACAAAACATTTTGAGCCGCTAAGGTTAATTTAACTAATGAAGTAGAATTAGGTTTTTGATTAAAAGTATATCCTACGCTAACATTATCCAATCTAATAAAAGCTGCATCTTGAATGTAATAATCCGATTCGTATCTTTTAGTGTCTTGAGTAGTAAACCCTGTTTCTAAGATATTAGCAACTCCATTTGATAAATCCGTTTCTCTTAATAATATGTTTTGATAAGAACCTTTGCTTGAATCAACATTATTGTAATTATAGTTACCCCAAGATCCTCTCCAGTTCATTCCAAAATCAAAATTTTTGTAAGTTACACTTGTATTGAAACCGTAAAATACATCAGCCGCTGGCTTGTGAAAACGGTATTTGTCTTGTTCCGTAATGATTCCGTCTTTGTTTCTGTCAATATATACACCATCAATTGGTTTCCCATCAGCTCCATAAGCTTGCTCATATACATAAAACGAACTTGGCGCATACCCAACTTGATGATTTTGAATCGTGTTTCCTGTAGCTCCTTCATAACCTCCTACATTAATACCTGGCGTATTTGGCAAAGTAGTAGTTAACTTAGTAATTTTAGAATCTTGAAAAGTAACGTTTCCACCTATTCTCCATTCTAAATCATCCGTACGAACTGGAATAACTTCACCTGATAGTTCAATACCTTTATTTTCTATAGTTCCTACATTATAATTGTCATAATTAGAGAATCCAAAGAAAGATGGGTTTTGAGTGTACAATAATAAATCCTTAGTGGTTCTTTTATATAAATCAACAGTACCATTAATTCTATTATTAAAAAAACCATAATCAAGACCTGCATTGAGAGTAGTAGTCTCTTCCCATTTCAAATTACTGTTATAGGGTTGTGGTCTGAATGTATTGTAAAATGTATTGCCAAATTGGTATTGTGCTTGACTATTAGACACTAAATACAAAGGAATAGATGGGTAACTCACTCCAATATCTTGTTGTCCAGTTACACCCCAACCTCCTCTGAGTTTTAAGGTAGAGACACTAGACACATCTTTTAAGAAACTTTCTTCATTTAATTTCCAAGCTACAGCAACTGCAGGGAAATTTGCCCAACGATTTGACTCTGTAAACCTAGAAGTACCGTCGCGTCTGTAAGACAAAGTCAATAAGTATTTATCAGCAATGGTAATATTTGTTCTCGCAAAAAAGGATTGCAAGTTGACACGTGATGGAACCGGAACTCCAGGTGTTGAAATTTTATTTTCAAAATTATAAGAAGAACCGTCATTAATATCTCTAAAATCTTGGTACGAATAACCTCCAGTCAAATCAATTTGCGTATTAATTGATTCTACTTTTTTATTGTAGTTCAAATACAAATCCATCAATTTATTATTTCTTGAACCTGTATTTTCATATGAATTATTATATCCAGAACCTGAAAGTCCATTTAGATAATTAGCATCTGTATTCCCATAAGATCTTCCGCTTAAGTGATCGTAACCAAAATTAGCTACTGCTTTCAATTCTGGTAAGAAGTGCATTTTATATTCCGTTTGAATATTTCCAATACTTCGGCAAGAAGTTCCAAAATTATTCTGTTGATTTATAATCGATAATGGATTTCTACCTGCTAGTTGATTAATTTGCGTTGGCGTAGTATACCATTGAAAATAAGTTCCATCAGCATTTGTTACAACTTGAGTAGGATCAAAACTAATAGCAGAACCAATTGCACCACGATTACTGTAATTATTTTTAATTAAGGAAGTGTTATTATTCAATTCAATTTTCAAATGTTTGTCCAAGAAATTTCCAGTTACACCAACTCCAAGAGTCGTTCTCTGCATGTTATCTCTTTTCAAGATTCCATTTAAATTAGCATACCCAACAGAAGCCCTGTAAACTACATTATCAGCACCTCCACTTAAAGCGATATTGTGATCCGTACCGATAGCTGTTCTGTAAATCTCATTTTGCCAATCTGTGTCCGCAGCACCTACTAAAGCTTGTTGTGCTGGCGTACCATGAGCGGTAATAAAATCTCTAAATTGGACAGGTGTCAGAGCATCAACTTTTTTAGTGATTTCAGATACCTGTAGGTTCCCGTTATAACTCACTTGCATATCGCCTGCTTTACCTTTTTTGGTAGTAATAATAATTACCCCATTCGAAGCACGAGATCCATAGATAGCAGTCGCTGAAGCATCTTTTAATACCGAAATAGATTCGATATTATTCTGGTTGATTGTTGACAATGGGTTTCTTCCTCCATTGATACCACCAGCTGCAACCGGAACACCGTCAATTACATATAAAGGATCATTACTAGCAGACAATGAAGAACCACTCCTGATTCTTATTGTTGCACCTTCTCCTGGAGAACCACCTCCATTAATGATTTGCAAACCAGCAACTTTACCTTGAATCATTTGATCCGCAGAGGTAACTGGTCCTTTATTAAAATCTTTTGTTGTCAATACTGTTACTGCACCCGTTGCATCTTTTTTCTTTACCGTACCATAACCTACTTGTACGACTACCTCTTTCAATTCATTAGAGTCCCCAGTCAATACAATGCGAAGATTTTTCCCATTAGCTGGAACCTCTTTAGAAATAAATCCGATAAAAGAAACCATCAATACCGGAGAGTTAGCTGATGAAGGCAAAGTAAATGCACCATTTACATCTGTAATTGTGCCAATATTTGTCCCCTTAATTAAGACACTTGCTCCAATTAGCGGTTCTCCTTTTTGATCTACAACGAGACCGGAAATCTTGTTAGTTGCAGTTTGAGCAACTAGGCTTGGCATAATAAATAGCATGTTACATAATATTAGAATGTAATACATACTGTTTTTCATTTTGAGCATAATTTTTTTGTTTTTGGTTGTTAATAATTTTGGTTTTACAAAATCGATATACTCTTTAAAGTCATCGTTAAAAAACATTATTTCGATTTCGATAATGTAAAATTATATGGATTTAACACCCTCAATTTTAACAACAATAAAAATGTAGTTAAACGAGTGGTTTTTTTACCTTAAAATCCTTTAAAATCAAGTATTTGTGCATTATTTTGACTTTAAAAAAAGTAGTGAGTATGTAGTAAAAAAACTGGATCTCAGTTATTTTTAACCCTATTGACAAATAGTCAATTTAACAATCAAATAATTGTATTATTAACAATTATATATTACATGATTTACATAAATCATAATTTAAGTTACTAATAAATACACTATTAGAAAAATTTTTAATCGAAAAATTACTCCAAAAAAGGGCATCAAGAAACTATAAAATGAATGTGAACTTGGTTTTTAAAATAATTAAACTAAAAACCGATTATTTAAATAGCCTAATAGAAATAATAACGAATAGAAACGCTGCTGTTTCTCAACAGAAATATGCAAAACACAATTAATTTATATCCGTTAAATAAAACATAAAACCATAAAAAAAGCCCCTTAAATTGCTTTAAGGGACTTCACCATAATAATAAATACCATTTTGGTAACACATTAACTAACCAACCAAATGACCAAACTTTACTGAATTAATTACTATTAAAGTGTTTTATGAATTTCTAAAAAGAAATCTATTTAATTTCAATAACACTTACAGCATAACCGCCACCAGGAGCAGTAAACTGTGCTAATGTTGATTTGTTATTTACTTTTACTTTTCGAATACTATAAGCCTGCGGATTTGTTTTATAATGAGCATCCTTTGCGTCAGCATAAATAGTGGCTTCATATTTTTTACCCTTTTCAAGAAAATCAAATTTAATTGTTGAAATACGAGCTTTTTCGCCATTTACATTCCCAACAAACCAATTATTAGTTCCTTTGGCTTTTCTGGCAACACTAATGTATTCACCTGGTTCTGCCTCTAAATATTGGCTATCACTCCAGTCTACTGCAACATCCTTAATAAACTGAAAAGCATCTGCAAAACGATTGTAATGCTCCGGCAAATCGGCAGCCATTTGTAAAGGACTATACATGGTTACATACAATGCCAATTGGTTTGCCAAAGTACTGTTTAAATGTGAAGTGTTACTTGGGTTAATCTTACTGATATCCATTTCAAAAATACCTGGCGTATAATCCATTGGCCCTCCAATCAAACGGGTGAATGGTAAAATAGTAACATGATTTGGTTTCGACCCTCCAAAAGCCTGATATTCGGTTCCTCTTGCGGCTTCATTACCAATCAAATTCGGATACGTTCTACAAATTCCCGTAGGACGAATCGCTTCGTGCGCATTGACCATAATTTTGTAATCGGCTGCTTTTTCAATAGCATATTGATAATGGTTTACAGTCCATTGATTATAGTGATTCTCACCACGTGGAAGAATAGGCCCTACATAACCACTTTTTACAGCATCATAACCATTGTCTTTCATAAACTGATACGCTTTATCCATGTGGCGCTCATAATTTCGAGTAGAACCTGAAGTTTCATGGTGCATAATCATTTTTATTCCTTTTGATTTTGCATATTCATGAATTCCTTTTACATCAAAATCGGGATAAGGAGTTACAAAATCAAAAACATAATCTTTTGAATTTCCAAACCAATCTTCCCAACCTTCATTCCAACCTTCTACTAAAACAGCATCAAATCCATTGGTCGCTGCAAAATCAATGTATTTTTTCACATTAGCAGTATTCGCTCCATGTTTACCATTTGGCTTCGCTTTAGAATAATCAGTTACTCCTAATTCTACCGTTGGAAATTCATCGGTATAAGCCCAAGTACTTTTACCTGTAATCATTTCCCACCAAACACCAACATATTTAACCGGTTTTATCCAGGAAGTGTCTTCAATTTTACATGGCTCATTTAAATTTAAGGTCATTTTTGAAGCCAAAATTTCTCTGGCATCATCACTAACCATAATGGTTCGCCAAGGAGAATAACAAGGAGCTTGCATATAGCCTTTATCTCCATTAGCATCAGGAGTCAACCAAGATTCAAAAACCATGTTTTTATCATCTAAATTCAAGTGCATACAAGAATAGTTGATTAGAGCCGCTTCATGCAAATTGATATACAATCCATCTGCGGTTTTCATCATCAAAGAAGTTTGTACACCTGTTAAAGAAAAAGATTTTTGAGATACATTTTCAGTAGTTGCTTTTTTAGTCAAGCCTCTAATTTCAGATAATTTTGAAGTAGTGTAGTCGTATTCCTGAGTGTCATAATCCCCCGGAATCCAAAAAGCAGTATGATCTCCTGCCATAGCAAATTGTGTGCGCTCTTCTTCAATTACAAAATAAGTGAGGTTTTTTTGTGATGGGAATTCATAACGAAATCCAAGACCATCATCAAACAAACGAAAACGAATGATTAATTGCCTTTCGGTAACTTTTTGATTTAAGGTTACCACTAATTCGTTATAATGATTACGAATAGAGGCTACTTCGCCCCATACCGGTTTCCAAATTTCATCAAAAGTACTGGTCTTTGAATCTGTAATTGTAAAATCATTCAGTAATGATTTCGCATCATTTTTTAATTCTAATCCTAATTTACTTGGTTTTACAACAACTTTTCCTTTGTAATTCAAACTGTAAATTGGTGTTCCATCACTTTGCAAAGAAAACTCCATTTGGAATTTTTGATTGGGCGATTTTAACTGTTGTGCAATAGTTGTATTAACTAATGCAATAAAGAGCAGAGTTAATAAATAGAAATTCTTCATTTGGTTATATTAATAGATTAATAAATTGCTTATAAAAGCATTCGATAACCAAATTTATATTGATTTTATCCGACTAATTTTTATTGATAAAAAATGGTAGTCAAAAACAATACAAAAACAACACAAAAACAACTCAATTACTTGATTTACAATAAATTATAGCATTTTTTAAAAATCAAAAAAGTAGTAAATCTGTAGTTTAAAAATCAACATCTATCCTCAAAAAGAGAATAGATACTAGCAGCAAAAAAAGTAAATTACTTATTTATTGATCCTATCCGCATCACATTTGCCTCAAACTCATCACGAGGTCCTAAAGCTTTATTTCTTAATTTAGTTCTGTAATTGTAAATTGTAGATAGAGAATAGCGTAAAAATTCCGCTATTTTCACACTGTCAGATATTCCTAAACGAATCAAAGCAAAAATTCGCAACTCGGTATTCATTAACTCTCCTTGTTTCAATTTAATGTCCTCATTATCTGTCAACAAATTATTGAAATCTTCAATAAAGTTAGGAAAAAGTAACAAGAAAGTCTGATCAAAATTATGATAAAAATCTTTTAGTTCTTCTTCAATAAATTCTTTTGACTTAATCATTTTTACCAATTCGGTAGTTTTTCCACTTGTTACAATTACATTCAATTTTCGTCGGTATTCATCTAATTTTCTGATATAAACAGAACACTGATCCATGTATCGACCTATGTATATTTCTTTTACAAGATTAGCTTCTTTCAGCGTATTATTGGTTTCATTCAGCTTTTCGTTAAACAGATGTAATTCATTATTAAGCGTGATTAATTGAGAGTTTGTTGAGCTAATTTCCTGTTTAGCTTTAGATAATTTTTTCATTTGTTTGAACAACAAAAACAAAACAACCATCAAAAACAGCGATAAAATACTAGCGCTAACTAAAAACATAACTAACTGTTTGCGATTAGTATCATTTTGTTTTTGATAAGCCTCGTTAATGATAGGCATCATCTTTGAAATTTCGAATGTTCTTAAACGGGCATTGCAAAAAAGCGCATCTTCAAGAGTACGTTTCATATATTTATAGGCACGATCGATATCACCTTCTTCATACATAATATAAGCCAGAGAACGGAGTGAAATGTATTCTTTTTTTTCTAATTGCAAATCAGATAAAGCCGACAAAATCAACCATTTTTTTTCTTGTTCATACTCTTTCTTGTGTTGATACGCTTGCGAAATAATATAAGCAACTACTGCTTTATCAGGATTATTTTTATCAATTTTAGAAAAATAATCACTTAATAAACGAATAGTTTCGTCGTATTTTTTATTCTCAAAAAGCTTGTTGGAATGATGAATTATAAATGGTTCTGATTTTTCAGGATAAAAATGATAACTCGAATCTCTATATTGTTGCGTTAATTTTAAGTAATCATTTTTTTCTTGTGAGGTTGCCGCAAAATCAGACATGGAGAGATAAAGCGTGCTACATGCTCCAAAATAAGCACCTTTAATTTCAGGTGTCGATTTGATATTAATTTTATTTAAGATATCAGTTGCTTCCTTATACATCCCTAAAGTTCCCATGGTGGAAGCTAGGTTTAATTTGGAGGTATTTATTTTTGCTAAATCTTTTAATTCAGTTGCAATTTTCATACTTTTTCTCGCATAATTTAAAGCCGAATCCGATTGATAAAATTTATATTCTCCATATAATTTTTCATAAATCTCATATTTCTGAACATTTATAGCCGTTAATTTCAGCAGACTGCGGAGTTTATTTATTTCGGTTTCTTTCTTATTATGATAAAATTCACTTTTATCTATAGTGGAATCCAATTCATTCAATAACGAATCTATTTCAACTTGAGAAAAAAGAAATAATGGAAAAAAAACAACAAGGATTGAAGTCCAAAATTTAAGCATTGTAAAGTTTTTAGTTTAATGTTAAGTTAAAACTAATTTATCAAACATTCCATATTTAAGTACTTTTTTTTAAACCCTGAAAAATCCTTATTTGATAAAATAATCTTAATTTGTATTCTCTATTTTTATTATCTAAAAAGATACGAAACCGCTACAGAACCATAAAAATAGCCTATATTTCTATCTGATTTTAATTCTTTTCCTCTGTAAACAAATGCGTAAGAAAGATTCAGATTGTTTATTCGATATCTCAAACCTGCTTCTCCATTAAAGCGAAAAGGTGTAATATCAAAAGTCACAGGACTATTATCATTAAAAAGACTTCCTTGTATAGTGGCATCATAGATTTGATAATTAAAAGAAGGTGTCATATAAAAGTAAAACTCACTCTCTAATGGGCTCACATCTGCTTTTAATGAACCACCGTAAGAATTGGAATCCGAAAGAAGAACTAATCTTTTTATCCCAATTCTGGTAACAAAACCTGTTGACAAAGAAGTAAATATCGTTCCTAATTTCACTTCCGATTGCCATTGAAAATCGATTCTTCGGCTCTTTATTCCGCTAAAAAAAGGTTTAGCAAACATTGCATAAGTTTGCAATCCCAAGGTATTTTTAATTTGGTAATCCCATTCTTCAAAAGCCTTATAATGAAACAAACGGTGCGTCTCCGATTGCACTTCGTTCGCAAAAGAATTAGGGCCGACATAACCTATTTGGACATACTTTTTTAAAACAGCCTGATTCGTATAAAAATTAGTATTTCCAAATTCGCCAAAAAGATAACCCGCAAATGGTCTGTCGAACATTTCTTCCTGATTCTTATAAATACTGCGAGGACTATATATGTACTGCCCTAATCGGATCTGATTTATTTTTTTTACAAGCTGTGGTTTATTTTTCTTAGACAAATAGCGGTAAAAAACTTCTAAACCATTGGTGTAATATTGATCGTTTTTAGATGAAGTATACAAATCATTATCGGTAACAATCCCTATTTCAACACTGGAATTCTGACTCGATAGAGTAACTGAAAACAACAGCAACAAATAGACAAAAAGTACTGTTTTTGACTGCATCTAATACTCAATTTTCCCAATTGTACGCATGACACGCATAATTTTATCTTTTCTTCGATTAACAGAAGAAGATGAACTGGTTGCCGTATATTTTCTAGGATTAGGTAAAATAGCTGCAATTCCGGCTGCTTGTTTTTTAGTTAAATTGGCTGCATCTTTTCGATACCAATGTTCTGCTGCTGCTTGCGCTCCATAGACTCCATCACCCATTTCGATACTATTGAGATAGACTTCCATAATGCGTTCTTTTCCCCAAATCAACTCAATCAAAACCGTAAAATAAGCCTCTAAACCTTTCCTAATGTAACTTCGACCCTGCCACAAAAAAACATTTTTAGCCGTTTGCTGCGAAATAGTACTTCCTCCTTTTATTCTTCGGCCTCTTTCGTTGTTTTTATAGGCTTTTTGCATGGCTCTAAAATCAAAACCATTATGCGTTAAAAACAAACCGTCTTCACTGGCGATAACCGCTTTTTGTAAATTAACCGAAATATTGTCTAAAGGTTCCCAATCATGACTAAAATAAACCGCTTTACCAGCCGCTTTATTTTCTATAGCACGAATAATCATCAAAGGGGTAAATGGAATTGGAACAAATTTAAAAAAGACTACTGAAAACAAAGAAAGCCCAATAAACCACAAAATCATTTTAAATAGAATTATCCTCAATTGAGCTATAAAACCATGAGATTGTTTTTTTACGGGTCTTTTGTTTGCTGAATTTGAAGTAATTTTTGTTGCCATTCTTTGTATGCTCTTTATGCTAT
Organism: Flavobacterium undicola; assembly: GCF_009909155.2. Classification (GTDB taxonomy): domain Bacteria; phylum Bacteroidota; class Bacteroidia; order Flavobacteriales; family Flavobacteriaceae; genus Flavobacterium; species Flavobacterium undicola. The sequence continues at coordinate 222,400 of NZ_JAAAPM020000003.1, forward strand.
TTTTAAAAGATTTTAAAAACTCTAACACTTATAATCTATTAGAATTTTATAGGAAGTAAAAATACTTTTTTTAATTATTCATCCAATGAATTTATTCTTATTTCTAAATCGTTTAAAATTCTGCTTTCTCTTATATCATTTTTATCCTTGAAAGAAGAGAAATAAGCAATTTTAAATTAACTATTTTTATACTCCTAAAACAATAGTAGCCTTAAAGACAATGACTCAAAATAAAATGACAGCCGATTTGCTATGGCAATTAGGTCGAATAACAGCACTGGGATTATCCAATGACAAAAAAAATATTGTTTACAAAGTAAATACACCTTCGATTGAAGAGAACAAACAGAATACTAAATTTTATTTTATTCCAATAGACGGCGGAAACCCATCCGAAATTGAAAACACCGATAGTATTTTAACCAATAAAAAACTATCGCCCGATGGCAAATACCTGCTTTCCCATCAAGAAGTGAAATTGCAGAACGTTTTAGGCGAAGATTTCTATCCTGAACTTGAAAAAGCCGAAGTACAAATCTATGATTCCTTAAATTACCGTCACTGGGACAAATGGAACGAAGGCAAATTTAACCATGTTTTTTATAAAGAGAATAAAGATGATGCTCCGCAAACGGACATTATGGAAAATGAACTTTTTGATTGTCCGCAGAAACCTTTTGGAGCTGATGAAGATTACATTTGGTCACCAGACAGCAAGAGTATTCTTTATGTATCCAAGAAAAAATTTGGGACTGAATATGCCATTTCTACCAATAGCAATATTTTTCAGTACGAATTAGAAACTGCAAAAACCACTAATCTTACCGAAGAAAATGTGGGTTATGATGTTGCTCCACAATTTTCAAATTCGGGAATTTTGGCTTGGTTGCAAATGCAACACGACGGTTATGAAGCCGACAAAAACGACATTATTGTTCTTTTCCAAGGAATAAAGTTTAACCTAACTGCCCATTGGGACGGAACTGTGGATAGTTTTCTTTGGAGTGAAGACAGCCAAAAAATATATTTTATCGCACCAATTGATGGCACCAAACAGCTATTTGAAGTTCATTTTCCCGGACTTACAAAGATGCAGCCTCTGGTACAACAAATTACAAATGGCTATTTTGATATTACAAATTTGATTGGTTTTAATGATACAAAAATCATAGTAACAAGAGAAGATACTAACCATGCTGCAGAAATTTTTTCTTATGATTTAGTTGAAAAACATTGGCAACAATTAACCAATATCAATTCTGAAATCTATCAATCTTTAGCTTTAAGCAACGCCGAAAAAAGATATGTAACCACCACCGATGGCAAAAAAATGCTGGTTTGGGTTATTTTTCCACCTAATTTTGATTCTTCAAAAAAATACCCCACCTTATTATACTGCCAAGGTGGTCCACAAAGTGCATTGAGTCAGTTTTATTCTTATAGATGGAATTTCCAATTAATGGCTGCCAATGATTACATTATTGTAGCACCTAATCGTCGTGGAATGCCAGGTCATGGAGTGGAATGGAACGAACAAATCAGCAAAGATTGGGGCGGACAAGTGATGGACGATTATCTTTCTGCTATTGATAATATATCTCAGGAAAGTTATGTAGACACCAATCGTTTGGGCTGTATTGGCGCTAGCTATGGCGGTTATTCGGTGTATTATTTAGCTGGAATTCACAATAATCGTTTTAAAACTTTTATTGCACATGATGGTGTTTTCAACACACAAAGTATGTTTGGAACTACCGAAGAAGTGTTTTTCAACAACTGGGATTTTGGCGGTGGGTATTGGGAAAAAGACAATGCCGTTGCGCAAAAAGCATATACTCAATTCAACCCGATGAATTTTGTAGAAAAGTGGAATACCCCCATCTTAATTATCCAAGGTGGAAAAGATTTTCGGGTACCCATCGGTCAGGCACAAGAAGCTTTTCAAGCGGCTCAACTGCGCGGAATTAAAAGTCGTTTTCTCTATTTTCCAGAAGAAAATCATTGGGTATTGCAAGCTCAAAATGCACAAGTATGGCAAAGAGAGTTTTTTAAATGGTTGAAGGAAACGGTATAATCCCAAACCAAATAGAAACAAAAAAAACCTCACTTTTCAGTGAGGTTTGAATTAAATATAAACTTTTATTCTGGTTCGTTCATTTTGAAAGTATCCATAAAAGCAGTCGTATAATCACCCGCTATATAACGAGGATCATCCATTAATTGTCTGTGGAAAGGGATTGTTGTTTTAATTCCTTCAATTACAAATTCGTCTAATGCTCTTCTCATTTTACTAATTGCTTCTTCGCGAGATTGAGCAGTAGTAATCAATTTAGCAATCATCGAATCGTAATTTGGTGGAATAGTATAGCCCGAATACACGTGAGTATCTAAACGTACACCATGACCACCTGGCATGTGTAATGTAGTAATTTTTCCTGGCGAAGGTCTAAAATCATTATAAGGATCTTCGGCATTGATACGACATTCGATAGCGTGTAATTGTGGTAAATAGTTTTTTCCTGAAATTGGAATTCCAGCTGCTACCATAATTTGCTCACGAATTAAATCGTAATCAATAACCTGCTCTGTAATAGGATGTTCAACTTGGATACGCGTATTCATTTCCATAAAATAGAAATTACGGTGTTTGTCCACTAAAAACTCAACCGTTCCAGCACCTTCATATTTAATATATTCGGCTGCTTTTACTGCTGCTTCACCCATTTTCTGACGTAATTCGTCAGTCATAAATGGCGAAGGAGTTTCTTCAGTTAATTTTTGATGACGTCTTTGTACTGAGCAGTCTCTTTCAGAAAGATGACAAGCTTTTCCGTAAGCATCACCTACTACTTGGATTTCGATATGACGTGGTTCCTCAATTAATTTTTCAAGATACATACCATCATTACCAAAAGCAGCAGCTGACTCTTGACGAGCACCTTCCCAAGCTTTTAGCAAATCTTCTTCTTTCCAAACAGCACGCATTCCTTTACCTCCACCACCAGCGGTAGCTTTTAACATTACAGGAAAACCGAATTCTCTAGAAAGTTCTAAAGCTTGTTCATAAGATTCTAGAATCCCAACTGAACCGGGAACACAAGGAACACCCGCTTCAATCATAGTTGATTTTGCAGAAGCTTTATCTCCCATTCTGTCAATCATTTCAGGTGCAGCTCCAATGAACTTTATACCGTGTTCTTGACAGATTTTTGAAAATTTAGAATTTTCAGAAAGGAATCCGTATCCTGGATGAATTGCGTCAGCATTTGTAATTTCGGCTGCAGCAATAATATTTGACATTTTCAAATAAGAAAGGTTACTTGGCGCAGGTCCGATACAAACAGCTTCATCAGCAAACTTTACGTGTAAACTTTCTGCATCGGCAGTAGAATAAACTGCTACTGTCTTAATGCCCATTTCTTTACAAGTTCTAATTACACGAAGTGCAATTTCCCCCCTATTTGCAATTAATATTTTTTTAAACATATTTTTTAAATTAGATAATTAGACAAGGTGTCAATTAGACAATTAAAAAGAAAGAAAAACTTCTAACTCCTAACTTCTAACTTCTAACTTTTTATGATGGATCTACTAAGAATAATGGTTGATCAAATTCAACTGGTGACATATCATCAACTAATATTTTAACGATTTTTCCAGAAATTTCAGATTCAATTTCGTTAAATAATTTCATTGCTTCAACAACACAAAGTACATCTCCTTTAGAAATAGTAGTACCTACTTCAACAAACATTGGTTTGTCTGGAGAAGGTTTTCTATAGAAAGTACCAATCATTGGCGATTTTATAGTAATGAATTTTGAGTCCTCAACTACTGGTGCTGCTGCAACTGGTGTAGCTGCTGCAACTGGAGCCGCTGCTATAATTTGTTGTGCTGGTGCTTGAGCTGGCATTTGTTGCACATAAGTTGGCTCTGGAGCACTGCTTTCCAAGGTTGTTCTAATGGTAATTTTAACATCATCCATTTCTAACTTTACCTCGGCAACACCAGAATTGGATACAAATTTGATTAGGTTCTGAATTTCTTTTAAATCCATAATATTTGTGATTTTAGTTTAAATTTATTTTTTGTTGTATGCCCATTTTAGATAAATAGACCCCCAAGTGAATCCTCCTCCAAATGCAGCAAAAATAATAGTATCTCCTTTTTTAAACAAATGTTCAAAATCATTTAAAACTAGAGGCAAGGTTGCTGATGTGGTATTTCCATATCTTTCAATATTCATTAGAACCTTAGATTCCTCTAAATTCATTCGGCTTGCAGTAGCATCAATGATACGCTTATTTGCCTGATGAGGAACTAAATAGTTAATATCTTCGTTAGTCAGATTGTTCCTTTTAAGGATTTGCTCACTTGCATCAGCCATATTGGTTACAGCATACTTAAATACTGTTTTCCCATCTTGTCTAATATTGTGTCTTTTTTCCTCTACAGTCTGAATAGTTGTAGGATGAAGTGATCCTCCAGCATCAATTTTCAAGAAATCACGACCTATACCATCGCTTCTTAAATATTCATCCTGCAATCCTAAACCTTCAAAATTAGGTTCGAATAAAACTGCTCCTGCACCATCTCCAAAAATGATACATGTAGTTCTATCAGTATAATCAACAATAGATGACATTTTATCGGCACCTATTAATAATACTTTTTTATATCTTCCTGATTCAATGTATGCTGCTGCTGTAGACATTCCGTATAAAAAACTGGAACAAGCGGCTTGTAAATCGTAAGCAAAGGCATTTGTAGCACCTATTTGGGTTGCAACATAAGCTCCTGTTGCTGAAACTTGCATATCTGGTGTGGCTGTTGCCATTAAAACCAAATCAATTTCTAAGGGATTTAAATTGGCTTTAGCGATTAAATCTTCAGCTGCTTTTATTGCTAAATAAGAGGTTCCTTTATCAGCATCTTTCAAAATCCTTCTTTCTTTTATTCCTGTACGCGAAGTAATCCATTCGTCGTTTGTGTCCACCATTGTTTCAAGAACCTGGTTTGAAAGCACAAAATCTGGAACATAAGCTCCAACTGCAGTAATTGCGGCCGTAATTTTATTCATTTTATTCGAATATTTTCCCTTTTATATCGACACAAAAGGAAACGTTTAAAAAGGGGTTAAAAATACAAAAAAAATCTAAACCCTTTATCTTTAAAAACTTCTTATTTAGCAGAAATTACAAACAACAAAAAACTCTCACATACTGTGAGAGTTCTCGTATTATCTATAAAAACGTATTATGCGAAAGTAGCTTCTGACTTATCAATAACCACTTGTCCTCTATAGTACATTTTCCCTTCATGCCAGTAAGCTCTGTGGTACAAATGCGCCTCTCCTGTAATAGGACAAGTAGCGATTTGTGCTACTGTAGCTTTATAATGTGTTCTTCTCTTATCTCTTCTTGTTTTCGAGATTTTTCTTTTAGGATGTGCCATTTTACTATATTATTTATCCGTTAATAGTTGCTTTAATTTGTCCCAACGCGGGTCTATATTCTCTTCTTTATTCTCTTTTTCATCTACTTCTTTGACTTGCAATTCATTCAGTTTATCTAAAACTTCCGTCTTTAAACTTCCGTCTTTAACCCCTGGATGAACTCGTTTTAAAGGCACCGAAAGCGCAATCATCTCATAAATATATTGTATTATATCTATTTCAAATTCGCCGAAAGGCAAAATCAATAACTCTTCGTTATCATTATTAAACACTTCCCCAAAACGAACTATCAATTTCATTTTACCTTTAATTGGCAAATCGAAATCCTCACCCGTCAAGTCGCAAGGAACATTAACCGTCCCTTTGTGCTTAAACTCTAACTCAAGCATATTGCTTTTCTTATCTAAAACTACAGTCACTTTGATATCCGAATTTTGAAATTCGTCATACTCAAAGTTCTCAAAGAACGCATTATTTATTTGATACTCAAAATGATGTTTTCCCAGCTTTAACCCTACGAAAGGAATTAAAAATTCTTTTGTCCTATTCATTTCAACAAAATTTTGCCCGTAACTTCGGGAGTGCAAAGATATAAAATTATTATAAAACCAATAACGTTATTAATCTTTTTTTATTTACATTTATTTTTCTCTAACTTTTAGCGGCTTTTCGGTCATTTCATCATACTGAATCCTTGAACGATAGACATCTATAGCCAAATATACCGCTTCTTTAAACGAATTAAAATCCGCAATTCCTTTACCCGCAATATCGTAAGCCGTACCGTGATCTGGCGAAGTTCTCACCTTATTCAAACCAGCTGTAAAATTAACTCCTTTCCCAAAAGACAAGGTTTTAAAAGGCACCAATCCCTGATCATGATAAGTCGCAATAACAGCATCAAATTTTTCATAATGTCCGCTTCCAAAAAATCCATCAGCAGCAAATGGCCCAAAAACCATTGTTCCTTTATCAAATATTTTTTTCAAAACCGGTTTTATCAACTCCTCATCTTCTTTTCCTATAACCCCTCCATCACCACAATGCGGATTCAATCCTAAAACAGCAATTTTTGGATTTCTTATACTAAAATCACGAACTAGAGAACGTTTTACTGTTTCTATTTTCTTAACAATCAAATCTTCCGTCAATCGAGAAGCCACTTCATTAATAGGCACATGATCCGTCAACAAACCTACTCGCAAACTGTCCTGCACCATAAACATCAAAGCATCACCTTCTAATTCCTGATCTAAATAATCTGTATGCCCAGGAAATTTAAAATCTTCCGACTGTATATTGTATTTATTTATTGGCGCCGTCACTAAAACATCCACCAATCCTTCTTTCAAAGCTTTTGTAGCAGCAACAAAAGACTTAATAGCATACTCCCCTACCTTGTCATCATTTACACCCAGATTCAAATCAACACCTTCTTTCCACACATTCAACACATTGATCTTTCCAATAATAACTTGGTCTATTTTATCTATACCATGAAGAACAACTGCCGAATCTAAATTTCTTTTTATGAAAGACAAAATCTTTACATTAGCAAAAATAACTGGCGTACACAGCTCTAACATTCGAGGATCTTCGAATGTCTTTAGAATAACCTCGCTTCCAATACCATTTAAATCTCCAATAGAAATTCCAACGATAATATTTTCTGCTTTTTTAATCATATCCACAAGTTTTTATTGCTAATTTTGAAGTGCAAATTTAGTAAAATAAAACAAGAATGTTTACAGGAATCATAGAAACCCTTGGAACCATCCAAGAAATAAAAAAAGAAAAAGACAATATCCATATAACGGTCAACTCTTCGATTACAAGCGAACTCAAAATAGACCAAAGTGTAGCACATAACGGAATTTGCTTAACCGTAGTAGCTATAAATGACACCACATACACTGTAACCGCTATTGACGAGACCATAAAAAAAACAAATTTAGGAGAATGGCAAGAAAAAGACCTAGTTAATCTAGAAAGAGCCATGAAATTAGGAGACCGTTTAGACGGTCATATTGTTCAAGGCCACGTTGACCAAATAGGAACCTGTATCGCAATCTCAGAAACTAACGGAAGTTGGCTTTACACCTTTGAATACGATGACAAACTAAACAACCTAACTATCGAAAAAGGATCTATAACTATAAACGGAGTAAGCCTAACCGTGGTAAACTCTAAGAAAAATCAATTTAGCGTAGCGATTATCCCCTACACTCACGAACACACTAATTTTAAAAATTTTAAAATAGGGTCAAAAATTAATCTAGAATTTGATGTTATCGGCAAATACGTTTCTAAGCTATATGCTAACAAAATTTAAAAACAAAAGAAACGCCCGATTATATCGAGTGTTTCTTTTTTAACATATAAATTTTATAAAAACCCAACAACAAGGCAGCACCAAACAATATTACAAGCCAACCATCTATTGGAAATTCAGGAGGAGGATCTACAGGAAAAGGAGGATCAACAGGAGGATCCGCTAAAACCACAAAACCTCCCACAAAGAAGAAAAAAACACAATAACTATATTTATTTAATATTTTTCTCATAAATTAAAAGAAACCTCATTTAAAAACAACTTAATTGATACCAACTTAAAACATCAAATTAGCACAAACCAAACATCAAAAGAACAAAGGTATACCATTTAGATGAATTTCACACAAAAGAAAAACCCTTTAAAACGTTAATTTTAAAGGGTTTTCGTCGATTGTGGTCCCACCTGGGCTCGAACCAGGGACCACCTGATTATGAGTCAGGTGCTCTAACCAGCTGAGCTATAGGACCAGTTAAGAGGCTGCAATATTACCACTATTTTTTGGTTGTTCCAAATTTTTTTACTTAGTTTTCAAACCATCATTCATATTGAAAAAATTAGCGACAGAAACCTACTGATTACTAACACCATAAAGCTCCAACAAAATAAGCTAAATACTTTGACATAATTCAATCAAAACACCATTAGTACTTTTAGGATGCAAAAAAACAACCAACTTATTATCGGCTCCTTTTTTAGGAATCTCATTCAAAACAAAAAAACCTTCTTTTTTTAATCTTTGAACCTCTTCCTGAATATTTTCAACCTCAAACGCAATATGATGGATTCCTTCTCCTTTTTTTTCTAAAAATTTAGCAATTGGACTTTCAGAATTAGTTGCTGCCAAAAGTTCAATTTTACTGGTATCACTTCTAAAAAAAGAAGTCAAAGCACCTTCACTTTCTACTTCTTCCTGTTTATAAGACGGAACACCCAATAATTTTTCGAACAAAGTATTTGATGCAACAATATCTTTTACCGCAATTCCTATATGATCAATCTTTTTCATCCCATTTCTAAATTTTAAACACAACAAAGCACAAAACTATTTCTAAAGATAAATATTCTACGTCTTTACAACCTTAATAATTCCATAAAAAGTTTTAATTCCAGTAATTATAATCGTTATTTTGTACTTCTAAATTTTAAATTACATGTTGAAAGGCAAATTAAAATACATTTTTATACTATTAATAATAATCATGGCAAGTTGTGCCAAAAGAGGTAGTATTACCGGCGGACTAAAAGACACCATTGCTCCTAGTTTAAAAATGAGTTTTCCTGAAAATTTTAGCAGCAATTTCAACGAAAAACAAATCAAATTAGAATTTGATGAAATTGTAATCCTTAAAACCTTAAGTAAACAATTAGTGATTTCGCCTCCTATGAAAAATGAGCCACTAATTATCCCTACAACTGCCAGCAAATATATTACCATAAAAATAAAAGACACTCTTAAACCCAACACAACTTATAGTTTTAATTTTGGACAAAGTATAACTGATAATAACGAAGGAAATCCTTTAAACCAATTTAAATATGTTTTTTCCACAGGCAGCTATATCGATTCTTTAGCTCTTGGCGGAAAAGTAAAATATGCTTATGAAAAGGAAGCCGAATCCTTTATTTCAGTAATGCTTTATGAAGTAAACGACACTTTCAATGACTCCATTATTTACAAAGAAAGTCCAAGATACATCACAAACACTTTAGACAGCCTGAAAACGTTTCGCCTGGAAAATTTAAAAGCAGGAAAATACTTTTTAGTTGCTTTAAAAGACCTTAACAAAAACAATAAATTCGATCCTAAAACTGAAAAAATAGGATTCATAAAAGATTTTATCAGCATTCCAAATGACACTATTTACGAAATAGAACTTTTCAAAGAAACAAGCGCTTTTAAAGCATTCAAGCCAACTCAAGAGTCAGCAAACAAACTTTTTATGGGTTACGAAGGAGATTTAACCGAAACGAATTCAAGACCTAAAATCACCTTAAAAAATAACAACGAAATACTAAGCAGTATAGTAACTAAGCTTCCTAAAAAAGATTCACTCCAAATTTGGTACAAACCTTTAAAAACCGATTCTTTAAAAATAGCCATAACTCATGATAAATTCGAAAAGGTTTTTACACTTAAAACCAAAAATCAAAAAAAGGACAGCTTAACTATCAGCTCAATAAATCCAGCCAACTTTAAAGATCGCTTTGTATTAGAAGCCTCAAGACCTCTAATTAAATTTGACGAAACAAAAATCAAATTAATAGACGGAGATTCGACCGCGATAAAATTCACCAAAACCTATGATGAATTTAACCAAAAATTATATTTAGATTTCAAAAAAGAGCCTGCTAAGAAATATAGTTTTACCATTTTACCTGGCGCATTGACTGACTTTTACGAGTCCACAAATGATACCTTAAACTACCAAATTAGCACCAAAGAATTAACGGAATACGGGAATTTAAAAGTAAAACTCGAAAACGTAAAATCTTTTCCTGTCATTGTCGAATTGCTAAAATCAACCGGAGAAATTGTCGCGAGCGAATATCTGGAAAAAGACACCGCAATAGACTTCAATCTTTTAGATCCCGCCTTGTTCACACTTCGCGCTATCTATGACAACAATAAAAACAACCGATTCGACTCTGGAAATTACTTGGAGAAAAAATATGCGGAAGAAGTCATTTACTTATCTGGAGAAATTGATGTGAGAACCAACTGGGACGTTGAGCAAACTTTCGACTTAAGCATTCCCTACACTCCTCCTGTCAAAAAAGATAATAAAGATAAAAAGAAGAAAAAACAACTCTAGAGCAACTTAAACGAATCTAGATCATTTAAAAAACCCAACTTTTGTCTGGCAGAAATCATTTTTTGTTGATCTAATTCAACTATAAAAACATTTTCTGACTCCGTTGGAGCCACTAAATAATCACCAAGGTAATCTATCAACTGAGAATGTCCTGGATAATTATGTCCATTTGCATCAACACCAATTCTATTTACTCCAATAGTGTAAACCATATTTTCAATTGCACGTGCTTTGAGTAATGCATCCCAGGCATTGATTCTTTTTTCTGGCCAACTCGCAACATATAAAAGCAAATCGTAATTTTCGGTATTTCTGGAAAATACCGGAAAGCGCAAATCATAACACACCATTGGGCAAATTTTCCAACCCAGATAATCCACAATTAATTTTTGGTCACCTGCCGTATACACTTTCTCTTCGCCCGCAAGCGTAAACAAATGTCTTTTATCATAAAACTGGATTTCCCCCGAAGGAAAAACAAACAACATTCTGTTATAGAAGTTATCTGATTCTTCAACAACTACACTTCCTGTTATAGCCGTTTTTTGGGCTTTCGCCAAAGATTGCATCCACAACACCGTTTCGCCTTGCATCGTTTCAGCAACAGCGCCAGGATTCATTGTAAAACCTGTAGAAAACATTTCAGGCAGCACAATCAAATTAACAGACTCATTTATTCCATTAATTTTTTCTTCGAAAGAATCCCGGTTGGCTTTTGGGTTTTCCCAAATTAAATCAGATTGAATTAGTGCGATTTTCATAAAAAAAAAGTTGTTTCACAAAGATACGCAAAGTTTGTTCCAACAAAAAAGCGCATTCAAATCAATGAATGCGCTTCTATAAATATATTGAAAAAATATTATCCTTTCAAACTTGCTGACATATACTCTCTGTTCATACGAGCAATGTTTTCCAGAGAAATTCCTTTTGGACATTCCACCTCACAAGCTCCAGTGTTAGTACAGTTACCAAAACCTTCATCGTCCATTTGGCTTACCATGTTCAATACACGATCAACCGCTTCTACCTGACCTTGTGGCAATAGCGCAAATTGAGAAACTTTTGCAGCAACGAATAACATAGCCGAAGAGTTTTTACAAGTAGCTACACAAGCTCCACATCCAATACAAGTTGCAGCGTCAAAAGCAGCATCAGCGTCTTTTTTGTTTACCGGAATTGTATTTGCATCGATAGTGTTTCCTGAAGTATTTACTGAGATAAATCCTCCTGCGTGTTGGATTCTGTCAAAAGAACTTCTGTCAACCACTAAATCTTTAACTACCGGGAAAGCAGCTGCACGGAATGGCTCGATAGTGATAGTATCACCATCTTTAAACATACGCATGTGCAATTGACAAGTTGTAACTCCTCTGTCTGGTCCGTGTGCTTCTCCATTGATGAATAAAGAACACATTCCACAGATTCCTTCGCGACAATCGTGGTCAAAAGCTACTGGCTCTTCACCAGCATTGATTTGTTGTTCGTTGAATACGTCAAGCATTTCAAGGAATGACATATCAGGTTCAATTCCGTCGATTTTATAATCAACCATTGCTCCTTTATCTTGGGCGTTTTTCTGACGCCATATTTTTAATGTAAGTTTCATAATTTTGTTATGGGTTATAAGTATATGAGTTAAACGCTTTTAACTCTTAACTCTTATTTATAACTTCTTTGAACTAGTTTGATGTTTTCGTAAACCAATGGCTCTTTGTGTAAAACAGCATCACTTGGTTTTCCTTTGTATTCCCAAGCAGCTACGTACGCAAAGTTTTCGTCATCACGTAAAGCCTCACCTTCTTCGGTTTGGTATTCTTCACGGAAATGACCTCCACAAGATTCTTTACGGTGTAAAGCATCTTTAGCAAACAATTCTCCTAATTCTAAGAAATCAGCAACACGAATTGCTTTTTCTAATTCTTGATTGAATCCTTTATCAGTTCCAGGTACTCTTACATCTTTATAAAACTCTTCACGTAAAGCAGCAATTTCAACAATAGCTTCGTTTAATCCTTTTTCGTTACGAGCCATACCTACTTTATCCCACATAATTTTACCTAATTTTTTGTGGAAGTGGTCTACTGAATGCGTTCCTTTATTATTCATAAAGTTAGCGATCAATTCTTTTACACTTTTTTCAGCCTCATCAAACTCAGGTCTATCAGTAGAAATTTCTCCCATTTTGATATCCGGAGCTAAATAATCTCCAATAGTGTAAGGCAATACGAAATATCCATCAGCCAAACCTTGCATTAAAGCAGAAGCTCCTAAACGGTTAGCTCCATGGTCAGAGAAGTTAGATTCTCCAATAGAGAAACAACCAGGAATTGTAGTCATCAAATTATAATCAACCCAAGTTCCACCCATTGTGTAGTGAACCGCAGGGTAAATCATCATTGGTGAAGTATAAGGATCCTCATCTACAATTTTATAATACATTTGGAACAAGTTCCCGTATTTACTTTTTACAATTTCAGTACCTAGTTTAGTTACTAATTTAGTATCATTAGCATCTAAACCTTTTACATAAACCGCTTCAGTACCATAACGTTTAATTGCTGCAGCAAAATCCAAGTAAACTGCTTCTCCTGTTTTGTTAACACCAAAACCAGCATCACATCTTTCTTTTGCAGCACGGGAAGCTACGTCACGTGGAACCAAGTTACCAAAAGCTGGATATCTTCTTTCTAAGAAATAATCTCTATCTGCTTCAGCTAAATCAGTTGCTTTTTTCTTTCCTTCACGAATAGCTTGCGCATCTTCTAATTTTGCAGGAACCCAGATACGTCCGTCATTACGTAACGATTCTGACATCAAAGTCAATTTAGACTGATGATCTCCTGAAACCGGAATACAAGTTGGGTGAATTTGAGTATAACAAGGGTTTGCGAAGAAAGCTCCTTTTTTGTGGATTTTCCAAGCTGCAGTAGCATTAGAACCCATTGCGTTAGTTGATAAGAAGAAAACGTTTCCGTAACCTCCAGAACCGATAACAACAGCGTGAGCTGAATGTCTTTCGATTTCTCCGGTAACCAGGTTACGAGCGATAATCCCTCTTGCTTTTCCGTCGATAATTACTAATTCAAGCATTTCGTGACGGTTGTACATTTTGATTTTTCCACGACCAATTTGACGGTTCATTGCAGAATAAGCTCCTAACAATAATTGTTGTCCTGTTTGACCTTGTGCATAAAATGTACGAGAAACCAAAGTTCCTCCAAAAGAACGGTTATCTAACAATCCACCATACTCACGAGCCAATGGCACCCCTTGAGCCACACATTGGTCAATAATATTAGTAGAAACTTCAGCTAAACGGTGTACGTTTGCCTCACGAGCACGGTAATCTCCTCCTTTTACAGTGTCATAAAACAATCTGTAAACTGAGTCACCGTCTCCTTTATAATTTTTTGCCGCATTGATTCCCCCTTGTGCTGCAATAGAGTGCGCACGACGTGGTGAATCCTGAAAACAAAATGCTTTTACGTTATATCCTAATTCTGCTAAAGTAGCAGCAGCAGAACCTCCAGCTAATCCTGTTCCAACAACAATAATATCTAAATTACGTTTGTTAGCAGGGTTTACTAAATTAATATGATCTTTATAATTTGTCCATTTGTCCGCAATTGGACCATGTGGAATTTTTGAATCTAATGCCATTATAATTGAATATTAATGATTGAAATGATGAAATAATGCAATAAATACGAATCCTAAAGGAACGATTACAGAAAACCATAATCCGAAATTCTTCATTCCTTTTGTGTATTTATTATTTTGTCCTACTGATTGGAAAGAAGAACTAAATCCGTGTCTTAGGTGTAAAGACAACAACACAAATGACAAACTGTATAAACCAGTACGCACTGGGTTTACGAATTTTTCAGCTAACTCATGAAAATAACGAGTTTCATCAGCTGGATTAAACTCTACATATTTATAAACCATCTCTGGGAACCAGAAATCATAAAAGTGTAAAGCTAAGAAAGCTAAAATTACTGAACCTGAAATGATCATGTTACGAGACGCCCAACTTGCATTGGCAGCACCATTATAACTTGCATAACTTACAGGTCTAGCTTTTCTGTTTTGAATATCCAAAACAAACCCCATAATGAAGTGAAAAACTACTCCAACGATAAGAATCGGCTGAATAACAAATTGAACCAAAGGATTTGTTCCCATAAAATGAGAAATCGCATTGAATACATCGGCACTAATTACCGAAGTCATATTGATTAAAAAATGCTGTGCTAGAAACAACATCAAAAAAAGTCCTGAAAGTGCCATAGCTACTTTTTTTGCTATTGACGATTTCAATAATCCAGATTTTGCCATAATATTTTAGAATATAATTTAAAAAGTACACAAAAATAGAGTAATTAGTAACGAACTACAACCTTTTCGTTCTTATTTAGAAACGTTATAATGTTTTTACCAAAAACTGCTAAAAACGGATAATAAACAAGAAATAAGTCATTGATTTTCAATATTATACATAAAAAACAGCAGGAAAAACTAACAAAAATAACAAGAAAAGCAAATTAATTATTACCATTCAAAAGCCGAAAAAATACACATTTAATAATTTTTAGAATAAAATGCTTTTAAATCAACAAAAAACACAAAAACAGACTATTTTGTGTAGTTAAAGAAACAGCAATTCCAAAGCGGCATTTTATCTTTGTGAATTCAAAAAAAATGAAAATGAAAACAGGAATTGACGCAATATCATTTGACGTAGCCAAGCTACATTTACCCATAAAAACACTGGCAGAAGCCAGAAACATAGAACCTGAAAAACTAGAAAAAGGATTAGGATTAATCCAAATGACTTTGCCAGATGCACATCAAGACAGCGTGGTTTTTGCTGCAAACGCTTTGACCAAATTGATTCAGGACAACTCAATTAACTTAAACGAAATTGCGCGTATTTATGTAGGCACCGAAAGCGGCATTGACAACGCAAAACCTATTGGTTCATTTTTAGTTGACTTGATGGAACAAAAATTTGGCGAAAATACTTTAGCCGAATGCGATGTAGTCGATTTTACTTTTGCCTGTATTGGCGGTGTTGATGCTATGCAAAATTGCATTGACTTTATCCGATTAAATCCAAACAAAAAAGCAATTGTTGTAACTACTGATATTGCCAAATACGATTTGAATTCAACTGGCGAATACACCCAAGGTGCTGGAGCAACAGCCATGTTAATTACCTCGAATCCAAGAATTATTGCTTTCGAAAATAATTGGGCAACCAATACCAAAGGCGTTTTTGATTTTTTTAAACCTCATAGAACAATTTCAAAAGAAGCCATAACCGGAAACACAAACAACGAAGCCTGGTTTGATAATTTGGAAGCCGAAATCGAAATTCACAAAGACCAACCGGTTTTTGACGGACAATATTCGAATCAATGTTACATGGACAGAACCAGAAATGCTTATTTCTCATTCAAAAAGCTAAAACAAACTTCGGCTACTTTATACCAAAGCTGGAACAGCATCATCATGCACCTGCCTTATTCATTTCAAGGCCGTCGTATGTTGTCTGAAATCTATGCTTTGGATGCCGAAAATTCGATTATTTCAGGAGAAGAAACCCCGGCTGAATACCAAAATAAGTTAAAGGAAACCAGCAAAACTCCGGAATACAAAAACTTTGTTGAAGAAAAATTAATGCCTGCCGAATTAGCTTCTTCACTAATTGGAAATTTATATACAGGTTCTGTTTTTATGGGATTCCTTTCAACTTTAGCTCATTTTTATGATTCGAAAAAAGAAATTGCAGGCAACACTTTTGGATTCCTTGCTTACGGAAGCGGTTCGAAATCAAAAGTATTCGAAGGAATTATTCAGAACGAATGGAAAGCAGCTTTAGCCAATGTAAACCTTTTTGAAACCCTGGAGAAAAGTTTCGAAATTGATTTTGACACTTACGAAAAACTTCATAAAAAAGAACAAAAACAAAGTATTCAATCACCAAAAAACGAATGGATTTTAGACCGAATCGAAAACCAAAATCCAAATCTTATTGGTGCGCGTTATTACAAATGGATTGACTAAAAATATACACCGCAGACCTGTCTGCTCACAGGCAGGTTCGCATATTTTTTTAACTAATTCACTACTATTTTTAGAATCTTCAGAATTTAAAACTAATGATTATCCGTAGCATCAGTACAATCCGTGGGCTATCTTTGTGAACTTTGCGAAAAACCTTTAAAAACTCTGCGGTTAATATTTTTAATCGCATTTACCTCTTATCACAAACTACGCTATAGTGTTTTTAAGCTGGATTGTTTAGATTTGTATTTCAAAACTTTTTCAAATGAAATACCATCAGATTGATCGCCATTTATTTATAAAAAACCGCAGCAAATTTACGGCTCAAATGAAGCCTAAAAGTATTGCGATTTTCAACTCAAACGACATTTATCCCGTTAGCGCCGACAGTACTTTGCCGTTTGCACAACATCGCGATATCTTTTATTTAAGCGGAATCGATCAGGAAGAAAGTATTTTATTGCTGTGTCCGGAGGCACCTTACGAGCACCAAAAAGAAATATTGTTCTTAAAGGAAACCAGCGAATTAATTGCTATTTGGGAAGGTGCCAAGTTAACCAAAGACGAAGCTTTTGCTGTTTCCGGAATCAAAACCGTGCATTGGTTACAGGATTTTGAAAAAGTCTTGTTCGAAATGATGACCTACACCGATACGATGTACATCAACACCAACGAACATTACCGCTCGCACGTAGAAACCGAAACCCGCGAAGCCCGTTTTATCAAATGGTGGAAAGACAAATACCCGGCACATGCTGTTGCCAAAAGCAATCCTATTTTGCAACGCCTTCGTTCAGTAAAAGAAAAAGAGGAACTCGATTTGATTCAACATGCCTGTAACATTACCGAAAAAGGTTTCCGACGCATTCTTTCGTTTGTAAAACCCAATGTAACGGAATACGAAATCGAAGCCGAATTCATTCACGAGTTCATTCGCAATCGTTCCAAAGGTTTTGCTTATACACCAATTATTGCTTCGGGGAATAACGCTAATGTGCTTCATTATATCGAAAACAACAAAGAATGCAAAGCAGGCGATTTGATTTTGCTTGACGTTGCTGCAGAATATGCTAATTATTCCAGCGATTTAACCAGAACTATTCCCGTTTCAGGTCGTTATTCCGAAAGACAAAAAGCAGTTTACAATGCCGTCTTAAAAGTAAAAAATGAAGCTACTCAAATGCTAACACCAGGAACACTCTGGAAACAATATCAGGCAGAAGTTGGTAAAATCATGTCTTCCGAATTATTAGGTTTGGGACTTTTAGACAAAGCCGACGTACAAAACGAAAATCCGGAATGGCCGGCTTACAAAAAATATTTCATGCACGGCACTTCGCACCACATGGGACTCGACACCCACGATTACGGAATTCTGACCGAACCCATGCAAGCCAACATGGTTTTTACCGTAGAACCCGGAATTTACATTCCCGAAGAAGGTTTCGGAATCCGTCTGGAAGACAATGTAGTCATTCAGTCAACAGCTAAGCCTTTCAATTTGATGAAAAACATTCCAATTGAAGTTGAGGAAATTGAGAGTTTGATGAATTCTTGATTTGTTTAGAGAATAGAAAACAGAATAAAGATAATAGACGGTTTGCAGGAATGTGAGCCGTTTTTGTTTTAACCTCAAATACTCTCGGAAATGTCATTCCGACGAAGGAGGAATCTCATCCAGTAAGTAATTCGACAAAGTATTTCTATTTGCTTATTGTCATGTCTTATAATTACAAATTTCACCATCTGGACGGAAAAATATTGAGGAGATTCCTCCTTCGTCGGAAAGACAAACTAGGTGGTTTTGGTTTATGTAAAAGAGCGTTTTAAAGGAGTTTTACTCGCAATATTATCCATTAAAGGGAACGAGAACAAAAGCGAAGCGAACTTGTAAAGCAATCTATTATCAAAAACCTTTATGTGATTTCTCGTTCCTCAAAATATCACAAGATTATTATCTTAATATCAGTAAACAACTTGATGTTTATATAAAATTTCTTTAAACTCTTTTTCAAGATTAACATTATTCAATTCAACAAAACAAAGTCTATTTTCTCTATTCATTCTTGAAATAATTTTCTCTTCCACAATATTTAGCAAATTTTTAATTTTTGCATCTCTATCATTATTATCATAATAAAAAACGCATATTTTAGATTTATTTAATTTGTCTTGTTCTAAAAATCTAAATAACTCTAAAATATATTCTTTATCTGACTTATCTAAAGAGTGCCCAACTATATAAAAAAAAGTTTCTTCATCATATAAAGTATTTGCTTTAGGAAAATTAACAAATTTTTGATTAGTATTTCTCTTAATTTTTTGATAATACTTAGTAAAATCGTAGGCTTTAAACCGCTTAATTTCATCTGAAATTTCGCTAATTCCAAGAACTAAATTCTGCTTTTCACAATCTTCATTTATTCCTCCATGCAAATAAACCACTTTCGATTTGTCAACATTATAAATATTCTCGAAAGTAGGAGTATAATTAAAAGTATAAATTTCATTCATTAAATGAAATGGAATTACTGATTTTTGTTTTATTTCAGCATAAAAAACACTAACAATATCAACTAAATAGCGATTAAAAATTTTAATAAAATCTTCAAATGATTTTGCTAAATCTTCAAGCATTTTTTTAATATCAATAAAACCTTTTCGTTTATTAATATATTTTTCGTTTATTTTGAAAGCGGCTCTTGGATTAATAAAGCTAATCAAATCAAACAAATCAAAATCAGTATAATCAATCAGATAATCCTGAAAGGCATTTTTTGCAACTACGCCTTTATCATCATATTTATTAAAAATTTTTAATTCATTTAAGATATTTTCAATTTCTATTTCAAAATCAATCCATGTATCTATTTCTAAAACAGTTTTGAAATATTTATACCAAAGATTAGTTTCCAAAAATTCACTTATTAATTTTTTGAGTTATACACTTAATATCTGTTTTATGTTTTTTTGATAAATCGGTTTTGCATTCACCATTCTTTCTATGGATTTATGAAAAATACTTGTTTTAAATTGAGAACGGTTTATCCTAAAACAAAA
>NZ_JAAAPM020000030.1 GCF_009909155.2 Flavobacterium undicola
ATTACAGGAGGTATAACCGGAGCAAGTGCCGGATCTGGATCAACCATTAATCAGACATTAACCAATCCAAGTAATGCAACGGCGGGAACGGTACAATATTTAGTAACTCCAACTGCAACAACTGGATTATGTGCGGGTGCTGCCTTTACAATTACTGTAACAGTAAATCCAACACCTGTTTTAACCAGTACCTTGACCCCATTAGCGATATGTAGTACAACCACATTTTCTTATTCTGCGACAAGTTCTACAACAGGATCAACTTTTAGCTGGACAAGAGCTGCAGTTCCAGGTATTAGTAATACAGCAGAAAGTGGAACAAACGGAACAATCAGTGAGGTATTAACCAATACCACTTCCAATCCAATAGTTGTTACATACATAGTTACCACTACAGCCAATTCATGTTCTAATTCACAAAACGTAACAGTAACAGTAAATGCTTTACCAACAGTAACAACAGCGGCTACAGCAACAGCAGTTTGTTTCAGTGCAAATGTACAAAGCACAACATTGACATATAATGCAACATCTTCTACGCCGACATCATATAGTATTGTATGGAATTCAAGTCCGACAAATAGTTTTACAGCAGTTACAGATGCAATATTCCCGGAAAGTCCAATATCAATTAATATTCCCGCTGGCACAGCTGCAGGAACATACACGGGAACAATCACTGTGAAAAATGCTAATGGCTGTGTAAGCACTGGTACTACATTTACAGTAACAGTAAATTCATGTTTAGTTTCTTTAGTAAAACAATCTGAATTATTTAATACTGGAAATTGTACAAGTGTAGGTGATAAAATTAAATATACTTTCACTCTAACTAATCTAGGTACTACACCTATTACAAATATTACAATTACTGATCCTTTATTTAATGCTCCTAACCCTATTGTTCCAACAATATTTGTAAGCGGTGATACAAACAGTAATTTAAGTTTAGATACTAATGAAACCTGGGTATATATCGCTAATTATTCAATAACTCAAAAAGATATTGATACAGGAAAAGTTACTAATCAAGCAACTGTAAATGGTTTGGTTTTAGGTAGTGATGCTGTTAATGATTTATCAGGTACAAATTCAACTAATAATAATCCGACTATAACACAATTATGTCAAAATCCTAAAATAGCCATTGTAAAAACAAATGACATTACAGTGGGAGAAAACGGATGTGCAACTATAAAAGTAGGTGACAAAGTAAATTACACCTTTACAGTGACCAACACTGGTAATGTTAGCTTGCATAATGTAGCGGTTAGCGACCCACATCAAGGATTATCTGCAATTGTTCTACAAAGTGGAGATACTAATACTAACAGTATATTAGATGTTACCGAAACTTGGGTTTACAAAGCTAATTATACAGTAACTCAAGCTGATATTGATGCTGGAAATATTACAAACCAAGCTTCTGTGAGCGGTTTTGCTCCTAATGAAACAAAAGTAATTGATCTATCTGGTGGTAGCTCAATTACAAATGAGCCAAATGTGATTCCGATTTGTTCTGATTCTGGAATTGCAATTGTAAAAACAAATGACATTACAGTGGGAGAAAACGGATGTGCCACTATAAAAGTAGGCGACAAAGTAAATTACACCTTTACAGTAACCAACACTGGTAATGTTAGCTTGCATAATGTAGCGGTTAGTGACCCTCATGCTGGCTTATCTGCTATTGCTCTGCAAAGTGGAGATACTAATACTAACAGTATATTAGATGTTACCGAAACTTGGGTTTACAAAGCGGATTACACTGTAAATCAAGCTGATATTGATGCTGGAAATATTACCAATCAAGCTTCTGTGAGCGGTTTTGCTCCTAATGAAACAAAAGTAATTGATCTATCTGGTGGTAGCTCGACTACAAATGAGCCAAATGTGATTCCGATTTGTACTAATCCTGGAATTGCAATTGTAAAAACAAATGATATTACAGTGGGAGAAAATGGATGTGCCTCTATAAAAGTAGGTGACAAAGTAAATTACACCTTTATAGTGACCAACACTGGTAATGTAAGTTTACATAATGTAGCGGTTAGTGACCCTCATGCTGGCTTATCTGCTATTGCTTTACAAAGTGGAGATACTAATACTAACAGTATATTAGATGTTACCGAAACTTGGATTTACAAAGCGAATTACACCGTGACTCAAGCTGATATTGATGCTGGAAATATTACCAATCAAGCTTCTGTGAGCGGTTTTGCTCCTAATGAAACAAAAGTAATTGATCTATCAGGTGGTAGCTCGACTACAAATGAGCCAAATGTGATTCCGATTTGTACTAATCCTGGAATTGCAATTGTAAAAACAAATGACATTACAGTGGGAGAAAACGGATGTGCCACTATAAAAGTAGGTGACAAAGTAAATTACACCTTTACAGTGACCAACACTGGTAATGTAAGCTTACATAATGTAACTGTTGCTGACCCTCATACTGGCTTATCTGCTATTGCTTTACAAAGTGGAGATACTAATACTGACAATATATTAGATGTTAGTGAAACCTGGATTTACAAAGCGGATTACACAGTAACTCAAGCAGATATTGATGCTGGAAATATTACAAACCAAGCTTCTGTGAGTGGTTTTGCTCCTAATGAAACAAAAGTAATCGATCTATCTGGTAATAGCTCGACTACAAATGGGTCAAATGTGATTCCGATTTGTAACAATCCTAGTATTTCTATCACTAAAGATGGAACCTATGTCGATACGAATCAAGATGGTAAAACCAATGTGGGAGATATGGTATCCTATAACTTTGTTATCAAAAACACAGGTAATGTTACTTTGACTAATATAACCGTAACAGATAACAATGCTATTATAAGCGGAGGATCAATTGCAATCCTTGCTGTAGGAGCAACTGATACTACTACTTTTAGCGCTTCACATGCCATTACACAAGATGATATCAACAAAGGATTTGTATACAATTTGGCATTGGCTACTGCCAAAGATCCAAAAAACCAGACCATAACTGATACATCTTCTGACCCTACTCCTTGTACTTCTTGTCCAATTAAAGAAGATTGTCCGGATTGTACCATCACTGTATTAAATCAATCTCCTGGTATTTCTATTACCAAAGACGGAACTTATGTAGATACAAATCATGATGGTATAACAAATGTAGGCGATATGGTATCGTATAACTTTGTTGTCAAAAACACAGGTAAT
Source organism: Flavobacterium undicola (assembly GCF_009909155.2). GTDB lineage: Bacteria > Bacteroidota > Bacteroidia > Flavobacteriales > Flavobacteriaceae > Flavobacterium > Flavobacterium undicola. The sequence continues at coordinate 3,202 of NZ_JAAAPM020000030.1, forward strand.
GTTACTTTAACTAATGTAACCGTAACCGATAACAATGCTATTGTAAGCGGTGGATCTATCGCCAGCCTTGCTGTGGGAGCAACTGATGCAACTACTTTTACTGCTTCACATACCATTACACAAGATGATATCAACAAAGGATTTGTATACAATTTGGCATTGGCTACTGCTAAAGATCCAAAAAACCAAAATGTAACAGATACTTCGTCTGACCCTACTCCTTGTACTTCTTGTCCAATTAAAGAAGATTGTCCGGATTGTACCATCACTGTATTAAATCAAACTCCTGGTATTTTAATTACTAAAGACGGAACTTATGTAGATACAAATCAAGATGGTAAAACAAATGTAGGCGATATGGTATCTTATAACTTTGTTATCAAAAACACAGGTAATGTTACTTTAACTAATGTAACCGTAACCGATAATAATGCTATTGTAAGCGGTGGCCCAATTGCAACCCTTGCTCCTGGAGCAACTGATGCAACTACTTTTACTGCTTCACATGCCATTACACAAGATGATATCAACAAAGGAATTGTATACAATTTGGCTTTGGCTACTGCTAAAGATCCTAAAAACCAAAATGTAACAGATACTTCGTCTGACCCTACTCCTTGTACTTCTTGTCCAATTAAAGAAGATTGTCCGGATTGTACCATCACTGTATTGAATCAAACTCCTGGTATTTTAATTACTAAAGACGGAACTTATGTTGATACGAATCAAGATGGTAAAACAAGTGTGGGAGATATGGTATCTTATAACTTTGTTGTCAAAAATACAGGTAATGTTACTTTAACTAATGTAACCGTAACCGATAACAATGCTATTGTAAGCGGTGGACCAATTGCAATCCTAACTGTAGGAGCAACTGATACAACTACATTTACCGCTTCACATACCATTACACAAGATGATATCAACAAAGGATTTGTATACAATTTAGCATTAGCAACTGCTAAAGATCCAAAAAACCAAAATGTAACAGATACTTCTTCTGACCCTACACCATGTACTTCTTGTCCTAAAGATCCGGAGTGTGCAGACTGTACTATTACTGTTTTACCACAAAGCCCAGGACTAAATATAGACAAAACGGCAATTGTTATTAGTCGTGGCACTGAAAGTGAAGTCTACAGCTTTGTTGGTGATGTAATCAATTATACGATAAGCGTAACTAATACAGGTAATGTTACCCTTCATAACATTGTTGTTAAAGATCCATTAACAGGATTAGATACTACAAATGAGCCTTTTAATCTTGCTCCTGGAGAACACAAAGAATTTCAACAAAGTCATACAATAACAGTAAATGATTTAAAAGGAAATAGTATTACCAATGTTGCTACCGCCAATGGATTAACTCCAAATAATACTCCTATTACAACTGAAGATACAGTAATTGTTGAGAAAGCTCAAGTATTAGGATGTGGAACTATATTTGTTCACAATGCTTTCACACCTAATGGTGATGAATTCAACGACAAATTCAAAATTGATAATATTGAGGATACACTTTGTTATCCTGAAAACTCAGTTGAAATTTACAACCGTTGGGGAATACTAGTTTTTGAAACTAAAGGTTATGATAACGGAAATAACGTATTCAAAGGTTATTCTGAAGGAAGAGTTACCGTTGATAAAAACGCTGGATTACCTACTGGAACCTATTTTTATATATTAAAATATACCGCTGTTGGTTTGCAAGGTGAAACTATAGCCAAACAAGAACAAGGATACCTATACCTTTCTAGATAAAAAAACTCAAATCTAATACCAGAGGTTTTAACAAAACCTCTGGTATTTAAAACTAAGTCAAATGAAAACAAAACTACTACTAATCGGTTTGATGTTTACTGTAATAGTAAGTTATGCGCAACAAGATGCACAATTTACACAATACATGTACAACACTATAAATGTAAATCCGGCCTATGCTGGTTCCAGAGGAGCAATGAGTATTTTTGCCTTACACCGTACCCAGTGGGTTGGACTAGACGGAGCACCAACAACTAATGCCATTTCTATTAATACTCCATTTAATAGTAGCAGATTAGGTTTAGGTGTATCAGTCATCAATGATAAAATTGGGCCAACTCATGAAAACACTATTTCTGGAGACTTATCTTATACCATTCCTACTTCTGAAAACGTAAAACTTTCATTTGGTATAAAAGCTACAGCTAACTTATTTGATTTAGATGTTAGTAGATTAACTCCTGAACAACAAGGAGACCCAAAACTACAAGGATTTGATAATAAATTTAGTCCTAACATCGGAGCTGGTATTTATCTTCACTCTAATAAAGCTTATGTTGGCTTTTCAGTACCTAACTTTATAGAATCAAATAGATATGACGATAATGACGTAGCTATTTTCAAAGAAAAAATAAATTATTATTTAATTGCTGGTTATGTGATGGATTTAAATTACAATCTTAAATTCAAACCTGCTTTATTAACTAAAATGGTGCAGGGTGCTCCTTTGCAAGTGGATGTGTCTGGTAATTTTATGTTATATGACAAATTAACTGTAGGGCTTGCCTACCGCTGGAGCGCTTCTTTAAGTGCAATGGTTGGTTTTCAAATTTCAGATGCAATGTATATCGGTTATGGATACGATTTAGAAACTACCAAATTAGAAAATTACAATTCGGGTTCACATGAGATTTTCTTGAGATATGAAATTTTCAAAAACAATAACAAAATTACGACCCCAAGATTCTTCTAAATTCAATTATCATGAAAAAAAAAACATACTCATTTGCATAGCTATAGTAAGTATTTTTTCATGTAATATTTATTCGCAAAAAACAAAATTGACTGTAGCTGAAATAAAAATCAGAGGTACTCAAATAACAGCTCCACCAAGGCCTGAAATAATACCTGATCTTGAAAAAATTGTAGTATCATATAAAGTAGTAGAAAAGATTAACATGCCTTTTGGAGGTCACACCACCACCTATGTGGTTTCAGACTTAAGCTTGGTTAATACAAATTATTTAGGACCAAACAATACCAGAGTTATAACTCTTATTTATGAAAAAAAAAAGATTTATAACAATAAAAAAGTGGCTCTGATTAACTCGTTAAAACCAACTCCAACTCAAAGTAGTTCAAATTCTGACATAAATGTAAATTTAAAAATAATTGAAAAATTAAATGTAATTGAAGATGAAGAATCAAATAATGGAGTTGAATACATTGATATCGTAAAAACCTATGAAAGGGTATACAAAAGAGGATATAAATCTATTGAAATGCTTAAAAGATTAGGTAATGCCTATTACTTTAAAGGAAAACTAGAAAAATCGGCTCAGTTTTATGAAGAACTGTTTGACATGACTACGGATTTAGAAGCTGAATATTATTTTCGATATGCACGCTCTTTAAATTTTATCAATAAAAAAGATAAAGCTGATAAAATGATGGAAAAATACAATCAGAAAACAGAGGCTGAACAGACAATAAAAAATTAAAACACGATGAACTAAAAACCAATTATTATGAAAAGCTACAAACTTGTTTACATGATAATAATAAGTGTTTTTTCATGTACTATTTATTCACAAAAGGAAAAAGTAATTGCGCCTAAAAAAAACTATACAAATTATTCCTCAGTAGATCCTTTAAAAACTTATGAAAGAGTCATCGAAAAAGGCTATAAATCAGCTGATATGTTAAAAAAAATAGGAAATGCATATTACTTTAATGAGGAACTGGATAAAGCTGCTAAATGGTATGGAGAGTTATTTACCATGACTACTATTACTGATTTAGAACCCGAATATTATTTTAGATATGCCCGATCTTTAAAATCTATTAATAAAAATGATGAAGCCGATGAAATGATGAAAATATTCAATCAAAAAACAGAGGTTACTACAGTGAAAAAAAATTAAAAATCTACGATACTCCTAAAAACTAATATTATGAAAAAAAATATACTCCTTTGCATAGCTATAGTAAGTGTTTTTTCATTCAACATTTATTCACAAAAAGCTAATTTGGCATCAGCTGATAAAAAGTATGACAGCTATGCCTATATCAATGCTATAAAAACCTATGAAAGAGTTGTTGAAAAAGGATATAAATCGGCAACTATATTTCAAAAGTTAGGAAATGCTTATTATTTCAACGCCGAATTAGACAAAGCAGCTAAATGGTATGGTGAATTATTTGCAATGACTACCGATTTAGAGCCGGAATATTATTTCCGTTATTCGCAATCCTTACGTTCAATTGGTGAAAATGATAAAGCCAATGAAATGATGAATAAATTCAATCAATTATCAAGCAATGATAATAGAGGACAATTATTCAAAAAAAACGAGAATTATCTTGACGCAATAAAAGAAAATTCAGGAAGGTACAAAATAGAAAATGCCGGTATCAATTCCAAATATTCTGATTATGGAACTACCGTATACAATAACAAAATCTATTTTGCCACAGCTAGAGATACTGGAAGTCTAGGACATAGAAAACATTCATGGACCGACCAATTTTTCACCAATTTGTACACCGCAGATTTAGGTGATGAAATGACACCAGATGCTCCTAAGAAATTTGATCGATCTATTAATACTAAATTTCACGAATCTACACCTGTTTTTACAAAAGATGGTAATACTATGTACTTTACAAGAAATAATTATCTTGAGGGTAAAAAAGGAAAAGATGGAAACAATGTGAATTTAGTAAAAATTTACAAATCTACTTTGGTAGATGGAAAATGGACTAATACAAGCGCATTACCATTTGATAGCGATAGCTACAGTACTGCCCACCCTACACTAAGTCCGGATGAAAAAACATTGTATTTTGCTTCGGATATGCCTGGAACATTAGGACAATCGGATATATTTAAAGTTAAAATAAATGAAGATGGAAGTTTTGGAAATCCTGAAAATTTAGGAAATGTAATAAATACTGCCGGACGCGAAACTTTTCCTTATATAAATGATGAAAAAGAACTCTATTTTGCATCAGATGGGCATCCTGGTTTGGGTGGCTTAGATATATTTGTTTCCAAAATGAATGCCAGCGGCACTTTCAATGAAGTTCAAAATGTGGGAGCTGATGCCAATTCCCCAAAAGATGATTTTGCCTATGTAATTGATACCAAATCCCGAAGAGGTTTCTTGAGTTCCAATAGAGATGGAGGACAGGGATTTGATGATATCTATAAATTTTTAGAAACCAAAAGACTCATTTGTGAGCAGCTATTGTATGGTGAAATAACAGACATCGAAACTAAAATTCTATTACCTGATACAAAATTGAGCTTATATGACAGTCAATATAATCTCGTTAACACTACTACTTCTGATGAAAAAGGAAATTATTCTTTTGCCGTAGAATGCGGAAAAAAATATAGTGTAAGGGCTGAAAAAACAGACTATACAACTATTGAAGAAAAAGTAACAATTGCCAAAGAGAATGGGAAAACTTATTTTCCTTTAGCTCTAGAAAAAGCAAAATGTAAAGTGACCGTGGGTGATGATTTAGGTAAATGTTTTGGTATAAAAAGGATTTATTTTGATTTTGATAAATCTGACATTCGAGTTGAAGCCGCTATAGACCTAGAAAAAATATTAGATGTCATGAACGAATATCCAAAAATGAAACTCGATATACGCTCTCATACTGATAGTCGTGGTTCTTTCAAATACAATGAATCTTTATCTGATAGAAGAGCCAAATCTACTATAGGATGGTTAATTAAAAACGGTGTAAATCCAAATCGATTAGTTGGCAAAGGATATGGTGAAAACCAACTCATTAACCAATGTTCTGATGGAGTAAAATGTACAGAAGAAGAACACCAAATGAATCGAAGAAGTGAATTTATTATTACGGCTCTTTAATTAATCAACTTTTTTAATTTAGAATAGCAACCTAAAAAAAGAGACAATACACTGGTAATAAATACATTACAAATATCAATTGTTTTAATAAAAATTCTGTTAATTATATAAAAAAAAGACTTATTTTATATTAGATGTAAAAATTTCTATTAAATTTATCACTTAATGTTTATATAGAATTTTCTGGAGTCTTTAATCTTTATATAAAAAAACAATAAAAGTATGGTAAAAAATTTATTTAAATTTATTCTATGAAAGTACCCCAAATCTTTTTTTTAATGTTAGTATCTCTATTATCATATAATGGATATACTCAAAATCCAAAGGTATATATAACCGATAGGGTTGGTGAGAATTATGCTTACGTAAATGTTACAAAAACTTACGAAAGAGTGGCTGAAAAAGGATATAAATCAATTGATTTATTTCAAAAGTTAGGAAATGCTTTTTATACCGATTTAAATATGGCAAAAGCCGCTAAATGGTATGGCGAATTATTTGCAATGACTACTGATTTAGATCCTATATATTATAATCAATATGCGAAATCATTATGTGCTATTGGTGAAGATGAAAAAGCAGATTATATTATGGAAAAATTAAAACAAAAATCAAATACTATTAGTAACAAATAATAGTATTATTTTTTCAAACTAATCAAAATCTATTTAAAAAACCATTAAACAGCTGCAAATAATATTGCAGCTGTTTTTTATTGCTTCATATGTAACTAAAAATAAAGTTATAAAAGCGGCGAATCACTATAGCACACTACATTGAAAGCATATGAGTTTGTTTGACTTTTACTAAAGTTACATTACTTTTTAAAATATTATTTCTTTAATCATTTTAATTATTGATTTTTCATATCACTAAAGTTCAAGAATCAAATTCGAGAGTTTTTTAAACCCAAGATAAAACGATTAAAAAATCAAAGAGGCTGTTTCAAAATTGAAACAGCCTCTTTGAAGTAAAACAAAACAATAATTAAATTTTAGCAAAAATATTAGTATAATATTTTTCTCCTGTCACCGAATCCTTTTTTATAGCTATACCAAAATGGGTAAAATTACCAACAATATTTACTTTATGTTTGGGACTATTTAACCATGCATTTAAAGCCGATTTAGGAGAATCATAATTTAGAGCTATATTTTCAGCTACTATTTTTGCTCCTAATACTTTCATTATATTTTCAGAACGAGAAACAAAATCATCATGATTAAAAACCTTATGGTCAATCATGTAAATATCATGTTCCTCAGATTTATAAGAAATATGATTTATTCTTTCTAAACGATTCAGACCTATACTAGCCCGATAATCATTAATTAAATTCAACGTTTCTATTTCAGAAACATTATAGGTGTAATTTACAATAAGTTCTGGTTTAGTTTCAGCACTTAAATTTTCTGCATCAACACTATCAGAAGAACATGAGTTTAACATAAATAAAGCCATAAGTGGCATTATTTTAAGCGATAAATTTAATTTCATACAATTTTAATGGTTTTTTTGGTTTTTTTTGGTGGTATTTTTTTTTGGTCAACCCAAACATACAAGTTTATATAATACATTACCAAAAAAACATAAAATAAAATGTTATTTTAACACTAATTAAATGTTATTAATTATTTTTCTTACGGGATGAAAACAAGCTGAATAATAACAGCTTACATTAATAATTTATTATAAAAAAGGGAAAATCCTATAAAAGAAAAAGAGGTTGAAATTGGGGATTTACAACCTCTTTTATTCTTTAAAAGAGAATACGATTTGGGGAAATATTCTCTTTAGTATTAAATAAAAAACCAAAAAACCAAAAAAATTAATTAAATTTTAGCAAAAATATTAGTGTAATATTTTTTACCTGTTGTTGTATTTTCTCTTATAGAAATTCCAAAATGTGTATAATTACCTTCAATGTTTTGCTTGTGAGCAGGGCTATTCAACCAAGCTGTTAAAGCTGCTTGAGGGCTATTATAATTGTAAGCAATATTTTCACCAACTGTTTTAGCTCCTAACACTTTCATGATATTTTCTGATCTTGAAACAAAACCATCATGACTCACTACGTTGTTATCAATCATATAAAAATCATGTTCTTCTGATTTATAAGAGATATGATTTATTTTCTCTAATGGATTTAAACCAATACTTACACGATAATCATTGATTAATTTCATCGCTTGTAACTCTGCATCACTATAAGTATAATTTTCTACAATTACTGCACTTGTGTTATCTGCTGTTGCTTCTGATGAATCTGAAGAACAAGAATTCATTGTAAATATCACTGTCATTAGTAACATTAACTTGAGTAAATTTACTTTCATAAGCTAGTAGTTTAAGTTTAAAGTTGATTGGGGGCAAACACCTTTAATATTATTTATATGTTCTTTGTTTCTATATCAAACATACAAATATTATCGTTAAACTACATAAAAAAATCGACAAACTACATCTTTTTATTTTTATTAAAATACTTTTCTTACATTAAGGCGATAATCTTTCCACTTTCCATGAATAATCTTTTTGAATTGTATATCTAATTCTATCATGTAGACGATTAGCTCTTCCTTGCCAAAATTCAACTTCAAATGGAACCACTAAATATCCTCCCCAATGTTTGGGTCTTGGAATTAGCATACTTTCAAATTCACTTTCTAATTGTTTCAGATTTTCTTCCAAATAATCACGAGAAGGAATAACCTCGCTTTGATTTGAAACGATAGCACCTAATTTGCTTCCATCAGGTCTGGAATCAAAATAATTATCCGAAATACTTTCAGATGTCTTTTCGGCAATTCCTTTAATGATAACTTGACGTTCTGCTCCATGCCAAAAAAAGGAAAGACAAATTTTAGGATTTTGCTCAATTGCTTTCCCTTTTTCCGAATTATAATTGGTGTAAAAAACAAATCCTTCTTCATTGTATTTTTTCAATAACACAACTCTTGCCTTTGGATACCCATCCAAACCAATTGTCGATACCGTCATTGCATTAATTTCTTCATCTCCGCCAAAGTCTTCTACTTCGTGAAACCAGCGATGAAAGAGATTAATAGGGTCTTCAGGAATATTAGATTCTAATAATTCGCTTTTTTCATACGATTTTCTATAATGACTTAAATCTTCCATTGTATATTTTAATTATAAAAATTAGTATTGATAACTATAAATCAAAGCTAATACCATCATCAGCTAATAAAACATTAGAGAAAACAGTTTCAGCTTCTTCTTTAAACAAATCGATAGTATCGTATCGTGTAGAATAATGTCCTAAAATGAGTTTTTTTACCTGGGCTTTATCAGCAATAGTGGCAGCTTCTATAGCTGTAGAATGCATTGTTTTCGCGGCTAATTTTTCTTCTGATTTTAGGAAAGTAGATTCGTGATACAAAACATCTACTTTTTCTATTAGGGGTATAATAGCTTCATTGTAGGCTGTATCAGAGCAAAAAGCATAACTCTTAGGTTTCTCAGGATCAAATGTCAATTGTTCATTAGGAATGAGAGTTCCATCATCTAAAAGAATATCTTTTCCGTTTTTTATATTCTGAAAATAACATTTCTCGATTTGATACTTCTGAACGGCTTCAACGTTCAATTTTCTTTTATCTATTTTTTCTTCGAATAAAAAACCATTTGTATACACGCGATGTTTTAATGGTATAGTCTTAACCGTCACTTTTTCGTCTTCATAAATCAGCTCACTTTGATTTGATGTCAATTCATGAAAATGCAAACCGAAATTAGGCCAGGAATTAGATAGTCGCAATTGTAATAATATAATTTCTTTAATCCCTTTTGGGCCATAGATAGCTAAATCATTATTTCGATTCAATAAAGAAAAAGTAGAAATCAAACCGATTAAACCATAAAAATGATCTCCATGTAAATGAGAAATGAAAACCTGGTTAATCTTAGAAAATTTAATTTTGTTTTTCCGCAACTGTACCTGTGTACCTTCGCCACAATCAATAAGAAAAAGGCGGTTTTTTATTTCGAGTAGCTGCGAAGTAGGATTGGTTAATGTACGAGGAGTTGCTGCATAACAGCCCAGAATAGTTAATTTCATTTTAGATTGTTAATTTTAGATTTTAGATTGAACAAGTAGTATTTAAGATTTATTCAAAATCTAAAATCTGAACTTTAAAATCTAAAATCCTAAGTCTCTTTCTATTTCCTCCATCTCAATAATATCATGAGCTTCTAATAAAGAGGGAACTACGGTAAATTTTTCAGGTAGCGCATTATAATCAAAATCAGCTACTACTATAACAAATGACTTCTTTGTTTTTTTATGTTTCTTAGACATCGGCAAAAACAACTTCAAATCATTTACAGGCAATTCTTCTTTATACCCTAAAAGGTCAATAATAATGTTATGCTTTTCATAACTTTTATATTGATGAGTAACCTTCATCAAAAAAGAAGTAAAATCACCTTGAGTATCTTTAATTATAACAGTATGTTCTTTTTGATCTACTTTCATAAAATTTTAATTATTTAAGATTACTAAAATCTAAAGTTACTAAGTTTTTTTTACTTACTGAATTTTTGAAGCTAAAAGATAAATAACAGCCATTCGAATAGCTACTCCATTTTCAACCTGGTTCAAAATAACCGATTGCCCGGAATCGGCCACTTCAGATGTTATCTCCACTCCTCTATTGATTGGTCCAGGGTGCATAATTACAATTTCTTTATTTAAAGATTCTAATAATGCTTTATCTACACCATATTGTTGTGCATATTCTCTTGTAGAAGGAAAATAATTTACGTCCATTCTTTCGTTTTGAACACGCAACATATTAGCTACATCACACCATTCTAAAGCTTTTCGCAAATTAGGTTCTACTTTTACACCAAGTGATTCAATATGTTTTGGAATCAATGTTTTAGGACCACAAACCTTTACTTCTGCACCTTGCATTTGCAAAGCATAAATATTAGACAAGGCTACTCTTGAGTGCAAAATATCACCCACAATCACTACTTTTTTTCCGGCTACATCACCTAATTTTTCTCTTATCGAATAACTATCTAATAAAGCCTGTGTAGGATGTTCATGAGCTCCATCACCAGCATTAACAATACTCGCTTTTACATTTTTAGACAAAAAGTAAGCTGCTCCGGGATTAGCATGACGCATAACCACCATATCTACTTTCATCGAAAGAATATTATTTACGGTATCAATAAGAGTCTCTCCTTTTTTAACCGAAGATTGTGCTGCCGAAAAACTAATAACATCAGCTGATAATCGTTTTTGAGCTAATTCAAACGACAATTTGGTTCTTGTACTATTTTCGAAAAAAATATTGGCAATGGTAATATCTCGTAACGAAGGCACTTTCTTAATAGGACGATTAATGACTTCTTTAAAATGATCCGCTGTTTCAAAAATAAGGTCTATATCATTTTTGTTAATATATTTGATACCTAATAAATGATTTACGCTTAACTCTTTCATTCTTTTACGATTATTATTTTATTATAGATGATTTCAGATGATTGATTGTACTTTTAATTAGTAACTAAATATACTGCATCTTCTCCATCATTTTCTTTCCAACTTACTTTTACCTTCTCATTATTAATAGCATCTACTTGTCTTCCTCTGTAATCAGGTTGGATAGGCAAATTGCGACTAAAACGTCTGTCTATCAAAACCAACAATTCTATTTCAGAAGGTCTTCCAAAAGATTGAACCGCAGTTAAAGCTGCTCTAATGCTTCTTCCAGTGTACAACACATCATCAATAAAAATAACTTTTTTATTTTCTACAATAAAGTTTATGTTGGTTTTATTGGCTTCCAATGGTTTTTCGGTTCTTCGAAAATCATCTCTAAAGAAAGTGATATCTAAATAACCTAATTGTATTTCGGGAGTATCATATTCTTTTTCCAACACTTCTTTTAGTCGTTCTGCTAAAAAAGTTCCTCTGGGTTGAATCCCTATTAAAATGGTGTCTTTAAAATCGAGGTGTTTTTCAATTAGCTGACATGCCAAACGATGAAGAATGATATTGACTTCTTTTGAATTAAGTAAAACTTTTTGAGTCATAGTAAAGTGTTATCTTGGGTAATGCAAATATACAAAATCAGACTTATAACCTTAAACAATATCCTAAATTTAAAATTTTAGTTAAAAACTACTCCAATAGTTTGAATAATACAATAAACCAGGGAAATTATATAATACTGATAATTAAGTTATCGAGTATTTTTAACGGAACATAATTAACTAATTTAAAATTTAGAAATCATGCAAAAAACAATGAAAAGAATACTATTGCTCTTAGTCGTTATGTTTACATTTTCAAGCTGTGAAATAATAGGCGATATTTTTAAAGCAGGAATGGGTGTTGGAGTATTTATCGCAATTGCAGTTTTAGCTCTTATAATTTTTCTAATCAGTAAAATGTTTGGAAAAAAATAAATTCAAAAAAAAACTCCAGTACTTTAATTACTGGAGTTTTGTATTTTGTTAATCAATTATAGATTATACATTTTCGCTCTTAATTCTTGAACGCCTTCGTTTTCCAAATATTCATCGAAAGTCATATAGCGATCTATAGCACCATTTGGCGTTAGCTCCACTACTCTATTTCCAACAGTTTGAGCAAATTCGTGGTCATGAGTGGTAAAAATAACAGAACCTTTATAGTTTTTTAAAGAGTTATTGAAAGCTGTAATCGACTCTAAATCCAAGTGATTTGTTGGTTCGTCCAGCATCAAAATATTAGCTCTTTCCATCATCATTCGAGATAACATACAACGTACTTTTTCTCCTCCTGATAACACACGACATGTTTTCAACGCTTCTTCCCCGGAGAAAATCATTTTCCCTAAGAAACTACGAATATTAACTTCATCACGTTCTTCCTCCGTTTTTACCCATTGACGCAACCAATCTACTAAAGAATAATCACTTTCAAAAAAAGAATGATTATCTCCTGGTAAATAAGCTTGATTAGTAGTAACTCCCCAATCAAAAGTACCTGAATCGGCTTTTTGATTTCCGTTCAACACTTCATAAAAAGCAGTTGTAGCACGAGAATCTTTAGAAAACAAAACAATTTTATCCCCTTTAGCCATATTTAAATCAACGCCTTTAAACAAAAGTTCTCCGTCAACAGAAGCACTTAAATTTTGAACATTCAAAATCTGATCTCCCGCTTCACGCTCTTGATCAAAAATAATAGCAGGATAGCGACGGCTTGAAGGTTTAATTTCAGAAATATTCAATTTAGAAATCATTTTTTTACGGGAAGTCGCTTGTTTAGACTTCGCCACATTCGCAGAAAAACGACGGATAAATTCTTCTAATTCTTGTTTCTTTTCTTCTGCTTTTTTGTTTTGTTGTGCACGTTGTTTTGCCGCTAATTGGCTAGACTCGTACCAAAATGTATAGTTTCCAGAATAGTGGTTTATTTTATTATAATCGATATCCGAAATATGAGTACAAACCGCATCCAAGAAGTGACGGTCGTGAGATACTACAATTACCGTATTTTCATAGTTTGCTAAGAAATTCTCTAACCAAGCGATGGTTTCAAAATCCAAATCGTTGGTAGGCTCATCCATAATAAGTAAATCTGGATTTCCAAAAAGTGCTTGTGCCAAAAGGACACGAACTTTAATTTTCCCTTCCAAATCACCCATTAAGGTATAATGATGTTCTTCGTTAATTCCTAAATTCGACAACATTGATGCAGCGTCTGAATCGGCATTCCATCCGTTCATTTCTTCAAATTGAACCTGAAGTTCTCCAATTCTATCGGCATTAGCATCATTATAATCCAAATACAAAGCATCCATTTCGGTTTTTACTTTGTACAAAATTTTATTTCCCATCAAAACGGTTTCCAAAACAGTATGCTCATCAAACATGTTATGATTTTGGTTTAAAACCGACATACGTTTTCCTACTTCTAAATGAACATGTCCTGAAGTTGGATCCATTTCACCAGAAATTATTTTAAGAAAAGTTGATTTTCCAGCACCGTTAGCACCAATCACACCATAGATGTTACCGTGAGTAAAAGTGGTATTTACTTCGTCGAATAAAATTCGCTTGCCAAACTGAACTGATAAATTATTTACTGTTAACATGAATATTTTTTATAAAATTTGCTGCAAAAGTACAAAAAAATAGCTATTTATCAGAATGCTTTCTAAAGTTAGTATTTATATTATTTTGTAGGAATCTTTTAATATATTTGAATAAAAGTAAAGAAATATAAAACTTACTCATAGATATGGCTTTTTAAACAAATCTCTTTTATAAGTATTTAATCAAATTAGTAATAACAACCAACAAAATGAAAAAAATATTTACAATTTTATTAATCGGAATACTTCTAAACTCATGTTCAAATGATGATAATTTAGATTATAAAAACAGTGAATCATTTACAACAAACATGAAAGTAGATTTATCCAATTACAATATTGGATCTGTGAATCCGTTTACTTATTTTCAATTTGAGTATGACAATAAAAAAAGATTAATCAAAAAAACAACCGTTCATCCGATTTCACAAAATGGTAGTATCAACTATATAAACGATGATATATATACATCAATAATATACAAAATCAATAATGTTACTGTTGAAGATTTCTCAACGTCAAACAATTATCCTTACTCAAAAAACACAAATTACTATACACTAAATAACACAAATCAAATTACAATCAGGGAAATTCCTGACATCTATTATAATGAAAGATCTAAAAAAATGTTTTATAAATACACTAATAACAAACTTACAGAAATCACAACAACATATCCAAACAGACCTTACGATGTTAATATACCTTATTACAGTTACATATTAACCTATTCTGAAAAATTTTATTTCGATTCTAATGGAAATCTATCAAAAACAGAATATAACGAGCTACGTAATGGTATAAATATAGGTGAAAAAACAATTAGAACATTTGAAGATTATGATACATCTTTCAATCCTACAAAAAACCTTTTTCTATTGAATGATTATTTTTATCGCTCACTTTCAAAAAACAACTATCGGAAATTTACAGAAAAAACATATTCCTTTAATAGTCTTATACATGATTATTATAGGACTTGGGGATTTACTTATGATAAATCTGGAAATATTATAATAAATTAAAATTCTATAAAAACCTATGAAAATCAAATCTTAAAGTCCAAAAAATATTTCAAATTATTAATACGAAGATTAAATGATACTCTATAAAACAATCAAAATTACGCTATTATCCACTTTAACTTTCTTTGTGGCAAGCTGCAAACAATCTCAAAAGAGTCGGTTCATAATATAAAAACTACATCAGTGAATAAGCAAGGAGATTCTAAAATTCTTTCTTTATTAAACCCCACCTCGCGCGAGCGTCACGCTCGTGCACACGAGTAGAGACTAAAAAAAAACACGATTAAGATACTCGCACTAGTATAAACAAAAAAACTCGTTTATCCTCTCAATAAGATAAACGAGTTCTTCCCTAATACATTTGACAACTTTTTGAAAGTTGTCAAATATGAAACAATTATTGTACTAATTTTTTCAAACTATTATAAACAGCCAATTCCACATCTGCAGAATTTCTAGTATTGATTTGTTCCAATAATGCATTCAACTCCGTTTTATTAATGTTTTGTTTTTGTTCCATTGCCAATAAAAGTTGGTTGGAAACGAGACTTAAATTTTTAGACAGCGGTAAAATAGGCTGGATCAAAGGCGCATTGGCACTAAGACGTATTAAATCTAAATCCATTGTGATCCATTTTTTTAAATAATAGGTAACCAACTTTTGATTAACCAAACTCTTATTTTGCAAGTACAAATTCACAGCTTTATTAAATTCATAAGCATCCGAAGCATCGGCAGTGCAGGCATCCGCAAATAATGTCAATGGAGAAAACATAAAATATTTTTTTCCGCCGCCATTGCGTTTGTACACCTTATAAGGTTCACAAATACTGGTAAAATCATTCAGCGCTTTGGTATCCTGATAATTGCTAATATTTCTCAAAATCACCTCTTTGCTTCTAATATGGGTCAAGCCAATTTCTTCCAATCGAAACGAAATTTGTTTCAACCTTTTGTGCATACTTTCTAAATTGCGAACCGTATCATTAGACCATAATCTTTCGGCAATAGCGGCTGTGCGAGGCCAAATTCTGGAATCAATATTTAAAGGAGTCACTAATTCGCTCCAGATAGTAGCTTCGCCACCCAGAATTCTCGCTTTTTCTTCTTCGGTAAAAACTACATTTTTCGGCATGGGATCATTCAAATAATGAGAATCCACAGGTAACATTAAATCGATATAATACCCATTAGACAAAACAGCTTTGTAACCACTTTTAGCAGCTTTTACTAATGCTCCTGCCGCTTCCATACCTTCATTAGTTCCTTTCCACGCATGAATAATGGCTTCTTTAGACATGTCTTTTGTCATGATTTCCTCCCATCCCATCAATTGTTTTCCGTGCTTTTTCAACATGGGAACTAATCTCATATTGAAATAGGTTTGCAAATCATGATTGGTAGCCAAATTGTTTTTCTTTTTGAATTCCTGAATTTTAGGATTTGCATCCCATTCTTTTCCGTTATTTTCATCGCCTCCAATATGAAAATAAGCAGCAGGAAACAACGGGCAAACTTCATCAAAAATTTCGGCTAATACCTGATAAGTTTTAGAATTGGTTGGGTCTAAAGTAGCATCGTGAACTCCTGATTTTCTTGATACAGCATAAGGAGTTCCGTCCGTTTTACTGCCAATTTCCGGAAAAGCAGTCAATAACGCCGAAGCGTGACCCGGAACATCAATTTCAGGAACCACCATAATTCCTCTTTCATCGGCATATTTTACAATGGTTGCAATTTCTTCCTGCGTATAAAAATCACCATCTGAAGCTAATTCCGTTAGTTTTGGGTGTTTTTTTATTTCGATTCTCCAACCTTGATTATCGGCTAAATGCCAATGAAAAACATTCATTTTCATCGCAGCCATTCCGTCCAAATTTCGTTTAATCACATCTACCGGCTGAAAATGTCTTGATGCATCAATCATCAATCCTCTCCAGACAAACCTGGGTGCATCAGTAACCTCCACCGCAGGAAAATAAAATTCAGTTCCGTTATTTTGAAACAATTGCGATAGCGTTTCTAAAGCATGCAAAGCACCTAAATCGGTTGCGGCGTTTATTGTAATGGTATTCGATAAAACTGATAATTGATAGGTTTCATCTTCCTGCAATCCCACTTTACCTTTGCGCAGACAATTGATTTGCAATTGAGCTTCAGGAAATTCATTGAGTTTTGTTACAAACCCCTGATTAAAAAACAAACCCGTTCTTTCATCTAATCGTCTTAAAAACCGGGTTACTCCTTTTAAAATTCTCGAATCGGGATTTCCTGTACAATTTATTTTAAAATCTTTATTCAGTAAAAAAACAGCCGAAGAAACCGTTACTTTTTGAGGCCAGGGCATCAGATTTAGTTGTTCGTTTTTCACTTGGCCATGAGAAACAAAAACAATCAATAATATAAAAAACAAATTTCTCATAACATCCTCAATTAGTTATTAAAACAAGCCTTTTAGGTGTAATTATTAAAAGTAAAAATGTTATTAATTTTCTTTTTTGCTTGATCAAAAAAGAAACAAAAAAATATTCATGCGTTCTTATTGTTTTTCGGTATTCATGACCCGAGCCTAAAAGGCGAACGGATGTAATAATCTTCGATTTCAAGTCTTACGCTTTCTCGTCGGTCAAATTAGTTTTCGAATGCTAAAAGAAAAGAACTCTCCGCCGTGGCGGATCAAACAGCTTTTCTTTTTACGCATTCTTCAAACATTTGACACTCGACTGCGGAAGCTAAGGACAATTGATTCTTGCAAAAAACAACAATTTAATTTATAATCTAATACCAATAGAAATACAAAATATAATTTCACACAACAAGTTAAGACAACAGTCTTTAATTTTTATAAAGATAAAAATTTAAAAACAGCTTTCGAAATTAATAAAGAAAGAAAAAACTTAATTATTTTTAAAAAAATATATGGATAAATCAACCAAAACAGTTACATTTCATACAGTTTATATCGTTATAGTTAAAATTACAACAAGATCACCCCCTTTTTGTTTTTTTTTCAAATCTATAAGAAATACTTTTACCATTACACTATAAAAAACACATAACCGAAAAATTTATTAAAAAAATTATGAATTCAGAAAATTTACAAACAAAATGGGGACAATTTCTTTCTCTGGTAACTGTATTCTTCTTCTGGGGATTTGTTGGTTCTGCCAATGACATTTTAATTCCAGTTTTTAAAAAGGTATTTACCTTATCACAAGTACAATCACAATTAGTAGCCTGGGCATTTTATGCAGCCTATTTTGTGGGTTCGATAATTTTCTTTTTAATCTCTTTAAAATCAGATGTATTACAAAAGTTTGGTTATAAAAAAACATTGGCTACCGGATTGATCGTTTCATCTATTGGTTCCTTTCTATTTGTTCCTGCCGCTACGATGGAAAGTTTTGCTTTCTTTTTGACAGCCTTATTTACAGTAGGTTTAGGATTTTCAATCCAACAAATTGTAGCCAATCCATTAGCTATTAAAATGGGAAGTCCTGCAACTGGCGCTCACCGTTTAACTTTGGCTGGTGGCGTAAACTCTTTCGGAACTACCATTGGAGCTATTTTGCTAGGAATTGCACTTTTCGGAATGGGAGACAATAAAAGAACTGCACTTTCATTAGAAGACATCAAATTCCCTTTTATCATTTTAGGATTTGCTTTCATCTTAGTAGCCCTTTTTATGCTTTTTTCTAAAATAGAAGACCCAGCAAAACAAGAAGAAGCCAAGATTGAACACGGGCATAAAAATTTCAGCATCATGGATTATCCACAATTATACCTGGGGATGATTGCCATTTTTATTTATGTTGGAACCGAAGTAACTATTATCAGTAATTTGCCTGCTTTACTAAAAACAGCTGAATTTGGAAATATTTTAGAAGAAGCCATTCCTCCTTTTATAGCTTTATACTGGGGAAGTTTGATGATTGGGCGTTGGAACGGAGGCGTAAATGTTTTCGATACTTCTAAAACCACTAACCTTTTATTAAAATTCATTGTTCCCGCATTGGCTTTTGGAGTAATTATTGGCACTAATATTTTTGCACAACACAATGTTTCTGCCTTTTACATCTATCCAATTTGGATCTTAATTTTCATTATTGTCAGCTTTATAGGTGGTAAAAATGCCGGAAAAACATTGATGCTTTACGGAATTTCAGGTTTATTAATGATGTTTATTGGCCTTGTATGTCCTGACAAAGAAATAGCTAAATTCTTTTTCATCTCAGGAGGTTTATTCTTATCTATTATGTGGCCTTCTATATTTGATTTAGCCATTGCCGGTTTAGGGAAAAATACCGGAAAAGCTTCCTCATTCCTGATTATGATGATTCTTGGAGGTGGTGTAATTCCGTTAATTCAAGGAAGTATTTGTGATTTTGACTTGAGTAATCCCGAAGGAATAATGGGTATTTCATGGACTCATTTCTCTTATATCATACCACTTATAGGATTTGCTTATTTGGCTTTTTATGGTTTTTACTGTCCAAAAATACTGAAACAACAAGGAATTTTTCACATTGAAACCGAAGGAGGAACTCACTAAACTAGTTTTTTATATTTCGAAAAAGCCATCAAATTTATTTTTGGTGGTTTTTTTTTGGTTTTAAAACTTAGCTTGTATTTAAAATCTAATAATTCTAAATAAATTAATTTTTTAAAAATATATTTGTTCAAAATTTTGAAAATGAAAAAACAACTACTCCTACTTTCTATACTTTTATTTATTACTTCCTGTGGTGTAAAACAAACCCGAAACCTGTTGACTTCAGGAAATTATGATGAGGCAATTGATAATGCCGTAAATAATTTACGCTCGAATAAAGACAAAAAAGGAAATCAGGATTATGTTTATCTTCTTGAAGAAGCTTTTTTTAAAGCCAAAGAAAGAGATTTAAACAGTTTGAACTTATTAGAACAAGACAAAAATCCGTCTAATCTTGAGAAAATTTACAATACTTATATCCAATTAGACCGTCGTCAGGAAAAAATAAAACCATTACTTCCTTTAAAACTAATTAAAGAAGGCAAGAATGCTAAATTCATTTTCGATAATTACAACAAACAAATTGTTGAAAGCAAAAATGTTTTGTCTAAATATTTATATGATTCTAGCAAAGCTTTATTGAAGTCAACTAACAAAATGGATATTAGAAAAGCTTATGACGATTTGGAATATTTAAACCAAATCAATCCTAACTACCAAAACACTTTACAACTACAGGAAGAAGCCTTGAACAAAGGAAGATACTATGTTAATGTGGCCTTGCGCAATCAAACTAACATGGTGATTCCAGTGGATTTACAAAATGATTTATTGGATTTCAACACATTGGGAATGAATGACAAATGGACGGTTTACCACAACAGCATTCAAAAACAAATTAAATACGATTACCAAATAATTGTCAATTTCAAGGAAATAAATATCACACCAGAACAAATCAAAGAGAAGGAATTTGTAAAAGAAAAACTAATTAAAGACGGCTTGAAAGACCTTCTTGATAAAAATGGAAAACCGGTAAAAGACAGTCTTGGAAAAGTAATTAAGGTAGATAATTTAAAAACTATTGTGATTCGAATTAGAGAATTCAATCAGTTTAAAGCCTCTCAAATCACTGCTAATGTAGATTATATCGATTTCAAAAACAAACAACTTTTGCAGTCTTTTCCATTGACTTCTGAATCTGTTTTCAAGAATGATTACGCTACTTACAAAGGAGATAAAAGAGCTACTGAAGACGCTTACTATTCTTATTTTGATCGAAAATTAATTCCGTTTCCCAGCAACGAGCAAATGATTTACAACACTGGCGAAGATTTGAAATCTAAATTGAAAGGAATCCTCGTAAAAAATAAATTCTAAACCAAACATAACTCTATAGTTTTCAAATACTTGATAAAACATTTCAAATGTTAAAATAAATTATAAAAGCATGTTCAGTTTGAAAAATATGTGTACTTTTGCATCAATGAATTACAAAAGTGTACATATTACCTCATTGTCACGGATAGACAAGCCAGTTACTTCGCCCGAAGTACGGATACTTGTATAGTATCTAAAAAGCTTTTTGTTTTATATATTCATTATTTTTTATCAGTACCAAAATTGAAATTACAAGCGTTATCCGTTGGATTAACATATCCTAAAAACAAATTTTTATACATTTTATATTCCTACATTTTTTCTTGTTGGGTTTATTATGTTAATTTTGCAGTCGATTTCAAAACAGGTTCCGTATTAAAATATAATTATTTCACATTTTTTAACCCAAAATTCATCTTTTGAAATGAATATCTCTATTGTTATAGCTCAGGAAGAACATTTTAAGTATGCACAAATTATTTGTGATACGATAGAAACGTCTGCCCTATTGAGAGGAACCGGAATAGCAAAAAGAACTCCCGAATATGTCCAGAAAAAAATGGAAAATAGGGATGCGGTTATCGCATTGGATAAAAACGGAGATTTTGCAGGTTTCTGCTATATTGAAAGTTGGCAACACGGTAAATTTGTTGCTCATTCTGGATTAATTGTACATCCTGATTTTAGAAATCTAGGTTTAGCCAAGCAAATTAAAACCTTTGTTTTTAATTATTCGTTGGAAAAATATCCGGGAGCCAAAGTTTTTGGAATCACAACTGGTTTGGCTGTAATGAAAATCAATTCTGATTTAGGATACAAACCAGTTCCTTTTTCTGAATTGACCAGCGACCCTACCTTTTGGTCCGGTTGTAAAACCTGTACTAATTTTGAAATACTAAAAAGCAAAGATTATAAAATGTGTTTGTGTACAGGAATGTTGTATGATCCAGCTGAAAAGCCAAAAGATCCACCAAAACATCCGTTTAATGTTAGGATTTGGAACAGATTAAAAAAAATAAAACAAGCATTGTTTTTAGAATAAATAATCCCCTCCATCTTTCGCCACGACGAAAAGGGAGTTAAGTAAGAAATAAAAATAAATATTAATAAAATCCCCTTGCCAGTTTTGGCTCCCTCTCCTCTGGAGAGGGCTGGGGTGAGGAAAATTAAAAAAGATGAAAAAAGTTGTATTAGCTTATAGTGGAGGTTTAGACACCTCATATTGCCTTAAATATTTAAAAAATGAACAAGGATATGAAGTTCACACCGTATTAATTAATACAGGAGGTTTTGATGATGCGGAACTAAAAGCTATCGAAGACAGAGCGTATGAGTTAGGAAGTGCTAAACATGCTAACCTTACTATCTTAGATAAATATTACGATAAAGCCATCAAGTATTTAATTTATGGAAATGTATTAAAAAACAATACTTACCCATTATCAGTAAGTGCTGAACGTGTTTTTCAGGCAATCGAAGCTATAAAATATGCTAAATCTGTTGGTGCAACTGCAATTGCTCACGGAAGTACAGGTGCTGGAAACGACCAAATTCGTTTTGATTTAATTTTCCAAACTATCGCTCCCGAAATTGAAATCATCACTCCTATCCGTGACTTGAAATTATCAAGACAGGAAGAAGTAGATTATTTGTCAAAAAATGGAGTACATTATTCTTGGGAAAAAGCACAATATTCTATCAACAAAGGACTTTGGGGAACTAGTGTAGGAGGAAAAGAAACCTTGACTTCTCACCAAGCTTTACCAAGTGAGGCCTACCCTTCTCAATTAACAAAAGAAGGTGAAGAGAAAGTAACTTTGGAATTCAAAAAAGGAGAATTAGTAGCTGTAAACGGCATAGCTGATAAACCTTCGAATAATATTGTAGCACTTGAAAAATTAGCTAGCGCATACGCTATTGGTAGAGATACTCACGTAGGAGATACTATTATCGGAATCAAAGGAAGAGTTGGTTTTGAAGCGGCTGCGCCAATTATCATCATTAAAGCACACCATTTATTAGAGAAACATACTCTTGGAAAATGGCAACAATACTGGAAAGAACAACTAGGAAACTGGTACGGAATGTTATTTCACGAAGGTCAATTTTTAGATCCTGTAATGCGTAACATCGAATCTTTCCTTGAGGATACTCAAAAAACAGTAAACGGAAAAGTATTTGTTTCGTTAAAACCATATCATTTTTCATTAGACGGAATCGAATCTGATAATGATTTAATGAACACTGGTTTTGGTCAATATGGCGAAATGAACAACGCCTGGACTTCAGATGATGCTAAAGGATTCATTAAAATCTTAGGTAATGCTCAAAACATATTTTCATCTGTAAACAATGAAACTT
This sequence comes from Flavobacterium undicola, assembly GCF_009909155.2. Lineage (GTDB taxonomy): Bacteria > Bacteroidota > Bacteroidia > Flavobacteriales > Flavobacteriaceae > Flavobacterium > Flavobacterium undicola. Next base: position 26,459 of record NZ_JAAAPM020000030.1, read on the forward strand.
ACGAGTAAAAAGGTTTTACCACAAAGTTCGCTAAGAAGGCACAAAGCACACTAAGCTTTGTGAACTTTGTGTTTACTTTGAGTCCTTCGTGGTTAATTTTATTTACTATTTTAAAATAGATTTGGTTGTTCAAAAACAACAAAAATCTTAAAATCAAAGATTATGATTAATGTTGGAATAATAGGCGGTTCGGGATATACAGCAGGAGAATTAATTAGAATTCTAATGTTTCACCCAAATGCTAAATTGGATTTTGTATACAGTACTACAAACGCCGGAAAACCACTTTCTGTGGCACACCACGATTTGTTGGGCGACATCGAAATGAATTTTACTGATGCTATCAATCCTGATGTGGATGTGCTTTTCTTGTGTTTAGGACATGGAAAATCAATTTCATTCTTAGAAAACAACAAATTCTCAGATAACACAAAAATCATCGATTTAGGAAATGATTTCCGTTTAACGAAAGACAAAGACTTTAACGGAAAATCTTTTGTTTACGGATTGCCTGAACTGAATAAAACCGACATTAAAAACGCTAATTATATCGCTAATCCAGGTTGTTTTGCTACGGCTATTCAATTGGCTTTATTGCCATTGGCTGCCGATGGTGTATTGACCGAAGACGTTCACATCAACGCAACAACTGGTAGTACAGGTGCGGGAGTTGGCTTGGCTGCTACTTCACATTTTAGCTGGAGAAACAACAATTTCTCTCACTACAAAGTATTTGAGCACCAACATTTGGGAGAAATCAACCAAAGCATCAATCAATTACAATCGGATTATTCGGATGAATTAATTTTTGTTCCAAACAGAGGTGATTTCCCAAGAGGAATTTTTGCCACTTTATATACAAAATCGGAAGAAAGTTTAGAAGATTTAGTTGCTAAATACGAAGCTTTTTATGCTGATCAACCTTTTGTAACAGTGACTACTACTAACATCAACATGAAACAGGTAGTACAAACTAACAAATGTATTATTAGTTTATTGAAAAAAGGAAATCGGATTTTAATCACTTCAATAATTGATAATTTATTGAAAGGCGCCTCTGGTCAGGCTGTTCAAAACATGAATTTAATGTTTGGATTGGAAGAGACTACAGGATTGCATTTGAAACCAAGTGGATTTTAAAAAAAATAGACTAAAAGAATATAGAGAATAGAATAAAGATTTAAAGGAATTCTAACACAAAAGGTTTTATCGATTCCGTCTTTACTCTATATTCTATTTTCTTTTCTCTTAAAAAATAAATATTTATGAACTTATTTGACGTTTACCCATTATATCCTATTACCCCTGTAAAAGCAGTAGATTGCACGATTACAGACGATAAAGGAATCGAATATTTAGATTTATACTCTGGTCACGGAGTAATTTCTATCGGACATACACAACCGGATTATGTTGCTAAAGTAAAAGAGCAATTGGATAATTTGAGTTTTTACTCGAATGCAATCCAAAATCCATTGCAGATAGAATTAGCTGAGAAATTAGGAAAAGCTTCAGGCTTAACTGATTTTAGTTTGTTCTTATGTAGTTCTGGAGCTGAAGCCAATGAAAATGCTTTAAAAGTAGCTTCTTTTCACACGAACAAATCAAGAGTAATTGCTTTTGACAACTCGTTTCATGGAAGAACTTCTGCGGCAGTTGCAGTAACCGACAACAAAAAAATTGTTGCGCCATTAAACGCACAACAAGCAGTTACTTTCCTGCCATTGAACCAAATTGATTTGGTAGAAGCTGAATTGAAAAAAGGAGATGTTTGTGCGGTTATCATCGAACCTATTCAAGGTGTTGGTGGTTTAGACCAGGGAACAACTGAATTCTTTCAAGCTTTGGAAAAAGCGTGTACAGCCAATGATGTTGTTTTAATTTTAGATGAAGTACAATCAGGTTACGGAAGAAGCGGAAAATTCTTTGCTTTCCAACACCACGGAATCAATCCGGATATTGTAACTACTGCTAAAGGAATGGGGAACGGTTTCCCTATTGGAGGGGTTTTGATTTCTCCTAAATTCCAGGCGAGCTACGGATTATTAGGAACTACTTTTGGTGGAAGCCATTTGGCTTGTGCTGCCGGTATTGCCGTCTTAGATGTTATCGAAAGTAAAAAATTGATAGAAAACACAAATAAAGTATCTGAATACTTTTTTGAAGCCATTAAAGTAATTCCTGAAATCATCAAAGTAAAAGGAAGAGGATTGATGTTAGGAGTTGAATTTGACTTTGACGTGAGTGCTTTAAGAAAGAAAATGATTATTGAAAAATACATTTTTACAGGTGGAGCTAACAATAAAAACTTATTGAGAATCCTTCCACCATTAACGATTACTACTGCTGCAATTGACGCATTTATCGTTGCACTACAGGAATCATTAGCCGAATTAAAAGCATAAGTTTTTTTAAACTTAAAAAATAAAACAAAATGAGTACTATTTTATCCATAGAAAAAAGAAACGCTGTATTGACTACCATGGCAGCTCTTTTAGAACAAGAAAGAGAAGCTTTGAAAGCCATCAATCAACAAGATTTAGCCAATTATAACGGTGAAGATTTGGCTATGGAAAAACGGCTACTCGTTGATGATGCCAAGGTTGACGGAATGATTCTTTCTGTGAAACAATTGGCAAGTCAGGAAGATCCTGTAGGTCAGGTTCGTTATGAATTCACCCATGAAAACGGAATGAAAATCAGCAATAAAACGGCTGCTTTTGGAACGATTTTGATTATTTACGAATCTCGTCCAGACGTAACAGTGGAAGCTGGCGGAATTGCTTTCAAATCAGGAAATAAAATTTTATTGAAAGGCGGTAAAGAATCGTTGCTTTCGAACCAAAAAATTGTGAGTCTTTGGCATCAAGCCTTAGAAAGCAATGGAGTTTCAACGGATTGGGTGGAATATTTGAATTATGACAGAGTGCAAACTCAGGCTTTCTTAGAAAAACCAACACAAAGAGTCGATTTAATTGTACCACGTGGTGGTGAAAAACTGATTGAATTTACTAAAAAACACGCTAGTTGTCCAGTGATTGTAAGCGGTCGTGGAAATAACTTTGTGTATGTAAATTCAGATGCCGATTTAGAAAAAGCGATGTCAATTATTATTAACGGAAAGACCTCAAACATATCCGTTTGCAATGCTTTAGATAAAGTTTTAATTAATACTAATGTACCAAACTGGGAAGGCTTTGCTAACGAATTGGTAGCCAAATTAAAAGCATACAATGTAACTATTTTAGGAGATGATGCTTTCGCAAAAGCGACTCAGGTGCCTGCAATAGAAAACGATTTGATTTGGTACGAAGAGTTTTTGGATTACAAAATTGTTATTGGAACGATCGATTCGAAACAAGAAGCGATTGCCAAAATCAACAAATATTGTGGCGGACATTCGGCTTCAATTATTACCGAAGACAAAGCCATTGCGCAAGAATTTATGGAAAACATTGATGCTTCATCCGTTTATCATAATGCTTCTACTCGTTTCACTGATGGAGGGCAATTTGGTTTAGGTGGAGAATTAGCTATTAGCACCGATAAATTGCACCAACGTGGACCAATTGGTTTACAGCATTTGGTAACCAATAAATGGTATATTTACGGAGACGGACAAATTAGATAGTGATCAGTAATTAGTTTTTAGTGTTCAGTCTAAGCGAAGTCGAGAATAAAAATGATTTAAGATTAACGATTTTTGATTGCAGATTTAAAATCTAAACTGTAAAAAATATAAATACTACTTTGTGAACTTTGTTTTTATAAAGTAAAAGAATAAAAAAACTTTGTGTCCTTTGTGGTTAAAAAAAGCCCTTTGCGGTTAAAAAAAATGGCAAAAAAAAGAATTTTATTAAAATTAGGAAGCAATACGCTAACCAAGGAAACCAATCATATTTCGAGAGGAAAGATTGAAGACATTGGTATGCAAATAGCAGCCTTAAATGATGAATACGAATTTATCATTGTGAGTTCGGGTGCTATTGCTGCGGCGAAACAATTCGTAAAGTTAGACAATAACGACAAAGATGTTTTTGTAAAGCAAGCTTTGGCTTCTATTGGTCAGCCTCATTTGATGCGGATTTACAATGAAAACTTCAAGGATTTAGGACTAAATACTTCCCAGTGTTTGCTTTCTTATTCTGATTTCGAAAAAGAACAAACCAGAAAAAACATTGTAAATACGATTAATGTATTAGTCAAAAACAATTACATCCCAATTATCAACGAAAACGATACGGTAGCCACGGATGAAATTAAATTTGGCGACAACGATAAATTAGCTGCTTTAGCCGCTGTTTTATTAAAAGTAGATATTTTGATTATTGCCACCAATACCGACGGTTTTTACACCAAAGAATCGATGGACAAAGGAACACCAGAAACCATACTTTCAGTGAAAGAGTTGAAAGATTTGGAAAAAGAAATTGGAGATTCTAAATCGTCACACGGAACGGGCGGAATGCAATCAAAAATAGAAGCAGTAGCCATCGCAAAAGAAGCTAATATTGAAACCTGGATTATAAATGGTTTAAAAGATAATTTTATCTTGAATGCCTTGAAGAATGAAATTGCATTTACTAAAATAATATAAAAAGTTGATTTGGCTATTTGTTTATTCGATTACCCAATAAACAAATAACCAAATACTCAAATAAACTATAAATCATGAACTTTATATCCATACAAAACATAGATTCACTTGACAAATGGGTGAAACAAGCGTTAAAAATCAAAAAAAATCCGCTTAAGAATAAAAAACTGGGAAAAAACAAAACCTTAGGGATGTTGTTCTTCAACTCTAGTTTAAGAACCCGTTTGAGTACGCAAAAAGCGGCTATGAATCTGGGAATGAACGTGATTGTAATGAATTTTAACAGCGAAGGCTGGACTTTGGAATTCCAGGACGGAGTGGTGATGGATCAAGGTTCATCGGAACACATCAAGGAAGCGGCAGCAGTTGTTTCTCAATATTGTGATATCATTGCTATCAGAGCCTTTGCAGGATTGGTTGACAAAGAAAAAGACAATGCCGAAACCGTAATTTCCGGTTTCTTAAAATATGCTTCTGTACCAGTTGTAAACATGGAAAGTGCTACGGGACATCCAATGCAATCTCTTGCCGATGCGATTACAATGGCAGAACACAAAACCAAACACAGAGCAAAAGTAGTTTTGACCTGGGCACCACATCCTAGAGCTTTACCTCAGGCTGTTCCCAATTCGTTTGTGGAAATGATGCAAAAGCAGGAAAACATGGATTTTGTAATTACGCATCCGGAAGGTTACGAATTGAATCCAGAAATCACTAAAGATTCTAAAATAGAATACGATCAGAATAAAGCATTTGAAAATGCTGATTTTATCTATGCAAAAAACTGGAGTAATTATAAAGAATACGGAAAAATCACTAATTCTGACCCAAATTGGACTATAACAGCTGAGAAAATGGCTTTAACTAATAACGCCAAATTCATGCACTGTTTGCCTGTTAGAAGAAATGTAATTGTTACTGACGAAGTGATCGACAGCGAAAATTCTGTTGTCATCGAACAAGCGAATAATAGAACCTATTCTGCTCAATTAGTATTGCAAAAAATATTGGAAAATGGAAAAAAATAAGCAATCCTTATCCATCATAAAAATTGGTGGAAACATCATTGATAATCCAACTGAATTAGCTCATTTTTTAGCAGATTTTTCCAAGATTGAAGGGAATAAAATTTTGGTCCACGGTGGCGGAAAATCGGCTACTAAAATGGCACAAAGTATTGGTTTAGTTCCTCAAATGATTGACGGACGACGCATTACTGATAAACCAATGCTGGATGTAGTGGTGATGATTTATGCCGGTGAAATCAATAAAAATATCGTAGCTCAATTGCAAGCCAACAATACAAATGCCATGGGATTTTCTGGAGCTGATGGAAATTTAATTCAGTCAACCAAAAGAAACCATCCAACAATAGATTACGGTTTTGTGGGTGATGTTCAAAAAGTGAATACGCCATTATTACAAACTTTAATCAATAGCGGAATTGTTCCTGTTTTCTGTGCGATCACACACAATAAAAACGGACAATTATTGAATACTAATGCGGATACAATTGCCAGTGAATTAGCCATTGCTGCATCGGAAGTTTTTGAAGTGACTTTGAATTATTGCTTCGAAAAATCGGGAGTTTTAACCGATGTTGAAGATGAAAATTCGGTAATTGAACAAATAAATTCAGCTCTTTATGCTCAATTAAAAGAAGAAGGTGCTATTCATTCTGGAATGATTCCTAAATTAGATAACTGTTTCAATAGTTTATCGAAAGGTGTTCAGAAAATAAAAATTGGTCACCATAGAATGTTACAAAATAAGGCTGCATTGCACACTACAATAACTTTATGAAAAACATAACTACTCTTATACAAGAAGCCATAGCGCTATTAAAATCGCTGATTGAAACCCCTTCCTTTTCGAGCGAAGAAGATCAGACAGCACTTTTAATTGAAAATTGGTTTACACAAAACAATATTCCTTTCGAAAGAGAAAATAATAATGTTTGGGTTTACAATAAACATTTTGATAAATCCAAACCGACACTTTTACTCAATTCACATCACGATACGGTGAGACCGAATCAAGGGTATACCAACGATCCATTTGAAGCGATTGTAAAAGACGGTAAATTATTTGGTTTGGGAAGTAATGATGCTGGAGGATGTTTGGTTTCATTAATTGCCACATTTACTTATTTTTATGCCAATGAAAATTTGCCTTACAATGTTGTAATTGTAGCTTCGGCAGAGGAAGAAAGCAGCGGGAAAAACGGTTTAAACAGCGTTTTAAAACATTTACCAGAATTAGAGTGCGCCATTGTTGGCGAACCAACCTTAATGCAATTGGCGGTAGCCGAAAAAGGATTATTAGTATTGGATGTGGTTGTAAAAGGTACTGCAAGTCACGCTGCACACAACAATCCGGACAATCCTATCTACAATGCAATGCCAGTGATTGAATGGTTCAAAACTTATCAATTCGAAAAAATATCAGAAATTTTAGGTCCGGTAAAAATGACTGTAACCCAAGTTACCGCTGGAAAGCAACACAATGTTGTTCCTGCAGAATGTCATTTGGTTGTCGATATTCGAGTGAATGATCGTTACAACAATACCGAAATTTTAAACACGGTTAGAGCAAATGTAAACGCCGAAGTAAATCCACGCTCGATGCATTTGAATGCTTCTTCTATTCCTGTGTCTCACGGATTAGTACAAGCTGGAATTGCATTAGGAAGAACTACTTATGGCTCTCCTACGCTTTCAGATCAATCGGTTTTGAGCTGTAAATCTTTAAAACTAGGACCTGGAGAAAGCTTGCGTTCGCATTCAGCTGACGAATTTATATATGTAAACGAAATAGAAGAAGGAATCGAATTGTATATCAAAATACTAAGCGATTTCTTTAAAATTTAGAATATTTTTTAGAAGCTAATTCCGCTTCTATCGAGGCGAAAAAAATTAATTTGAAAAATGAAATTTGAAATTCCATTTGTCGAGAATATTTATAAGAACCAAGTCAATTTGAATTTTGATTTAGTTTGGAAGAAAACAATTAAAAAAAACAAAAAAACATTGCTTACTTCAATAATATTATTTCTACTTGGATTTCTAATAATTTATGGAAATGACAATCTTGGATACATTTTAATTGCATTTTCAATATATGGCTTTATAGAATTTTACAAAATTCATTCTTCTTATAAAAAAAGTAAACTAAATTATTTTACAATAACTGAAAATGAATCCATAAAACAAATAGAACTAAACGAAAAAAGTATTTGGGAATTCAATGACGAATATTTTCGATATAAAGATTATAAATATGATGCAAAAATCAATTGGATTGCTTTTAAAGGATATAGAATAATCGAAGATAATTTATTTCTTGATTTGAATGTGGGTAACTTTTCATCCTATATTTTATCACAAAAGGAAGTCGGAAATAATCATTTTGACAATATCATTCAATTAGTTGATCAAAAAACAAAAAGAATTACAGATTAATATTTTTATCTATTTTAAAAATAACTTTGCGAATCTCTGAGTAAACTCAGTGCATCTCTGCGAAACAAAATAATACAACTATGAAACTTTGGGAAAAAGGAATACCAACAGATAAACAAATCGACTTTTTTACTGTTGGAAACGATAGAGAATTAGATTTGATTTTGGCCAAACATGATGTTACAGGAAATATAGCTCAGGCAAAAATGCTTGCTAAAATCGGCTTGATTACCAATCAGGAATGTGAAGATTTACTAGGTGCATTGGCAGAAATTCAAGCAGATATTACAGCTGGAAATTTTACTATCGAAGATTCATTTGAAGACGTACATTCAAAAGTTGAATATTTACTTACCCAAAAAGTAGGCGATGCCGGAAAAAAAATCCACACCGCCCGTTCCCGTAATGACCAGGTTTTAGTAGATATGAACCTGTACTTAAAAGAAGAAGTGCTACAATTAAAACAACAAGTAAAATCACTTTTTGATTTATTAATGGCTTCTGCAGAAAAATACCAAAACGTACTATTACCAGGCTATACGCATTTACAAATTGCAATGCCAAGTTCATTTGGAATGTGGTTTTCAGCTTATGCTGAAAGTTTAATAGACGATATGAGTATGCTTAATGCTGCTTTAAAAGTAGTAGATCAAAATCCGTTGGGTTCTGCTGCAGGATACGGTAGCTCCTTCCCTATTGACAGAACTTTTACCACAAAAGAAATGGGTTTTAGCACTCTAAAATACAATTCGGTTGCAGCACAAATGAGTCGTGGAAAATCAGAGAAAACAGTTTCTTTTGCAATGGCAAGTGTTGCAGGTACTCTTTCAAAATTTGCTTATGACGTCTGTTTATATATGAGCCAGAATTTTGATTTTATTGGTTTACCAGCCAATCTAACTACAGGATCAAGCATTATGCCTCATAAAAAAAATCCTGATGTATTTGAATTAATCCGTGGAAAATGCAACAAGATTCAGTCATTACCTTATGAATTGACCTTAATTACCAATAACTTACCAAGTGGATATCACAGAGATTTACAACTTTTAAAAGAAGGTGTTTTTCCTGCGATTCAAAATCTAAAAGCTTGCTTAGATATTGCTATTTTCTCAATTCCGGATATTAAAGTAAAAGAAAATATTTTAGAGGATAAAAAATACGATTATTTATTTACCGTTGATACTTTAAACGAAATGGTTTCGGCTGGAATACCATTTAGAGATGCCTACAAAGAAGTAGCTCTGCAGATTGAAGCCGGAAATTACAAATCACCAAAAGCGACTAAACACACTCACGAAGGAAGTATTAATAACCTTTGCCTGGCTGAAATTAAAGAAAAAATGAAGAGTTCTTATTAATTCGAAAGCCCAAATCACTATTAAAAAAAATCCATAAATACACTTTATGGATTTTTTTTATTTAAAATTTTAACTTTCCAGTTTTTAGATATACTGCTGAATTTTTGACTGAATTATTCATGGCATTTACAAAGGCTTGTTCAAATGCAAAAAAAGCAACGCCACCACTTCCTTTAGATACAAAATCCAATACTTTTTTTCGTGTCTTTATATCATAAATCTGAAAATGAGAATTTATAATACAACTTTCACTTTGAGTACCTGCAGACATCCTCATACCTCCTCCGCCAGACATTGCCACAGGCATACCAGGACTTCCTTGTATACTGTTTGTGATTTCATGGCCAGAAATTCTTATCAGGTAATCGGCTTTTGTATTTGTAAATAATGAATCCACCTTTTTTTGTTGCTCCTGGGTAAATGTCAAAGGATCATTGGAAACGAATTCAAAAGATTTATCATGTTTTATTTCACCAAAAATATTTTCTTGTTTCAATGTAATTGCACATAAACTATCATACTGCTTAACAAAATCGTGCTTTTGTTTATACTTTTTACTAAATGTCTTGGTAAATTCATTTATCGATATATCATCATTACCAACAAGTAATGCAGTTTTATTGGAACCAAAAACAAATTCTGAATCCTTATAATTTGAAATTTCACTAATGCGAACTGCTTCACAAGAACTTAATAATTGAACAGCAACTATTCCGGCTATTAACCATTTCCTTACTTTCATTTGTTTTAATTTATTAAAAGATTTAGGATTATATATTTTTGTCAAAGTTTGAAACTTTGACAAAGATGAATCTACAACTTATCACTCAAAACTCCTGCATCAATATCAGAGTGCGAAGCGTCATAAACAGACTGACCGTCTTTAATTAAAAGAATTTGTGGCGATTCATGATATACACCAAAACGATTCGCTATTTCATTCGAAATTTCACGATACGTAATTAAATCTAAAAAGTATGGTGTCACTTCTTCAGCCAAATCAAACTCGTTCTCAAATTGTTTTAACGCCATTCTGCTGATGCTACAACGGGTACTGTGTTTAAAAATCACCGCCGGTTTCTCATTCGAATTAAAAATAATTTCACCCAACTGATTAACATCAGTCAAAATTTCCCAATTCATTTTACTCTCTTGCTGTTTTGGAGTTTCTTCACTCCCGAAGATATTTTTTAAAAAACTCATATTTTGACTTGTTTTCTGACTTTTTGACATTTAAAACTGATAAAAATCAGCTTTTAAACGCCTTTTTGTCCTTAAATTTACAATGGAATATAATTTGTCCCAACTTCTGCAAAGTTAATTAATTAGTTTAAACCAAATCTATAAAACGAAATGAACATCAATAAATTTACAATTAAATCGCAAGAAGCAATTCAGCTTTCTCAGCAGTTGGCTCAAACTTATGGTCAGCAACAAATTGAGAATGAACACATTTTCAAAGCTATTTTTGAAGTAGATGAAAATGTAGCACCATTTATTTTGAAAAAACTCAATGTAAATGTGCCTTTGTTTTTACAAATTTTAGATAGTACCATTCAAAACTTTCCTAAGGTTTCCGGTGGCGAAATTATGCTTTCCCGTGATGCAAACACTGCATTAAACGAAGCCGAAATTATTGCTAAAAAAATGAACGACGAATATGTTTCTATTGAACATTTGATACTAGCTATTTTTACTTCAAAATCTAAGGTTGCCCAAATTTTAAAAGACCAAGGTGTTACCGAAAAAGGATTAAAATCAGCCATTGAAGAATTGCGAAAAGGAGAACGAGTAACCTCGGCCTCTGCGGAGGAAACTTATAATTCGTTAAATAAATATGCCAAAAACCTGAACGAATTAGCCAAATCAGGAAAACTGGATCCTGTTATTGGTCGTGATGAAGAAATTCGACGTGTATTACAAATCCTGACCCGAAGAACAAAAAACAACCCAATGCTTGTGGGTGAACCTGGTGTGGGGAAAACCGCCATTGCCGAAGGTTTAGCACACCGAATTGTAGATGGAGACGTTCCTGAAAACCTGAAAGATAAAATTGTTTTCTCACTCGATATGGGAGCTTTGATTGCCGGAGCCAAATACAAAGGAGAATTTGAAGAGCGTTTAAAATCGGTAGTGAAAGAAGTAACTTCTGCCGAAGGAGATATTGTACTTTTCATTGACGAAATTCATACGCTTGTAGGTGCTGGAGGTGGCGAAGGCGCTATGGATGCGGCAAATATCCTGAAACCGGCTTTGGCTCGAGGAGAATTACGTGCTATTGGTGCAACCACTTTGGACGAATACCAAAAATATTTCGAAAAAGACAAGGCACTCGAAAGACGTTTCCAAAAAGTAATTATCGAAGAACCGGATACCGAAAGTGCGGTTTCTATCCTTCGTGGTATCAAAGAAAAATACGAAACCCATCATAAAGTACAAATCAAAGATGAGGCGATTATTGCTGCAGTGGAGTTGTCACAACGTTATATTACCAATCGTTTTTTACCGGATAAAGCCATTGATTTGATGGACGAAGCGGCTTCTAAAATCCGAATGGAAATCAACTCCAAACCTGAGGAACTGGATGTTTTGGATCGAAAAGTAATGCAACTCGAAATCGAAATCGAGGCTATCAAAAGAGAGAAAGACGAGAGCAAACTCAAAAATTTAGGAATGGAATTGGCCAATCTTAAAGAAGATCGAAATAAAATTTTCGCCAAATGGAAATCAGAGAAAGACGTAGTCGATAATATCCAAACGGTAAAAACGGAAATCGAAAACTTTAAATATGAGGCCGAACGCGCTGAACGCGAGGGCGATTACGGAAAAGTAGCTGAAATTAGATACGGAAAAATCAAAGAAGCCCAGGAACGATTAGACGTTTTACACAAAGAATTACTGGAAAATCAGTCTGGTGGCAGCTCTTTAATCAAAGAAGAAGTAACCCGAGAAGACATTGCCGAAGTAGTAGCCAAATGGACCGGAATTCCTGTGGTAAAAATGCTTCAGGGCGAAAGAGAAAAACTATTGCATCTTGAGGAAGAATTACACAAGCGCATAGTGGGACAAGAGGAAGCCATCGAGGCTATTAGTGATGCGGTGCGCCGAAGCCGTGCGGGATTGCAGGACATGAAAAAACCTGTGGGTACCTTTTTGTTCCTTGGAACAACCGGTGTGGGTAAAACCGAATTGGCCAAAGCCCTAGCCGAATATTTATTCGACGATGAAAACGCCATGACCCGAATCGATATGAGTGAGTACCAGGAACGTCACAGCGTGAGCCGATTGGTGGGTGCGCCTCCGGGATATGTGGGTTATGACGAAGGCGGACAATTGACCGAGGCCGTGCGTAGAAAACCTTATTCTGTGATTCTGTTGGATGAGATAGAAAAAGCACATCCCGATACCTTTAACATCTTGTTGCAGGTTTTGGACGAAGGACGTTTAACAGACAACAAAGGTCGCCTTGCCGATTTCAAAAATACCATTATCATCATGACTTCTAATATGGGAAGCCAGATTATACAAGAGAAATTTGAAAATCTAAAAGGTGGTGTCGAAGCCGCAACCGAAGCTGCTAAAGTTGAAGTGTTAGGATTATTGAAACAAACGGTTCGTCCGGAATTCATTAACCGTATTGACGAAATTGTGATGTTTACGCCGTTGACCAATGCTAATATTGCTCAAATTGTAGGCCTCCAACTCAAATCAGTAACTAAAATGCTGGCGCAACAAGGCATTACTATGGATGCCACTCCGGAAGCCATTGCCTATTTGTCTGAGAAAGGATACGACCCGCAGTTTGGAGCCCGTCCCGTAAAGCGTGTGATTCAAAGAGAGGTTTTGAACCAGTTGTCTAAAGAAATTCTGGCTGGGAAAATCACGACCGATAGCATTATCCTTTTGGATTCATTTGATGGTCAATTGGTTTTTAGAAATCAAAGTGAGTTAGCCAATTAATCTATGGTCATTGCGAGGAACGGGCGCCATCTCATTAAATTATTAACCCTGTCAGAGTTCGAAACTCTGACAGGGTTCTATACAACACCAGTCGAAAGGCTGGTGTTTTTTTATTTAGGAGCATAATGACTGCGTGTACTAAGAGATTTATAGAAATACTAATTTCCTATTTTCACATTTACTTTTTCAGCTTCTACTTTTAGACCATTTTTATCTAGAGTGATACTTGTAGTAGTATCAGCTGGAGGAGCTTCTTTTTCAATAATTTTTGTACTTTCTCTTGTTGTAGTTTCTGTTGTTGTACCAGGCACAACAATTACCTCTTTTTCAACAGCTTGGTCTTTACACCCCATCATTGTTAAAAGAAATACTAATGTAAAGAAACCAATACTATTTTTTGCTTTAAATTTTTTCATGATAATTAGTTTATTAAATTGATTATTAATGTATTGACTATTTAAGGCTTAATACAAAGTTGGCACTAATAAAATTAATAACCATTATAAAATTACTTCAATAATTTATATTATTTACTACTAGCAGAGCATCTCCTCACTTAGGCGCACAAGCTGAGCAAGCATAAATTCCGTATTATTTTGAAAATGATTTGTATGCCCTGGCAGCTGATTTTTTTTAGGAGCAGAACGATAGTTTTTCAGATGGACTTCCCTCCTGCTCTCGCCTTTATCTCTTCTCTCGTCCCAAAAGACGAGATACGAGGATATCGGCTCGATCAGGGCTATAGAGAAGGTTTTATTTATAAAATATCGTACTGTAATTTATCTTACAAATAAAACCATTCTGTAAGAAAAAAAGAATATATTTGGATTTCAATAAAGTCTGACGATTATCAGACCTATCTACTCAAAATTGGGTGGATTTGTGTGATTTTGTCATACACATAAACTAGTTGTACTTCATGTGAAAAATTTAAAATCAATGAGTTTTATCAAAGAAATATTTATAAAACAATTCGAATATTTTGCAGACAAAGCTGATGAATTTATCTCTAATACTTCTGAATATAAGCAAAATACACAGTTATATCACTATACTTCATTAGAATCTTTAGAATCGATGATTAAATCTCAATCTATTAGAGCTTCTAGTATTTTTTTAATGAATGATCCAAATGAATTAATATTTGGACAAGAAAAAACCACTGATAAATTCATCCAACCCCTCTCTAGCAAATTGAAACAATTATATGAAAGACAATCAATTAACAACTTTTCAGCATTTGTTTTCAGCCTGTCGGAACTGAATGACGACATGAATCAATGGGAAAAATATGGGGATAAACATAAAGGAGTACGTATTGGTTTCACTCCTAAAAACCTTCTTGAATTTTGGTATAAAATTGATAGCATCGATGTCTTTTTAGTGCCAGTAATATACCACGATAATAACTCTAAATATTTAGCTCCATACGGAACTATTTTTAATGAAATGAAAAGCAGTTTTATTTCAGATATCAATAATCATTACGCAAATAAGGAAATTAGTCACAGCGAATTAAACGAATTACAATTTTTCTGTTCAGTAATATCTTCTATGATAAAAAGAAAAGAGTGGTCTTCAGAGAAAGAATGGCGAATAATTTGTATATCTAAGGGTATTTTTCATCAAAATATAAATGGTAGCTTTCATAATGGAAAATCAAAAATATTTATAGAAAATAGAACAGGAGACACATTAAAAATGTTTACAAATGATGGACATGATGGTGTTGCATCAAAAGATATATTAAAAATAGGTTGTAAAGCAGGTAATAAAGAACAAATTGGTTACATTTTAAGTCTGTTGTATGAAAAGAAAGTTATAATGCAAGTTTCTCAATCTGACATTCAAACTAGGTAACTCCCATCTGTACGAAGTCTCTTAACTTTGCACACTTTACAATAAATACAACTCATCAAAGTAAGTTTATATGCAAGAAAACGAATCCAATATACTCATTTATCAAACCGAAGATGGCGTTACAAAAATAGAAACCCGTCTTCTGGACGAAACGGTTTGGCTTACTCAAGCACAAATGGCAACTCTTTTTGATAAAGGAAGAGTTACAATTACTGAACACATAAACAACATCTTTAAAGAAGGGGAATTGAATGAAAATGCAGTTAGTCGGAAATTCCGACATACTGCTTCTGATGGTAAAAACTATAAAACCACTTTCTACAATCTTGATGTTATTATTTCTGTTGGTTATCGGGTAAAATCACATCGTGGTACACAATTTCGTATTTGGGCAACACAACGCTTGAAAGAATATATTGTAAAAGGATTTACAATGAATGACGATATGCTCAAACAAGCTGGAGGAGGCAATTATTTTGACGAATTATTGGCTAGAATTCGTGATATACGTTCTTCTGAAAAAGTCTTTTGGAGAAAAATTTTGGATATTTATTCCACAAGTATCGATTATAATCCAAATACCGAAGCTTCTCAAAATTTCTTCAAAACCATTCAAAATAAAATGCATTGGGCTGCTCACGGACACACTGCCGCCGAAGTTATTTATCAACGAATTGACTCTACTAAACCTAATCTTGGATTAACCAATTTCAAAGGAGAAAAACCAAGTTTACAAGAAACCGAAATCGCTAAAAATTATCTTAACGAAAAAGAACTTAACCTACTCAATAGATTTGTAACTGCCTATTTAGAGCTAGCAGAATTGCAAGCACTGAACCAAAACCCAATGTATATGCAAGACTGGCTGGCTCGTTTAGACGATTTCTTAAAAATGACAGGAAAAGAAATCCTCAATCATTCGGGAACTATTAGCCATAATCAAGCTATTGAAAAAGCAAAAACAGAATATTACAAATACAAGGAGACCATAAAAAATGAACTTTCTAATGTGGAAAAAGATTTTATCAATCAACTAGAAAACATCAAGAAAAAGATAACTAAAAAATAGTAAACTCAACTATAGTAAGTCTCCAGCTAGAACAAAGATCTCGCGGAGATGCTTCCTTCGTCAGCATGACAAGTTTGTGGAAAGTAGTAATGTAAAAAATGAGCATAGAAAAAAACACCAAAGTAAGATTGAAATCGTTTTTGGAAACACAAAGTCCAAAAGCTAAAACTCATCCTGAAAATAACTATTGGAAATTAATCGGTGAAAATGGAACTGTAATAGACGAAATCAAAAATGAAAACGGTAGAATTTTGATTTTGTTTGACAACGATTTAGATTACTTTGGCGTTGCAAATCACAATCCAATAAAAAATTCTTTATGGATTAAAGTTGAAGATTTAGAAATAGCCAAAAATTAAGACGCATCTGCTAACAGCCAAAACAGCACGGAAATGCTTTCCGTGTTTACAATAATGAGAAAATAACAAATTAAAAATATGTACGGACCTATACCTTTAATCTTAATTGTTTTACCATTATTATTTCAGATAATATTTGGTAGAAAAGCTATTGGAGAAAATATTAAATTAAATTTTGGAACTATTTCAATAATTTGTTTCTTATTACAAATTGTACTCTCTATTATCTCATTTCTAATTGCTTCACATCATATTGAAGAAAGTTCTAAAGCAGGAGAATTTAGATGTGGAATGGGACTTTTAGCAATTATTGTATTATCCCTATTTTTTACTTTTTTTCTATTAATAACAATGCTAATACAGTATTTTATAAAGAGATCCTACGAGAAAAAAAGAGACTAAAAACTCAATAGCACAGAATTGCATTCCGTGCCCTCAACAGTGAGCAAATAATCAATACAAAACTCGATAAAATAATATATACTTTGTCGAGTTACTGGCGGAGATGCTTCCTTCGTCAGCATGACAAGTTTGCGGATTGTTGGGATGTTAAAAATGATTTTTTTAATGATTTAACAAGCTGTTATTCTAGCTTATCCTGCAAGGTTTTTTTTGGGAAACCTGCTGTAATCCATATCTTTTGGCTTCCCGATAGCTATCGGGACTAGCCCAAAATGATAGTACGAAAAGTTTACAATAACTTAAAAGCCCTTTGATGATTTATAAAATAAATATCCTATTTTTGAAAACAAAAAAATACTGACGTTTGTCAAACAAAGCGACCCAATTTAAGGGTAATAAGTCGGACGTCGTCAGACATATAAATGAGTTGTGCATCATGCCAAAAAACAAATAAAAATCACTACGATGAAAAAAAAATATTTCCTTTTAATCCTATCGCTTATATCACAATTTGGTTTTTCGCAACAGACCTATAAAGTAACCTACAGTCAACTGAAAGAATTTGAAGGTTTATATGAATATATTAACCAGACGACCATCAAAATAGCCGCATCACCTGTTGATACCCTGCTGTATGCAATAATTGATAAAAGTAAATATCCGTTATACCATTCAGGCAAGGATTTGTTTCTGAATAGACAAAAAAATAAGACCCAGTTTTTTAGAGATGCCTCAAATGCTGTTGCGGGTTATACCATAGACAATGACACCTTAAAATTCATCAGAAAAAAAAACGTTTCCTTTCCTAAAGAAATATGGTATCCAAGACCTACTTCTGCTAAAGATTTTAAATATACCTATGAAAAACCAAAAAATTTAAAAGATGGCTTAGCGATTGGAAACGTCCAAAAATCTGGGTTGGATACAGCATTATTGGCTGAAATGGTGCGAAAGATTGCTGACAGAACATATCCGGATGTTCACAGCGTTTTAATTATTAAAGACGGGAAACTTGTGTTTGAGGAGTATTTTTATGAATACACAAAAGACACTCTTCAGGAACTTCGTTCCGCAACAAAAAGTTTTATATCTGCACTTACCGG
Source organism: Flavobacterium undicola (assembly GCF_009909155.2). Lineage (GTDB taxonomy): Bacteria > Bacteroidota > Bacteroidia > Flavobacteriales > Flavobacteriaceae > Flavobacterium > Flavobacterium undicola. The sequence continues at coordinate 44,631 of NZ_JAAAPM020000030.1, forward strand.
GATTGCAATTGATAAGGGGTATATCAAAAGCATACAGGAGCCGGTATTGTCCTATTTTCCCGAATATACCTTTGAAAATAATTCGCCATTATTGAAAAAACTAACAATTGAAAATCTACTTACCAATCAAACTGGATTGGATTGTGATATTACTAATTGGAAATCAGTAGGTAATGAAACAAAAATGTACGAAAGTAATGATTGGGTGAAATTTTCATTGGATCTACCTATGATCGATACCCCGGGAGGAAAGGGAATGTATTGCACGGGAAATTCGATCATACTTGGAAAAATTATTGAAAAAGAAACTAAACAGACACTTCCTGAGTTTGCCAAGCAAACACTCTTTCGTCCATTGGGAATAACAGAATTCAAATGGCAGTTTAACCTTGACAAATCAGATGCTGAAACTTTTGGCCAACTCAATTTAAGACCAAGAGATTTGGCAAAGTTTGGATTACTATATTTAAACAAAGGTAATTGGAACGGCAAACAATTAATTTCTTCCGACTGGGTAACACAATCATTAAAAAAACAGTCAATAATTCAAGGAGTCGATTATGGCTATCAATGGTGGATTAAATATTTAGATGCTGATGGAGTTAGGTATTATGGGAAAGTAGCTCAAGGCAATGGTGGGCAAAAAATTTACATTTGGGAACAACAAAATATGGTGACAGTTATAACAGGTGGAAACTACAATACACAATCACCTTCTAACGAACTGATTAGCAAATACATATTACCAGCATTTAATAAAAAATAAAATTATTTGATAATTATAAAAGGCACGAACGCACAACAGGCGGTTTGGCAATATGGCGGGGTGACGAATATATTCTAGCTCTGCGAAGTCTCCTGACTTCGCCACACACGCTGAGCAACCAATACAAATCAGCAAACTAGGGTAAGTCCCTTACGGAGATGCTTCCTTCGTCAGCATGACAAGTTTGTGGATCATTGGGGTGTTAAAAAATTATTCGAAACTACACGAAGATGCTTCCTTCGTCAATAGAACGAGTTTTTGGCTATTGTGAGATTTAATGGTAAAACTATTTTTTTTCGTATTTTCGTTTAACCTAAAAAACTGTTTTTATAGGTTACAAATGACTACAGGCCAAGAACTTTCAAGTTTGAACAAATCATTAAACTCAAAATAAAATTGATACCTAAAATGCTAAAAAAACAACTATTTCTTTTATCTCTAATTGTATTAAGCGGAACTGTATTTGGACAAACAAAGTCTCTTACTAATAAGGAAAAAGCGAAACTGTATCCAAAACAAGAAATTGTCTCCCGCTACCATAACGACTGGACACAAAAACATTACAAACAAAGAATAGCCACTTTTGAGAAAGAGCCTTTAGAAATGGGCGACATTGTTTTTATTGGAAATAGTATCACGGAAAAAATTAAAAATTGGGATGAAAAATTCAACATCCCTCATATTCGCAATCGCGGAATCGCCGGTGACCTTACAGATGGCGTGTTAAAACGTCTTGATGAAATTGTTTATTTCAAACCTAAAGCAGTATTTATTATGATAGGTATCAATGATTTATTTAACAAACATCATCTAGAAGATTCAGGGAAATTAAAATATGATAAAATAGTACCTTCAACCGCTTATGTGGGTAAAAATATAGTAAAGATTGCAAAAAGGATTCACCATAAATCTCCAGAGACCAAAATTTATGTTCGTACAGTCTTACCTACTCGCAGAGAATATTTAAAGCAGGATATTTTAGCTGTAAATGCGATAATTAAAAAAAATGAAGCCAAAGATTATTATCAGGTTCTGGACTTCTACAGCCAATTTATTGATTCTAATGGTGATTTATCCAAAGAGCTTACCGTTGATGGTGTTCATTTAAGCGATAAAGGCTACGAAAAATGGGTTAAGTTTGAAAAATCTGTAATTGAAGCATTATAGATTAAAACTTAGCACTAATTAAAATAAAATGTTGAAAAAACGTTATTAGTTACAAAAGCAACTAGATAGCAATGAAATTCTCTTCGTTCCAGAAGTAAAAACTAGCCCTAATAAAAAACACGAATTTTGAAACTTTTTCTGATTCTGATATAAAACAACCGCCAATTTAAATCCCGTACTTCACATAAATATAATAACTTAAAACATAATATTATGAATAATATATTTAGAGGACTTTTAGCAGGTTACGGGGCAAAAAAATTAGGTGGTGGCTGTTTTGGAACTATCATCGTTTTTATTATTCTTTGGGTGTTGCTAGGGCAATGCAGTCATTAAACTATTTTTTAATTCCATTATAAAATACCATTTACTACCAACTCAATTTAATGGTAGAAACCAAGGTGTTAATCGAAGTCTCCCGACTTCGTTCCCACTCCTATTGCAACTACAACTTTCAAAACTAATTTATCAGTTTTTGTTTACGCCTTTCGAAAAAGCTACGAAATCAGATTCCGATAGCTATTTGAATTCCAAATCGAGAAGAGTCTCTGCAAAATTTTAAATTCATTATTCTAAATTAGTAAGTGAATAATATAACTTTTAAGAATAGTTGTATAACAGAACTTGTATGTTCCTATCTGACCTTTAGACTAAATAATTTTAACTATAAAATCTTATGAAAAAATTACTATTTCTATGTGTAGCAATCGCTTTTACATTTACTTCAAGGGCACAAACGGAAGATAAAAAATGGAATATTGGGTTACATGCAGGTGTTACTCAATATAGTGGCGATTTAGGTCGGGATTGGTACAAAACCGATAATTCCATGTACGGTTTTGGTGGTTTGTCTGTTTCTAGGTATTTAGGCAAATTATTTGATGTCAGCTTATTATTGTCTAAAGGAACTATGGGGTATCATAATGGAACAACTGCAGGTTTTAGATCTGATTTTAATGCAGCATCTATTAATTTACGCTTCAATATTGTAGCCCCTGAATATGTTATAAGACCGTATGTGTTTGCTGGCGCTGGCGCGATTTTATTTGATAACCAACTTAATTTTCATCAAGAAAAGTATGACTTTATGCTACCAACAGCCGGTGGGGGTATCAACATCAGACTTTCTCCAGTGGTAATGCTGAATCTGCAAGAAACATTTATGTTCTCCAACCATGATGGTCGTGACGGTGTTGACAATGCCGGGGGTAAAATGGAGAAAAAAGATTCGTATGTAACTCATATGGTGGGGTTGACTTTCAATATGGGTAATTCTGTGGATACCGATCAAGATGGTGTATCAGACAAGAAGGATAATTGCCCTGATACTCCTGCGGGGGTTGCCGTAGACAAAATGGGTTGTCCATTAGACAAAGATGCCGATGGAGTTGCAGATTATTTGGACAATTGCCCGGATATTGCAGGTTCAAAAATGCTAAACGGTTGTCCAGATAGAGACAATGATGGAGTTGAAGATTCAAAAGACCAATGTCCAGACCAAGCAGGAACGGTTACACTTAATGGGTGCCCTGATGCTGACAAGGATGGCGTAGCCGATAAGGATGATCAATGTGCTAACACCAAATTAGGTACAAAAGTGGATAGCAAAGGTTGTCCAATGGATAGCGACAATGATGGTGTAACAGATGATATCGATCGTTGCCCAAATGTGGCTGGAATTGTAGCTCTCAATGGCTGTCCTGATGCTGACGGAGATGGCGTAGCAGATATGGATGATAAATGTCCGAATGCTAAAGGAACTGCTGCAAACAATGGTTGTCCTGAAATTACTAAAGCTGATATTGTAAAAATAACCTATATCGGAAGCAAAATTTTCTTCGAAAACAATTCAGACAAATTAAAAGTAGCTTCACTATCACAATTGGATGCATTAATCCTAATCTTAAACAAATATCAAGGAGCCAAATTAACCATTGAAGGACATACAGACAACGTGGGAGCAGATGATTTTAATATGACTTTGTCCCAAAAACGTTCCGATTCTGTTAAAAAGTATTTAATGAGTAAAGGAATTGAAGAGGCTAGATTAATAGCCGTTGGATTTGGAGAGACCAAACCTGTAGCAGTAAATACCACTGCACTAGGCAAAGCCAAAAACCGTAGAGTAGAATTGAAAACTAATTATTAAATAGTTGGTTGTTCATTGTTCCAAGAAGTGGTTGTCAAGAAATTGGCAACCATTTTTTTTTTACTTTTTTCCATTTATTACAAAACTATTTTTGAAGGAAGTTGATAAATTTTGCATACAATCCCTATGTACATCCACAAGCATCGAGAAACTATCCAATTGTACAAACCTATTATTTCTTAACTTTGCAGCCATAAAAAAAGTTAAAAACCACACCTATGAATATTTTAAATTTAATACAAAAAAGATATACTGCAAAGAAATACAACGCTAACAAAACCATACCACAAGAAAAAATAGAGGATTTAAAAGAAATTTTACGCCTCACTCCTTCTTCGATAAACATCCAGCCCTGGAAATTTACATTTGTACAAAATCCGGAAATGAAAGCCAAACTGGCTTCGGTTTCGATGCATAATACCGAGAAAATCAATCAGGCAAAACTATTGGTTGTATTTAGCGTAGCCGATGATTTAGATGCTTTTCAAAAAGTGGTTGATACCGAATTGCCTGAAGCCAGAAAGGATTGGTACAATAAAATGAAAGCAAGTATGCCGGAAGCTGATTTGAAAATATGGCTAGCCAAACAAGTTTACATTGCGTTGGGAGTTGGTTTAACCGCCAGTGTTGCACTAGGTCTGGATTCAACAGCAATGGAAGGCATCGAATCCGATAAATACCAGGATATTCTCAACATGACAGTATACAAACCACTATTTGCAATGGCTGTAGGTTATGGTTCCGAAGACGATTTCAACCGAATTGAAGTAACACCAAAATCCCGAAGATTACTAGAAAGTGTAATTGAGACTATTTAAACAGTGGAACAAATCACGCCTGTTCGAGGTATAATTTTTTTACAAAAAAATGCAATATAAAATGACGTTATCTTTGTTAATAACCTGAATTAGAATTAGGCAGTGTAACAGTAAAGCAAATTAGTGTTATTTACCTGAGTTCGAGTTT
>NZ_JAAAPM020000031.1 GCF_009909155.2 Flavobacterium undicola
GCTTTGCAAGCTTCATCATTTGGCAATTCTTTTATAAAGTTTAGTATGCTTTGTCCTTCAAATACTTCCATAACGACTGTTTTTAAAGACATAAAAATACAGAAACTAAATGACTAACTCAAAAATTTTAATTAATGATGATACAATATTTTGATTTCAAAATTTTTAATTTTTTAATCCGAGTAAGGCAAAGTTGCATTATAAATAACCCTTAAATCGATGCTATATGATAAAAAAAACCATTGACATTTATCAATGGTTTTTCTTCAATTTGAATTTGATTATCATTTTATTACTAACCGTTTAGGCTTGTAATGCGATTTAAAATATCCCGTTTGTGTTGGCTGCTTTTAGGTTAGGGGCTACCCACGGAGCTGCATTATCGGGTGTACCAACAAGTTGCAGCACTTCCCAATGTTCAATAGCTTTACCCTCATCGTTCATTTTAAAAATATCTGCTCCTGCAATTCCTGTATCGTTAGGGTCGTCAGTAAAAATATTTTTAAAGTTTGAATGTACCCATACAAAATCATCTACTGCTATAATGCGTTGACATGTCCAACTTGCAGTAGGATGATCTTTTACAACTTGTTTGAAGAATTTCAACAAACCTGCTGCACCTGTCTCTACTAGTGGGTCGTGCTGAATGTAGTTTGGGTCTAAAAAATTCGCTATGGCTTCTTCGGGATTTCTTTGATTAATCATCACATCGTGAAGACCAATAATGTTGTTCATGTTTCGAACAGCTTTGCTGTCATTCGAATTTACTAATTTTTCCATTTTTTTAAATTTTATTTGTTAACGAATACGTAAAAGGATTTTATTTTATTGTCTTTAAAAAAAACAATATCTGTACCTGTTAATACCGGTGGAGCACCTTCTGGACCAGCACCCCATTCTAACTTAGCAACATTGTTACTAGAGACACTTTTTATCGTTTGGGTTATAGAAAAATTAGGAGGTAAGCTATTTAATAGGCTGGTAACCTTTTTATTTATAGCATCATGTCCAAAAAACGATTCTTCGTCCATATCATACATTTCTACGTCCTTTGCATATATACTTTCTATAACCTTAAGTCTAACTGATTCATCACGTTCGTTCCAGATCTGTTTTAAATGTCCCGTCAATAATTGTTCAAATTTTTGTTCCATTATATTTATTTTTATTTGTTATTAAAATTACTTAAACCGATTACTGTTCTTGAAAGATCATTCAACTTACGAAGATCCGCTGTTTTAAATGATAACAAGAATGTTGCAAAAATTACCGCCGTAATAATTGTTAGTTTTTTCATTTTATTTATATGATTTAATAACCAATAGTAAATGGTTTACCTACAAATTGCTGATTTTTGATTTCATCAACCAATGCAACCGCATAGTCTTCGAATGAAATACTGCTTGCTCCGTTTTCGTCAGCAACCAGATTAGTATTACCTAGTCTAAATTTACCTGTGCGTTCACCTGCTTGTATCATTGCAGCCGGGTTAAAGTAAGTCCAGTTTTTCAACTCCGAATTTTCATAAAGCCCTTGTACTTCACCATGTGCGAAAATAGAAGGTTTATATTCGTCAGGAATGTTTTTCATAATGTCGGCATTATCCAACATTTTCAAGCCCGGCGCAATCTCATTATTAGTACCTCCGCCAACTGCAATAATTCTTGTCTGTGGTTGTTTTTTTAAGGCGTTTATAAGGTTTTGATGCGCTTGTTTAAACTGTTCAGGTGTTAGCCCTGCATAAAGAGATATTGCTGAGACAACCACATCTTTGTCCGCAATTAGCGATGGTAATTCTGTTTCATTTAGCAAGTCACCTTTAATTGTTGTCAAATTGGCGTGCTTTAGTTCTAGAGCTTCTGGTTTGCGCTGAACAGCGGTTACTTCATGCCCTTTATCTAGGGCTTCTTTTAAAATTCGCTGACCAATGTTACCTGTACCTCCAATTAATAAAATTTTCATGATTTATGTTTTTTAAGTTATTTAACTATGCAAAATTGCATCACAAGTAAGCTTTAAAATGATGAGAAATGATAAAAAAAACCGTTGATATTTATCAACGGTTTTATGTAATATCAATTTTTACCAAGGACTTACTTCGGTTTCATCTTCGATGTCGTTACTGAAAAACTTACCTGTCGGTGCATTATCATCAGTTAGTGTATGTTTAATGATAAAAGATGCGGCACTTTCTATTGATCCTGTCCCAATATGATGGTTGAAATCTGTTTTGGTAAAACCTGGATCAATTGCATTTACTTTAAAAGGCAAATCTTTTAGCTCATAGGCCAAAAGAACAGTGAAAGCATTTAAAGCTGCTTTTGAAGCTACGTAAGCAATCGATTTTACATCATAGAATTTCCAACTTGGATCACTGTGTAAAGCTAAAGAAGCAAGTCCAGAAGTTATATTGCTTATACGTGGACTTTCAGACTTTTTAAGTAGTTCTAAAAAGGCTTGTGTAACACTAATTCCCCCAAAGAAATTAGTGTCAAATACATTCTGAATTTCTTTGATAGGTGTATCAATGGCTGTTTGAGGATTTGGACCGAGTATTCCTGCATTATTTATCAGAATGTCTAGTTTACCCTGTTCTTTTTCGATAATATTTTTGGCCGACAAAATGGTATTAGGTCTAGTATTATCAATTTCAATAGCCCTGATGTTATCAAAACCTTCTCCTTTTAATTGATTTACTATTGCAATCCCCTTATCAATGTCACGACTACCCATATAAACAAACAACCCTTTCTTTGAAAGTTGCTTCACTGTTTCCAAACCAATACTTCTATTGGCTCCTGTAATTAATACTGATTTCATCTTTTTATTTTTAAATTATAAAGACAAAGTTGCAGTATAAGAAAACCCTATAACGATGATATAGAATAAAAAAAACCGTTGACATATATCAACGGTTTTTTAAAATAATATTTAAAATAGCAGGTTATTTTATAGCTTGCTTTCTAATTCTGCTTAACGTTTCTTTGGTAATACCTAAAGAAGAGGCAATAAGGTGTTGCGGAAATCGTTGGAGAAATTGCGGATGATTGAGGACAAATTCTTCATAGCGTTTTTCAGCAGTGTTACTCAAAGTAGAGTTTAATCTTCGTTGGTTAGCTATGGCATTTCTTTCATCCATTAATCTTACCATTTCTACCAATGCAGGTATCTTTTCCATCAAATCCAGCATATCGGCTCTTGTAATAAGGAGTAGATCTGTATCTTCCCAAGCATCAATATTATATTTCGAAGGCGTAAGCATTGTAAAGCTTTCACGGTCATTAGCCCAATAGTTTTCAATGTACAGATGTACAATATGTTCTCCACCTTTATCATCTATACTGTATTGTCGCATAGCTCCTTTTGTGATAAAACCAGTGTATTTACATATATCGCCTTCTTGTAAAAAGTATTGCTTTTTTCTAATTTTTTTTGGTTGAAAAGCATTTGTAATCAAGGCTTTCTCTTCACTTGTAAGTGGCAAAGCAGTATATTGATTGATGTAAGAGAAAAGATTTTCGTGCATTGGTTTGATAAACTATATTAAAAGACAATGCAAGATATGAAAAATGATTCTATTTCTTTAAATTTGATGGAATTTAGAGGTTTATAACTATATAGAGGTAAAAACAACAGTTTGGTAAAATTGTCGCTGTAGAGGTACTAATTGTAAGTTTTTGCATCATTTTTTTGCTATGTAATTTTAAAATCAAATACTTATTATATATTTGGTAAAACAACTAAAAAGATACTTACTATGTCATATTTAAAATCACAAATGCTTTATGATGATGGAAAACATTATAAATGGACTGCGAAAGCAGATCATGATAATCCTTATTATACAAAAGGGACTGACCATTCTCAATTAAACAGAACAGAAGGTTATGAAGTATTGTATTTTATTAATCACATAGGAGGAAAGCATTGGACAGTAACTCCTCCAAATCTTGCAACATATAATAAGATGGAAAAAATGATAAAAGACTCTGTTCCATCAGATATTCGTACGCATAAGAAAATTGCTGATTGGATAGTTGCAAATTGGTCAAAGTAAAAGCCTTCTAAAATATACATTTATAGTTTATTAAGCTAAACGAAAGGTAATATGATTAAAAATTGACTTATGCTTAATTTTTAATCATATTATCTTCTTTTCTTGACTAGTTACTATCATAGAAAACTTATCTCTCAAAACCTGTATATCCTCACTCACTTTTTTATCCAAAATTTTAGCATAATGCTGAGTGGTTTTAATATTAGTATGCCCAAGCATTTTGCTTACACTTTCAATTGGTACGCCATTTGTAAGCGTTACAGTCGTTGCAAAAGTATGTCGGGCTATATGGAAGGTTAAATCTTTTTGAATGTCGCAAACGTCTGCTATTTCCTTTAAATAACTATTCATTTTTTGATTGCTCAAAACAGGTAGCAATTTATTTTCATTTATACATTGTGGATGTGTTGCATATTTTTGGATTAATTCTTCCGGGATAGGAAGCAAGGGGATTCTTGATGCTGTTTCTGTTTTTTGACGATGTGTAAAAATCCATTTCCCACCATCGATACCTATGCTGATATTTGATAGTGTTAATTGTTTTACATCAATATATGCCAATCCTGTAAAGCAAGCAAAAACGAAAATATCCTTGACTTGATTCAGTCTTTCAGTTGCAAATTCTTTTGCATAAATAGTCTGAATTTCTTCTTGAGATAAAAACGCTCTTTCCACTTCACGAATTTTAGCTTTATAATTTACAAATGGATCTTTGTCCAACCATCCATTAGAAATGCAAAGCTTTACTATTTTCTTAAAGTTTTTGATGTATTTGACAGCTGTGTTATTGGCACATTTCCGAACACTTCTTAAAAAGAATTCATATTCCGTAATAAAAGCGTGGTCAATGTCTTTTATGTCAATATCCGAAACGAAATATTTCCATTCTATAAATTCGATTGTGTGTTTCAAAGATGTTTTATACCTCTCTAATGTTCCTGGTGCAAATTCTTGGCCAACTAGAGTTTCAACTTTATCATTATGTTCTTGAAATATTGGAACTAACATTCTCGCTCTTTGTTCTGTACCTTGCAATTTAGACTTTAAACCAGATGCGGTTGCAGTAGTTTTGTCTTTCATTATGGAATGATGTGCATCGTAAACTTGCTGTTCTAATGTTTTCAAATAAAAATTTAATGATTTTACTTCGTCTGAAGAACCTGAAACCTTTTGAAGTTTGTTATCCCACTTTTCGGGTTGGATGTATCTTTTGGAAGCAATTTCTTTTGGCTTCCCATCTATAGTAATTCTTAAATAAATAGGAGCAGTGCCGTTGGCTTTGATTTTGCTTTTCTTGATAAAGAAAAGAAGGTTGAATGTTTTGTTCATTTTGTGGTGACTTTAAGTTTGATAAAATTATACTTCTTAAACACTCTCTACAAGATGTTCAAACCGTGAACACCTTATTATACAAGTGTTTCAGCGATTTCTAGTGACCTATTTGGGTTTATGCAAACAGGTCACTAAATAGGTCACTGAAAGAATACCATTTAATGAACTTTGTTGGTATAGCCACCAATAAAAAAACGCCGTAAAACATAAGTTTTACAGCGTTTTAGCCTTTTTTGTATTTCTACTGGCGGAGAAAGAGGGATTCGAACCCCCGGACCTGTTACAGTCAACAGTTTTCAAGACTGCCGCATTCGACCGCTCTGCCATTTCTCCAGTATGTCGCTTTCATTAGCTGATTGCGAGTGCAAATATAAGAGGTTTTTTCGTTTAAATCCAAACTATTTCGAAAAAAAAATCAGCTATTTTTTGATAGCTGATTTAACGTTTTTATTATGTGATAGTTAGCCTTTAATTATTTTTTTAATTTATTTGAAATACGAATTAATAGTTCACATATTCGGTTATTTCCAGGCCGTAACCAATCATTCCCACACGTTTGGTTTGAGCAGTATTGGATACTAAACGTATTTTTGAAATATCAATATCGTGTAATATTTGTGCCCCAATACCGTAATCTTTGATATCAATAACAACTTTAGGTGCTTTCATTGTTCCTCCGGCTTGAAGTGTTTTCAATTCGGTGATACGATTAAGCAAGTTTACAGCTGACATATCCTGATTGATGAATATAACTGCTCCACGACCATTTTCGTTGATTATTTTAAACATATCGTCTAATTGTTGGTCAACGTTATTGGTTAAAGTGCCTAATAAGTCGTTATTTACCTGTGAAGAGTGAATTCTTGTCAAAATAGGCTCTCCTGTATTCCAGGTTCCTTTTGTTAAAGCAATATGAATTTGTTTGTTAGTTATTTGTTCGTAAGCTCTTAAGCGGAAAGTTCCAAAACGAGTATTGATATCAAAATCTTCTTTTTTGACAATAATACTGTCGTGTTGCATTCTGTAAGCCACAAGAGCTTCGATTGAAACAACTTTGATATCGAATTTTTTAGCAATTTTCACTAATTGTGGTAAACGGGCCATAGTTCCATCCTCGTTCATCACTTCAACAATAACTCCAGCTGGTTTAAAGCCTGCTAATCGGGCAAAGTCTATCGCAGCTTCAGTATGTCCGGTTCTTCTTAAAACACCACCTTCTTTTGCAATTAAAGGGAAAATATGTCCTGGTCTGGCTAAATCCTGCGGTTTTGTTTTAGAATCAATTAAAGACAGTACTGTTCTTGCGCGATCGGCAGCCGAAATACCTGTAGTTACTCCGTTTCCTTTTAAATCAACTGATACGGTAAAAGCAGTTTCCATATGATCAGTATTGTTTGTGACCATTGGTTTTAAATCTAATTCTTTACAACGTTTTTCGGTTAGTGGAGTACAAATTAATCCACGGCCATGTGTAGCCATAAAGTTGATCATTTCAGGAGTTACTTTCTCAGCCGCAGCTAAAAAATCACCTTCATTTTCTCTGTCTTCATCATCAACAACTAAGATTATTTTTCCTTGACGGATATCTTCGATTGCTTCTTCAATTGTGTGGAGTTGTATATTATCTGTGACCATTAGGTAGTTGTTTTTTTATTAGGTATAAATTTCTGTAGTAGTTTTTGTAGTGGAGCCAATACAACATCCATGTTGATTAAACCAATGTCGTTTGTAGCTCTATAAGTTAATAATATGGCAAGAGGCGTAAGGATAAATGAAGACATCCAGGCTCCTAAGAAAGGCGTCATTCCGTTTTCTTGCGCAAATCTTTTTCCAAAAGTATTTATAAAGTGAAAGGTAATAAATATTAATACGGCAAAGATTATGGGTAATCCAAGTCCTCCTTTTCTAATAATTGCGCCCAGTGGTGCTCCAATAAAAAACATCATAAAACAGGCAAATGCAATTACAAACTTATCATAGAAAGCGAGTAAGTGATTGTTGATGTTTTTTTGTTTGGCTTGCAAATTGGTTCTGCTTCCGTCAATACTATAACCAATACTGCTAAGATTGCTGCTGGCTGTTTTTAAAATTTCTGACTTCTTTTTGTTGTCATATAAAGACAGAATATCAGCAGGAAGTGTTTTTCTTTTTCGAACCAGTTCTTTATCGGCCAAATCATTAAAGGTTTTGTTTTCGATAATGGTTCTTAAACTAATGTTCTCGGAATAGGAAGCTACTTCAGTCTTGAAATTTTTGTTTAATGAATCTAAGGTATAATTCAATTCATTTACCGTTAACATCGTATTGGTATTGTCTACTTTTTCATTGTCTACATCTACTTTGTTTAGATAGGATAAATCTATATTTATAGTGTATTTTTTAAACGAACTTTTAGCAAAAGGGATTTTGTTTCGGTCGGAATAATTTTTAGGAGTAATGTCTTCGTAGTAATTTCCGTCATTCAATACCATCTGTAGCACGCTCGAATTTTCGCTACTAATTAGTTCTCCTTTTTTAGCTTTTATGACTGTTTTACTGCCATCGCCGTTAACTGATTTTTTATGAATGGTAATTCCGGTTAGTTTATTACCATTTTCCCCTGACTTTTTATTGACTTTGATGTTGTAGTAGCCTACATCGCTAAACTGACCTTCGGTGATTGCCATGGCAGGCTTCAATTGGGCAATGTTTTTTCTGAAATTTATAAACTTATATTCGGCAAAAGGAATTACATTATTGGCAAAAAAGAAAGCCACAATACTCAATATTACAATAAATAGGGTGAGGCTTCTCATGGCTCTTTGTAAAGAGATTCCAGAGGATTTCATTGCTGCAAATTCATAGTTTTCAGCCAGATTTCCAAAGGTCATAATCGAGGAAAGCAGAATAGATAACGGCAATACCAATGGAATAATTCTTGGCATTGAAAACAGTAAGAATTTAATAACTAATCCAACATCTAAATCTTTTCCGGCGAGTTCAGCTATAAATAGCCAAATGGTTTGAAGGATGAATATAAAAAACAAGATTACAAATACCGTAGTAAATGTAATCAGGAATGTTTTTAATAAGTATTTGTCAAGGATTTTCACGAAATGAATTAATCTAATTTATTGATGTAGTAATTTGGATATTTGCTAGCTACAAAGGTAAATTGATTTTTTGACAAAGGCTGATTGGTTTTAAAAGAATTAACGGTTAAAGTTGTTTTTGTTCCTTTTTTACCTGTTTCTATTAAGTTGTAGATGTGTTTGGTTTGTACATCAATACCCAACAGGATTTCTTTTCTTTGATCTTTACTGCTTGTTGGAATCAATTTCACATATTGAATTTTTCGACCTTTTACATTTTGTAAAATATCCATGGAATACCTGTAACCGCTGTTAAAGAAAGTCAGCATTTTAGAAGGAGTAACGGCATTGTCATCTTTCTCATTTACTGTTGAAATATTTACTTCTTCGTCTTCAGGAACAATAGTGTAGGTTTTTCTTCCATCAAAAATCTTAGTCATTCCCATAAAATTCAATACGTATTGATTGTTTTTTAAGGTAACATTTCCTTTGCTGTCTTGGTTGATGTTTTCTTTACTATTGTTTAGTGAATATTTAAAATCGATTACAATATTATCATAACTTTTCACTTTAGCGGTAACTTGGTCTAAAAGGCTTTTTGCTTGTTTGTCCTGTGCTTGTACAGAAAAACAAATTAGTAAGATAAATGTAATTTGGATAAACTTTTTCATTGTATTAATTATTTTCTTCATTATTAAAAAATTGATCAAGAGCATGCATGTCTAGAATGTTTACGCTGCGGGCTTTGCTTCCTTCAAAAGGACCGACAATTCCTGCGGCTTCTAATTGATCAATTAATCGGCCGGCTCTATTGTAACCTAATTTTAGTTTTCGCTGTAACAAAGAGGCCGAACCTTGTTGCGCATTTACTATAATTTCTGCAGCTTCTCTAAACAATGTATCTCTGTCGGAGATATCAATATCAAGATTGATGCCATTTTCCTCTCCCACATATTCTGGAAGCAGATAAGCAGTTGCATAGGCTTTTTGTGAACCAATAAAATCAGTAATTTTTTCTACTTCGGGAGTATCGATAAAAGCACATTGTACACGTACTACATCATTTCCGTTTGTATATAATAAATCTCCTCGACCTATTAATTGGTCAGCTCCTTGAGTATCTAAAATGGTTCTGGAATCAATTTTAGAAGTTACTCTAAAGGCAATTCTAGCTGGGAAATTGGCTTTGATTAAACCAGTAATTACGTTTACCGAAGGTCTTTGGGTAGCAATAATTAAGTGAATACCAATAGCACGAGCTAACTGAGCCAAACGAGCAATAGGAACTTCGACTTCTTTTCCGGCAGTCATAATCAAGTCGGCAAATTCGTCGACTACTAATATGATGTAAGGCAAAAATCGGTGTCCATTTTCAGGATTTAATTTTCGAGATTTGAATTTGTCATTGTATTCTTTGATGTTTCGAACCATTGCATCTTTTAATAAGGTGTAACGGTTGTCCATCTCTACACAAAGCGAGTTTAAAGTATTGACTACTTTAGCATTATCAGTGATAATAGCGTCTTCGGTGTCTGGTAATTTGGCTAAATAATGTCTTTCTATTTTATTGAAAAGCGTAAGCTCTACTTTTTTAGGGTCAACCAAAACAAATTTTACTTCGGCTGGATGCTTTTTGTACAAAAGAGAAGTTAAAACGGCATTCAATCCAACCGATTTTCCCTGTCCTGTAGCACCAGCCATCAAAAGGTGAGGCATTTTTGCCAAATCGACAACAAAAGTTTCGTTAGAAATGGTTTTTCCAAGAGCGATTGGCAATTCCATTTCTGCTTCTTGAAATTTAGCCGAACCAATAACCGATTTCATCGAAACCATAGTAGGATTCTTGTTTGGAACTTCAATACCAATGGTTCCTTTTCCGGGAATAGGAGCGATGATACGAATTCCAAGTGCCGAAAGTGAAAGCGCAATATCGTCTTCTAAACTTTTAATTTTAGAAATTCGGATTCCGGCTTCGGGTACAATCTCATATAAAGTTACCGAAGGACCTACGGTTGCTTTAATTTGGGCAATTTCAATTTTATAATTACGAAGTGTATCTACAATTCGGTTTTTATTTTCTTCTAATTCTTCTTGGTTGATGGTAATTCCGCCCGTTGAATATTCTTTTAATAAATCAATCGTTGGGAATTTATAATTGGATAAGTCTAATGTTGGATCGAATAATCCAAAATCAGAAACCAATCTAGCAGCCAGGTTTTCTTCAATTACTTCTTCTTCAGGAGCGGTTTCAATTACGAAATCTTCATTGGCTACAGCCATGGCAACTGCTACATTTTTTTCAATAGCAAATGGTTTTGAAAGAGGATTTAAATCAATTTCAGATGAATTGCTAATGGTAGGTTTTAATGCTTCTTTATTAATTTCGAATTGAGAAGCTTTAAATTCAGGGATTATTTCTTTTACAGGTTCAGGTTCTTGTTCCGTTATCGCAAATTCTTCTAAGTTGTAAGCGCTATCGGTTTTTTGAGAAAAAATAGTGTTGGTATCTGAGATAATTTCTTTTTTGCTGTTTTCAAAAAAGGATTGAACTTTTTCAGGAGTTAATCTTAGTTTGAAAATAACATAAATGAGGATGCCAAATAGTAACAACAATAAAGTACCCGTTTTTCCAATGTAGTCTTGTAGAAAAATATTTAATTCGTAGCCAATTGTTCCGCCTAATTCAGGTAATGAAGTGGCAAAAAAGCCAAATAATACCGATACATTAATCATAACAAACAAATCCCAAAACCAGATGTTTTTTAGTTTTCGGCTTGAAATGCCTAATATTAAAAAGATTCCGGTTAAGAATAATAAGCGCACGAATAGGAAAGAAGCCAGTCCGAAGCCTTTATAAACAATTATATTGGCCAGGAAAGCACCAAACTTTCCCAGCCAATTTTTTACAGTTTCTGTTCTGTCAGCTAATTCTAAAACAGCACTTTGATCTTCTTGTCCATAAACATAGAAAGAAACAAAAGCAACTAATAAAGCAATAGAAAATAAGATGAGTAGACAGCCTAAAATTGTTTTATGCTGTTTAGATATTTCCCATGATTTGAAAACTTTAGGATTAGAATTGTCTTTCGGGTCTAAAGATTCTTTTTTTGTTGTTTTTGCCATTCTATAGTGTAACTAAATCTCTAAATAAAGTGAGGTACGTATATGATTAAACCAATAATTATTGCTGTAATTGCTGCAAAAAATACAGATCCGGCAGCAATATCTTTTATAAAACCAATTCTTTCATGGTAATCCGGATGAATAAAATCGGCTACTTTTTCTATTGCTGTATTCAGTCCTTCAATACTTAATACTAAACCAATAGCAAAAGTTTGAAAAAGCCATTCAGTAGGAGTAATTCCTATTACAAACCCAGTAATGGTTAAAATAACTCCAAGAGAAGTTTGAACCATTACACTGTGTTCAGTAGTAATTAGTTTTATAGCTCCTTTTAAAGCGAAGCCAACACTTTTAAATCTTCCGGTAACAAAGGTATTGTCTTTTTGAAATGCCATTAAGTAGAGATTAAAGTACCGCTAATGCAGCATCGTAATTAGGTTCGTTTGCAATTTCAGCAACTTGTTCCGTATGTAAAATTGTTCCGTCAGCGTCAGCAACAATTAATACTCTCGAATGCAATCCAGCTAAAGGACCATCAACGATTTCTAATCCGTTTGTTTTTCCGAAGCTTCCTTCTTGAAAGTCTGATAAGTTAACTACATTTTCGATTCCTTCAGCTCCACAAAAACGTTTTTGAGCAAATGGTAAATCTCTTGAGATACATAAAACAGCAGTGTTATCTAATTTGGCAGCAGCCTCATTGAATTTTCTTACTGATGTAGCACAAGTTCCAGTATCAATACTAGGGAAAATATTTAAAACTAATTTCTTTCCACTAAAATCGCTTAGAGAAGCAACAGAAAGATCGTTTTTTACTAATTTAAAATCGGCAAGTTTTGAACCTACTTTTGGTAATTCTCCTGCAGTGTTTATTGGATTTCCTCCTAATGTTATTGAAGCCATAATTAATTTATTTAATGAGGTTCAAAAGTATGAAAATTATTTAAGAATTAGGATTTCTAATTTAAGATTTTAAATCCTTGGAGGAATCATTTTTAAAGTAATGTTTATATGAGGAATAGGAATAAATGCAAAAAAAATGCAACTGTTTGAGATGCATTTAATGGCACTTTTTAATAGAAAAAAGTCTTATTTGTCGATAGAACCCAAAACTCTTTTCATAAAAGTATTGAGTGCTTCTTTTTTATCAGTTCCGTTTTGGACTAATTTATGGACTTCCAGTGCGCCGTACATATTCGAAATTAACTCGCCAATAACATCTAATTCTTCATCTTTAAGAGAAGAAATCTCAGTCATTGCTTCCAGTACTTCAATAGTTTCGATGATGTAATCCTGGTCATTTTCTTCGATAAACTGAGTCAGTTGTTTTATTACGGGTAGTTTCATAAAGTTAGAAGTTGGAGGTTAGAAGTGTTTTACTCGATTTGTTATACAATTTCGTTCACTAAATCAATCAGTACTTCTTGTTTGTTAGTTTGTGTTTCGTTTACCAATTTTCCGTTTACAAAAGTAGCAAAGGTTGGTAAGTTGCTCACATTGGCTAATTTTCTGGACTCTGGAAAATTTTCAGCGTCAACTAGTGCAAAAGTGATAGATTCATTTTCAGTAGCCAGTTTTTTGAATTTTGGTTTCATAATACGGCAATTGCCACACCATGATGCCGAAAATTGAACTACTACTTTTTCGTCTTTTGTTATTAAATCAGCTAGCGTATCTTCGTTTAATTCGATTAACATAGGTTTA
Source organism: Flavobacterium undicola (assembly GCF_009909155.2). GTDB lineage: Bacteria > Bacteroidota > Bacteroidia > Flavobacteriales > Flavobacteriaceae > Flavobacterium > Flavobacterium undicola. The sequence goes on from NZ_JAAAPM020000031.1 coordinate 13,288, forward strand.
AAAATTTCAATATCAATTTCAATGTCAAAAATCAATTTTTGAATGATGCAATTTCAAGATAAGTTTTTCAACATTGAAATTGTTATTGATTTTTGCGATTGCAATTGAGATTATTGTTATTGTTTTTTGGAGTTTTTTTAAATTAATATTCAATGGCAAAGTCAAATTGATTTTTGAAATTGCCATTGATATTGTTTTTGGAAATTAGTTAGCGCTTAAGTATTGAGCAGTACTGTTTCTGTCAGCAGTCATTGCTTCTTTACCAGCTTCCCAGTTAGCAGGACAAACTTCACCTTTAACTTGAATGTGCGTGTAAGCATCAACCATACGCAAGTACTCGTTTACGTTACGACCTAATGGCATATCGTTTACACTTTCGTGGAAAATTTTTCCAGTTTCATCAATTAGGTAAGTAGCTCTAAAAGTTACGTTAGATCCTTCGATGATTACTGAATCAGTTTCTTCACTGTATTCTGTAGAATCGATATCTAAAATTCCTAAAATGTTAGCTAAGTTTCTGTTAGTATCAGCTAAAAGTGGGTAAGTAACTCCTTCGATTCCACCGTTGTTTTTTGCAGTGTTTAACCAAGCAAAGTGTACTTCGTTAGTATCGCAAGAAGCACCAATTACAATTGTGTTTCTTTTTTCAAATTCTGGTAAAGCAGCTTGAAAAGCGTGTAATTCAGTTGGACAAACAAAAGTAAAATCTTTTGGGTACCAAAACAAAAGTACTTTTTTGTTGTTGTTTACTGCTTCTTCAAAGATATTGATTTTTAAATTATCACCCATTTCTGAGATAGCATCTACTGCAATACTTGGGAATTTTTTTCCTACTAATGACATATTATTTGTTTTTAAAGTTATTATTTGTTGCTGCAAAAATAAGCCTAAAAAAGATTTATAAGTAATAGCAGTTGATTATTAATATTTATTTAATAATAACATTTACTTATAGTAAGCTTGTTTTTGATTTTACATTATTGAATATCAATTGAAACGGGCAGTTTACCCACACATTCCGAATTCGATAAAAATTGATTCGCTGCATTGATTTGAAATTCGCTGAAATCCTGATACACCTCAATAAGCCTTGAAGCCTTAGTTAAATTAGGAATTAAAGGCAAGGCATACGGATTTCCAAAAACGTAAACAACGCATTTTTTTGTAGCCAATAATTTTTCTAATAATTCAAAAATTGAATTATCAATTTCAAATTTATTCAAAGGTTTTGCCTTTGGAACAAATAACGAAATAATAAGATAATCAAAGGATGCTGCTATTTTTTCGAAAGTTACAAAATCAAAATCCAATATCGATTCAATCGCAAATTGAGGACAATGCAATTTGGAATTGATAGTTTTTGAAAAATCATTTTCCGCATTTTTATAGATAGACAATTGTGCTACTTTTTGTTCTTGATTTGCTTTTTGGATAGTTTCGAAATCAATAGTATCAATCACTTTTGTGATGCTAAATTTGGCAATTTGAGCGTTTAAAGCTGAGGCTTTTTCAAAATTTAGTTTTGCATTATTTTTTTCTAATTGAAATAAACCTACTTTTTCTTTGCATTTCCAAATTCGATTAAAACTTTCGTCAATGCGCTCCGCAGAAGCATTTTCTAAAATGGTTTGAATTCCTTCAGGAACATTTTCGGCAAAACACAATACATCGTTTCCGGCGTTAAAAGCTTCCCATTCCAGTTGGCCTTTAATGTTGTATAATTTCGAAACACTGTGCATGTTCAAGGCGTCTGAAATCACCAAACCATCATAACCCAATTGTTCTCTTAAAAGCGTTTGGATAATATTTTTAGACAAGGTTGCCGAAGTGTCTTTTCCTTCATTCAAAGCCGGAACAGCCAAATGTCCAATCATAATCGAATCGACATCATTTTCGATTCCTTTGATAAATGGATACAATTCGTTCGCTAATAATTGTTCCAGATTTTCTTCTAAAATAGGCAATCCTAAATGCGAATCGACATTGGTATTTCCGTGTCCCGGGAAATGTTTCAAACAGCCTAAAACGCCTGCGTTACTCATTCCACGTAAATATTCGAGCGCAAAATTGGCGACTTTATTTTTGTCTTCGCCAAAAGAGCGATAACCAATAACAGGATTGTTTGGATCATTATTGATATCAGCTAAAGGAGCCAAATTATAATGAATTCCCGCCGATTTTAAGTCTAATGCAATTTGTTTTCCAACTTCGTAAACCAACTCTTTTTGTTCTTCCGGTAAAGCGCCAAGCGTAATAGCATAAGGATATTGCGGTGTTTTTTCGACACGCATTGCTAAACCCCATTCGGCATCAATGCTCATTAAAAGAGGAGTGGAAGCGCATTTTTGATAACGGACAATTAATTCTTTTAATCGAAGGTAACTGTCATCGTTAAATTCAATTTTTTTCTTCGATTCATAATTCGTTGCAGCACTGGCACGACTGTGAAAAAAAGTCAATCCACCAATATTGTATTTTCTAATTAGTTCTTCGGTTGCTTGGATATTTTCTTCGCTGTCATTGATAAAAACAGCAGGAAAAAAGAATTGTCCTATTTTTTGTTTTAATGTCATTATTGAGAATTTAGCATTGGTAAGATTTATTTCAATTTACCCAATGCGTTGGTATTGATAAGGGATTTCATTTGGCTAATAGCAATTTCATTCAGTTTTATAAGCCGTTCTTGTTGTGTTATTTCTTGTTGAATTAGCATTGCATTGATACTCTCAAGATTGGATAATACGACCAATTGTTCGATTGTAGCGGTATCTCTAATATTTCCTTTTTCGTTTGGATTTTCGGTACGCCATTCTTTGGCTGTTTTACTAAATAGCGACACGTTTAGTATATCGGCTTCGTCGGCATAAATAAAATTCTTTTGATTCGCTGTTAAACTTATTGGAATTAGATTTTCTTTTATAGCATCGGTATGAATTCTATAATTGATTTTTGAAATGGTTCTTTGTAAATTCCATTCAAGTTTTTTGCTACTGTTTTCTTCTTCTTTTAGACGTTGAAACTCTTTTATTAGATAAAATTTAAATTCAGCACTTAACCAAGTTGCAAATTCAAAAGCAATATCTTTATGAGCGAATGTACCTCCATACCTACCAGTTTTGGAAATAATTCCAATAGCATTAGTAGTTTCAATCCATCTTTTTGGAGTTAACGAAAAACTATTAGATCCAGCTATATTTTTAATTCCATCGAATTCGATGGAATTAAAATTTGGATTATTAAATTTTTCCCACAATCCAATAAATTCAATTGTACTTCTGTTTCTCATCCAGTTTTGAAGAATATAATCACTACGTTCCTCATCACGGTGTCTGGCAATATCAGTCAAGGATATAAAATCTTCTTTATTATCCTCGTATAAAACAATATCTATCCCCTGTACACTTATTTTTTTGTTTTTAGCCATATTATCTATGCTTAGATATTAATTCTGCCTGACTTTTAATTATGGCAAATTTGCCATATTTTGTTTTTTCTAACCCCGTCGAATTCGACGGGATTAAAATTATCATTTTGCCAATGTCAATAAAAACACTATTCCACCTTCTTCCCAAAATCCTTTGGATAAATCAAAAATCGGGATAAAATTAATCCCGGAATAGTAGCTGTTAAAACCCAAATAAAGAAGTTGCCATACCCTAAATATTCCTGAATGTATCCGCTAAGCATTCCTGGAAGCATCATTCCTAATGCCATGAAACCAGTGGCAATGGCATAATGTGAGGTTTTTGATTCGCCTTCAGCAACGTAAATTAAATACATCATGAAAGCAGCAAAACCAAATCCATAACCAAATTGTTCCAGAATAACTACTGCATAGATGTAATAAACCGAAGCAGGATGAAAATGAGCCAACAATATAAAACCAATAATAGGTAAGTGCATCGTTAAAATCATTGGCAACATCCATTTTCCTAAACCTTGTTTTGAAATCGCTATTCCTCCTAAAATTCCACCCACAGTAAGTGCAATTAATCCGAAAGTTCCATATATGATTCCTACATCTTCAGTTTCTAATCCTAAACCGCCAACATCAGTTTTATCAACTAAAAAAGGAGTAAGCATTTTAAGTAGTTGTGATTCTCCTAAACGGAATAAAAGGATGAAAGCAAGTGTCAATCCGATTTGTTTCTTTTTGAAAAAACTGGCAAAAACAGTCGCGAAATTCTTCTCTTCGGTTTCTCCTGCTTTAATTGGTAATTCGGTTTTTGGAGTAGCAAAATAGTTGTAAATCGTTAAAATTGACATTACTAATCCAACAAAAATCATTGTATAAGACCAGGCTTTTTGATTGTCGCCATACAGATGTTCTAAATAACCCGCTAATAGAATGATTAATCCATTTCCAGTTAGCATCGAAGCTCTGTAAAAAGTGCTTCGGATTCCTAAAAAGAACGATTGTTGATCCTTAGTTAAGGCTAATAAATAAAAACCGTCACTGGCTACATCATTTGAAGCAGAAGCAAAGGCAGCGACCCAAAAAACAGCTAAACTCAAGATGAAAAACTGACTCGTTGGAATAATAAAACCAACAATTAAAAAGGCAATGGAAATGAATAATTGCATACTCAAAAACCATTTTCGTTTAGTGCCGTGTAATTCAATAAATGGACTCCATAACGGTTTAATTACCCAAGGCAAGTACAGTAAACTGGTGTATAAACCAATGTCTTCATTGCTAATTCCAAGGTTTTTGTACATCAATACCGAAACGGAAATTATAATTACATACGGAAAACCCGAAGCAAAATTTAATAATGGAATCCAAAACCAGGGTTTATTGTCTGTCTTCATTTTTAGTTGCGCTTTGATTGGTTGAATTTTGATTGTTTGCTTTCAATAAGGTTGCCTGACTTTCGTTTCCAAAGTAATCTATAAAAGTTAGCGCACAGTTATTGTGTTTTTCAAGATACAGTTTTGGTATAGTGATAGCAATACTGTCTTTAGTTTCTTTAAAAGCAATTTTATCAATAATTTGGCTTGGATCATTAATATTAATCAGCGTTTTATTAGTAGTACCATAAACCATTACATAACGAATTTTACTTTGTATTGGAAAACTCAAAGTAATGACAGCATTGTAACTTTGATTGTTTATATTAGTGATATAAGGGATGTCTACAACTTCTCTTTTTGAATTTGGAACCACAAAAGCTAAGGCTGGATATTGGTATTGATTGTCTTTTAGCAATTGCGTTACTGCATTGTTTTTGTTTACAAAAGACTTGGCGCTAAAAAAAGCATTTCCATTAATGTTTTTAAAGCTGCGGGTTAAATCGATTTGATTTGGGATTTCATTTGGATCGAACCATTTTTTATCCGAATCGGCGTTGATTTTATAACTTCCATTACCAATGTAAAGTGCAGTATTTTTGTTGGTGTTCTCTGACCACCATTTCGATAGTTTAGCATAAGAAGCTTTCGGATGGTCTATGCTCCAATACAACTGCGGCAAGATATAATCGACATAGTTATCTTCCATCCAGGCCATTGGATCGGCATACAAATCGTCATAGTTGGTTTGTCCGGCTTGTGTATCAGAACCTCTTGGATCCACCGATTTATTTCTCCAAACGCCAAACGGACTAATACCAAATTGAACCCAAGGTTTTAGTTTTTTGATAGTTTCATAAGTGTTTTTCAGGTAAACATTAACGTTATCACGACGCCAATCTTCAAGACCTAAACCTTTACTGTATTTTTTATAAGAAGCAGTATCATTAAATACTTCTCCTTTTATTCTGTACGGATAAAAATAATCATCAAAATGAATTGCATCCACATCATATTTTGTAACTATTTCGTCCACAACAGCTATTAGATGTTCTTGAACTTCAGGCAGCGCCGGATTGTAATAGTATTTTCCACCGTATTTAATCATCCAGTCAGGGTGCTTGATCACATCGTGGCTTCTACTCAATTCAGAAGTGTTTAAATCCATCGTTGCACGGTAAGGATTTAACCAGGCATGAAATTCAAATCCGCGATTGTGCGCTTCAGTAATCATCCAGTCCAATGGATCGTAAAAAGGGAAAGGCGCCAGTCCTTGCTTGCCGGTTAGGTATTTAGACCAAGGCGCTAAATTAGTTGGGTACATGGCGTCGCCTACGCTACGAATTTGCACTATAACTACATTGTAATTCAGTTTTTTATAAGTGTCTAAGATTTCAATGAAATCGGCTTTTTGTTTTTCGACAGCATCGGTATTAGTTATTGGCCAATCAATATTGGCAACTGTTGCAATCCAAACGCCTCTGAATTCGTTTTTAGGATTGGTGATTTTTTGCTGTGCTTGGCTGTTGCCAAAAGACAGCAACAAAACAGAGATAAATAAGCAGATTAGATTTTTGTGATTCATTGAATGCGATGTTTTACAGTTACCAAAAATAGTTTTTTTAGCGAAGTTTAGCAGCTTAATTAGGATTAATTTTCCTTATGTTTTTAGTCTTGCAATTTTTTTGCCAAAATCAGAATTACACTATTCTTTATTCTTTTAATTCGATTTGGTAAATTAAATGAATACTATTTTTTGCCACGGATTTCAAAGATTTAAACGGATTTATTTCTGTTAATCTGTTAAGGTTGTGTTTGATAATTAACAAATGCGTTTGTCAGTTCGAGGTATAATTTTTATTCTAAAAAAAAGCAATATAAAATAACGTTTTACACTTGTATTCTATGGATAAATCAAATTACTATTTATTGTCCTTAGCTTCCGCAGTCGAGTGTCAAATGTTTGAAGAATACGCAAAAAGAAAAGCTGTTTGATCCGCCGCGGCGGAGAGTTCTTTTCTTTTAGACTCGAGCCGAAGGCGAACAGAGCAAAGCTAATTCGAAAACTAATTTGACCGACGAGGAAGTGTAAGACTTGAAATCGAAGATTCATGAATACCGAAAAACAATAAGAGCGCATGAATATTTTTTTGTTTCTTTTTTGATCAAGCAAAAAAGAAAATTGGTAAATCAATTTTTTTACTTTTGATAAAAATGTCTGTCTGCCCAAAGGCAGGTATCGAGAACAAGAAAATTTATAATCAAAAAACACTTTCAACCAACAGGTATATTTATATTTGTCAAATAATTTTTGAATAATATTTTAAGATACCCTAAGATAGTCCACATATGTCTCATTCACATTCGTTAAAGCAATTGTCCGATTCTTTAGAAGGAACACTTTTATTTGATAATCTTCATAAAACATTATACGCTACTGATGCTTCGGCATACCGAATTGTTCCTTTGGCGGTAGCTTTGCCCAAAACGACTGAGGATATTGTCAAGTTAGTGCGTTATGCAATTGACAATAAAACGACATTAATTCCCAGAACTGCCGGGACTTCCTTAGCTGGACAAACTATTGGAGACGGAATTGTGGTAGATGTATCAAAACATTTTACAAAAATTGTCGCTTTTGATGCGGAGAAAAAGACGATTACAGTACAACCAGGTGTGATTCGGGACGAATTGAATTTGTATTTAAAACCACACGGATTGTTTTTTGGACCTAATACGTCTACTTCTAATCGTTGTATGGTAGGAGGAATGGTGGGGAATAATTCTTCGGGAACAACTTCTATCCGTTACGGAGTGACCCGTGATAAAATTATTGAGATAAAAACGGTGTTGGCCGATGGTTCTCAGGTAGTTTTTAATACCATTACTTCGGCTGAATTCGTAGAAAAAACCAAAGGAGATTCACTTGAAAATTCGATTTATACAGAGCTTTATGAGGAATTGTCCAATGAAGCCAACCAGCAAGAGATCATAAACGAATTTCCAAAACCGGAAATCCACAGACGAAATACCGGTTATGCGGTTGATGTTTTATTAAAATCGGATTTATTTGGTGGTACTGAACCAACAATAAATGTGGGTAAGTTGCTTTGTGGTAGCGAAGGAACACTGGCTTTTACAACCGAAGTGACTTTGCAATTAGATGATTTACCGCCAACAAACAACATCATGGTGGTAACTCATTTTGAGAGTATTCAAGAGAGTTTAGAAGCAGTAATGATTGCCATGAAGCATCATTTGTACACCTGCGAAATGATTGATGATATCATCTTAGATTGTACCAAACACAATAAAGAGCAAAGTAAAAATCGCTTTTTTATTCAGGGTGAACCCAAAGCGATTATGATGTTTGAAGTGGCTTCCTATATTAATATGGATGAGGCCGAAAAACAGGCTGATGCTTTGATCAAAGATTTAGAAGACAATAATTTTGGTTATGCTTCGGTAAAATTATATGGAGCAGATGTTGATAAAGTAAACGAACTCCGCAAAGCGGGTCTTGGACTTTTAGGAAGTATTGTGGGCGATGATAAAGCAGCCGATTCTATTGAAGATACAGCAGTGGAGTTGAGTGATTTACCTAATTATATTGCCGATTTTTCGGCTATGATGAAACGTCACGGACAAGACGCCATTTATTATGCACATGCCGGAGCGGGCGAATTGCACCTACGTCCCGTTTTGAATTTAAAGACGAAAGAAGGTGTTTACCAATTTAGAAACATCGCTACCGAAGTGGCTATTTTGGTAAAAAAATATAGAGGTTCGTTAAGTGGAGAACACGGTGACGGAATTGTAAGAGGTGAGTTTTTACCTTTTATGATTGGCGAAAAAAATTACGAATTACTCAAACGTATCAAATTAGCATTCGACCCGAATTCGGTATTGAATATGGGGAAAATTGTCAATGCGCTAAAGATGGATGAGAATTTCCGTTTTGAAACTGATAGGGTAGAACCGGATATTCAAACCATTCAGGATTTCTCAGACAGTATGGGGATTTTAAGAGCTGCCGAAAAATGCAATGGTTCCGGCGATTGTAGAAAATTACCTTCGGCAGGAGGAACCTTGTGTCCTAGTTATCGCGCTACCCGCAATGAAAAAGATACAACCCGTGCCCGTGCAAACGCTTTACGCGAATATTTAACGCATTCTGAAAAAGATAATAAATTCAATCACAAGGAATTGTATGAGGTTTTTGAATTGTGTGTGAGTTGTAAAGCCTGTGCCAGCGAATGCCCGTCTAATGTGGATGTGGCGACTTTAAAAGCGGAGTTTTTGTACCAATACCAAAAAGCAAATGGTTTTTCATTTCGAAATAAAATCTTTGCTAATAATGCCAAAATGAATAAGATGGGAAGTCTTTTTCCTGCCTTGACTAATTTTGTTTCTAATCTTTCCATTGTGAAAAAAGGAATGGGAGTAGCGCAGCAAAGAGAAGTTCCGTTGTTAGCCAAACAGACTTTTAGAAAATGGCTTAGCAATAACAATGTCAATAACAATGTCAATAACAATGTCAATAACAATGTCAATAGCAATGGTAATGACAATAAGAAATATCCAAATGGAAAAGTAGTTTTGTTTTGCGATGAATTCACTAATTATTATGATGTGAATGTTGGGATTGATGCCTTCGAATTGTTGACAAAATTAGGTTACGAAGTGATTGTTGTGGAACATGAAGAAAGTGGAAGAGCTTATATTTCGAAAGGATTTCTGGAAGAAGCTAAAATGATCGCCATTAAAAACGTCGCTACTTTTGCACCTATTATTTCAGACGATTGCCAGTTAATAGGAATTGAACCTTCGGCAATATTGACTTTTAGAGACGAATATTTAAGATTGGCAGAAGACAAAACTGCGGCTCAAAATTTAGCTAAAAACGTTTTGACTATCGAAGAGTTTTTCAAGAAAGAAATTGGAGCAGGAAAAATCCATGCAGGACAATTTTCAACCAACGAAAAACAAATTAAAATTCACGGACATTGTCACCAGAAATCATTGAGTGCTGTCGAAGCTACTTTTACGATGTTGAATCTACCTAAAAACAATTCGGTTACTATTTACAACTCCGGTTGTTGCGGGATGGCGGGTTCTTTTGGATATGAAGAAGAACACTACGAAATAAGTATGCAAATGGGAGAAGATACTTTGTTCCCAAAAATTAGATCAACTGATGCTGATGTAGATATTGCCGCAGCAGGAACTTCTTGTCGTCATCAAATTTTTGATGGTACCAGTCGAAAAGCCCAGCATCCAGTTTCTATTTTAAAAAGTTGTTTGAGGAATTAAATTTCAATAGCAATTGCAATATCAATTTCAATTTCAAAAATCAATAGTAAAAAGAGCTATTCTTCTATAAGGAGTTTAGCTCTTTTTTTGTGAGTTGTTTTGGTGTTTTGTTTATATGAAAAAATAAGAATAAACGTATTTTTGTTTTGCATATTAAGAAAAGTTGTATAAACTTGTATGTGTTTATGAGTTACAAGCAATTTTTGCAAAAAAAATGACAAAAAATTAAATTATGAAAATTAGTGAGATTTTTAATCTAAACAAATCTCAAGCTGAGCTTGACTTTGTTAATATTGATACCAATGAAGATTTACCACTATTTTTAGACCCTTTCTTTTTGGGAAAAAAACAAGATAATTGGTCAATTGATGCTACATTAACTTTAAGAAGTTTTTTTCAACGTGTTATAGATTTGATTAGAAACGGAAATGAAGATGAGGCAAAAGAATTATTTGACCATCTTCACGAGCCAAATTCTACTTGTTTAGGAATGTCAGTTGGAAATCCAAGAGGTCGCGGTGTTGGAAATCAAGATACTGATAAAATTTACGACAGTTTACTAAGAAGTAGAGCTATCCAAACAGGATTAATTCAAGACATTGAAGATAATATTTTGTTTGTAGATAATTTTGGAAAAGATAAATTATCAGATATGACAACCAATATAATTACTTCACATTTGATAACTTATACTCAGAATCAATGTAATCTTCACAACATTCTATTAACTCCTGGTATTTCTTCTGATTATTTTTGGAATAGACGAACAGATGAATGGGAAATTGAACATACTGAGATGCTTGTTATAAATGATCGAAAAATTCTATTAATTCCTAAAGGAATAGTTTCTTTTTGTAAAGGCTACACACCTGATAAATATTATAATCACTTTGTTTTAGAGTGTTTACAAAACGAAAACTTAAGGTTACAAACCGCATTAGTTCAAAGAAAAAACAATGGTGCGCATTTCGTTACTAAAAAAAGTATTAAAGAAATAAATCCACAATCAAAAGGTTTTTTGAGACGTTTCACTTTACAGCACCCAGAAGTATTAGAACAATTTAAAGATGAAACTGATATAAAATCCTTAACAAATATTGAAATTACGGATATTGATATTACACAAATTACACAAGATTTGATTGTTAGGTTGCAAGCTATCCCACCAGGAACTGATTCTGCTTCAGATTTTCATAACATAATTATTGGAATATTAGAATTAGTATTCTATCCTCATTTAATAAATCCAATAAAAGAAAGGGAAATTCACGAAGGAAGAAAAAGAATTGATATTACTTTTGATAACGCAGCCAAAATTGGTGTTTTTTACAGATTATCAGAAAACCATAAAATTCCTTGTCCATTCATATTTATCGAATGTAAAAACTATAGTCGAGATATAGTAAATCCTGAACTTGACCAAATTGGCGGTCGTTTTTCTGTAAACAGAGGACAAGTAGGATTTATTATTTGTAGACAAATTGATAATTTTGAACTATTTATGAATAGATGTAAAGATACTTTTCGAGATGGTCGTGGTCTGATTATTCCACTAGTTGATAATGACATAATTCAACTTTTACAAAACTATGACAATTGGAATACAGCATATACTGAAAGGTTTTTATCTGACAGAATTAGAGAAATAACTATAAGTTAAAAAAAAGAACTGTGCTGATTTACCAAAATCGTTAGCGTAGACCCGACCGCGCAGATTTACCACAATTGTTAGCGCAGAATTGTATTCTGTACTCGCAAAGATTTTCAAAACAAATTTTAACTAGCAATGAAAAAGCTATTCACATTAAAAAATATATTAATTGGGATGGGATTAATTGTCTTTGATTTAGCTGTGTATCTTTTTCTTGGGGTGATGTTAATGGGGTATGATGATTTTTATGAGGAAAGTAAAGGAGAATATGGAAGTCTGGAAAGTATGACTTTTTGGCAAAAAACAAATTATATTAGTTTGAATTTATGGAATTTGATTAATATAATTTTCATTGTCTTTTTAATATATAAAATAGTAAATAAGATAAAGAATAATAACTTTAGAAATAAAATTCCTGACCACACTGATTTAACTCAATAGTTACACAATTCCGTTATGTATAGAGATAGTGCCCACAAATCTTAATAATGTGAAAAAAGTTTTAACCGCAAAGTTCGCAAGGTTTTATAAAGAAGTTTAAATAAAACGCAAAGTTCACAAAGTGCTGCGAACTTTGCGTTTTCTCAATATATCAACAGAAAAAGCCTTGCGAACTTTGCGGTAAAATTGAAATAAGTATTTATACTGTTTTATTTTTCAAAAACAACTTCATCAGCAGTTGCACCCAATTCAATCAATAAATTGCTGATGTTTTTTACAAAAGCAGATGGCCCACAGATGTAAAAATGTTGACTGAAATCGGCAATATTTTCTATCAGGTATTTACGGTCTATTCTTTTACCCACAAATCCGGTGACGTTTTCCCGGGTAAAGATATTTATGAAATCATCGTTGAGCATTTCTTGTAATTCCTTAGCTATGATAACATCTTCCGAGGTTTTGTTGGAGTAGATGAGTCGGTTTCCTTGTAGTTGGTTTTTTTGGTACAAATCCCTGAAAATAGCAATAAAAGGAGTGATTCCTGCACCTCCGGCAATAAATATTCCCGGTTTTTTGTATTGAATGGCTCCCCAAACATCGCGAATAATCAATTCGTCTCCTTTGTTAACACGACCTAACATGGCTGTAACCCCTTTATGGTCGTTGTAAATTTTAATGATGAATTCGAGATGGTTCTCCTCTCCCAGGCAGGTAAATGTAAAAGGTCTTAATTCATCTTTCCATTCCGGTAGATTGATGGAAACTTCTGTTGCCTGACCGGGAATGAAATGATATCCTTCCGGTTTTTCAACAACAAAACGTTTTACATCATGGGTGATAAAAACAGCTTGCAAGACTTTAACAACATAATTATCCATAAGTAATTGTTTTAGATGGTTAAGACTCAAGTGGATACCAAAACTTTAAAAATGAGTATTAAATTTACGAAAAATGATTAAGTTTTGTGTGATTACAAGTGGTTAAATTGTTGGTTTTTAGTTTTATAGTTTATTTTAAAAATTCTTTTTAATGTTTATTATAAATGATAGCTCAATTGCAGGGCGTAATTTTATATTAAATCTAGCCATTCATTTGTAAAGATATCAGTCTTAAAGAGCTTAAATTGATTACAAAAACTAACAAAATATCTCATTTTTTAAACTTTAAACAAAACATAATTCCCTATTTTTGCTCTTCGAGATTTTAAAAAAATAATAAAAAACAATATACTATGAATTCATTTGACGTAGTCGTTATAGGTTCTGGACCTGGAGGATATGTATCAGCGATTCGTTGTGCGCAACTAGGCTTCAAAACAGCCATTATCGAAAAATATTCCACACTTGGAGGAACTTGTCTTAATGTAGGATGTATTCCTTCAAAAGCTTTGTTGTCTTCTTCTCATCATTATGCTGAAATTGCTCATTTTGCAGATCACGGAATCGAAGTTTCGGGAGAAGTAAAAGTGAATTTAGAAAAAATGATTGCTCGTAAAACGGCAGTTGTGGATCAAACTTCTGGTGGAATCAACTACTTGATGGATAAAAATAACATTACTGTTTTTAATGGTTTGGGGTCTTTTGTTGATGCTACACACGTTGCTGTTGCAAAAGCAGATGGAACTTCAGAAACTATAGAAGCGAAACATACTATTATAGCAACAGGTTCTAAGCCATCTTCTTTGCCTTTTATCTCAATTGATAAAGAAAGAATCATCACTTCTACTGAAGCTTTAAATTTAAAAGAAGTGCCAAAACACCTTGTAATCATTGGAGGTGGAGTTATCGGAATCGAATTAGGTCAAGTGTATTTACGTTTGGGTGCTCAGGTTTCGGTTGTGGAATTCATGGACAGAATTATTCCGGGAATGGATGCTTCTTTGTCTAAAGAATTGACAAAAGTCTTGAAAAAACAAGGAATGAAATTCTATACTTCTCACAAAGTACAATCAGTGGAAAGAGCTGGTGATGTAGTTACTGTGAAAGCAGAAAATGCAAAAGGAGAAGTAATTACTTTAGAAGGAGATTATTCATTAGTTTCTGTTGGTCGTCGTCCATATACTGATGGATTGAACGCTGAAAATGCAGGAGTTAAAATTTCTGAAAGAGGTCAAGTTGAAGTAAACGATCATTTACAAACTTCGGCTTCTAATATTTACGCAATTGGTGACGTAGTACGTGGTGCGATGTTAGCTCATAAAGCGGAAGAAGAAGGAACTATGGTTGCTGAAATATTAGCGGGTCAAAAACCACATATTGATTATAACTTAATTCCTGGAGTAGTTTACACTTGGCCGGAAGTTGCGGCTGTTGGACAAACAGAAGAGCAATTGAAAGCGGCTGGCGTAGCTTACAAATCAGGAAGTTTCCCATTTAAAGCTTTAGGACGTGCAAGAGCAAGTGCTGATTTAGATGGTTTTGTAAAAATCCTTGCTGATGCTAAAACGGATGAAGTTTTAGGTATTCACATGATTGGAGCCAGAACAGCTGATTTAATTGCTGAAGCGGTAGTAGCAATGGAATACAAAGCTTCTGCTGAAGATATTTCAAGAATGTCTCATGCACATCCTACATTTGCGGAAGCAATAAAAGAAGCAGCATTAGCAGCAACTGACAATAGAGCGTTACACATTTAAAAATCAGTTCCTTTTTATATAAAAAAAACCCGTTTCTTATGAGACGGGTTTTTTGTTTTTTTTAACCATTCATTTTAAATAATCCTTCATAGTTATGCCAGTGGCTATAAATTAGAAATACGTTGCCTGCAAAAACAGCAATAGCTATAGGTAAGTCGTGTGGGTTTAAAAAATAATTGATTAATAAAATATTGATAATCACTGGGAAAATGATAATATTGGCTAAGGTGGTAAATTTTCCTGATACAAAGGATAAACCACATAAAAATTCAATTGATTTAGCTAATGGCATCAAATAAGTTGAGGCAATAAGACCCACTTGAAATGCTTTGAAATCACCTGTTGAAACGGGTTCCGGATTTGAGAGGACAAAATAACTGATAGAAGTACAAAGGAATATAGCTCCCATTAACGTACGAACAATAAGAGTTGCGATTTTCATGATATATAGGTTTTATTGGTTAACAAATCACAAAATTCTGTTGCGGTTCAGCACTTTCATTCGTAGTAAAAACTCTCCCTAGATAACCGTCTAAATCAGAAAAACAAGCTTTTTTTAACTATGTAACGATTAATAATCGTTGTATGTTTTTGTAGCTTATAGTAAATTTACAAAAAAAAGAACTGATTTTTCTGATATAGAAGAATTATTATTTAATAAAATGTTAATTTGATAATCAATTAATTGTTTGTTACAGTAAATGGAGTGGAATTAGGTTGTTTTTGGCTTTTATTTCCTTGTGATAAATTGGGTAATGTGTATTCGTTTTGAGTGGGTAATTAGTTTTTGATGATAATTTTTCGTCAGTTCGAGGTATGATTTATTCAAAAAAGCAATATAAAATGACGTTGATATTTTGTCAATTGTAAATTAAATTGTTTTTTTTCTAGGGTTTTAGTTGTCCTTAGCTTCCGCAGTCGAGTGTCAAATGTTTGAAGAATACGTAAAAAGAAAAGCTGTTTGATCCGCCGCGGCGGAGAGTTCTTTTCTTTTAGCATTCGAAAACTAATTTGACCGACGAGGAAGCGTGAGACTTGATTTTTTTGTTTCTTTTTTGATCAAGCAAAAAAGAAAATTGGTAAATCTAATTTTTTACTTTTAATAAAAACTTCATTGGTAGTGATCCCACTTTTGGGCGGGATCGTATCGAGAACAAGAAAAATATCATTAAAACAAGGTTCTCGATATCTGCCTGTGGCAGACAAGCATTTTTTGTGTAGTCCCGATTTTTCGCGACTACACAAAAAAAAAAACACTACCAATGACGTTTTTATTAAAAAATGGTTCTTGATACAAATTTTCAGAAAAAGCTATCGCATTTTCTGAAAATTCACTCGAACTGACGAGAAGTTATAACGTCATTTTATATTACTTTTTTAGAATAAAAATTACACCTAAGGGGTGTTATAAGTTATTCTTTTTGGTAATACTTTTTATAAAGCAAGAATCCACCAAAGCCTATTAATAGTAACCACCAAATTTCAAAAACAAATACAATAATATCAAGCAAAACATTCCAGCCTGCTTTTAGAGAATCGAGTAGGCGTATTCCAATGTTGGGTTTATAGTGATTGTAATCTTTGGTATTGGCAATCATTTCTTGTTTGATCGATTCGCGTTGGTATATTTGGATAGTCAGTGTGCTAAAATTAACCTGATCCTGGATGGACAGGTTTTCTAATTTCGCTGCGTCTTTTTGTTCTTTTTGGTTTGCCAAGTTATTTTCAGCATCTATCACATCATTGATTTTTTTGCCTTTGGTATCAATCGCTTTTTCTACTCTTTTTTCTTTGTTGGCACTTCTTTCTTGTGAGAGTTGGTTCGAAAGTATTTTTAGCGAAACATCATCCGCTTTTATGACGCGATAATTTAGAAAGTCAATTTGTTTGGCGATGCATTTTATAACCGTATCCAAACGTTTGTTAGGTACTCGAATTGTGATGTTGTTTTCAATATTGTATCGAATGGATTCCAGCGTGCTGTCCTGGCTTATTTTGGTTTCATATTGATCAATAATGTTACTTTGTAAGTTGGTGTAAGTAACAAATCCATCAAATTTATTGGTGATGTTTTCAATAGCATAAGTAGTTTGGGGAACATTTTTCACTTTGAATTTCAAGTCGGCCGTACGAACGAATTTTCGGGTACTGTCTTTTTTTTCTACTGCAGCAGAAGAAGAAATAGCAGCTTCAGTAACAATATTATTTGTTGCTAGTTCTTCTGGCGCTTCACTTTTTTTACAGCTAATCATTAATGTCGTAAAAGTGAATAGTAGCAAACTACTTTTTACAATTTTGTTCATAGATTTTTTCTTTTAGAGTGGATGATTTTTTGATTGATTGTTCGCGAAATTTTAGGCCTGAATTTCATGTCAAATATAAGAGGTTTTGGTAAGAAAAATCTTTTTTAATATTTATTTAACTATGCGCTGGTTTTGTGAAATTTCTACTAGAGAAGCTATTTTTTTTTATTGTAATTTTACCTTTTAAAATTTTACATTGAGAACATCCTTTAAACAAGACATAACGCATCTGGTCGATATCAAAAAGCAGCTTTTATTGTGGTCGCAACAATTTCGAGAAGTAACTTTTATGGATAGTAACCAATACCAACAAGAGTATTCCAGTTACGATTGGATTCTGGCTGTTGATGCTTTTACTTCTATAAAAACCGATTATTTTAATGCTTTTGAAGATTTAAAACAATACCAGCAAACCATTCAGGATTGGATTTTTGGTTATTTGTCTTATGATTTAAAAAATGATATTGAGACTTTAACGTCGGCTAATTTTGATGGTTTAGAATTTCCTGATTTGTATTTCTTTCAGCCTAAAAAACTCTTTTTAGCCAAAGGAAATGAAATCGAAATTCGGTATTTGAATTTTTGCGATGATGAATTTGAAGCCGATTGGGACGAAATCAAAGCAATTGTTACCGATTTTGAGACTTTTGATACCCATGTGCAAATTCAGCAACGAATTTCAGCTGAGGGCTATCGCGAAAAAGTGTCTAAAATGCTCGAACACATTCATCATGGAGATTTGTATGAGGCTAATTTTTGCATGGAATTTTATGCTGAAAACGCCCGAATTGATCCGTTGGAGACTTTTTTGAAGCTGAATAAAATTTCGAAACCACCTTTTGCGGTGTTTTTTAAGAATTACAAGCAATTTTTATTGTCGGCATCGCCAGAACGTTATTTGAAAAAAGAAGGGGAGTTGCTTATTTCTCAGCCTATAAAAGGAACGGCAAAACGATTTTTAGATCCAATTGAAGATGAAGAATCGAAAAATAAATTAGCCGCCGATGCTAAAGAACGTGCTGAGAATATTATGATAACCGATTTGGTACGAAATGATTTATCGCATACGGCTCAAAAAGGTTCGGTTCAGGTGACGGAATTGTGTGGAATTTATTCCTTTTTGCAAGTGCACCAAATGATTTCAACTATTACTTCAAAATTAGACCCGCAGTACACTGTAGTTGATGCTTTAAAACATACTTTTCCTATGGGAAGTATGACGGGAGCACCTAAGATTTCGGTAATGAAAATCATTGAAGAACTCGAAGAAACTAAGCGAGGTTTGTACAGCGGTGCCGTGGGGTATTTTACTCCTGATGGCGATTTTGATTTTAATGTTGTTATTCGAAGTATATTGTATAATCAGCAAAATCAATATTTGTCCTTTTCGGTAGGAAGTGCTATCACTTCGCTTTCTGTTCCTGAAAAAGAATACGAAGAATGTTTGCTGAAAGCCAAAGCGATGTTTGAAGTTTTAAAATAAGTTTTAATTTTTAGTATATGCTCAACAAGTTCAAAAAACATATCGATCAAAATTTTGCTTTTTTAGAAAAAAGCAAATTGCTGCTGGCTACAAGTGGCGGAATTGACAGTATGGTTTTAGTTCATTTGTTTAATGAATTAAAGCATTCTATTGCTTTGGCACACTGTAATTTCCAATTGCGTGGATTGGAAAGTTTTGGAGATCAGAATTTTGTTCAGGATTACGCTAATGCAAATGAAATTCCATTTTTTTTGACTCAGTTTGACACCGAAGCTTTTGCGAATGATTACAAGCTTTCGACTCAAATTGCGGCTCGGGAATTGCGTTACAATTGGTTTTATGAACTTTTAGAAACGGAGAATTACGATTACATTTTAACGGCGCATCATGCCGATGATAATATCGAAACCTTTTTAATCAACCTGAGTCGTGGAACTGGATTAGAAGGTTTGGTTGGGATTCCGGCTCAAAATGATAAAATTGTACGTCCGTTGTTGCCTTTTACAAGAGAAGAAATTTTGGAATATGCCAGTGAAAATAACATTCAGTGGCGGGAAGATAGCAGTAATGCTTCGGATAAATATTTGCGCAATAAAATTAGACATCATCTGGTGCCATTGTTGAAAGAATTGAATCCGCAGTTTGTGGAATCCTTTCAAAAAACACAGTCGTATTTGAATGACTCTCAGGAATTAGTTGAAGACGCTGCTATTATGGTGTATCAGCAAGTAGCAAGAGAAGAAGGTGAGACTATTGTTTTTGACTTGAACCAATTGCTGAAATTACCCAATTATAAATCTTATTTGTACCAATGGTTGCATGAATTTGGTTTTTCGGCCTGGGACGATGTTTATGGTTTGGTGGAGAGTCAATCAGGGAAGCAGGTTTTTTCAGCGGATTATCGATTGTTGAAAGACAGAGAAGTATTGATTTTGAGTCCAGTTTTTCAGGAAGAAGATAATGAAGTGTATTTTGTAGAAAAAAATACTCCGGCTGTTAATATTCCCTTAAATCTTACTTTTTGCGAAGCAGCGGTTATTTCAGATGCTTCAAATTCAATTATATTTGTTGATGAAGATAAGTTGGTTTATCCATTGGTTTTAAAAAAATGGAAAGAAGGTGATTCTTTTCAGCCTTTTGGAATGGATGGAAAGTCTAAAAAGTTAAGTAAGCTTTTTAAAGACGAAAAATTATCTTTATTAGAAAAAGAAAATTGTTGGGTTTTATGGTCGGCAGATCAGATTGTTTGGGTGGTTGGCATTCGACAAGATGAACGATTCAGAATCGATAATTCCACAAAAAACATATTAAAAATAGCATTGCAATAATGAAGAAACTATTATTTATACTTACCGCTTTTTTGGTTTTTACCAATGTAAATTCTCAAATTTTAGATCCTGTTAAATGGACAACCAAAATAGAACAAAAGTCAGAAGGTGTTTTTGTATTGACTTTTAACGCGGTGATTGAAAAAGAGTGGCACATGTATTCGCAGTTTACTCCAGATGGAGGACCGTTGCCAATGGAGCTTGTTTTTAAAAATCAATCAGGGAATTATAGTTTAATTGGCAAAGCCAAAGAGAGTAAAACTAAGACGGCTTATAATGATGTTTTTGAGGTAAATGAAACCTTTTTTGAAGGTAAAGCTCAAATTCAGCAGGAGATTAAACTAACCAATTTAAAGCTAAATAAGGTTGAAGTAGAACTTAACTACCAAGCCTGTAAAGAAGTGTGTATTAATCAATCTAAGAAATTTACTTTTCAAATTCCTGCTACTTCAATTGCTGTAGTTACTCCTAATCATAAAGAGAATCTTCTGAATGAATCAGTTCAAAATACAAAGCTTATTGATAGTACAAAAACAGATTCGATAACTCCTAGTCTTGGTGCAAGTGATATTGTGGTTGCTCCTGAAAAAGCAGCTATATCAAATACTACTGAAACTGTTCCAAGAAGTCTTTGGTCTATCTTTTTTGTTGCTTTTTTGTTTGGGTTTACCGCTTTGCTGACACCTTGTGTTTTTCCGATGATTCCAATGACGGTTAGTTTTTTTACCAAACAAAGTAAAACGCGTGCCAGAGGAATACGAAATGCTATTATTTATGGAGTTTCGATAATTGTAATTTATGTTTTATTGGGGTCGATTGTTACGGCTATTTTTGGTGCAGATGCATTGAATGCCTTGTCAACAAATGTTTGGTTTAATCTGTTGTTTTTTATTTTATTGGTCGTTTTTGCGATTTCTTTTTTAGGAGCTTTCGAAATTGTATTACCCAATTCCTGGGCAAATAAAGTAGATAGTCAAGCCGATAGAGGCGGAATATTAGGAATTGTATTTATGGCATTGGCCTTAGCCATTGTTTCCTTTTCTTGTACAGGACCTATCGTAGGAAGTTTGTTGGTTGAAGCCGCTTCTAATGGCGGTTTGGCACCAATAATAGGGATGCTTGGTTTTTCTTCGGCATTGGCTCTGCCATTTATGTTATTTGCTTTTTTTCCGGGTTGGTTGCATTCTTTACCAAAGTCGGGAGGTTGGTTGAACACGGTAAAAGTGGTTTTAGGATTCTTAGAATTGGCTTTGGCTTTTAAATTTTTATCGAATGCCGATTTGGTTTTGCAGTTACATATATTAGAAAGAGAAGTTTTCATCGCTATTTGGATTGCTGTTTTCGGAGCTTTAGCTTTGTATTTGTTTGGAAAAATAACCTTGCCGCATGATAGTCCAATGTCAAGTATTTCTGTTGGAAGATTACTAATGGGATTGTTAGTGTTGACCTTTACTGTTTATTTAATTCCGGGACTTTGGGGAGCGCCTTTGAAAATTATCAATGCTTTTCCACCACCGATGGAATATAGCGAAAGCCCAATGGGATTGAGTGTTTCGGGGAAAAGTGCGGCTAAAATTGATTTACCTGAAGGCGCAAAAATTGGCCCTCATGGATTAGTTGTTTTTGATAATTATCAAAATGGATTGACTTATGCTAAAAAAGTAAATAAACCCATAATGCTCGATTTTACAGGATTTGCTTGTGTAAATTGCCGCAAAATGGAAAACAATGTTTGGTCAGATCCTAATGTATTGTCTATTTTGAAAGACCAAATCGTTTTGATTTCGCTTTACGTTGATGATAAAAGAGAATTGCCAAAATTACAACAGTTTGTTTCTCCAACAACGGGTGCTGAAATTGAAACCATAGGGGATAAGTGGACTGATTTTATGATTTCTAAATACAAAACCAATACGCAGCCTTTATATGTGTTAACTGACTTAGAAGGTAATAGTTTAAATGCTGAGCAGCCAACAATTAGTTATGTAGGAGTTGAAGAATATTATAATTGGTTGAAAGCTGGAATAGCGAAGTTTAAGTAATAGCAATTAGACCTATAACTAATTTCATTTTTTTATCACAGAAGTACGATACAATAAAAATGATTGTAGATTTTTGATTAACGATTCTTGATTTCAGATTTACGAGTTCCTGAAAAACAAACGATTTTTTATTTACTAACATAAAATCTAAAATCAAGAATCGTTAATCTGTATTCAAAAATCCCTATAATCATCCCAGCCAGCCATCACTATCTTTTATTTAAGCAAAGTCAAGCAATAAAAAGCACATTGAAAAAATTAGCAGTATCTTCGCGCCAAATTAAAGAAGTACTCAAATTAGTGTTTACTTCATAAACACAATTTATGTCATTTAATTCATTAGGCTTATCTGATGCTTTATTAAAAGCTATCAGTAAAAAAGGATATACAGCACCTTCTCCAATACAACAAAAGGCAATTCCACCAATTTTAGAAGGTAAAGATGTATTAGCGTCTGCGCAAACTGGAACAGGAAAAACGGCAGGTTTTACACTACCAATATTACAATTATTATCGCAAGGACAACACTTAAGACAAAGACCCGTTCGTGCCTTAATATTGACTCCTACAAGAGAATTGGCTGCTCAAATATTTGCCAATATAAAAGAATACAGTGAATTTCTGGATTTGCGCAGCGCCGTAATTTTTGGAGGCGTAAACCAAAAACCACAAGCCGCACAAATACGTCAAGGTCTTGATATTTTGGTCGCGACTCCCGGTCGATTAATCGATTTGCAAAACCAAGGTTTAATATCGCTTGCCAAAGTTGAAATCTTAGTTTTAGATGAAGCGGATCGTATGCTAGACATGGGTTTCGTACGAGATATTGAGCGCATTATAAAAGTATTACCTTCAAAAAGGCAAAACTTGATGTTTTCGGCAACCTTTTCAAAAGATATTAAGAAATTGGCAATGGGTATTTTGCACCATCCCGTTCATGTTGAAGCAACCCCGGAAAACACAACAGTAGATGCTATTATTCAAAAAGTATATCCTGTTGCAAAGCAGAAAAAAACAGAATTGATCATTAAACTGATTACGGAAGGCAACTGGAAACAGATTTTGGTATTTACCCGTACCAAACAAGGGGCCAACAAACTTTGCGAAAGCATGATTAGTGCAGGTATTAAAGCAGCAGCTATTCACGGAAATAAAGGTCAGGGCGCACGAACTAAAGCCTTAGCCGGTTTCAAAAACGGAAGCCTAACCGCTTTGGTCGCCACAGATATTGCCGCTCGAGGTTTGGATATTCCATTATTACCGCATGTTGTTAATTTTGAATTGCCCAATATTCCTGAAGATTATGTTCACCGAATTGGTAGAACCGGAAGAGCCGGAGCAAGTGGAGAAGCTATTTCGTTAGTTAGTCCGGACGAAACCACTTTTTTACGCGATATAGAAAAATTGGTCGGCTTGAAATTGCCGAAAGAAAATATTAAAGGTTTTGAGCCAGATCCTAATGCTTCAACCGAACCTATAAAACAAGGTCAAGGCAGACCACAACGTAATTCGACTCCTAAGAAACCAAAAACGGATAGTACAAACCGTAGCAGCAATAACAGCTTTGGTCCAAGACGTCCAAATACCAATAATGACAGACGTTCTAATAGATAATAGCTAAGAAATTAAGATTTTTTAGGAGCAGCATGATTTTGTTTTTTAAGGAAGTCTCCTCCCGCTATACACTACAATCTCCCGAAGAAAAATCGGGAGGATTTTCGTTTCTACCTGCCTGTCGGCAGACAGGTCGGGGCTATTTAGAGCGTTATATTTTCAAAATATCATTTTGCAAATTCATTTCACAAATCTAAAATAGCCAAATGACTTGTAAGAAAAAATCAATATATTTGAAAAATCATAAAGCGAAATAAACCTTCGCGTATACACCCAAATTAGGGTAGATTGGCGAAGGTTTGTTTCGCCTATATACAAGTTAGCGGTAAGACTAAACAACATATAAGTGGAACCAAACAAACAACATTTAGAATTACTTTATAGTGGCCATGAGAAATGGAACAAGTGGCGTTTAGAAAACCCCGAAATGAAACCCGAATTTGTTTGGGCGCAATTAGATGGTTTAGACTTGTCATATTATAATTTTAAAGACGGTGATTTTAATGGAGCTTCGCTATATGGAACAAATTTTTCATATTCAAATTTAGAAAACACCAATCTACAAGAAGTGATTGCCGATAATGCTATATTTATTGGGGCAAATCTAAATGACGTTCAAGCCAGTAATATGCAAGCTTGCGAAGCCAACTTTGAAAGCGCTATCCTTACTAATTGGTTAACTTATGACGCAAAATTCTACGACTCAAATTTTGAAAACGCAAACTTATCCAATTCCGAATTATCAGGTTGTGAATTTAATACTGCAAACTTAGAAAGCGCAAATTTTGAATTTTGCGATTTAACACATTGTAATTTCACACAAGCTAATTTACAAAATGCAATTTTGAGAAACTGCATTTTAGTTGGATGTCATTTTGTTGACAATATTTTATATGGCACTGATTTATCTTATTCGAATATTTATGGAGTATCTATTTGGAACGTTTCAACTAATGAAAACACTATTCAAAATGATTTAATAATAACTGCTGAACATGAACCAGAAATAACTTTAGACAATATTAAAGTTGCTCAGTTTGTCTATTTACTTTTAAATAATTCTGAGATTAAAGATATTATAGAAACTGTTACATCAAAAGTTGTTTTAATCTTAGGAAGGTTTACTCCTGAAAGAAAGCTAAAACTTAATGAAATAAAAGAGATTTTACGAAGCCATGGTTATGCTCCAATAATTTTTGATTTTGAAAAACCTTCGAATAGGACAACTCAAGAAACAATAACTACAATTGCAAGATTGAGTAAATTCATAGTAGCAGATATAACAGATCCAAAAAGTATTCCGCAAGAGCTTTTAGGTATTGTTCAAAGTATGCCATCACTGCAAGTTATTCCAATTATTGAAAAACCAAATGAACATTGGGGAATGTTTGACCATTTTTTAAAATATGAATGGGTTTTGCCTATAGCAGAATATGATAACAATATCAAAGAAATTTTATTGGAACAGATTCAGAAGATTAACGACTAAGTCCTACCGCTAACAGCAAAGGTTTCGTTGCGTGCGTAGCACCAACAATGAAACCTGTGTTGAACGGAACCGCTGTCATTCCGCAACTATGGGTTTTTTGATAAAATATTTTTAGCCTTTCAAGAGGATTCAGCATCCTCTTTTTTTTTTGAGAAGTATTTTTGTGCGTTTCCGAGTGTTTTTCTTCACTTTTGGGCATACATACCCTTACCCATAATTTAGCTTTTATAGGGACTTGTGTTTTGGCTACCGCCAAGATACCAAACAGGCGGACCACGCTGATCAAAAACAGCTATCGTATGTAAATTGCCCACTTTACAACAAGGACATTTGGGTAAAAAAGGCTTCTTTTCTACTTTTTCTAATACTTTTACTTGAAGTTTTTCCTGTAAAAGCTTTAGCTTTTCACGCTTCCAAGTACTGCTCAGAAAACCATAATGGCGAATTTTTACAAACCGTTTGGGTAAAATATGCAACGAAAACCGTCTAATAAACTCCCCGTGCGTAAGGGACATTTGTTTTTTGACTCCCGCCATTCGATAATCCTTGTAATCAAAAATCACGTTTTGAGAATCAATATTCCTGATTCTATGGTTACTAACAGCGATTTTACGGGTATATCTCCCCAAATATTCCACCACCGATTTTGAACTTCCAAAAGGTCGCTTGGCAAATACCACCCAATCTTTTCTCCATAATTCCTGCCGAATTTGTTCGTAGCCAATCGGATTTTTCGCCTTGAGTTTTTCGCAATATTTAGCCCTAAAAACCTTGGATAATGCCTTGACTGAAAATAGAAAATTGCCTTTGGAGTCGCTGTTTTGCCATTGTCCCTCTTTATTTACTCCTCCTCCAGGCACAATGCAATGCAGGTGTGGATGCAAACTCAATTGCTGTCCCCAAGTGTGTAAAACGGCAATCATACCCATTTGAATTCCCTTCTTTTTACCAAAAGTTTGTAGTGTTTCCCAAGTCGCTTCAAACAAGGTATCGTACACCATTTTAGGCTGGTGCATCGCTAAGGAATTGATGCTATCAGGCAAAGTAAAAACCGCATGAAAATAAGGAACAGGCAAAAGTTCTGTTTCTCTTTTGGATATCCAATCTTCTCGATTTTCACCCTGACACTTCGGGCAATGACGGTTGCGGCAACTATTGTAGCTAATGCTCATATTCCCACAACTATCACAGGCATCAATATGACCGCCCAATTGTGATGTTCGGCATTTTTTAACTGCTGACAAGGTTCGAAGCTGCCAAGTATTTAAACCTAAATTTTCTATTCTTGCTCCTAACTTTTGCAGTACATCGGCTACTTCAAATTTTGGCTGCATTGGGCAAAGAGCGTATCAAGGGGACTGAACTTTTGCTGACTCTCTAATTGTGCTATCTGCAAATACTCTAAGGTAGTCTCTATGTTTTGGTGTCCCAAAAGCTCTTTGAGGGTCATAATATCCATCCCGTCTTCCAAAAGATGGGTAGCATAAGAATGTCGCAGCGAATGCACATGAACTTCTTTAATTATACCAGCTGATTTACTTACTTGTTTGATAACCCACTGCACTCCTCGCTGGGAATAACGACTATCAAAATCGCCTCCTCCGCGACCAACAGGCTGACCATTAAAAAGATAATCTTGAGGTTTTTCTGCTTCAATGTATTTTCTTAAGCCTCGTATTAAGTGAATCGAAAGCGGAACATAACGGTCTTTTTTGCCTTTGCCTTGAACGACCTTGAGCTGTTTGCGATCAAAATCCAAATCCTGCAAACGTACTGAACGCACTTCCATACAACGAAGTCCACAACCGTAAAGAAGTCCAATTAGAATTTTGTGCTTAAGTAATTTAGCATGTACGAGCAGCGACCAAACTTCTTCTTTACTCAAAACAACTGGAAGTTTCTTCTCGTGTTTTATCGAAGGTAAACGAAGATACTCATAAGGCAAGCCTTCGGATTTTAATAAAAAACGAAGCCCGTAAACACAATGCTTAAAATACGTTTGAGAAGGTGTTTTAGACTTTTTTTGAAGATAAAACAGGTAGTCATGAACTTGTTCGGCATCGAGCTCCGTTGGGATTTTTCCAAAATACAAGGAAATAGAAGCTACGTGACGAGAATAATTAGTAAAAGTACTTTGGCTTCGACCTAAGACCGAAACCGTGCGCTCAAAACGATCTAGTAGCTCCTCAAAACCGGGAACTTCTCGTTTGGCTTGATTGAGAATTTTATTTTCTCTTAAATCTTCTGGATGCTTTTTTTTGTAACCATAACTTACGAAATTTAATTATATTCGTAAGGTACTAAAACTACGATAAGTGCTACCGAAGGTTTAGTTCAACATACGCTACAAGCTAAAAGAGCCTTAAGTGAAAAAAGACATCTCTATTCAAAATATAACAATTGCGTCTATAAAACGCTCTGCGATGGATATTAATACTTGGACATATTCTAAAATAGTTACGGCAGAAACTGAAAATAAGTATATTGACTTTGAATTGGATAAAAATGAGCTTCCAATCTTTGAAATAAAAAGTCAAGCTAAACATACTTTAATAACAACTCGTCAGATTTTAGAGATAGAAAATAACAAACTTAAATCAATAGATTTTGAATCAATTGATGATGTGATTTTTAGAGATTTTAAAGGCATTGTAAATAAACCAAAATTATCAATCTTTAGAATTGTTGATATTTACGGAGAACAAATGGATTTTCAAATGGAAACAGGAAAAGCTTCAATTGGATTAATTAAAAGTGTAAATACTGTTATAAATTTAAAAAGGCAATCTTTAAATGAATAGTAAAACTCAAAAATGTGACGAATGCAAAAGTCTTTATTTTTCAGAATCATCAGAAATGACTTCTTTATGTCCTGAATGCTCATTTTATTTGTATGAAAAGAAAAATTGCGAGCACAAATTTGAAAATGGCAGATGCATAAACTGTTATTGGAACGGAAAATCATCCAAATATGTTAATAATTTAAAAAGCGATAAATAGCCTGTACCTAACAGTTAGAGTTTCGTTGCGTGCGCAGCACGAACAATGAAACTCGTGTTGAACGGAACCGATTACACATCCGTCACACTATGGAGTTATCGTAAAATAAATTTGTAGATTTTCAAGAGGATTTT
>NZ_JAAAPM020000032.1 GCF_009909155.2 Flavobacterium undicola
ATCTATTTTTCAACCTAAAAAAATCCATGAAGAACCTCGAAAAATCAAAATGACCAAGATTGAAAAATCAAAATCGGTCATTTTTTTATTTTTTACTCAAAAGTTAACTTACTTCTGAATGTGCCTACTAAAGAAGGTGTATTTTGGCTGTTTCTAAGTCTGATTAGTTTTGGTGCAATAACAGGATTACTAGGGCTTATAGAAGGAATTATCTATTTGACAAAATCAGATGAGGAATTTTTCAGAACTTACCAAATAGGGAGAAAACCGTGGTTTTAAAAACTAAAAAAGCCGCGTATTATTTTAGAGATAATACGCGACTTTTTTATTGGTATGAAGAAAGGATTATAATTCTCCTTTTTCGTTGAATTTTCGTTCCAGTTCCGCTTGGAATTCTTCCATTACCGGTTTCATGGTGCTTTCTGGAATATCGGCAATTCTAATGTACATCAAGCCATCAACTGCATTGTTAAACAAAGGGTCGACATTGAAAGCAACTACTTTTGCATTTTGTTTGATGTATTTTTTAATCAATACAGGCAAACGTAAAATACCAGGTTCTAATTCATCAATAATTTTGTCAAACTTATTCAAGTCGGCTTCGGTTTCATTAAAGATGAAATCTTTGTCGGCATCTTTAAGTTTTACTTTATAGGCTTTTTTCGGATGAATGTATTGTGCGATATAAGGATCATAATAATTGGATTTCATGAATTCAATCATTAAAGATTTCGAGAAATCAGAAAATTGATTACTGATACTTACACCACCTAAAAGATATTTGTGTTCAGGGAAACGCAATGTAGTATGGATGATTCCTTTCCAAAGAAGGAACAGCGGCATTGGTTTTTGTTGGTATTCTTTGATGATAAACGCACGTCCCATTTCAATGGATTGATGCATCATTTCAAATAATTCAGGTTCAAAACGAAACAAATCGTTAAGATAAAAACCATCGATGCCATGCGCTGGATAAATTTCAGAACCCAATCCCATTCTATAGGCACCCGCAATTTTTTGCGCTTCATCATCCCATAAAAAGAGATGGTGGTAGTATTTGTCAAATTTGTCTAAATCGATAGATTCATTGGTTCCTTCACCTACTTCTCTAAAGGTGATTTCACGTAAACGACCAATTTCATGTAAGACATTCGGAATTTTATTTGCTCCGGCAAAAAACACTTCGTAGTTCTTGCTTTGTAGAAGTCTGCAATCAGTATCTCTCAAGGCTTTTACTTCTGAAATTATTTTTTCTCCATTGGCAGGAGTTGCAATTTCTTTAGGATTTCTAGTGATTTTTAGATTAGCAGGAGTGAGTAGCTTGTTTTCTTTTTCGAAAGGATTAGCAAGCATATAGGTTTTCTTTCTCAAGAATTCGGAATAGGCTTCAATGCTTTCATATTCATTTTGTTCTGCAACCGAAATAGGTTTTCCAATTCTAACTTTAATCACACGATTTTTTTGACTAAAAACTTCAGAAGGTAACTTTGCCGTACGCAAAGTCCCGCTAATTTTAGACAGAAGATAAAAAAGTTGGCTATTTTTAGCATGAAAATAAATAGGCACAACAGGCACTTGTGCTTTTCTAATTACTTTGATAGCACCTTCTTCCCATGGTTTGTCAACAACTAGTTGTCCGTCTTTATAGCTGGAAACTTCTCCCGCAGGAAACATTCCCAGAGGCTTTCCGTCACTTAAATGGCGCAAAGTTTCTTTGATTCCTAAAACGCTGGATTTTACATCCTTATGATTTTCAAAAGGATTCACGGGCATAATATATTGCTTTATGGGCTCAATTCGGTGCAATAGAAAATTAGCGATAATCTTAAAATTAGGCTCTCTTTCCAGCATTAATTTCAATAATAAAAGACCATCTATTCCTCCTAATGGATGATTAGAAATGGTGATATAAGCTCCCTCTTTAGGTAAGCGTTTATAGTCTTCTTCTGGGATTTCAAATTTTATTTGTAAATCATCAACAATTCCATTTAAGAAATCAATTTCTTTTAAATGTTTGTTGCGATTATAAACTTTATTTAGTGTAGAAATCTTCAGAACTTTCATTAATAACCAACCGGAAAAAGTCCCTAAGACCCCGTATTTCTCAACATTAATTGCTTTTGCAACTTCTTTAGCGGTAACTAAACCCATTTATTTTTTGTTTTTTGAGAGAAAAACAAAGATAGAAAAAAACTCCATTATCCGGCTATGAGCCTTATTTGATTTTAAATTTTTTGTAGCCTAGCCGTTTTATTTTTTAGTATTTTTGGAAATCAAAAAACAAATTAGATGAGAATTGTATCTTATAATGTCAATGGAATTCGGGCAGCAATTTCAAAAGGATTTATTAATTGGTTAGATCAGGCAAAACCTGATGTGGTTTGTCTTCAGGAAATTAAGGCTACGCCGGAGCAACTTCCGTTGTTGGACTTTGAATTAGCGGGTTATCCTTATCATTATTGGTTTCCAGCTACCAAAAAAGGCTATAGTGGAGTGGCTATTTTATCAAAAATTAAACCCAATAACGTAGTTTATGGCACAGGAATTGAGCACATGGACTTCGAAGGACGAAATGTTCGCATTGATTTTGATGATTTTTCGGTAATGAGTCTTTATTTGCCTTCAGGTACAAATATTGAAAGACTGAGTCATAAATTTATGTTTATGGACGATTTTCAGGCTTACATTACTAATTTGAAGCAGGAAATTCCGAATCTTGTTATTTGTGGTGATTACAATATTTGTCACGAAGCTATAGATATTCATGATCCAATTAGGAATGCTAAAGTATCGGGTTTTCTTCCGGCAGAACGCGCTTGGCTGGATGCTTTTTTGAAAAACGGATTTATTGATAGTTTTCGTCATCTAAACAAAGAGCCAGATAATTACACCTGGTGGACCGTTCGTGTAAAAACAGCAAGAGCAGATAATAAAGGTTGGCGTATTGATTATTGTTTGGTGAGTGAGCCATTGAGAGACCGAATCAAGAAAGCGCTTATCTTGCCCGAAGCAAAACATTCCGATCATTGTCCCGTTCTTGTAGATATAGAATAAATCAATGTCAATTGCAATATCAATGACAATGTCAAAAAAACAATTAGGTTCAAATAAAATTAAATAAAAATGATAAAAAAAATCTCCTTAGGCTTATTAGTTTTAGCACTTTCGACTTCTTGTGTTTCGAAAAAAATATACACCGATTTAGAAAATAAGTATACCGATTTGAAGAAAGAAAACAGAAGCTTGTCTGATGAAAATGCCGATCTTTTAAAAGATAAAAATCAATTAGGATTAGATCGTGATGCTTTAAAAAATGATTTGAGTAAGCTAAAATCAGAGCGTGATAAATTGACAGCTGAACAAAAAGCATTGAACGAAAAAATGGCTCTTTTACAAGATTCGTATAGTGCCTTAGAGAAAAACAGTAACGATGCTTTGCAGTCTAATTTGAAGAAAAACCGTGATTTATTAGCTGAATTAGAAGCAAAAGGAAAAGCTTTGTCAATCGAACAAGAACGTTTGAATAAAAACGCACAACGTTTGAAAGAATTAGAAGATATGATTGCTGCCAAAGAAGCGACAATGCGAAAATTAAAAGAAACTTTGTCGAAAGCCTTAAATGGATTTGAAGGTAAAGGTTTGACAGTAGAGCAAAAAAACGGAAAAGTTTACGTCTCTATGGAAAACAAATTGTTGTTTAATTCCGGTAGTTGGGCAGTAAGTTCTGAAGGAAAAAAAGCAGTGGTAGAGTTAGGAAAAGTTTTGGGTGATAATCCAGATATTTCAGTACTTATCGAAGGACATACTGATAATGACCCTTATGGAGGTTCAGGGCCAATTGCTGATAACTGGGATTTATCGACTAAAAGAGCGACGGCTATTGTAGGTATTTTGAGCGAAAATAAAGTTATCAATAAAAAGAGTTTGACTGCTGCGGGAAGAGGAGAGTTTTCGCCTTTAGCTACTAATGAAACTGCCGACGGAAAAGCAAAAAATCGTAGAATCGAAATTATATTAACTCCAAGATTAGACGAAATTGCCGAAATGTTGAACGAAATCAACTAGGCATTTTTAAATAAAAGTTAAAAAGGTTTGAAGCAATGCTTTGAACCTTTTTTGATTTGAATAGTTCATGCAAATCTTTGTAACTTTATTTTTTTAATTTTTAAAATTCGACAATGGAATACACTACTTTACCCGATACCGATTTAAAAGTGAGTAAAATATGCCTTGGAACAATGACTTTTGGGCAACAAAATACTGAAGCCGATGGACACACTCAAATGGATTATGCAGTAGCCAACGGTGTTAATTTTTTTGATACCGCCGAAATGTATTCGGTGCCAGCACATGAAGGAACCTATGGAAGTACCGAGAAGATTCTAGGAACCTGGTTTAAAAAATCAGGAAAAAGGGAAGAAATTGTTTTGGCTTCAAAAATTGCAGGACCTAATCCTAATTTTACTTACATGCGTGAAAAGAATGATTTTTCGCCTGCCAGTATCAAACATGCTTTAGATAAAAGTTTACAGCGCTTACAAACCGATTATATTGATGTGTACCAATTGCACTGGCCGG
Source organism: Flavobacterium undicola (assembly GCF_009909155.2). Classification (GTDB taxonomy): domain Bacteria; phylum Bacteroidota; class Bacteroidia; order Flavobacteriales; family Flavobacteriaceae; genus Flavobacterium; species Flavobacterium undicola. The sequence goes on from NZ_JAAAPM020000032.1 coordinate 4,579, forward strand.
AGCGAAAAACCAATTTTTTTGGACAGCGTGGCTTTAAAGTGCAAGAAGATATTTGGGAAGACAATATCCAATTGGTCTTGGAAACCTTAGAAGGTTTTATCAAAGAAGGAAAGATTAAACATATCGGACTTTCAAATGAAACACCTTGGGGAATTATGCGTTTTCTGGAAGAAAGCAAATATAAAAATTTGCCGAAAATCAAGACCGTTCAAAATCCGTATTCTCTTTTAAACAGACTTTTTGAAGGTGGTTCAGCCGAAATTTGTATCAGAGAAAATGTAGGTTTATTGGCTTATTCGCCATTGGCTTTTGGGGTTTTGTCAGGGAAGTTTTTAACTGGCTTCGAACATCCAAATGCCAGAATTAGATTGTTCCCACAGTTTTCAAGATACAATAGTGCAGAGTGTACTCAGGCTACTAAATTGTACAGTGAAATTGCAACAAAGAATGGTTTGTCGTTAGCGCAGATGGCTTTGGCTTTTGTAAATCAACAATCTTTTGTGAGTAGTAATATTATTGGAGCAACTACTTTGGGACAATTAAAAGAAAATATTGGTTCGATTGATGTTGTGCTGTCAGATGAAATTATTAGTGAAATAGATGCAGTTCATGCTATTGTTCCTGATCCTGCGCCTTAATTTTTTCTCACCGTAAATTATAATTTTACTTAACCGCAAAGAGAGCAAAGTTTTTTCGCAAAGAACACAAAGGAAAATTCAAAAAAAATTACCACAGATTCGCAGATTATAATTTATAATCTGCGAATCTGCGGTAATTTTTTTAATGATTTATATTAAAAAATCTTAGTGAGCTTTGTGTGTCATCCTATGTTTGTCGAAGGACTTTGTGAACTTCGTGGTTAAATATTAAAATTCAAATTCCTCTTTTACTAATAAAGAATCAACCACCGTAGTATCTTTTACTTTTATGTTAAGATAAGATTTGGCTGGTCCAGTTAGAATCGTAGGTTGACTTTTGAAAATAGTGTCGTCTATGGTTAACAATCCTCTTCGAATCATTAAATTAGTTAAATAAGAAACTTGTTGTGCTGCTGATTCTCTTAGGTTTCCTTCGTCATTAAACTGATACATGAATTTTTTAGGGCTAGGAATAATTCGAGCCAGATACAAACATTCATTAAAAGTTAAATCGGCAGGGGGTTTCTGGAAATAAAACTGACTTGCTTCGCCAATTCCGTATACATTTGGCCCCCATTCGATAATATTAAAATACACTTCCAGCATGCGCTCTTTGCTTACAATTCGATTGTTTTCTAAGATGTAAACTAACAGAATTTCTTCCAGTTTTCTAGACAAGGTTTTTTCTCTGGTCAGGAAAACGTTTTTGATTAATTGCATGCTAATGGTGCTGGCACCACGACTAAATTTCTTAGTTCTGATATTTTTTACAATAGATTGTTTGAAAGCTTCATTGATAAAACCATGATGCGAAAAGAATGAAGGGTCTTCGGTAGTCAACACACATTTTCTTAAATAAGGCGAAATTTGGTCTAAAGGGGTGTAATTTGAATTGGCTGCGCCAACAAGAATTGGTCGTTGCAATACGTCTTGTATAATGGCGCGATAGATGAATTCGCCATTGAGTTTATTCAAATTTGCCTCGCCATATTTGGTGATTTTTAAGTTTTCTTTCTTTAGATTGTTGTTGAAAACCAAATCGTTTGGTTTGTTTTTGTTGTATTTGAAATCCAAATTATAATCAAAAGTTCCTTCGGCTTCCATACCTTGAAAATGAGTAAACAAGCCATCAGGAAGCGAGGAAATAAAATCCTGCGCTTTCATTTTTGGGATGTTGACTTTGAGTTTGTAAATGGTGTCTTCTTCGGTTTCGTAAGCCAAATAAGGATGGAATTTTACTTTATTGAATTGCACCGTAGAACTACTGTCGACTGAAACAAAATCAGAACTTAAAAGCAAGCGATAATCAAAACGGGAGTTTTTAATCAGCACATCTTTTCTAGCAATTTTTGCATGATTGATTTTTAAATTGGCAATAGAAGCAAAGCCGTCTATATGCAATTCCCCGCCACTTTTATCAATGTTTTCGACATTTAATCGAATGGAATCAAAACTTGAAATAAGCTTGTAGCGCTCGTCAAAATACGGGACTTTAATTGCACCGGTATCGATGTTGAAGAATCGAATATCGGCTTTTTTATTTCGAGGATCAGCAAAACCTTTTATTTTCCAGCGCTGGGCAAAAGTATTGGTTTTTACATGAATCGAAGTTTCGAGTTCTTTATTTGCTAATACTAATTTTTTAATGTCGATAGTGGCTTTTTTACCATTGTCGTCAAGTTTGAATTTCAGGTTTTCGACATCCATATCTGTCGGAATTAGATTCAGTACTCTCGAAATAATGCGGTACGCAAAAGCAGCATAATCTCTTTTATTAGTTGTGTTTTCCTCGTCTTTGTTTCTTTTTAAAAAAGCAGCAAAATTCTTCACTTCCCCTTTTTTAGTTAGCTGAACAAAGCCATTTTTGATTTCTAAAGTTCCTAATTGTACATCGCCAACTAACAAACGCCAAATATTGACGCTGGTTCTCATTTTTTGGATTTTGAACAAGGTGTCAGCGTTGTGGGGAACTAACGTAATATCGGTTAGATTGATGCCTGAAAGTCCTTCGAAACTGGCTTTTTTTACCAAAAAACGACTGTTGTAGTCCACTTCCATTTTGGTCGTTGTTTTGGCAATAATTTGCTGTAAAAGCGTTTCTCTAAAACTGAAAATCCCAATAACAGCGATTGCTATAAAGGCAACAACTATTTTTGCAACTAAGATTATCTTTTGTTTTCCCGTTTTCATGAATATTTAGAGTATTTAGGCAGCTGGCTAAAATAATAACTTTTTTGTTCAATGAATGTTCTTTATCTAAAGTTTAATAAAGTCTTAGTGATTTAAAAACCTCTATTGTTTTTGTAAGAAAGTTTTTTGGTTGTTTTAAAAAAATGTGTTCAGATTAATATAAATTGCTGATGTTTAATAATAGCGTTGTATTACAGCAAAAGTGCAGCTCATAATGCCTAATTGCAGTTCGTCGGAAAAATGTTTTTTCAAATGGCTTGGTTTAGTTCATTTGCTAAATAATTAAACCAATCCATAAATTATGAAAAAACTAATCGCATTAATCCTGATTCTGGTAATTACCAGTTTTGTTGTTGTTTCTAAAGATGATCAATCTTTGAGTATGAAAATTGCCATTGAAAACAGCAAAAATCCAAATCCTAAAAACAAAAACTGGGAATATGTAAAAGACCGACTATTCGACGGGGAAACAGAAAACGTGTATAAACTGAAAGAACCAATTCTAATAGATTTGACCAATGCCACAAAACAAGACAGTCTTGCCGTTGAAGAAATAATAAAAGAGCTGAGGACTATTCTGCCTAATAAAACCATTGATTATTTTAATAATTTTACTGATAAGAATTATGGTGATCTACAAATAGCAGATTACAACAAAAAAATTAAAGGTATTTCTGTTTATGAATTAAGAGTTAATACAATAAAACTTAATTTCGAAGATAGAATGCCTAATGCTCCCTTTGCCTTTCACACTGTAAGTATTGATGGTAAGAATAAAATTTATAGAACTGAGTTCACTAAATATGGAGGGTCCATTCATAACGAAAACAGTATCATTTTTAGTTTCAACAAAGTGATTCCTTATGAAAAAAGAAAGCGAAATATTCAATATGAGATTCTTCGAACACTTTGTTACATTAATCCTGATAAACAATATCCAATTCAATACGATAGAAAGGGAATTTTTGAAACTCCAGATTTTCTTCCAGATCAAACAAGATTTAATCAGTTAGATCAATTTTTATTGCAAAAATTATATTCCGATGATTTCGTAGAACAATTCAGGGAGTATATGTATGTCAATTATCCTTGGCGTTATGCAAGCAGTTTTACCAATAAAAAAATGCATGAATTTAAAGTTTGGGGAATTATTATTGGTGTAGGTATAGTAGCTTTTATTTTAATGTTCAGTTATTTTCAAAACAATAAATTCAAATATTCGTATCTCAATTATTTATTTCCCATTTTTTTGATATTGTTATATTTTATAAATTTTGTCAATCTCGCTTCTTACCTGACGAGCTTTAATTCAGTTATTGGTTTGAAAAGCCATATTTTTTTTCAAATACCGCTAGCCATTGTAGTTTCTATCTTAATGTCCTTTTTTTTATGGGGATCAGAGAAAATTTGTCTAAAAGGGAATGAAAATTTTAGCTACCAATTGATTTTGAAAGTAAGTTTTACCTTTATCACGTTTATACTGCCAATGTCATTGATAGTGATCCTTAATTGGGGACAAGAAGGGATGGTTGAAACGATGTTTCCTTATCTTTTATTTGTGCTTGGATTAGCAATTGGAAGAGGATTATTGCTGTATTTGAATCATTTTTCAGAATCTTTGGTCAAGGAAAAAGACCTAGAGTTGAGCCGTTTGAAGGAAGCTAAAGCCCAAGCCGAAGTCAAAATGTTGCAATCGCAAATCAATCCGCATTTTTTGTATAATGCGTTGAATTCCATCGCCAGTTTAGCACATACTGATGCAGATAAAACTGAAAAAATGGCTTTGTCCTTGTCGGATTTGTTTCGTCACAGCATCAACCAAAAAGAGAAAAAAGTGAACACATTAGGAGATGAGATATATTTGGTTCGAAATTATTTAGAAATTGAACAAATTCGTTTTGGTGATCGTTTGAATTTCAATATCGATGTAGAATCTGATTTGTTGGAGGTAGAAATCCCGATGTTTATTTTGCAGCCTTTAGTCGAAAATGCCATAAAACACGGTATTTCTAAAATAGAAGGACAAGGAGAAATTATCTTGAAAGTAAAAAAGAAAGACAATAGTATTTTAATTTCGGTGCAGGACAACGGCCCCGATTTTCCAGAAGGATTGGTCAGCGGGCACGGTTTGCAAACAGTCTATGATTTGTTGCGATTCAGTTACGGAGACAAAGCTGTAATGAGTTGGTACAATCAACCACAAAAAGAAATTACAATCTATATCATGTTGTAAAGACATATTTCCTTTTGGTAAAATGTTCTAGTATAATCCAGTTTTATGAAGGTTGAGGTGAATAATAATGGTGTTTTGAAATGCCTATGAACTTTTGAATATATACTAAAAAATAATACTAGTACTACAGAATTAATTCTTAAATTAGACCACTCAATTTTTTTAAAATGAAATTTAAAAACTTATTCCTATCACTGTTATTTGTTATATCGCCCTTGCTGATTCCCACAGCCAATGCTCAAACAAAAGTAATAACGGGCGATATCAATAATTTTCCGATTGGAATGGCTATAAATCCAATAAAAACGAATGAAGCTAACATCCCAAAAAATGTAACCAAATGGATAGATGCGGAATTGGCAAAAGTAAAAACTAAACCCATTGCCGATTTTGATTCGCCCAATTTTTTCAACAAAGCCAGTGGTCGTCTGGTGGGCTTCATTAAGGGCTATGAAGTAAGTTTGGGATTTTCAACAGGAATAGTTTATGTTAACAACGAAATAACAAATGAAGATACTCCTATAGTAATACAAATTCATCCTGATGGGCGTTTTGAAGGGAATATACCCTTGATAATGCCTAAACATTACTTCTTGGGTATAGAAAATAAACGGATTCCATTTTATATTGAGCCAGGCCAAACACTCTCAATGGTATTGGATTGGGATTCAGTTAAAAAACTAGATTACGGCGATTTGGCAAAAGCATATTTCAAAGGGCCTTTGGCAAAAGTAAATGAAGATATAGCTGGTTTTGAAAAACCAAAAATTGACTACGATGCCTTTTTTGAAAAAAGCAAAAGTCTCTCACAAGAGGATTACAAAAAAGAAACTCTAAATTTATATAAAGAAAGTTTAGAAAGTGTGTCTAAATATAGTAAAGACATGTTGATTAGTATTAAAGCGGAAGCAATTTTAAAAAATAATATTCTCATAGAAAGAACTAATCGTCTGTTTGATTTTGTTGATGATTTGACAATTCCTAATGCAAATAAGCAAGATGCGAATCAATATTATGACTTTCTAAAAGAACTTCCTTTAAATCAACAAAGTATGTTGGTGTCTGGTCAATTTCGTGTTTTTGTGAACCAATTTGAATTTTGCAAGCCTTTGAGATCAAATATGAAACACTACAGCGTGTCATGGAAATCTGAAAAAACGTTTCTGGAATACATGGAAGAAGAAGGAATTGATTTTCCAAAAGAAGACAAAGATATTTATCTTTTTATGGAAGAAAATGCAAGTAAAATGACCAAAAAATTCATTAATGAACATAAAAATAAAATGAATGCTTATTATAATAAGTATCGAGGTATTGAAAGCGCTTATTTAATTAAATATCCACGACATCGAGTAGAACCAGAATCCCAATTCAAAGATGTTTTGATGGAAAATTGGAAAGCCAAAGACTCAATAATGACTAACGTCTTTGGCTTGAAAAAGAACTTGGTTTATGATATTATAAAAATTAGGTCACTTTATGGAGATTTTGATTTTGTTAAAAGTGTGGGTAACGAGTATACAAAAACAAATAAAGAATTAGCCCTCGATTATTGGGAAACTTTACAAAAAGAAATTATAAACCCATTCTTAATCAACGAGGGAGATCGGGTTTTTAATAAAGTTTTTCCTTTCTCGAAAGAAGTGGCTTATGACTTGCCACCTGGGAAATCTACCGATATTTTTAATAAAATTATAGCTCCGTTTAAAGGGAAAATAGTCCTTGTCGATTTTTGGGCAACTAGCTGTGGTCCTTGTGTAGCAGGGATTATGAGTATGAAAGAAATACGTAAAAAATATGAAGGGAATAAAAATTTTGAATTTGTTTTCATCACCGAAGATGCAGCATCTCCAACAGAAAATTACCGCAAATTCGTGAAAGAACAAGAACTCAAAAATACGTTTGTGGTACACACAGACGATTTTCAATACCTTCGAGAGTTATTCAAATTTAATGGTATACCGAGAAGTGTTGTTATTGACAAAAACGGAAAGGTGCTTAATGATAATTACTGTTTTTATAATTTAGGAATAAGTAGTTTTCAAAATGAACTTAATAGCTTTTTAAAAGCTTCTAATCAATAACGTTTTATTAGAGATGAATCAAGCCTATACAACATTGATTATTGACGACGAACCGCCAGCAAGAGCGCGCTTGTATCAATTGCTGGAGAATTTTCCGGAAACTTTTCGGGTGGTGGATGAAGTTAAAAACGGAATCGAAGCTGTGGAGAAAATCAATCAGTTGCAACCCGATGTTATTTTTTTGGATATCGAAATGCCAGGATGGAATGGTTTTGAAGTATTGGAGCGTTTGGATAAAATACCTATTGTGATTTTCTGTACCGCTTTCGACCAATATTCTTTGAAAGCTTTTGAAACCAATAGCATTGATTATTTGTTAAAACCCGTTCGTTTGGAACGTTTGCAGCAAACAGTAGAGAAACTCACTACTTTCAAAAACAATCTTTCGATGGCAACAATTAAGTCGGTTTTAAAGGCTTTTTATGAGCAAAAAGAAGAAAAAAAGATGACTTCGATTACGGTCAAAAAAGGGGATAAACTCATTTTTATAAAACTGGATGAGGTAAGCCATTTTGAAGCCGATGAAAAATATGTGACGGTTTATACTAATAAAGAAAATCATTTGATTGAGCAATCGCTGTCACATTTAGAAATAAAATTGCCGCAAGCATTTATACGGGTGCATCGTTCGGTAATTCTAAATAAAAATCAAGTGTTGGACGTTCAAAAGTACTTTAACAGTCGTTTTGTGATTACTTTAAATAATAATAGAAAAACTAGCATTACTTCTGGGAGAAGTTACAATATGACTATTAAAGATTGGATGGATATCTAAGGATTTAATTAAACATAAACAGCCTTTTCAAAACTAATTTGAAAGGGTTGTTTATGTTATGCTGTTACTTTAATTTACCTAAGAAAATCGCTTGTGACATCTTTGGTATTAGTTTTTCGAATCCCAGTCAAATAGGGAATCCTTGTAAATACTGGTTTTTTTGTGATTTTCCGAATTCGAGTTAAATAAAAAATGCAGGATTTTTGTGTTCAATTAATTAGATGAATTTTAAAAATAGGTTGCTAGAAGAATTTAGCAGTTATAAAACTTAAAATCAGGCCTATTATGATAAGAAAAAAAATATTTCGACTCCATCTATTCTTAGATTGTTCTTCTTCTAAATTTGTTTTACAAAATTTAATTAATAACCACCAAAGGAAACCTCCTAAATCTGTAAGTAATTCATATCTCATAATTCATTCCTTTAGTCTTAATTTTACCCAAAAAGCATAGCTGCCACATCTTCAATTTTAGCGACTAATTCAATTTTAATTCCTGTGTTTTTCAAGGCTATTTTATTGTATTTGGATACAAAAATGGTAGAAAATCCAAGTTTTTCGGCTTCTTGGATACGTTGGTCAACGCGGTTTACAGGACGGATTTCGCCTGAAAGTCCGACTTCGCCAGCAAAACAAAAATCCTTATTCACAGGAATGTCTTCATTGGAGGATAGAATAGCGGCTACCACGGCTAAATCAATGGCGGGATCATCTACTGAAATCCCTCCGGTTACATTCAGGAAAACATCTTTGGCTCCCAGGCGGAAACCAGCTCTTTTTTCCAATACGGCCAGAATCATATTCAGTCTTTTGGCATTATAACCTGTGGTGCTGCGTTGTGGTGTTCCATAAACCGCAGTGCTGACCAAGGATTGAATTTCAATCATCAATGGGCGCATGCCTTCAAGTGTGGTGGCAATGGCTGTTCCTGATAATTCTTCGTCTTTGTGCGAAATTAATATTTCCGATGGATTCGAAACTTCTCTTAACCCGCTGCCCAGCATTTCGTAAATCCCAATTTCGGCAGTAGAACCAAAACGGTTTTTATGCGAACGCAAAATACGGTATACGTGGTTTCGATCGCCTTCAAATTGCAAAACGGTATCAACCATGTGTTCCAGGATTTTTGGTCCTGCAATATTTCCGTCTTTAGTAATGTGACCAATTAGAATCACGGGAATATTAGTTTCTTTGGCAAACTTGATTAACTCGGCAGTAGTTTCTCTAATTTGAGAAATGCTTCCCGCAGTGGATTCGATATAATCGGTATGAAGGGTTTGAATTGAATCGATAATCACGATTTCGGGTTCAATGGCTTCAATTTGTTTAAAGATGTTTTGGGTTTTGGTTTCTGTCAAAATGTAGCAATTATCACTACTTGGTGTGATTCTTTCGGCGCGCATTTTTATTTGCTTCTGACTTTCCTCGCCCGAAACATATAAGGTTTTATACGGTAGCTTTAACGAAATTTGGAGTAAAAGTGTACTTTTTCCAATTCCTGGTTCACCGCCTAAAAGGATAAGAGATCCCGGAACAATTCCGCCACCTAAAACGCGATTCAATTCGTTGTCAGTGGTGTCCATTCGGATTTCCTGAGTCGAATCAATTTCGTTTATTCGTAATGGTTTTGGCGCTTTGCTGCTGGGAGCCGATTCGCTTTTCCAGGCTACTTTATCTTGTTTTTGAATGATTTCTTCGGCAATGGTATTCCATTCTTTGCAGGCGTTGCATTGACCTTGCCATTTGGCGTAAGATGTTCCGCAACTCTGGCAGAAAAAAGAGGTTTTAACTTTCGACATTATTTTTTAACGGTTAAGCTTTTCATATCATCGTACTTATTGTACATCATTTCTTTAGTCAAATCGCCAATTTCATCTAATTGCGATGCGTGTTGGTATTTGTTAGCAGCTTTTTTAGCATCGCCTGTTTTTTCATACATTAAACCTAATTCGTAATCGGCAAGCATTGATTTTGGGTAATTTTTACTGGCAATTTGGGCTAATTTTTCTAATTCATCATAAGCCTTGTTTTTTAAAATTGCTGCTTCGATGGCCTTGAAATCATTGATTCGAACAGGAATATTTAAACCTAGTTTTTCGGTCGTGGTTTGGTATTTCTTAATCAAATAATCCACATAACCAGAAGGCAAGATGACAATTTTTTCGGAAAATTCTGTCGAAGAAATAGGTTTGTAGCTATCGAAAATTTGGTACAAAGCATTTGGAATCGAATATAAAACTAACGAATAATGAGAAGCGTTGTTGAATTTGTTGTATTGGTAATTGACTAAGGGATTTGTTATCGATTTTATGTTGCTGTCTAATTCTTCTATGGGTTCACGCAATTGTTTGATATCGCCATCGGCTGAGGATTGATAGTAGAACAACGATTTTTTAGTATTGGTTAAACTCGTAGCAACTTGATTTACCATGCCTGGAGCTAGTTCAGGGCTCAATGAAATATAGGCGTTAAAAAAGGAGTTTTCTTTGTAAAGAAAGAAATTTAAAAAACCAGCTGTGGTATCATGTCCGGCAATAATTCGAAAAGGAGCCACTCGGTATTTTTTTTCGATAAAAGGCATCAGTTCTTCGCCAATGAAGTTGTAAAAAGCAGCCGATTTTTTTGTTGGTGTTCCCTCGGTTTCGTCAAAACCACAGTCGTTCATGCGGCTGTTTTTTTGATTGATTCCTATAATAATGGTTTCAGGTAAGTCGTCCCAATATTCGCCGTATTTTAAAGCGCCCTGGAAAGGATCGAATAAATAATCTCCGTCTAATAATAATAGGATAGGATATCTTTTGGTAGGGCTAGTTTCGTAAGAAGAAGGCAGGCTGACCATGATTTCTCGAGTTTCTCCCAGTTTGTTAGACTTGATTATTTCGGTAGTTTTTTGAGCAAATAATGAAATGCAAAAGAAGAATAAAAGTAGAGTTTGTTTCATGATTTGGGAGTTTTAAAATAAGAATTCTAAATGGAATAGCAAGATACTAATTTTTAATCAAAGTAAGATATAGCTTAAAAAACAAGAAGCGTTTCTTTTAGGAAACGCTTCAATTATTTGGTGTTTTATAAATACTAATCTAGGTCAATGAATTGTCATTTTCATTTGGAAAAATAATCCAGGGTTGGAAGGTTTTTGCTTCTTCGAAATCGATAGTTGCATAAGAAATGATAATAATAATATCGTCTCTTTGCACTTTTCTAGCTGCTGGACCATTAAGTGTAATTTCGCCTGAATTTCTTTCCCCTTTTATAGCGTAGGTGTCAAAACGTTCTCCGTTGTTGATGTTAACAATAGATACTTTTTCTCCTTCAATAATATTTGAAGCTTCTAATAAGGTTTCATCGATGGTAATGCTGCCAATATAATTTAAATCGGCTCCCGTTACTTTTACCCGATGAATTTTTGATTTTAAAACTTGAATTTGCATGGCACAAAAGTAAATTATTTTAGTGAAATGGTATCAATCAATCGAATATTATTAACAAATACGGCTATAAATGCGCGATAATTTTTATCTTTTGATTTCTCATCACAAGGAATAAGGGTTTCTTCGTCGGCGATTTCAAAGTATTCTAAATCAAAAATACTGTTGGAATCGAATACATCTGTTACCCATTTTTTTACTTCAATACAGTTTTGAGTTTTGAATTTTTCTTTGGCCTCAAGTAATGTTTGGTAAATAATTGATGCTTGTTCTCTTTCGGAAGTAGATAGACGTTCGTTTCTGGAACTCATCGCTAAGCCATTAGCTTCTCTATAAATGTTACAACCAATGATGTTTACGTCCAAATGGTTTTTACTGACCATTTTTTTGACAATTTGCAATTGTTGGAAGTCTTTTTCTCCAAAATAAGCATGGGTAGGTGAAACAATTTCGAATAGACGTTTTACGATAGTTCCTACTCCGTTAAAATGACCGGGTCTGAATTTGCCTTCCATTTGATTTTCTAATCCGTCAAAATCAAAATCCTGCGATACTATTTTTCCTTCGTAAATATCATCTGCTGTCGGGGCATAGACAATTATATTTGCATTTAAATCGGATATTTTTTGAGTATCTAATTCTAAGGTTCTTGGGTATTTTTTTAAATCTTCAGGATTGTTAAATTGAGTAGGATTGACAAAAATACTTACTACAGTATTGTTGTTTTCTGCTAGTGATTGTTGCATCAGCGAGAGGTGGCCTTGGTGTAGTGCACCCATTGTTGGAACAAAGCCAATAGTGGAATTAGGCGTTTTAATGGAATTTAAAAATTCGATTAAAGCTGCTTTTCCATAGAAAATAGGCATGATTATTTTATTAAAATTAAATGCAAACATAATATATTAGTTAATAACTGCATAAAATTTCGTAATTTTGCGTGGTTTTTATTACCAACTTAACTAAGTAAATTACAATATGAAAGATAAGAGGATATTATATGTATCATCTGAAGTGGTTCCCTATTTAGCTGAAAATGAGGTTTCTTTAATGTCTTATGATGTTCCTAAGATGGTGAATGATCAAGGGGGACAGATTAGGATTTTTATGCCAAGATACGGGAATATTAATGAAAGAAGACACCAATTGCATGAAGTAATTCGTCTATCTGGAATGAATTTGGTAGTAAATGACTTAGATATGCCTTTGATAATTAAGGTGGCTTCTATTCCTAAAGAAAGAATTCAGGTATATTTTATTGATAATGATGAGTATTTCAAAAGGAAAGCTACGTTTGCAGATGAAGATGGGGTGATGTATCCTGATAATGATGAGCGTGCTATCTTTTTTGCAAAAGGAGTTGTTGAGACAGTTAAAAAACTGAATTGGGTGCCTGATATTATCCATGTTCATGGATGGATGGCAGCAATGTTGCCTGTTTATATGAAGCATTTTTATAAAAATGAAGCTTTGTTTTCTGAAACTAAAATTGTTACTTCAGTTTACGGACAGTCCTTTGACGGGACTTTAGATGTTGAAATGATTAATAAAGTAAAGCTGGATGGAGTGCCTCAAGAGGAAGTAGCTATGCTTTCGACTCCTGATTACGAGAATATTATTAAGGCAACAGTAATGCATTCGGATGCTGTAATTATTGCTTCTTCAAATGTAAGTTCAAGTTTAACAAAATTTATTGAAACTTCAGGAAAACCTTTTTTACCTTACGTCCCGAAAGATGCTTTCGCGGAAGCGTATAGCAATTTTTACAAAGAAATGCTTTAATCCCAACTTTTTATTATCAAATATGCGTAATAGTTCTTTTTTTAAGATAATTCTAATAGCAATAAGTGTCGTTTTTTTATCTTCCTGTGATAAAGATTTTAATTCCATTGGGGATGATTTAGTGGGTGATGATCATTTTGGTTTAGAAGGTATGACTCATGATGTCCTTTCTTATAATCAAAAAACAGGCCCGGTACAGTCTAATAATTTACCTGTAAATGCTTTGGGGGTTTATGAAGATGCTGTTTTTGGTACAACTAAAGCCGATTTTGTAACTCAGGTGACTTTGTCTTCGGTAAATCCTGTTGTTGATATGAGCTTAAATCCAGTAATAGATAACGTGATTTTATCCGTGCCTTATTTTAGTCACGTAACAGCTACCGATGCAACAACAGGGGCTAATACTTATGTGTTGGATTCCATTTATGGTCCTGAAACAGGAAAGATTAAATTGAGTGTTTATGAAAATGGGTATTTTATGAGGGATTTAGATCCTTCAACTGCTTTTTTAGAACCACAAAAATATTATTCAAATCAAAGTTCTGATTTTGAGAATCTAAAAAAACCTATTCGATTAAATGATGGTGCTATTGCAGAAAATGATGAATTCTTTTTTGATAATAAAGAATTTGAAGTAAAAACAACTGTAGATAGTAAGGAAACAATAACGAGGACTCCTCCAGCTATGCGTTTGTCTTTGAATAAAGATTACTTTAAAACGAGGATTATTGATGCTGTTGCTGCTGGGAAATTGATAACTAATGATGTTTTTAAAAATTATTTCAGAGGTTTGTATTTTAAAGTAGAAAAATCAGGTTCAAATTCAGCTCGTTTGGCCATGATGAATTTTAAAGCAGGAACAGTTACTGTAAATTTTAAAGAAGATGGTGTTGAAGTAGTAAAGAATGCAGATGGTACTACTACAAATAAGCCAATTAGAGTTGATAGAAGTATAGTGCTGAATTTAACTGGGAATACAGTGAGTTTGTTATCAAACACAAATCAACCTAGTTATGATACCGCTATTACTAATCCAAATAGTACAGCCGGAGATAGCAGATTGTATTTAAGAGGCGGCGAAGGTTCAATGGCTGTTTTAGAGCTTTTTAATAAAACAGATGTTAGAGGATATAATACTGATGGAAACCCGACTGTTGGAGGGAATGGAGTTTCTGATGAATTAGAGGATTTAAAAGAGCTTGCAATAAAGAAAAAATTATTGATTAATGAGGCTAATCTTGTTTTTCATCTTGATGCTACTACAATGGGATTAAACAAAATACCAAACCGTATTTATTTGTATGATTTGACTAATAGTGCCCCTGTGTTGGATTATCTATATGATGGAACAGCAGTAGCGAATGCTAAGACTGGGCATTTGATTTATAGCGGTATTTTAAACCCAACAAATACTAGTGATAAAACCTATAAGATTAGATTAACTAGTCAGATTAGGAATTTGGTAAAAAATAGAGATGCTGCAAATGTTAAACTAGGAGTAGTTATTACAGAGGATGTCAATAATATTACGATGAATAACTTGCGTTCGTCTTTAACTTTGCCAGGAGGAACAATATTGACTAAAGTGCCTCAGGCTTCAGTGATGAGTCCTTCAGGAGTAGTCTTGTTTGGAAGTAATATTACTGCTGGAGATAAAAGATTAAAATTTGAAATTTATTACACAAAACCAAATTAATATTAAAATTTATGTGTGGAATAGTTGGTTATATAGGTCATAGAGAGGCTTATCCTATTGTTATTAAAGGGTTGAAAAGACTTGAATATAGAGGATATGATAGTGCTGGTGTAATGGTTTATGATGGTGCGATTAAAGTTTGTAAAACAAAAGGGAAAGTTGTTTCTCTTGAGGAACGTGCTTTGAAAGAGATTACTACTAATGGAACTATTGGTATTGGTCATACGAGGTGGGCTACACATGGTGTTCCAAATGATGTTAATTCGCATCCACATCTTTCAAACTCTGGAGAGATAGCAATTGTACATAACGGAATTATTGAAAATTACGCTCCATTAAAAGAAGAGTTAATCAAACGCGGTTATGTTTTTCATTCAGATACAGATACCGAAGTTTTGGTGAATCTGATTGAAGAAGTTCAAAAGAAAGAAAAGTTAAAAATAGGAAAAGCAGTTCAGTTGGCACTTAATCAAGTGGTAGGTGCTTATGCTATAGCTGTTTTTGATGTAAAAAATCCAGATGAAATTGTTGCCGCTCGTTTAGGTAGTCCTTTAGCGATTGGAGTTGGTGAAGGGGAGTATTTTATTGCTTCTGATGCTTCTCCTTTTATCGAATATACTTCAAATGCAGTGTATTTAGAGGATGGTGAAATGGCTAATATTAGACTTCATAAACCTATTAAGATTAGAAAAATAAAAGATGATAGTTTGGTTGATCCTTACATTCAAGAACTTCAAATGAATTTGGAGCAAATTGAAAAAGGGGGATTTGATCACTTCATGTTGAAAGAAATCTTTGAGCAACCAAGTGTAATAAAAGATACTTATCGCGGTAGATTACATGCGGACAAAGGAATTATTCAGATGTCTGGAATTGAGGATAATTTAGAAAAATTCTTAAATGCTGACAGAATAATTATTGTAGCCTGTGGTACTTCATGGCATGCTGGTTTAGTTGCTGAATATATTTTTGAGGAATTTGCTCGTATTTCAGTAGAAGTAGAGTATGCTTCAGAATTTAGATATAGAAATCCTATTATTAAAAGTAACGATGTAGTTATCGCAATTTCGCAATCAGGTGAAACGGCTGATACTATGGCTGCTATTAAATTAGCTAAAGAACATGGTGCTTTTGTTTTTGGAGTTTGTAATGTGGTAGGTTCTTCAATTTCAAGAGAGTCTCATGCAGGGGCTTATACGCATGCTGGGCCAGAAATTGGTGTGGCTTCGACAAAAGCTTTTACTACTCAAATTACTGTTTTGACAATGATAGCATTGCGTTTAGCGAAAGCTAAGGGAACTTTGTCTCATTCTGATTACCATAGATATTTATTAGAATTAGAATTGATTCCTGAAAAAGTAAAAGAAGCTTTGGAAACTAGTGACAAAGCAAAAGAAATTGCTGCTGCGTTCAAAGATGCTCCTAATTGTTTGTATTTAGGTCGCGGTTATAATTTCCCAGTAGCTCTAGAAGGCGCTTTGAAGCTTAAAGAGATATCGTATATTCATGCGGAAGGTTATCCTGCGGCGGAAATGAAACACGGTCCAATTGCTTTGATAGATGAACAAATGCCAGTTGTGGTAATTGCCCCAAAACAAGGGCATTATGACAAGATAGTGAGTAATATTCAAGAAATTAAGTCAAGAAGTGGTAAAATTATTGCCGTTGTGACTAAAGGAGATACTCAAGTTAGAGAATTAGCTGATTATGTTATCGAAATTCCTGAAACTTCTGATGCTTTATCACCGTTGATTACTACAATTCCACTGCAATTATTGTCTTATTATATTGCGGTTTATAGAGATTGTAATGTTGATCAACCTCGAAATTTAGCAAAATCGGTTACAGTAGAGTAAATCATTAAGATTGAAAATATAAAAAAAGCAAGGCAAATCGCCTTGCTTTTTTTGTGTGAAAAATTCTCAAATTAGCTAAATGTATTAAAAATTGAATTTTCCGACTTTTTTTTTGTTAAAACACAGTTTTTTTTGATTAAATTTAATAAGTCGGAAACGCTTGGTTTTTTGGTGATGCGGTTTGAGAAAGTTGAAGACTTTTGAATGTATAAATCAATAAAACTAAATCATATGAGAGCGTATTTATTTATTTTGTCATTGTTTTTCTGTAATGCACTATGTGCTCAGAATTCGATTCAAGGTGTAGTTACTGAAAGTAGTGGTCAGCCAGTTGTTGGAGCTAATATTAAGGTAATTGGTGATTCATCTGGAGCAGTAACTGATAGTGATGGAAAGTTTATTCTAAACACATCCAAGCAACTTCCGTATGAAATCGAAATTAGTAGTCTGGGTTTTGGATCAAAAAGAATGGCGATTACTTCAAAAAAGCAAGTAATTAATGTTGTTCTCAAAGAGGAGCAAAACGTACTCGATGAAATTGTGGTGTCAGCTTCTAGGACACCTGAAAGGGTTTTTGAATCACCGGTTACCATTGAGAGAATGGGAATTGCTGATGTTAAAAAAACAGCATCTCCAACTTTTTACGATGGCTTGGAAAATTTGAAAGAAGTTCAAATGAATACCAGTAGTTTGACTTTTAAGTCTATTAATACACGTGGTTTTGCTACTGTGGCCAATTCTCGTTTTTTACAATTAGTGGATGGAATGGATAATTCATCTCCTTTGTTGAATTTTGTTTTGGGGAATATGGTTGGTATTTCTGAAATCGATGTTCAAAATGTGGAGTTGTTGCCGGGGGCTTCGTCAGCTTTGTATGGAGCTAATGCATTTAACGGTATTATGTTTATGAATAGTAAGAGTCCTTTTACTTATCAAGGGATAACGGCTTATGCTAAATATGGACAAACGAGTCAAAAAGCAGCGGGTACTAATGATTTTATTGATTATGGAATTAGAATGGCTCATACTTTTGATAAGCATTTTGCTGCTAAGGCAAATTTTACTTATATGCGAGGTACCGATTGGTATGCGACAAATTACAATGATAAAACAGTGGGCGGAAGAGATAGGACTAATCCAAATTATGATGGGATTAATGTTTATGGTGATGAGGTTACGACTAATATCTATAATGTAGGTCAGGCCATGATAGCCAATGGGAAATGGGCAGCTGTTGGTTTGCCGGCTGGTTTTGCGCTATTATTGCCTAAAGAAAACGTATCGAGAACGGGATATAATGAAACGGATTTAACGGATAATAAGGCGAGCAACACTAAAATTGATCTTTCGCTTCATTTTAGACCTTTTGGAAATGAAAATTTCGAGATTATTTGGTTGAGTAAATTCGGATTTGGAAATGCAGTTTACCAAGGGGCAAATCGTTATTATTTGAATAATTTTTTCATGCAACAACATAAATTAGAATTTAAAGGGAAAAACTTTTATTTGAGAGGTTATACTGCTTCTGAAGATGGTGGCCAGTCTTATGATATGCTTTTTACCGGAATTAATGTCAATAGGGCTTGGAAGTCAGATGATGTTTGGTTTGGGACTTACGCAGCAACTTACGCGGGAGCGGTTGGAAATCCTGTAAGTCCTTTTTATAATAACCCCGTAGGAGCACATGCTTATGCAAGATCTCAAGCGGATGTTGGTAGGTTAATGCCAGGTACAGCTGCTTTTAAATCTGCTTTTAATGGTGTTATTGCTGAGCCAAATGTTTTAACAGGATCTAGGTTAGTTGATAATTCTAAAATTTATCATTCGGATGCTAATTATAATTTTAAAGACCTTATAAAATTTGCAGAAATTCAAGTAGGAGGTTCTTACAGGGAATACCAATTGAATTCCCATGGAAGAATTTATACCGATGCTAATGGTCCTATCCATTATAATGAATATGGTGCTTATACCCAATTGATGAAAAAGTTTATGGATGACAGATTAAAGTTTACAGGATCTATTCGTTATGATAAATCAAAAAACTTTGAAGGGAGTTATTCTCCAAGGCTTTCTTTGGTGTATGCAGGAGGAGAAAATAAGAAACATAATTTTAGAGCTTCGTTTCAAACTGGTTTTAGAAACCCTACTACGCAGGATCAATATATAGGATTTAATGTGGGGAATGCGGTATTGATAGGTTCAGCACCGGATAACTTATTGCGATATTCAGAAACTTTGCCAGTTAGTACAGCTGCTGGGCAGTTTTTTAATGGTGGGGCAACAAAAGTTATGACAGGAGAGAATGCTTATGGTAATTCGTATACTGCAACAACGGTTCAGGCATTTGCTGCTTTGGCATCTACTAATCCAGTGGCTGCTTCTGCTTTGTTGAGAAGAACAAATGTAGGTTATGTAAAACCAGAACAAGTTAAAGCATTTGAATTAGGGTATCGCTCGTATGTGAATAAAACGACTATCGATATTAGTGCTTATTATAATATTTATAATGATTTTATAGGTAATTTAAATGTTGTTGCTCCATATTATGGAACTGCGCAGGATTCTCCAAATCCTTTAGCTGGACCTACAGATCCAGGAGTTCAAACATTGCATGCGCTTCAAAATGGAAATTTTAGAGCGTATCAATTATATACTAATACTGATGTTGGGATAAAATCATTTGGTTTTGGTTTAGGTCTTACTAGAAAAGTGTATAAAGATTTTGAAGTGGGAGTGAATTATAATTATGCTGAGTTTAGTTTTGATCAGGCTAAAGATCCTAGTTTTGAGGGGGGATTTAATACACCGAAACACAGAGTAAAAGCTTCATTTGGAAATGAAAAATTATTTAAAAATTTTGGCTTTAATGTTAGTGGAAGATGGAATAGTGAATATTTATGGCAGTCTACGATGGTTGATGGTATGATTAATTCGGCCACTGTTGTTGATGCGCAAATTAATTATAGTTTGCCTGTGCTTAAATCAACTTTGAAGATAGGGGCTTCTAATATTGGAGGGAAAGAGTATATGCAAGTTTTGGGGGCTGGATTAATTGGTCAACAATATTTTGTTTCATGGACGGTAAATCCGTAATGAATGTTCTTTTAAGTTGCTAGTGTTTTGTTTTTAATAAAAATCTTTTTTTAATTTTAGAATCTGCTGCATTTGTAAAATCTGCATGCCAAAGTTTTTACTCAGATTTTATAAATGCAGTAGATTTTATAATGTTCAAATAGTTCAAGAAACTATTTTTTAAAAATGTGAGTCTTGATTATTTTTGATTTTTAGTTTTTTGGTATATTTATAAAGGAGTTCGTTTAATAAAAAAGCATTCGTTTTATTAATGTAATGATTCTGATTTTTCTTGAAAAAATGTTTTTCTAAGGGTGGTTTTATAGCTGTTTTAAATCTGTGTTGTATTTTTTTATGTTTTTTAAATAAAATTGTTGATTTTTTATTTTAAAAAATTATCTTTGCGCTCTGAAAAAACACCTAAATCATTGAATTTTGATGAGGTGAGTTTTATAAACCTAAATAGCTGTTTAATAAATACATAAGTAATGTCTAAAGTAATAGGAAAAGTTGCCCAAATCATTGGCCCAGTAGTTGACGTTGTTTTCAACGGTAAGGATGTTGAACTTCCAAAAATTTATGATTCATTAGAAATCATAAAAAAAGATGGTACTAAATTAATCCTAGAGGTACAATCTCATATTGGAGAAAATACGGTTCGTACCATTTCGATGGATTCAACTGATGGTTTGAGCAGAGGTTATGAGGTAGTAGGAACAGGAAATCCTATTCAAATGCCGATTGGAGCAGATGTTTACGGACGTTTATTCAACGTTGTTGGAGATGCTATTGATGGTTTGCCAGAATTGCCTAAAACAGGTGAGAACGGAATGTCAATTCACCGTCAAGCACCAAGATTTGAAGATTTATCAACTTCATCTGAGGTTTTATTTACAGGTATTAAAGTAATCGATTTGATTGAGCCTTATGCAAAAGGAGGTAAAATTGGATTGTTTGGTGGTGCTGGAGTAGGTAAAACAGTATTGATTCAAGAGTTGATTAACAATATTGCAAAAGGTCACGGTGGACTTTCAGTATTCGCAGGAGTAGGAGAAAGAACACGTGAAGGAAATGACTTGCTTCGTGAGATGTTAGAGTCAGGAATTATAAAATACGGTGAGGAATTCATGCACTCTATGGAAAATGGAGGATGGGATTTGTCTAAAGTAGATTTACCAGGAATGAGAGAGTCTAAAGCTACTTTCGTTTTCGGACAAATGAATGAGCCACCAGGAGCTCGTGCACGTGTGGCACTTTCTGGATTATCTATTGCTGAGTATTTCCGTGATGGAGCTGGATCTGATCAAGGAAAAGACGTATTGTTCTTCGTTGATAATATCTTCCGTTTTACACAAGCAGGTTCTGAGGTATCGGCACTTTTAGGTCGTATGCCATCTGCGGTAGGTTACCAACCAACATTGGCAACTGAGATGGGAGCTATGCAAGAGCGTATTACATCTACAAACAAAGGATCTATTACATCTGTACAAGCGGTTTACGTTCCTGCGGATGATTTAACTGACCCGGCACCAGCAACAACGTTTGCTCACTTAGATGCAACAACTGTATTGTCTCGTAAAATTGCTGAGTTAGGTATTTATCCTGCGGTAGATCCATTGGATTCTACTTCTCGTATCTTGACTCCACATATCTTAGGAAATGAGCATTATGACTGTGCACAAAGAGTAAAAGAGATTCTTCAAAAATACAAACAACTTCAAGATATCATCGCTATCTTAGGTATGGAAGAGTTATCTGAAGAAGATAAATTGTCTGTATCCAGAGCACGTCGTGTACAACGTTTCTTGTCTCAACCGTTCCACGTTGCTGAGCAATTTACAGGTATTCCAGGTGTATTAGTTGATATTAAAGATACTATCAAAGGATTTAATATGATTATTGACGGTGAATTAGATCACTTGCCAGAATCAGCTTTTAACCTTAAAGGAACTATCGAAGAAGCTATCGAAGCTGGAGAGAAAATGTTGGCAGAAGCATAAAATCAGTTGGCAGTTTTCAGTTGGCAGTTTTCAGAACTTCTAACTTCTAACTTCTAACTTCTAACTTTAAAAAATATGATTTTAGAAATAGTATCACCAGAAGCGTCTTTGTTTAAAGGAGAAATAACATCAATAACTTTACCGGGTGTTGATGGAAGTTTTCAAATTTTGAATAATCACGCTCCAATAGTGTCCTTACTTCAAAAAGGAACTGTAAAAATTACAGCGCCAAGTTTTAAGTTTAGCAAAGAAGCAGCAAAATTATTTTCGAAAGTAAATGATCAAAACTACACTTTAGCTATTTCTTCAGGAACTATTGAAATGAAAGACAATAAAGTAATTGTTTTAGCTGACTAAGACAATTTAGATTTATAAAGAACGTCAAGCTTTGCTTGGCGTTTTTTTTTTACTTTTGATTTATGAGAAATCTACCTAATATTCTTAAAGCAAAATTAGAATCCAGAATTCAAAATAATGCACTACGTCAATTGCCTTCTGAGGCTAATTTAATCGATTTTGCATCCAATGATTATCTTGGTTTTTCAAAATCAGAACAGATTTTCAACGATACCCATCAATATTTGTTAGATAATACTTTTGTCCAAAATGGAGCAACAGGTTCCCGATTGCTTTCTGGAAATCATAATTTATATAGTGTAACAGAAAATTTTATTAGCAAATTTCATCAAGCTGAAACTGCGCTAATTTTTAATTCTGGTTATGATGCAAATGTGGGATTCTTTAGTTCTGTTCCTCAAAAAGGAGATTTGATTTTATACGATGAACTGTGTCATGCCTCCATTCGCGATGGAATCCAATTGTCTTATGCGAAAGCCTATAAATTCAATCACAATGATTTTGAAGATTTAGAAAGAAAGATTATCAATTTCAATGGCAATAACAATAGCAATTTCAATCAAAAAGCTTCAATCATTTACATTGTGACTGAAAGTGTGTTTTCGATGGATGGAGATACGCCAAATTTGGAAGAATTAGTTCATTTGTCTGAAAAACACCGCTGCTATTTAGTTCTTGACGAAGCGCATGCTTTGGGTGTTTTTAGTGATAAAGGTCAAGGATTGGTTCAGGAATTTGGTGTTCAAAACAAAGTTTTCGCCCGAATTATGACTTTTGGAAAAGGTTTAGGTTGTCATGGAGCGGCTATTTTAGGTTCTCAGGAGTTGAAGCAATATTTGGTTAATTTCGCCCGAAGCTTTATTTATACAACAGGACTTTCTCCTCATTCGGTCGCGACAATTTTAATTGCTTATCAGAATTTAGAAAAAGAAAATAAGGATATTGAGTTGCTGCGTGAGAATATCATCCATTTCAATCAGCAAAAGAATTTGTTGGGTTTAAAACCAATTTTCGTTCGAAGTAAATCATCTATTCAATCTGTTATTATTCCGGGAAATGAAAAGGTGAAATCTATTGCTAAGCAACTTCAGGAAAAAGGTTTTGATGTTAAAGCTATTCTTTCGCCAACCGTTCCCGAAGGGCAGGAAAGACTACGATTTTGTTTACACGCTTTTAATTCGAAAGATGAAATTTCGAATGTTTTGCAATTGTTGAGTACTTTTGTTTTTAAATAGGAAGAGATATATAGATCCAAACAAATGGGAGAATCAATTTTTACATTAATAGGAAGATATCAATATACATCAGAAGCAATGATTTTCAAAGGGAAATTAGAATCTGAAGGAATTGAAGTTTATATGAAAGATAATTATACAATTGAAGCTAATCCATTGTATAGTAATGCTATGGGAGGTGTGAAATTGTATGTTAAAAATGAAGATTTGCTAAGTGCTCAAGAA
The DNA here is from genome assembly GCF_009909155.2 of Flavobacterium undicola. Classification (GTDB taxonomy): domain Bacteria; phylum Bacteroidota; class Bacteroidia; order Flavobacteriales; family Flavobacteriaceae; genus Flavobacterium; species Flavobacterium undicola. The sequence continues at coordinate 28,149 of NZ_JAAAPM020000032.1, forward strand.
ATTTCATTACAAATAAGTGAAGTTTCATTAGATGATAATAATAAACCTATTAAATGCCCAGATTGTGGAGTAGAACAAATAGGTATGTTTACTTCGATAAAAGATTTAAAATCGTTAATCACGTTCACATTCTCAACACTTCTTTTAGGAATTCCATTTCGTACGAAGCATAAGTATAGATGTGACAAATGTAAATTTGAATTTAAATAAATGAAATTATTTATAACAGGAATTGGTACTGATGTAGGCAAAACTATTGCTTCAGCAATTATAACCGAAGCCTTGGAAGCAGATTATTGGAAGCCCATTCAAGCAGGGGATTTAGACACATCAGACAGTCATAAAATAAAGGCTTTTTTATCGAATGATAAAACGGTAATTCATCCCAATAGTTTTGCTTTAAATACGCCAGCGAGTCCACATTTGGCTGCTGAATTGGACAATATTGTTATTGATTTAGAAAAAATAGCAGAACCAATAACTAACAATCATCTTGTGGTTGAAGGAGCAGGAGGGCTTTTTGTACCGTTGAATGATTCTGATTGTGTGATTGACTTAATAAAGAAAGATTACAAAGTAATTGTGGTTTCCCGTCATTATTTGGGCAGTATTAACCATACTTTACTAACTATAGAAGCTTTGAAAAGCAGAAAAATTGGCATCGCAGGAATTCTGTTTAATGGTAACGAAAATCAATCCACAGAATCTATTATTTTGAATAAAACAGGGGTAAAATGTATTGGAAGAATTGAAGAAGAACCTTATTTTGACCAAAATGTAATTCGAGAATATGCTGATTTATTTCGAGAGAATCTTTTACAATTGCAATAACAATTGCAATAACAATTGCAATAACAATTGCAATAACAATTGCAATTTCAAAAATCAATCGCAATTTCAAATCTGAAATCAAAAATCATTAATCTTCAATCTGAAATCAAATGACTTTAACAGAAAAAGACAGCCAATACCTTTGGCATCCATATACCCAACATAAAACAGCTCAAACGCCTATTGCTATTACAAAAGGCGAAGGTGCTTTGCTTTGGGACGAAAACAATAAACAATACATCGATGCTATTGCTTCGTGGTGGGTGAATCCGTTTGGACATAGTAACAAATTTATTGCCGATGCGATTTATAAACAACTAACGACTTTAGAACACGTACTCTTTGGAGGTTTTACGCATGAACCAGCGGTAGTCTTAGCAGAAAAATTGATTCGAATTTTACCCAACAATCAACAAAAAATATTCTTTTCTGATAATGGTTCGACTTCGGTTGAAGTGGCTATAAAGGTAGCTTTGCAGTATTTTTTCAATAAAGGCGAAAAACGAACGACCATTATTGCTTTCGAAAATGCTTTTCACGGCGATACTTTTGCAGCTATGGCGGCAAGCGGAATTTCGTTTTACACCCAGGCTTTTCAAGGAATGTTTATTGATGTGGTACGCATTCCGGTTCCTGTAAAAGGACAGGAACAACAGAGTTTTGATGCTTTGAAAAAAGTGATTCAGGGGTACAATTGCGCTGGATTTATCTTTGAACCTTTGGTACAAGGAGCTGCCGGAATGGTAATGTATGAGCCGAATGCTTTGGATGAATTAATCCAAATTTGTAAAGAAAACAAGGTGCTTACTATTGCCGATGAAGTCATGACTGGTTTTGGAAAAACAGGAAAAACCTTTGCTATGGATTATGTTGAGCAAATGCCTGATATGATGTGCTTATCTAAAGCATTGACAGGCGGAACGATTCCGATGGCAATTACCACTTTTACCCAGGAAATATTTGAAGCTTTTTATGATGATGATATCAATAAAGCTTTGTTTCATGGACATACTTTTACAGCCAATCCTACAGGTTGTGCCGCGGCTTTGGCAAGTTTAGAATTGTTGCAAACTCCCGAAATGCAAGCCAATTTAGTTCGTGTAAATGCAAGTCATATGGTGTTTCAAGAGCATATTAAGAATCATCCAAAAGTGACTACTACCCGGGTTTTGGGGACTATTTTTGCATTGGAAATAAAGAAAGAAAGCGAAGAAAGTTATTACGGAACAATGCGTACTAAGTTGTATAATTTCTTTATCGAAAACGGAATCATTCTGCGTCCGGTAGGAAATATTGTTTACATTTTACCGCCTTATATTATTACGGATGCCCAATTGCAAAAAGTCTATGAAGTGGTCGAAAATGCATTGGAAATAGTTTAGAATTTAACCACAAAGAACACAAGGGAGGCACTAAGAGCACTATCAAAAACTGTTTCCTGTATGTTTTAACCGTATTTTATTTTCAACTACTGATTAAATATAAGCTTTGTGAGCCTTGTGCTTTCTTTGTGTTCTTCGTGTTTAAATAGTTCCATTTTTACAAAAAACTTTGCGACCTTTGCGGTAAAATAAATAGCCTTGTCAACAATAATTTCGATTACAGCTCTAGCATCTATTTCTTCTTTGGGTAATGATTCAAAAACCATTTGGGAAAATTATCTTTCTGAAAAGCACTGTTTCACTAAAAAATATTTAGATAATCAGAAAACCTGGGTTGCTTCATTAGATGAAAATTCACAACAAATTGTGGCTGAATTGCAGCAATCGGATGTCAAGTATAAATCATTAGACAAATCGGTTTTGTATGCTATGGTTGCTTCGCGCCAAGCGGTTGAAAATGCAGGATGGGATGCGAATTCGGTTTTCGGAATCAATATCGGTTCTTCGCGTGGAGCGACTGATTTATTCGAAAAACACTTTCAGGAATATTTAGAAACCGGCAAAGCGCAAACATTGGCTTCGCCAACAACCACTTTGGGAAATATTTCTTCTTGGGTTGGACATGATTTACAAAGTACCGGACCTGAAATCTCGCATTCTATTACTTGTTCTACAGCCTTGCATGCTCTTTTAAACGGTGTGGCTTGGTTGCGTGCTGGAATGGCCGATAAATTTCTTATCGGCGGAAGTGAAGCTCCATTAACTGATTTTACAATTGCTCAAATGCGAGCATTGAAAATATATTCGCATAGTGATGAAGCTTATCCCAATCAAGCGTTGAATTTAGACAAAAAACTAAATTCTATGATTCTGGGCGAAGGAGCGGCCGTTTGTTGTCTCGAAATGGGGAAGAAAGACAATGCTTTGGCTTTTATAGAAGGAATAGGTTATGCTACTGAAATTTTGGAACATAATATTTCTATTTCGGCTGAGGCGACTTGTTTTCAAAAATCGATGAAAATGGCTTTGCAAAATACCAATCCAGAAGAAGTTGATGTAATAGTGATGCATGCTCCAGGCACCAAAGCAGGAGATTTAACGGAGTACAAGGCAATTCAGAAAATCTTCGGTGAAAGCCTTCCGATGTTAACTACAAATAAGTGGAAAATTGGACACACTTTTGGCGCTTCTGGAATGTTGAGTGTGGAATTGGCGGTTTTGATGTTACAACACAATCAGTTTATTGGAGTTCCTTTTGCGAAAGCGCAAAACCAAACGAAAGCGATAAAAAAGGTATTGGTAAATGCTGTAGGTTTTGGTGGTAATGCGGTGAGTGTTTTGTTGGGGATTTAACCACGGAGCTCACAAGGAAGGCACAAAGTCCACAGTTTTTTTACACAGATTTAACGAATTTTCACGGATGATTTGTTGTGTTTTAATTAAATGATTTTTATAATTGAACACTAAAAAACTGATCACTGATTACTTGAGAACTGATCACTGCTTTCTAAGTCCCGAACTTTGTCATAAACCAGATTACTTTCAAATCCGCGTCTTAGCATAAAATCACAAAATTTCTTTCTTTTCTTCAAAACATTTTTTTCCTGAATGGATTCCCAATTTCTATTTGCCAAAGTATCAAAAGTGCTATAATATTCTTCGGGACTAATTTCTTTTAAAGCGATAGTAATCAAAGTTTGATTGATGCCTCTGAATTTTAATTCATTGGTGATTCGAATCTTTCCCCAATATTTGATACGGTGTTTTCCTCGTGCAAAACTACAGGCAAAACGCTCTTCGTTTAGAAAATTATCGTTTATAAGATGTGCTATAATGCGATCAATCTCATCCGAATCCATTTTCATGCTTCGCAATTTTTGCTCTACCTCTTCGTGACAACGTTCCTGATAAGCACAATAATGTTCTATTTTTTGGAGGGCTTCTTTGATGGAATAGACTTCTTTCATGTGTTTTCAGCTGAGTTTCTTTAATCCAAAAATAGCAATTTTTGACTGTATCAGGATTATTATATTTTAAAACGATAATGTAAAAATGCGGGATAAGTAGTTAAAGGTTTTAAAATAGATAAGATATAAGGGGTTTTTAATAGAAATTGACTGATTTTACAATGTTTTTCCTATTATAAATACAGTAAAATTCTTATTTAATATTTGATTTACAGTTGTTTAACTAATGAAATTGTGTTTAATCGAAAAGAAAGGTATTTGTAAAATAAAGTAATTTATGTTTCTTAATTTTATATATTTAACCTGCTGTAATTCAGGTTATTGTTTTTATTAAAAATGGAGTTTTAGGATGGTTTGTTGAATATTAAAAACGATCAATCATGAAAAGAAAATTACTTCAAAATTTTGAACTTAATCATATAACGCAAAAAAAATACTCAATTATACTTTTGATTGGATTGTTTATTGTGGGATTTAATCAAAATGTAGCAGCCCAGTGTTTTATTACTACTTCAGGTACAGTAAATGCTAGTACATTTACATGTGGGACTTCACCACTAAGTACTTGTAATGGAACTTTAACAATTGGAAACGGATCTTCGATTACGAGTATTTATATGGATGCAGAATTGAATTTAACATGTTTAGGTGCTATTCAGGTTATTGTAAAAAATAACGGCTCATTTGATTTTTCACCAGGGAATAATCGTTTGCTTCTTGCCGAAGGTTCATCGATAACTTTTGAACCGGGATCTGATTTGATTGGAGGATCTTGTAATGCATCTGAACGAATTTATATAGGGACAAATTTATTAGCGAGTTGTAATGGTGGCGCAGGTGCTGATTTAAGTTTTGCTGATTTATTGGCTTATGCTGGTACGGGTAGTTTGGCCTCAAATAGTCCAGTTTGCGTTGGCAGTCAAATAACCCTTACGGCAACACCTCCTCCAACTTCTTCAGGAACTTTTACTTATTCTTTTTCTGGTCCGGGTCTTGCAGCGACTTCTTTTTCTTCCAGTCCAACATATAGTTTTACTGCAACCTCTGGCTCAGGTGGAACATATCAGGTTAAAATAAAAAATTCGGGTATTACAAATCCCATGATTGCTGAAATTTCTGTTAGCGTAAATACTTTACCAGCCACACCAACAATAACTGCAGGAGGTTCAACAACTTTTTGTGCAGGAGGTAGTGTGACATTAACATCAAGTGCCGGAACAACTTATTTATGGTCAACAGGCGAGACTACTGCAAGTATAACACCTACAACTTCAGGGAGCTATACTGTAAAAGTGACTAATGTAAATGGATGTCAAAGTGCATCATCATTGGCTACAGTGGTAACTGTATATCCAATCTCTACTATTGTTTTAACAAGTGGTACACAAAGCCCAACTGTTTGTGCAGGAACAGCAATCACAAATACCGTTTATACATTTTCAGGAAGTGCAACTAATGCCTCTGTAAGTGGATTACCGGCTGGATTGTCTTCTGCAGTGAATGTAGGTGCTAAAACAGTAACTATCAGCGGAATCCCAACAGCAAGCGGTACATACACAATAACAACCAGTGGGCATACTGCTCCATGTACTGCCGCTACAATAAGTGGTACAGTGACTATGAACGCAGCATCTTCTATCGTTTTAACAAGCGGTACGCAAAATCCAACCGTTTGTGAAGGAACTGCTATAACAAACACTGTTTATACTTTTGCAGGAAGCGCAACTAATGCTTCAGTAAGCGGATTACCGACAGGGTTGTCTTCAGTTGTGAATGTAGGAGCTAAAACGGTAACTATCAGTGGGATCCCAACAGCAAGCGGTACATACACAATAATAACCAGTGGACATACCACTCCATGTACTGCTACTACAATAAGCGGTACAGTAACTATGAACGTAGCATCTGCCATCGTTTTAACAAGTGGTACGCAAAATCCAACTGTTTGTGAAGGAACTGCAATCACAAATACTGTTTATACCTTTGCAGGAAGCGCAACTAATGTTTCAGTAAGCGGGTTACCGGCCGGATTGTCTTCTGCGGTGAATGTAGGCGCTAAAACGGTAACTATCAGTGGAACTCCAACAGCAGGTGGAACATACACAATAACAACTAGTGGACATACTGCTCCATGTACTGCCGCTACAATAAGTGGTGCAGTAACAGTCAATGCTTTACCTAACAACGTAATTAATGGTTTTTCGGCAACTACTATTTGTGCTGGAGGTAGTCCCCAATTGACTTTTGATGCCGAAGATTCTGCTTTTTCAGCACCTTATAGTATCACTTATAAAAACGATGCTACTTTGATACAATATACAATTGCAATTCCATCTTCGTCAGCCTATAGTTTTGCACCAGCAGATAATCCGACATCAAATACTGGTTATACATTGATTTCTATTTCAAATGCTTCTTGTACGACGACTACAGCAGGTATTGTAGATTCCGGAGCTAATTTAATTGTTCGACCTATTCCTACGGCAACTATTAGTGGGACAACAAGTGTGTGTGTGGGAGATTCGTCTCCTAATATTACATTTACAAATCCTCAGACTGTTGCTGTAACGGTAACTTATACTATTAATGGAGGAACAAATCAAACAATAAATATTGCTGCAACTAGTTTTTCAAATATTGCAGTTGCTACAACCGTTGCAGGGGCTTTTGTTTATAATTTGGTTAGTGTAGTTTATCAAAGTAACCCAAATTGTTCCAATGCGCTCTCTGGTAGTGCAACGGTAACTGTCAATCCAAATTTGCCTGCGAGTGTGAGTATTTCAGCTTCACCCCCTGGGGCAATTTGTTCAGGAACATCTGTGACGTTTACAGCTACCCCAACTAACGGAGGCACAACGCCAAGTTATCAATGGAAATTAAACGGTGTAAATGTTGGTTCAAATTCGACCACTTATGCAAATGCAGCATTGGCTAATGGAGATGTTGTAACTTGTGTGATGACATCAAATGCTACACCTTGTTTAACAGGAAGTCCTGCGACTTCAAACAGCAGTACAATAACGGTTAATGCTTTGCCAACCGCAGGATTAACAAGCAGTGATGCCGACAATACATTTTGCGCAGGTACATCTGTAACTTTTACAGCTTCAGGAGGAACGAATTATAATTTTAGAGTTGGAGGGTCAAGTGTTCAGAATAGTGCTATTGCTACTTATAGCACAACAGCTTTAACTAATGGACAAGTAGTTGATGTGATTGTGACAAATTCTTCTGGATGTATTGCGACCAGTTCAGGAATAGCCAATACAGTTAATGCTTTGCCAACCGCAGGATTAACAAGCAGTGATGCGGACAATACATTTTGCGCGGGTACATCTGTAACTTTTACAGCTTCAGGAGGAACGAATTATAATTTTAGAGTTGGAGGATCAAGTGTTCAGAATAGTGCTATTGCTACTTATAGTACAACAGCTTTAACTAATGGACAAGTAGTTGATGTTATTGTGACAAATTCTTCTGGATGTATTGCAACCAGTTCAGGAATAGCCAATACAGTTAATGCTTTGCCAACAGCTCCAACAGTTGGAATTCTTATTCAACCAACATGTGTTGTGACAACAGGAAGTGTCGAGTTAAGTGGTTTACCTGCTTCTGGTACGTGGACTATAAATCCCGGTGGTTATACAGGAACGGGTACTACAACTATTATTTCTGGTTTGGTTGCGGGTACTTATAATTTCACGGTTTCTGATGGAAGTTGTGCTTCATTGACTACAGCAAATGTAGTTATTAATCCAGTGATTACAAATACTTGGACTACATCTTGGTCTAATGGTACTCCAACAATTTTACAAGCCATTGTTTTTAATGGAAACTTTTCTTCTATTGCCGATTTGGACGCTTGTTCTTGTCAAGTTACAACTGGAGCTAGTGTTGTTATAAATTCAGGACATACTTTAAAAATAACCAATCAAGTAGAAGTTTTAGGTACGGGTTCGTTAACTTTCGAGAACAATGCGAGTTTAGTGCAAATTAATGATGCTGCAATAAATACAGGAAATATTAACTATAAACGCTATACTACTCCAGTAAGACGTTATGATTTTACCTATTGGTCTTCTCCTGTTATGGGACAAACTTTATATAATTTGTCGCCTAATACCTTAGGGGATAAGTACTATGGTTATAATCCAAATACAGGCTGGGTGATTTATTATAATGGAGCCGCTACTATGATAGCTGGTAATGGGTATCTTATCAGAGCTCCACAAACATTCAGTATTACTGTTGCTGCAATAGATACGAATCCTGTGTTTATTGGAAAACCGAATAATGGTGTGGTATCTTTAGCATTGACTGCAAATAAATCTTATCTTCTGGGGAATCCTTATCCATCTGCTATTAATGCGGATGTGTTTTTGGATACAAATTCGGCTGTGTTAGAAGGAACACTTTATTTTTGGACTCATAATACATCTCCTAGTAATGCTATTGGTACTAATACTTATATTTATACCACAAATGATTATGCAACTTATAATAGAACAGGTAGTGTAAGTACAGGGATTGCTGCTGTTACTGGTGGATTGGCGCCAACGGGTAAAATTGCGGCAGGTCAGGGATTTTTTGCGCCAGCAAAGGCTACAGGTAATGTAGTGTTTAATAATAGTATGCGAATTGTAGGAGGAGCTTCAGGAGTGAATAATTCGCAGTTTTTTAAATTAAGCACTGCTTCTAAAACAAGTACTGCTGCTGTTACAACCGAAAAAAGTCGTATTTGGTTGAACTTAACCAATAAGGAAGGCGCTTTCAAACAAACCTTAGTTGGGTACATCACAGGAGCAACGAATAATTATGATGCTGGTTTTGATGGTGTAAGTTATGATGGAAACCAATTTGTTGATTTTTATAGTGTGAATCAAGCGGTAAATCTATCTATTCAAGGACGAGAGCTCCCTTTTGAAAAGAAAGATAGTATTGCACTAGGTTATAAATCGACAATTAAAGGTGAATTCCAAATAAGCATTGATCATGCTGATGGAGAATTAACGTCACAAGCGGTATTCTTAGAAGATAAAGTGCTGAAAGTTTTACACGATTTAAGAAAGGAACCTTATAGTTTTAATACTGAGGTAGGAAGATTTAATAGTCGTTTTGTGTTGCGTTATGTAGATAAAAATGCAGTCCAGTTAGTAGTTGATACGCTGCAAATTGATAAAACGGTATTGGTTTCGGTAAATAAAAATGAAATTAGTGTAAGTTCTACAGAAGATTTGATATCAAAGATTATTATTTATGATGTTTCAGGGAAAATTCTTTATCAAAAAGACGAAATAGCAGCCAATGATTTTGTAGTGCAACATTTGCTATCTACTCAACAAGTACTTTTTGTAAATGTAGTTTTGACAAATGGAAAAACAACTTCAACAAAAATAATTTATTAGTACAGAGTCACTAAATAAATTTTGGATTTATAATTATCCCGATTATTAAAGTAATCGGGATTTTTTGGTTATAAATCATTTTTCAAGGATGTTTTTTTGCAGAAAGTAGATATTGATTAATACCATTTAGAATTATAAAACAGTTTTTTGTTTACCTCGCCCCAACCCTCTCCAAAGGAGAGGGAGTTGGAAAATTGGATTATTTTATATTTCTAAATGGTATAAAACAATTTACCCTTATATTTGAAAAAAGCTCCGATTATAAAAACGAAGCTTTGACTTTTCAACTTACACACTTTTTGGGATAGTGTCCTAAATAATGTAGTATATAAATTGAGATAACAAGTAGTTGCTGTTCAATACTACTTGTTTTGCTCTTTGAAAAGAGTTCAAAGTCTTGATAACAGGCTTCTTGACGAGTATAAATGCAGATAAACGACTTTGTTATTTAGTCTTGTTTCTATTGATTTATTTCGTGGCATGTATTTTTTTTATTAGAATACAGCAATCCAAATACCACTTGTTTCTAAATTAATACAATTTATGAGAATATTTTTATATAAGATTAATGTTTTTTCCATTATATTATTAATCACTAATTTATTTTTATTAAATAGTGTATTTGGGCAATGTCCAGCCAGTGGTTCTTATACTATTAGTTCTAGCCAAAACTGGACAGCTATATCAGGTATTAGTACCTGTAGTTCTGCTTTAACAACAGCAAATAGTACTTTTAATGGTAATGTTTCTATAAGTTATTCTGGATCAAATAACAACTTGACTTTTAATGTTAATAATTTAATAATTAATGGAAGTCTTGTTATATCGAGTACGGCAAATGGAAATGTTTTTACAGTTGCCGCAAACACAACTTTAACTATTATTGGAGATTTAGGCGATCCTGCAAACAATAATCTTTCATATCAATTAGGGAGTGGGGCTGTGTTAATTGTGACTGGTACAATTTATGGAAAAAATGGAAATACAATTGGTGGGTCTGGAGGTATAGTATCAGCAGGAGGAGTAAATTTCTCCCCGGGTAATTTAGATTGTGTAACAAACGATTGTCCTAAATTAAATATTACCACATGTACAGATGGAGGAACGGCTTGCAGTGCAAATGATAATAATATATGTAGTTCAAGTTATGGAGGTAATGTTAGTAGTAATCAATCTTCGTGTTTAAGTAGTTTTGATCCTGCGCTTTTGACGGTAAGTGGTTTTACAGGTTCGGTTCTTAGATGGGAGAAAAGCACTGATGGAGGGACTAGTTGGGTAGGAGTGAACAATACAGGATTAACTTATGATCCTCCATCTGTTTCTACCACAACTATGTATAGGGCTGTTATCTTGAATACTTCATCAACCTCTTGTATTTCATATTCAACATCTGCAACTGCTACTGTTTCAGCACCAGCTCCTACTACCCCGGGAGCGATTACTGGAACAGCTACACAATGCCCTTCTCTTACAGGACAAACTTATAGTATAACAGCAGTTGCAAACGCAACAAGTTATTCATGGACAGTTCCTACTGGATGGAGCGTAACGGCTGGAGCTAGTACAAATGCTATAACTGTTACATCAGGTACATCAGGACAAAATGGAAATATTACTGTAACTGCTGTCAATTCTTGTGGAACAAGTGCTTCACAGATTTTAGCAGTAACAGTACGTTCAGTTTTTACATCAGGTACAATCACTACCACGGGGGAAACGATATGTAACGGTGGTACACCGATAACTACCATAGGAAGTGCCACAGCATCCAGTGGTGGAGATGGTACTATTACGTATTCATGGCGTTCTTCAGCAGACGGTTATACAGCTGCTATATCTGGAGCTACAAGTTCCACTTATTTGCCACCTGCGGGATTAACGACAACAACAAGCTATCAGCGTTATGCGAAAGACGGAACCTGTAATACCACACCAACGTTATCAACAGGAACTTGGACAGTTGCAGTACGTTCAGTTTTTACATCAGGTGCAATCACTACCACGGGGGAAACGATATGTAACGGTGGTACACCGGTAACTACTATAGGAAGTGCCACAGCATCTAGTGGTGGAGATAATACTATTACGTATTCATGGCGTTCTTCAGCAGACGGTTATACAGCTGCTATATCTGGGGCTACAAGTTCCACTTATTTGCCACCTGCGGGATTAACGACAACAACAAGCTATCAGCGTTATGCGAAAGACGGAACCTGTAATACCACACCAACGTTATCAACAGGAACTTGGACAGTTACAGTACGTTCAGTTTTTACATCAGGTACAATCACTACCACGGGGGAAACGATATGTAACGGTGGTACACCGGTAACTACCATAGGAAGTGCCACAGCATCTAGTGGTGGAGATAATACTATTACGTATTCATGGCGTTCTTCAGCAGACGGTTATACAGCTGCTATATCTGGGGCTACAAGTTCCACTTATTTGCCACCTGCTGGATTAACGACAACAACAAGCTATCAGCGTTATGCGAAA
>NZ_JAAAPM020000033.1 GCF_009909155.2 Flavobacterium undicola
GCTTTGCAAGCTTCATCATTTGGCAATTCTTTTATAAAGTTTAGTATGCTTTGTCCTTCAAATACTTCCATAACGACTGTTTTTAAAGACATAAAAATACAGAAACTAAATGACTAACTCAATAATTAATAATCTGGATTTTGAACAATACTTTTATATGTATTATCAATTTCGTATTGAGGAATAGGTCTTAAAAGATGTTTCGCTTTAAGAGCATTATTCATGGCAGCATGTGGATTATAAAGCAAGGTACGCTCAATAAGCTTTCCTGTTCTTTTCAAATCCATCCATCTGTTTACTTCTCCGATCAATTCTCTGGCTCTTTCATCAAGAATAAAATCAAGAGTTACTTGTCCTGCAGTCACAGCTGTAATTAAACCGGCTCTAGCTCTTAATGTAGTAAGGCGTGCAGCAGCTGTTGTTGGATTTGCTGATTTTAAATAAGCTTCAGCAGCTATTAAATACGCTTCACCTGATCTCATAATTACCATATCTCTTGTTCCTTCTGACAATTCATTAGGTTGTTTAAAAGGGACTCCTGGTTCATCAAATTTTTTGAACATTGGGGTATGGGCATTCGTAACACCATCAACTACAAAGTACTTGTCTGGATTGATTACTTTATAAGGTACTGCGGCTATTTGAGCAGGGGTCCATGCCACTTTTGGAAAATAGATTGCTCTACTTCCTGCAGGCACAGTCACTGGCAAACCACCCACTGTAGATGCATAAGCTTTATCAGCAAGAATCTCTCTACGGAATGTAGCATCAGCTCTTTGATCATTATCATCAAAAAGGGTAAAGAAAAAAGGAGTTGGTAAAGGATCTAGCCCTTTTTGGTATAAATTCCCCCTAGTCATCCCAGGGTAGTCATAGTAAGGGAACTTATACATTTGATGTCTTGAATTCCCCCAACCTCTACTAGTAGTACTGCTTCCAAATAAATAGGAGAAGAAAACTTCAGAGTTTCGTTGATTACTAATACTTGTTAATGAAGCAAAAGTATCTACTAAAGCATGATGGCTAATAACAGTTTCAGCTAAAGTAGCAGCAGTAGTAAAATCGGCAGGAACACCAAAGGTTTTATAACCTTTAGTAAGCAAAACTTTTGACAACAAATGTCTTACAGCATCTTTAGAAACCCTACCATAAACAGTAGGCGTTTCATTTACACCTGTTAAAGCATCTTCAAGATCTTTTATAATTTGTGTATAAACAGCCACTTCGGTAGCACGAGTATAATCTGTTTTAGTTGCGTCACTTGGTTTAAGCTGATTCAGTACCAATGGTACTCCACCATAGTTTTCTACCAAATTAAAATAAGACATCGCTCTAAAAAATTTAGCTTCACCTACTCCAGCTGTTTTGACAGCAGCATCAACACCTTGAATTAGATCTGCATTGTCTATCGCTACGTTAGCCGCAGCAATAATACTATATTGGTTTTTCCAATATTGAAATGCAACACCATTTAATGGATTCAGTTCAACATAGTCATTAAGGTCACTGACACCTGAAATTGTTGAACCTCTAGTTACTATATCAGTTCCCAGATCCTCAAAAGAATAATACATATCAGGAGCATAATGTGTTGTAGTTTCTCTAGCTCTTTCATAAACTGAAGCAACAAACTGATCAAAAGTATTAGGATCTATGAGAGCAATATCGATAGTTTTTGATGATTTATTCTCTTCCTCAAGGTAACTATCACAAGCTGTGCTCAACATTCCTGCCGTTAGCAGTACTACAATTAATTTATAATTAATATATTTCATTTTTCTCGAATTTTATTTAAAAAATAGTTAAAAGCTTAAATTAAGACCAGTCATAAATGTACGAGATGTAAATGCCGCACCAAATTGATCTCTTCCTGCATTTTCAGGATCCCAACCGTCATATTTAGAGAATACAAAAGGATTTTGTACCGTACCATAAATTCTTAGGCTAGCTATCTTAAGTTTATCAAGTAAAGCTGATGGAATCTTGTACCCTAAAGTGATATATCCCACTTTAACAAAAGACACATCTTTATAATACAAAGCACTAGCATAAGTACCTCCATTACCAGGTTGGTGCCAATCATTTGATTGGTTTTCTGGAGTCCAATAGTCTACCTTATATCCATTAAAAGTTCTGGTAGGTGTATCTTGCCAAGCCCACGCAAAGTTGGAATGAAAATTACTCTTATACATATTTCCTTGACTAATATTAACGAAGAAAGAGAAGTCAAAGTTTTTAAAGTTTATAGTATTTGTTATACCTCCAGTCCATTTAGGTGTAACTTGACCTATTATCTTTCTATCATCAGGAGTAATCTTGCCATCTCCATTAACATCAGTTACTCTTACCTGACCTGGACGTTGACCGAATGAAGCTGCCTCAGTTACTTGATCCAATTGCCAGATACCTGCAAATTCATAATCATAAATAGAACCAATAGATTCTCCTACTTTATGTATCAAATTAGTTCCTCCTACATTAAAAGTAATATTATCAACTCCTCCATAAAGTTTATCAAGGTTGTTCTTATTAGATGCAAAATTGAAATTAGTTGTCCATTTGAAACCACCTTTATCAATATTCACCGTATTTAATCCAATTTCGATTCCTTTATTAGTTGACTCTCCCACATTATCAAATGTTCCTGTGAAACCTGTTACTAATGGTATTGGTGTAAAAAAGATAATGTTTGTGTTTTTTCTATTGTACACATCTATCGAACCTGTAATTTTATTATTCAAAAACCCAAAATCAAAACCTAAGTTTAACTCTGTTGTTTTTTCCCAAGTAAGATTCTCATTAGCCAATCCTGTCACGTATGCAGTTGCTATTGAAGAACCGCCTAAATTAGTAGCACTAGCACCTAATAACGATTCCGATTGTAGTGGTGTTAATCCACCTCCTTGACCATTGTTACCCGTTTGACCGTAACTCAATCTAAGTTTTGCAATGGTAAAAACATTTTGCTTTTGCATAAAATTTTCCTCCATTATCTTCCATGCAAAAGCCGCTGACGGGAAAAACGCCCATTTATTCTTAGCCGATAACATAGATGAACCATCATAACGTCCTGTAACAGTAAAAAGGTATCTATCCATTAAACTGTAATTTAACCTTCCTGTATAAGACTCCAAAGTTTGTTTAGTAAAATCACTTGTAGGTGCTATAACATTAAGTCCTGCATCTAAGTTGTAGAATGAGAAGGCATCTGTAGTGAAATTTTTAACCGTATTATTGTACCCCTCTTTGCGTTCCATAAATCTTGAAATTACTCCAATAGCATCAATAGCATGAATACCCTTGCTGTATTTGTAGTTGAAGATATTATCCCAAGAATATGAAAAATAATTTGCATTGTTTACAGTAGCCGTTCTAAGTGTCGGTTGCGCAACTACATCTTTAGAGTATAATCCACGGTATTCACCATATCGAGAATATTTAATATTTGGTGAAAATTTAGTAGTAACTGTTAATCCGTCTATCGGCTTAATTTGCAAAGCAATGTCTCCAAGATATTGTAAATACCTTGTCTCTCTGGTTTGGTTATCTGCCTCAAACAAAGGATTGGTAATCTGGGTTTCCTTTTTTGTTGGAAAAAAACGCAAAGACCCATCGTCATTATAAGCACGACCAATAGGTTTTAATCTATAGGCACTTCTAAAAGCTTCCCAGCTTCCTGTGTTTTGGATAGCACTGGTAATATAGTTGCTCACGCTTAAATTTATCCATTTGTTAAGATCACTTTTTAAACTTCCCCTGATGTTAAATCTGTTGAAGTCTTCGCCTTCAATTGTTCCTTCATCTTTGGTATAAGCCAATCCTAGTCCATAAGTAGTATTGTCATTTCCTCCTCCTAAATTAAGTGTATGATTGGTTTGAATACCATTTTTAAGCATCAAATCAACCCAGTTTGTGCTTACCCCATCAGCAATATTTTGCAATTCTTCTGTATCTAAAACAGAAGACAATACTACATCACTTGCTCTATAGTTAAGGTTTCCAGTATTTTTCACAAACTCGTTACCCACAACAACATCCTTCAAGAATTTAACATACTCAGTCCCGTTCCATATGTCTGGCATATGATAAGCTTGTTTAAAGCCAATATAATTACTATAATCAACCTTTAATTTACCTTTTTTACCTCGTTTGGTTTCTACAATAACAACCCCATTACTTCCTCTAGACCCATATACTGCGGTAGCTGAAGCATCTTTAAGAATATCCATTCTACTAATATCAGCAGGATTTAAAAAAGATATATCATCCAAAAAGATTCCATCCACAATAAAAAGCGGATTTTGTCCAGGAGTAAAACCTCCAGAAGCAGCTGTTGCGTTAGAGTTAATAGTACTAGCTCCACGAATACGAATATTGAAACCTCCAGAACCTGGTTTATTATCAGTACGTTGAACAACTACCCCAGCTGACTGTCCTTGTAAGGCAGAAACAGCATCTACCTTGTTTGCTTGTTCTATTTGCTCTGCTTTAATAGAGGATACAGAACCGGTAAGATCAGAACGTTTTACCTGTCCGTAACCAACAACAACAACTTCATTAAGCTGTTGATTATCATCTTTCAAAGTCACATTCAAAGTTTTTGTTCCTTTGTAAGGCACCTCTAAAGTTTGAAACCCAAGGAACGAGAATACAAATACATCCCCAACCTTTGCGCTAATTTGATATTTCCCATCAAAATCCGTTGCAACTCCCTCTTTTGAGCCTTTGATTGTAACATTTACCCCTGGAAGAGATAACTTATTCATATCAGTTACAACACCTGAAACTTGCGTTTTTTGCGCCCACGAATTAATTGAAAACGCTATCAAGAAAAATAACGTCAATAATTTGAATTTGGTTTTTTTCATTTTTAATTAGTATTAGTTAATAATATTATGGTAAAATTAACAGTTAGGCACAGCTGGGGAATGGATAAATTCGTCAAAAACATATAAAATACAATCAAACACCATGAAAAAAGCAACTAAAAAATACATTTATCATTTTTAATCAGTTATTTTTTTGAATTATCATTAATATCTACACCTAACTAACAAGCCTTTAGCAAATTTAACCCTGACATAATACTAACAAACATTTATGTTAATTCCAAAACCCTTTTTTAACATTTAAAAAACCAATAATCCTTAATTTTTAAACTAAAATTCATTTTCAAAAATCACTTCCTTGATTTCCTTTCAATAAAACATCTCTTCGTTGTTTCATTTTTAGAAATTAAAGCCACAAATAAAAAATATCAACCTAGAATTCTAAAAAAACTATAATTAAATACATGTAATTTATTTTATAAAAATTACCACTACGAAAATTCACTCATGTTTTTGCAGCATTTATCCATTTTGAAATTAACAATTAGCACAACTACTGTAGTTTTTAAAAAAATCAAATCATTCATTAAAACATCATAAAAATCAAACTCATATGGAAAACGCTAACAACTCAGACAAATTCAAAAATCCGATGCATCAAATTGATTATTTATAAGAAAATCGAACTAAAAACTATCCTGACCTGCTGCCGAGACAACAGAAAAAGAAGAATTACGTAATTATATCGATTCAGAAAGAGCAGAAACAGTAAGAGAGTTATACCGAATTAATCAAACCTATGATTTTGTAAAAGAGAAAAAGAGTTCTTAAAATTTGATAGAAAAGAAATGTATGCACCAATACTTTCTAAATTAGAAATCGGCATTTATTTGGATAAAAACTTCTCCTTTGTGACTATTGGACTTCACTAGAGTTTTAGACTGTAAATTGAAACAAACCATAACGCCTAGTAGCCGTTATATTTAACATCAATATTATAATCGGCTAGATTCAAATTGTAATTGCATGGAGTTGTATTTTCAGTATTACCCAAAGAAAAGTGATGCTCTTTCTTTAGTTTGACATTTTAATTTACCTGTTATAGACATGATGGTCATACTGCCGTAATCCTGAACACAAGAACCATGAAACCAATGACTTCCTCTAAAACCTGAAATCTTTGTATCTGTATAAATAAATGGCGCAACACATTTAGTTTCCGTTGCCTTCGTTTGGACAGTCCAGTTGGTCATTCTAACAGGAACCACAATACGAGACACTACTTGCGCATGTTCTCTTTTGCTTCGCTATGATTTAATGCATTAATACTATAGAAGGTGATGCCCCGATTAAAGGATTTACAAAATCTATACTCTTACTTATTGAAGTTTTTAACAGAACAAGAAAGTATGCTTAACAAAACGGGGCGGCTATTAACCTATATCGAAATAAACGGTATAAATTCATATTTATGTGTTTGTGTTTTTTGATGATGCCAAAGCCGATTCATCAAAAATGAATTCCTATTTAAGACTATTATTTTTATTGATTACGATACTAAAAAACCTGCATCCGAAGAAAATGAAGCATTACTAAAAACAAATGGCAATGAATTAATCTAGCAAAAAGACTTCTTTTGATTCCCTTTTAAAACAGTTGAACTTCTTTTGATTCAAAAAAAATTAAACTATTGAAACAAGTAAAAAATGTGCTTCTTCCTATTTAAAACAAAAACTATTTGCAATTATACAATAACCACAAACTCGAATTATTTAAAAAAAAGGAGAAGAAGACAGTTGCCTCTTCTCCTTTCAGGGTTAAATAAATCACCAACTTAACTAACTAATAAACAATAAATAAATTAATTTGCCGGATAGGCTGGATTTTGAACCAATGCTGGATTCAACGTTAAGGCATCTGTTGGGATAGGGAAAACACGACGATAAGCTTCGGCGTTTGTTTTAAAGCCCCAAGTTCCTTCAAATTTTCCAAAACGAATCATATCATTTCTATGCCAACCTTCCCAAGCAAATTCGCGAGATCTTTCTTTGTATAAATCATCAAGAGTAACACTTGTCCATGCCGCCGAAGTAGTACGATTAGAACGAAGACTGTTCACTAATGAAAGTGGAGTATCGCCTAAGGTAGCAGCTCCACCACGAAGAATAGCTTCAGCTTTCATCAGAATAACATCAGAATATCTTAAAAATGGCACATCATTATTTTGATTTCTACTTGTTGAAGTAGCATCCGGATAAAACTTAATATTTCTGTATCCCATGTTCCAGGCAATCTCGTCATTACCACAATCATACAAAGTAGGATCTTGACGATACGCAATATTAGGTGTTAAATTAACTTGATAGGTATAACTTGCTCCACCATCAGAACCTGTATAAAATTGATCATAACCTTTTTTAGTTGTAGTAACGGTTACTGGAGTTACTCCGTCATTCATGTATTGCAATCCTGTTAACCATTGTTTGTTTCTAATGTCGTTAGCGTCATTAAAATTAGCATAGAATTCAGGCAAAGTACTTCTAGGAGCACTTGGAGTATAAGGTAATCCAAATTTAACACGCATTGAACGAGGCACATCATAACGGGCATGATACATCTGACCATTGTAACCTACTGCCGAAGAAGCAGGATCATAAGGTACTGCAAATATAAACTCTTTCATTTGTGGACCATTATTTGGATAGAACATTTGAAGATAAGTGCTTCTTCCTTCAATAGCATATAGACCCGATTTAATTACCTCATCACAGGCAGCTATACAATCATTGTTGCGTTGTGTTCCTGTATACACCTCAGCATTCAGATACATTTTAGCCAATAAAGCATTAGCTGTTTGTTTGTTTGGTCTTCCATAAGTAGTTACTCCAGAAGCAGCACTCAAATTAGGAAGCGCTTTTTTAAGCTCTGATTCAACAAATTGAAAAACTACTTTTCTGTCTGATTTTGCATGTGAAGTAAAATCTCCATAAACAGTATCCAAAGGAACATCACCATAACTATCCATCATCATAAAATAAGAAATAGCACGCATGGTTTTCATCTCAGCTATAGCCATATTTTTATCAGTTCCTGCAGGCATGGTTTTATCTAAGATAGAAATAGCCTGATTAGAAGTTCCAATTACCCTTGATAACCATCCCCAAAGCCCATTTGTCCATCCGTGATCTTTGTTCCAAGAATGATAATGCAACTTCATATAGTTTTGATTATCAAACCAGTTCCCTCCTCTGGCAGGCATAATTGCCTCATCAGTACTCAAAGATTGAGTAAACCACCAAGAGAATGAATAATCGCCACGGAAAGCTACATAAACAGGTCCTGCTGCTTGAATATATTGGGTAGAATTCTGAGGAAATACATCTGGCGTTAACTGAGTGGTGATAGGCACATCAAGATTATCGCAAGACCATAATAAACCAACACAAACGATTGGTAAACTGAAATATTTAAATATCTTTTTCATAGTTTTTTTATAATTACAATTAATTCTTAGAAAGTCACTTTTAAACCAAATAAAACAGAACGTGTTTTTGGATAAAAGTTATTTGAATCTACGCCTGGAGCAGTTCCTCCTTGTTCTACCTCTGGATCAATTCCACTATATTTGGTAATTACAAATAGATTATTTACAGTACTATAAATACGTAAGTTTTTAATGTATTTATGAATGCTTGGGAAATTATATCCTAATGTAGCATTGTCTAAACGAATGTAACTTCCGTCTTCGATGAATCGAGTTGAATATTTATAAGCATTCAAATCGCTAGGAGATTCATTAGCTGCATCAACTAAAATATTAGTAGTCATAGCTGTAGAAGGTCTAAACAAATCGGCACGAGTAGCATTGAAAATTTTATTACCAAATACTCCACGAATAAAAATGTTTAAATCGAAGTTTTTGTATTTAAAATCATTTGACCATCCCAATAATACTTTTGGTTGTGCATTACCAGCATAGTGATAATCAGTACCAATTTGTGGGTTAGTTGTTAAACTTCCATTTTTAGCAACATATTGAGAAACTCCACTTGAATTTTTTCCTGCATATTCAAGGGTAAAGAATTGTCCTAATGGTCTTCCTTCTTTGAAAATTTGTAATGAACTTCCTGTTTGCCCTGCTCCTTCTGGTTGAACTCTTCTAATTGAGTCTCCTCCAATAAAGAATGGATTTGTCAATTTGGTAATCAAGTTTTTATTATGAGACGCGTTCATTCCAGTTGACCAAGTAAAATTTTTAGTTTTTACCGGAGTTGCATTTAAACTCAACTCAATCCCTTTGTTTGACATACTTCCGCCATTAGCAACAATATTACCAACTGGTACAAGAACCGGATTAACACTATAATTAAAAATCATCCCTGTAGTTCTCTTATCATAAACATCAATCGATCCTGATAATTTCCCTCTTAAAACTGTAAAGTCAAGACCTAAGTTAGCTGTAGATGTTTTTTCCCATTGCAAATCAGGGTTAGCTGCTTGGTTTGGACCATAAGCACCAACTTGTTGTCCATTATAATAATAAGTTCCTAAACTTCCTGAAATAAACTGAGCTGTATAAGCATTAAATCCTGATGAATTTCCTGTTACACCATAACTTGCACGTAATTTCAAATCATCAAAAATACGTTGATTTGCCATGAAGTTTTCTTTGTCCATTCTCCAAGCACCTCCTACTGAAGGGAAATAACCCCATCTGTTATTAGCACCAAATACTGAACCTCCATCTCTTCTGATAGATCCTTGTAAAAGGTATTTGTCATTATAATTGTAATTCAAACGAGCAAAATCAGAAATCAAACGTGTTTTTTGATAAGCTGTACTACTTCCAAAATCTACTCTATATCCCGAAACAGAAGAATAATTACTTAAAGCTAAGTTGTTATAACTTACATTATCCACTGGAAAGTTAGTAGTTGTTGCTTGGAATCCATCGCCTAAGATATCTTCTTGCCAAGAATATCCAACCACAGCATTAATTTTATGATTACCAAAAGTTTTGTCCCAAGTCAAGAAACTTTCGACAATATTATTTGTATTAGTATAAGTATTTCTTAAAGCTGAACCATTTACACCAAAGTTGATTAAAGAGTGTACAGCTGGTGGTTCTGGATTGTTATAAAAGTTAGCACTATTGTATTGTTGGTAGTAGCTATCATAAAATTCTCCATGAAAAGTTGTTGTTTTTTGATGCGCTATATTCAAGTTGTATTTTAAACCAAAAGGCAACTTAATTTCTGTTGTAAAATTTCCAACTAAATTACTTGTCTTAGTATCATCATCACCATGATCGATTAAAGCTACCGGGTTAAAATATCCAGTACTAATGAAGTTTTCAAAGAAAGTACCATCAGCATTTCTAACTGGCGATACCGGCAAGTGGTTTACTGCTTGCAAAAGAACAGTATTACGTTGAGCTACATTCTTAGCAGTAGTATTCGAATTAGACACATTCAATCCAAACTTTACTTTATCATCAAAAGCAAATTGTTCTACCGAAAGACGAGCAATAATACGCGAAAAATCACTACTTAATATAACACCTTCTCTATTAAGCGAAGTCAAACTAGCAGTATAATTTCCGTGTTCACCACCACCACTTATAGATAAATTATGACTTGTAGAAAGTGCTCCAGATCTAAGAATGGCTTTTTGCCAATTTGTATCAGCTCCTTTATCATTCTCAGGAGTAAAAGAAAGATTGTTTTTAGTAACAAATTCTCTCAATTGTGTAGCATTCATCATATCTAGTTGATTAGATATTTTTTCAAATCCTACATAAGTACTATAAGAAATTTGTGTTTTTTCTTTACTACCTCTTTTAGTAGTTACCATGATTACACCATTAGCAGCACGGTTACCATAGATTGCAGTAGCTGCAGCATCTTTAAGTACATCAATACTAGCAATATCATCAGGTGAAACTAATGCAATATCAACTCCAGGAACTCCATCTACTACATAAAATGGTCCTTGTGAACTATTTAATGTAGAAGCTCCACGCAATACTACCGAAGCTTTACGGTTAGGGTCACCACTTGCAGAAATATTCAATCCTGAAGATTTCCCTTGTAACAACTGCCCCACATCACTTATAGCTCCTCTATTTAATTCATCAGCTTTTATTGATGTAACCGCAGTAGTTAAGTTTTTACGTGAACTTTTACCGTACCCTACTACAACTACTTGCTCTAAAGCATTAGCTCCTGAAACCAATTTAATTATCAAATTAGATTTTGAGCCATTTAATTTCATACTCTGATCAGCATAACCTACATAAGAAACTGCTAAAACAGCATTAGGTTTTGAAACATCAAGTCTGAATTTCCCGTCTAAATCTGTCACAACTCCATTTTTCGTTCCGCTTTCCAAAACATTTGCACCAGGCAAAGGCATATTTTGATCATCTACTACCTTACCAGAAACTTGCGTTTTTTGCGCCCACGAATTAATTGAAAACGCTATTAAGAAAAACAACGTCAATAATTTGAATTTGGTTTTTTTCATTTTTAATTAGTATTAGTTAATAATGTTATAGTAAAATTAACAGTTAAGTACGGCTTGGGAATGGATAAATTCGTCAAAAACATATAGAATTCAATCAAACACCCGTAAAAAAAGTAGTTAAAAAATACATTTATTATTTTTTATTAGTTATTTTTTTGAATTTTCATCAACACCAACCCCTGATCAACAAGCCTTTAGCAATTTAAACCCTGATATATCACGAACAAACATTTAAGTTAATTTGAAAATCCTTTTTTAACATTCAAAAAAAACAATAATTCTTAATTTTAAGCTAAAATTCGTTTTCAAAAGTTACTCCCTTACCTCCTTTCAACAAAAATCAACTCTTTATTACTTCTTATTACTTCATTTTTAGAAATTAAAGCCACAAATAAAAAATAGTGACTTAGAGAACATTCTAAAAAAACACAGATTTAAATACATATACTATAATTTATTCAATAAAAAAATAACACTATGAAAAATCCATCCATGTTTTTGGAGCATTTATCCATTTTGAAAAAATAGTATGTTCGTAATTTTGAAATTGACAATTAGTACAACAACTGTAGCTTTTTAAAAAATTCAAATTATTCATTAAAACATAATAAAACACAACTCACATGGAAAACGCTAACAACTCAGACAAATTCAATAATCCGATGCATCAAATTGATGATTGGGAAGAAAATATAATCGAACGCTATCCTGATCCTGCTGCCGAAACAAAAGAAAAAGAAGAATTCCGTAATTATGTGGATTCAGAAAGAGTAGAAACAGTAAGAGAGTTTTACCGAATAAACCACACCTATCAAACCTATGATTTTGTATGCGAGAAGGAAAAAGAGTTCTTAAAATTTGACAGAAAAGAAATGTCTCTTTGGGAAGCTGTAGATTTCCTGAATACTTTAGTTGATGATAGCGACCCGGATATTGATTTAGACCAATTCCAACACCTACTTCAAACCTCAGAAGCCATTCGTGCCGACGGTCACCCCGATTGGTTTGTACTTACAGGATTCTTGCACGATATTGGAAAAGTATTATGCCTGTTTGGAGAACCACAATGGGCTGTTGTAGGAGATACTTTCCCAGTAGGCTGTCAATTTTCAAATAAAATTGTTTATCCAGAGTTTTTTGCTGCAAATCCAGATAGTACTAATGAAAAATACAACACTAAATACGGTGTTTATTCCCCTAATTGCGGATTAGACAATGTGAAAATGAGTTGGGGACATGACGAATATTTATACCAAATCATGAAAGACTATTTACCTGAACCAGCTTTATACATGATTCGTTACCACTCTTTTTATTCTCAACACAGAGAAAATGCATATACGCATTTAATGACCGAAAAAGATATTGAAATGTTCGAATGGGTAAAAAAATTCAATCCTTACGATTTATACACTAAAGCACCTGTTAAACCGGACTCAAAAGCCTTAAGACCTTATTATGAAGAGTTAGTGGCTAAATATCTACCAGCTAAATTAAAATTCTAAAACAAGATTGCATAACTTAATAACCATTTAAAATGTTATACTCTTATTTAGGCTTTTTTGGATTCACACTCTTAGTGCTTTTTTATACCAGTTATAAGCTCCGAAAAGATAAGCTTGACACTTCAAATGGTTATTTTTTAGCTGGAAAAAGTTTAACTGCACCTGTTATTGCGGGTTCAATGCTTCTTACTAATATTTCTACCGAGCATTTAATAGGAATGAATGGTAGTTCATATAAAAATGGAATTATCGTTATTGCCTGGGAAGTTACCTCGGCAATAGCCTTAGTTATAGCGGCAATTTATATTATTCCGCGTTTTATGAAAATGAAACTCACCACAATTCCAGAATTTCTGGAAAAACGGTTTGATTCCAGCATTCGTTCTATAGTTGCTTTTTTATTGATGATTTCATTTGTTGTGACTTTATTACCAATAGTTTTGTATTCTGGAGCTATCAATATCGAAAGCATTTTTGATTTCTCGACTGCATTCTCCATTTCTAAAGAACAATCCTTAGTTTACAGTGTTCTGGCTATTGGTGTCATTGGTTCAGTCTACACTATATTTGGAGGATTAAAAGCAGTTACTTACTCTGACTCCCTTAATGGATTTGGATTAATGCTTGGAGGTCTATTAGTCCCCGCCATTGCGCTGTATCAAATTGGGAAAGGAAATATTTTTGACGGCGTAAGTACCATTTACCATTTTGCACCAAAAAAGTTTGACATCATCGGAAGCGAAGATTCAGTTCTACCCTTCTCTACTCTTTTTACAGGGCTGATGATCAACCAAATTTATTTCTGGGGAATGAATCAAACCATTATCCAAAGAGCTTTTGGTGCCAAAAATTTAGTGGAAGCCCAAAAAGGATTAATTATTACTGGTGTTTTGAAATTGTTAATGCCTTTAATTATTGTACTTCCAGGATTAATTGGTTTTTACTATTTCCAAGAGCAGCATTATGACAAACCTGATTTAATTTATCCACTATTAGTAAAAAAAATACTTCCCTCCTATCTTTATGGTTTTTTTGCCGCAGTGATATTAGGAGCTGTATTAAGTACTTTTAATAGCGTACTAAATTCAGCAAGTACCATCTTTTGTATAGACATTTACAAAAAGACTTTTAATAAAAATGCAACCGATGAAAAACTAGCCTATTATGGTAAAATATCCTCTGTAATCTTAGCTGTTTTATCCATATCTGTTGCACCATTAATGGCTTATGCTCCTTCAGGATTGTATTTCCTTTTACAAGAATTAAACGGAATCTTTTTTATCCCCATTTCCTCTATTTTAGTTGCAGGATTATTTTTCAAACAAATTAATGCTGCAGGTGCAAAAGCGGGCTTATTCTTCGGTTTTGTTTTTTACATCTTAACCTCATTTGTATTTCAAATTAACATTCATTTTGTTCATTTATGGGGAATCGAATTTGTATTAAACTTCATTATTATGTTAGCCGTTTCCAAATTATACACCGCTTCGAAATCAAACACGCAATACGAAGAAGAACAATCAAAAAACTATGAAAAATCTTGGTCAGGAATGAATCTTGCGGGAAGTATTTTAGTTTGCTTGACCGTATTAATTTATATCATACTATCTTAGTAAAAGCTTTATTTAATTTTCAAAACAAGAAAAAAACAACACAATGATAAAAAGCAATATCGACAAAGCTACCGGATTTGAAAAAAGATTCGAAAACATCAACACGGTGGTTTTCGAAAATTCAAAAACAGCTTCTATAGCCGTTGCACAAGAAATTGCGGCATTGATTAGAACAAAACAGGAATCCCAGGAAAATTGTACTCTAGGATTAGCAACTGGATCTTCACCAAAAGGTTTGTATGCCGAACTGGTAAGAATGCACAAAGAAGAAGGACTTAGTTTCAAAAATGTTATTACTTTCAATCTGGATGAATATTATCCAATGGAACCCGATTCTATAAATAGCTACGTGCGATTTATGAAAGAATTACTATTGGATCAGGTAGATATTTTACCTGAGAACTATAATATTCCTGATGGAACTTTATCCAAAGAAGAAATTCAAGAATATTGCGCCAATTATGAAGAAAAAATAGAAGCTCTAGGCGGAATCGATTTACAAATTCTGGGAATTGGAGGTAATGGACATATTGGTTTCAATGAATCAGGTTCGTTACAAAATTCAAAAACTCGATTGGTCGCTTTAGATCATATCACCAGAGTTGCAGCAAGCAAAGATTTTTCGGGTTTGACCAATACTCCCAGAACTGCTATTACACTCGGAATAAAAAAAATAATGGAAGCCAAACAAGTTATTCTAATGGCTTGGGGCGAAGGAAAATCAAACATTGTTAAAGCTTCAGCTGAAGGCACTGTAACTAATCAGGTTCCGGCTTCTTTTCTACAAGAACACAACAATGCTATTTTTGTTTTAGACCAAGAAGCTGGTTCTAAACTAACCCGAATCAATACACCTTGGTTGGTTGAAAAAATTGCGTGGACTGATAAATTGACTCGAAAAGCTGTTCTAAGAATGGCACTCGACTTAAAAAAACCAATTCTTAGACTGACTGATGCTGATTATATCGAAAACGGAATGAGCGATTTACTGGCCGATTTAGGACCTGCTTACAACATCAACATCAGTATATTTGACAAATTACAACATACTATCACAGGCTGGCCTGGAGGAAAACCCAATGCCGATGATAGCAATAGACCTGAACGTGCTGAACCAGCCAGAAAAAGAGTGCTTATTTTTAGTCCACATCCGGATGATGACATCATCAGTATGGGAGGCACTTTTATGAGATTGCAAGAACAAGGTCATGAAGTTCATGTGGCTTATCAAACCTCTGGAAATATTGCTGTAGCCGATAGCGAAGCCGAAAGATTTGCTCGATTTGTATGCGATTACAACGAAAAATTTGAAATCAATAGTCCCGAAGCCGATTCGATTTACAATAAAGCACATGAATTTTTAAACAATAAAAAAACGAGCCAAAAAGATATTCCCGAAGTAAGACATCTAAAAGGGCTTATTCGTAAAGGAGAAGCACGCGCAACCAGCCATTTTGTAGGTCTAACTGACGATCAAATTCATTTTATGGATCTTCCATTTTATGAAACAGGAACCATTGAAAAAAAGCCTTTAGGAACAGCTGATATCCAATTGACGATGGATCTTATCGAAAAAATAAAACCACACCAAATATTTGCTGCAGGCGATTTAGCCGATCCTCACGGAACGCATAAAGTTTGCTTAGACGCTATTTTGGAGGCTGTAAAAAATCTTAAAACAAAAGACTTCATGAATGATTGTTGGCTGTGGCTTTACCGCGGCGCATGGCAAGAATGGGGAATTGACGAAATAGAAATGGCAATACCCATGAGTCCAGACCAAGTATTAGCAAAAAGACATGGAATTTTTAAACACCAATCACAAAAAGATGGTGTCGTTTTTCAAGGCACTGATGCACGAGAATTTTGGCAAAGAGCCGAAGATAGAAATAAAGAAACCGCCGAATTATATGACCAACTGGGTTTATCTAATTACGCCGCAATGGAAGCCTTTGTAAGGTGGAAATTCTAAAATAAACCCTATTACTTTTTTTTTTAAGAAAGCTGTGTGAATTATATAATTCGCACAGCTTTTAAAATAAATAACAATATCAAAATTAAAAAATGAATCTATTTAATATCAAAAACAAGGTTGCCGTTATCACAGGAGGAACAGGAGTACTCGGAAGTTCAATTGCTAAACATTTAGCAGCTTCAGGAGCAAAATTGTCATCTTAGGAAGAAATCAGGAGACAATAGATAAAAGCGTTACAACACTTAAAGAAAGTGGTTATGACGCACTAGGAATTGAGGCAAATATTCTTGACAAAAAATCATTAGAAGAAGCCCGGGAAAAAATTATAGAACATTATGGCAGAACAGATATTTTATTGAATGCAGCAGGTGGAAACATGCCCGAAGCTACAATAAACGAAAACCAAACAATTTTTGATTTATCAATGGATGCTTTTCAAACGGTAACCGATTTAAACTTAAACGGTACTGTAATTCCTTCGATAGTTTTTGGCGAACTTATGGCCAAACAAAAAGAAGGAGTCATTATTAATTTCTCTTCAATGACCGTGGAAAGAGCCGTAACTCGTGTGGTAGGCTATTCCGCTTCTAAAGCGGCCATGTAAAATTTCACTCGATGGATGGCAGTAGAAATGGCTACAAAATTCAGCAGTAAAATTCGTGTAAACGCTATTGCACCAATTTTTTTATTGGAAATCAAAACCGAAAATTATTAACGAATGAAGATGGTACTTATACCCAAAGAGGAAATAGCATCATTAATAATCCCCCTATGAAAAGATTTGGAGAAGCAGATGAATTAGCTGGCACTATTCACTTTCTATGTAGTGATGCCGCTCAATTTATAACTGGAATAGTGCTACCTGTAGATGGTGGTTTTAGTGCTTTTAGTGGTGTCTAAACTAAATAGTAATAAAAAAACCTGTAAATTTTTATCTACAGGTTTTTCAAACACTAAACTTATTATAAAACTAACTTAATAAAAAAAACAACTCTAATAACAAACCAATATTATTATTCTTCAGACACTATAGGTCTTTTATCTATCTCAACAGCAACATTCATTAAATAAGCCACACCTTTATCATTAATCATAGTCATATTAAGAGTATCTAACATGGCCAACTTTTTAGTTACTAAACCATTAAACTTATTATAAGAAATATTCATTTCCTTTAAACCATTCAATTTTTCAAGTGCTAATGGCACTTGACCTGCAAAATTATTTTCAAACAAACTTAAATTTGTCAATTGTGTTAAATTAGCAACATCCTGACTTAGGGTTCCGCTTAGTTTGTTACTATTTAACAATACTGTCTTTAACGATTTCATTTGGTAAAACGAAGTTGGAATAGTACCTTCGATTTCATTATTAAACACAGCTAAAGTTTCTAAATTTTGTAAGTTTCCTAAATTAACCGGTAAAACTCCAGATAATCTATTCATATACAATTCTAAACTTTTCAAATTATTTAAATTACATATCGATTCAGGAATAGCTGCTGATAAACTATTAAAAGACAAGTCTAAAACTTTCAATTCTTTTAAATCCCCTAAACTAGCAGGAATACTTCCTGATAACTGATTTTTATGTAAATTCAGTTCTTGTAAATTTTTCAAGTCCCCTAACTCAGCTGGAATTGCACCAACCAAATTATTATCCTGTAAATCCAAAACAACCACTTTATCATTTAATACCCTAACACCTGTCCAAGTAGTGATCGGTTTAGATAAATCCCATTTCACTTTCCATTGACTACCATTAGTAGCTTCATAAAATTTCACAAGGATTTCTTTATCTGAAAGTGTCACATTAGCCATCATTGTAAATGAAGCCAAAACCATTAAAAATAGAGTAAATATCTTTTTCATAATCTCCGCATTTTATTTTGTTCAGATAAATATAACACAATTACCGATTAAACCACTAAAAAAATCGATGAAATACATTTTATTTTTACTTTAAAAAGTAATAATCCTACAATTTTAAAAAACATACAATTAAAGTTTTTTTATTTATATTTGAAATACTAATCAAAAAAACCAACACTATGGAAATTAACTTCTTAGCATTATTTGTAGCAGCTTTATCAACTTTAGTTGTGGGATTCATTTGGTACAATCCAAAAGTATTCGGAACAATATGGATGAAAGAATCAGGGTTAACCGAAGAAAAAATGAAAGGAGCTAATATGCCTTTGATTTTTATAATGGCTGTCTTCTTCGCCTTTTTAATTGCTATGGTTATACAATTTTTAACTATTCACCAATGGGGTGCTTTTAGCATGACCGGAGGAAATGTAGCTACAGCAAAACCATCTTACGCCGCATTCATGGCTGATTATGGTACCGCTTTTAGAACATTCAAACATGGTGCTTTCCACGGTTTTCTTACTGGTCTTTTTCTAGCTTTTCCAATGATTGCAACAAACGCTTTATTCGAAAGAAAAAGTTGGAAATACACCTTTATTAATAGTGGTTACTGGATTATCTGTTTCATGATTATGGGCGGAATTATCTGTGCTTGGCAATAAAACAAAAAAACTCCTCTCATTAATAAAAATTGAGAGGAGTTTTTCTTTTAAAACAATTTTTCTATAGCCTTCGCTAATTCGAAATCCTTGTCCGTAACACCTTTAGCATCGTGGGTTGATAATCGAATATTGACTTTATTATACACGTTAAATAATTCAGGATGATGATTTTTAGTTTCTGCCAATAATCCAACTTGAACTATAAAAGCAAGTGCCTGATTAAAGTTTTTAAACTGAAATTTTTTCTCTATTCCATCATTCTCAAAAGACCAATTTTCCAATTGCGACAAAACCGACTGTGCTGTTTTTTTATTATAAGTTTCCATAATCTTTCTTTTCTATAAAATTAGTTATTTTCTAGCTTTAAACAGTCTTGTAGACTTAAAATAGTACCTTCGCCAATAATTAATCCCTCAACGTTTGAAATCATTTTTTTCATTTAAAATATACGATTCTGTTCAAAATTTGCCTGTTGAATGGGATGTTTTGGCTGCAAAGAATATTTTTCTGTCTCGAAACTATCTAAACATTTTAGAAACTACGGCTCCAAAAAATATGTCTTGCCGTTTTATTGCTTTATTTCAAAACGAAGAAATTATTGGGATCAGTATTTCTCAGTTTTTAGATTTAAGCCAAATACCTTCTTTTGGTGAAAGAGACAATTGTTTAAGGACTAAAATTCGGAATTTTGTTTTCAAAAGATTTGGTTCCAAAGTGCTCATCATCGGCAATAATATGTTAACGGGACAAAACGGTATTTTATTTAATAAAAAAACATCTTTAAAAACGATTTTTGGATTATTGAAAAAAGCTACTGAAGCATTAGAACAAGAGTATAAAAAACAAGGCAACAAACCCCATCTTACTATTTTTAAAGATTATTCGAAAGCAGAAATCAACTGTTTTGACAACCCCGAATATGATTCTTTCTATAGATTTTCAACCCAACCCAATATGATCTTTAACATCAAGGATTCTTGGCAATTTTTTGATGACTACATAGCTGATAAGAACAAAAAATACCGCGATCAATACAAAAGAGCCAGAAAAAAAGCAACGGGTATAAGCAAACAAAAACTAAGTCTCGAAGACATTCAAAAACACAAAGACCGTATCCATTATTTATACCTAAATGTAGCTCAAAAAGCCGCCTTTAACACCTTTTACCTGGATGAAAACCACTTTGAAACATTCAAAAAAAATCTAAAAGACCGATTTTTATTTTATGGCTATTTCGAAAACAATGAATTAATTGGCTTTAATACTTTAATAAAAAATGGCGTGGATATCGACACTTATTTCCTGGGTTACGATGAAAATTGCCAAAAAGAAAAAATGCTCTATTTGAACATGTTGTATGACATGATAGGCTATTCTATCAACAAAAAATACGATCGAATTATTTTTGCCCGAACAGCATTAGAAATAAAAAGTTCGGTAGGTGCAAAAGCAGTGGATATGTTTGGACTTATCAAACACAACAATCCATTTTTGAATTTATTTGTATCCAAAACATTTCATTATTTTGAACCCAAAATAGAATGGCAAGAACGAAATCCTTTCAAATAAAAGGGCTAAATTTTGAGTGTTGCAATTTTTAATTTCCTAGTTGATATCGAAATATCCAAATTGGTTTCTTTACCACAATATTCTCCGTCAATTTGAAAACTTGTTGGTTTATTGATACTAATCAAGGCTTTCTCAGTAGAAATAACAGTAACATCTCCAGATGAAACCGGAATTTTCCCCATGATAATTTTGACAAAAACACGAAAATTTATCCTTCTCAAAATAATCAACTCAAACTTACCGTCACTCATAATCCCTATGGGGTTAATCACAACTCCTGTTCCATATTTTTGAGAATTAGCAACAACAATCATTTGTGCTTTGGTTTCAATCAGTTGCTCCTTACTTTGTATACTCACCCGAAATGATTTTCCTTCATGCAATAAGGTCTTAAAAACTTGCAAAGCGTAACCTAATTTTCCTCGAATGGCACTTTTTTCGTAATTCTTAATCAAATCAGCATTTAATCCTAAATCGCTCAAATGAATACACATTCGATTATTAATACTTATAAAATCAATGGCTACAAAATGATTTTGAAAGGCAATAGAAATATTCTCTTCTTGAGATTTCATCAAACCCAAATCGGTTGCTAAACCATTGGCAGAACCTACCGGCAATATCCCAAAAACAACATCTTGCTGTTCTAAAGCTTCGGCTACTAATTTTATTGTTCCATCTCCTCCTGCAATAATAACACGCTCCGGATGATTTTGAATATAATACTCCCGTATGTTTTTCAAATCATCAACTCCTGTGGTTTCTAAACAATACAAATTCAGATTTAAATATTTGGCGTAATGAGACACTTGATCAATCAAAAAAGCTTTATCAACCCCTCCCGAAATGGGATTCACCACCATCATCACATTATTTTTCTCCATTTTACTCCATATTTGTCTTAAAAATAACTAATTTAGAATACAATACAAAGAAACACTATAAATGAAGCCCATCATAAAATTATATCGTGGTTATGCCAACGAACAAGAATTAATTGTAATGGGACATATTTTTCTGCCCACAAAAAAAGTAGATTACGATTTTCAGGATAAAAATTTCAAAAACGCGAGTTCCATAATTGGAATGTACCGAATGAAAACCTGGGCTAATGCCGATATTTATTTAACCCACAACCTTAAAGTAATTCATACCAAAACACTTATCGACGGTTATTTTAAATTCTGTATTCCACTTGATCAAATCGATTATGGCTGGGTAGATTATGAGGTAAGTTTGAACTATGAAGATGAAACCATTGCTGCAAAAGAAAGCTACATTCGCCCAAAAATTGACCATTTGGGCATTATCTCTGATATTGACGATACTTTTTTAGTTTCTTATACGCTCAACCCATTAAAAAAGATGTACAATCTACTTTTTAAAAATGTGAATCGGCGTAAGGTTTTTGAAGATGTTACTGTACATTATCAAGCATTGAGTCAATCAGGCAGAAGCAAGAATGAGGAATTAAATGTCTTTTTTTATGTTTCCAGTAGCGAGTGGAATTTATACCGTTTTATTGTCAAGTTTACCGAAATTCATCAATTACCAAAAGCCGTTTTACTATTAAAAGATATTAAAACCAGTTTGACTAATTTTTTCTGGACCGGAAGAGGTAGTCACAATCATAAATTTGAAAAAATAAAACACATATTAGAATTTTATCCTAATTTAAAATATGTCCTTATTGGCGATGATTCACAGGAAGATCCTTATTTATATGAAGCCATTTCTAAAATTTTCCCTTTAACCATTCAAGCTATTTATATTAGACAAACAGCCAAAAACAAAAAAAAGAAAGTCATTAAAGCTCTTCAAAATCTGGAAAGTCTTTCGGTAGAGGTTTGTTATTTCAAAAAAAGCAAAGAAGCGATAGCTCATTCAAAAAAAATAGGCTTAATCAATTAACACTAATCATTTTAAAGAACGGCCTAATTCATCCGATTGAGTGATTTTTGATTAGTAAAAAATTAAATTCACCAATTTTCTTTTTTGCTTGATCAAAAAAGAAACAAAAAAATCAAGTCTTACACTTCCTCGTCGGTCAAATTAGTTTTCGAATACTAAAAGAAAAGAACTCGCTAACGCTCAAACAGCTTTTCTTTTTACGCATTCTTCAAACATTTGACACTCGACTGCGGAAGCTAAGGACAAGTAAAAACCTTATTTTTTTATATTTTAATTAATCCCTAAAGCCTAGCCCAGACCAAAGTGGAAAGCCCGGAATCTCGTTGTTTAGTTTTTACAGGGGCACAAAGCGACTGAAAGAAGCTCTTGTGGCGCTATATAAAAACAAACAACGAGATGAGGACTTGTAGCGAAGTGCTGGAATAGCTACAAATTATCTATTTCTTCCTGAACAATCTCCCAATCTAATAATAATTGGTCTAAATCGGCTTTCTTTTTATTGTAGGCTTTAAAAAAGGCCGCATCTTCGATGTGTTTGTCATAATTAGAAGCAAGCATTTTATCATCATGCTGAATATCTTTTTCCAATTGTTTGATTTGGCTTTCCACCTTACTCAAACGATTCTGTAATGACTTCCCTTTCTTTTGATCTTCGTAAGAGGCTTTTTTGCTTTCTTTAGGCGCAGCAGCTTTAGCTACATCTTTTTTCTCTACTTCACGCATGTTCTCCAAATTGCGTTGCTCTAAGAAATAATTGATGTCTCCTAAATATTCTTTTATTTTTTGATCTTTAAACTCGTATACAATATTAGACATCCCTTGCAAGAAATCCCTATCGTGAGAAACCAACAGTAAGGTTCCTCCAAATTTTTGCAAAGCGGCCTTTAAAACGTTCTTAGACTTAATATCCAAGTGGTTTGTAGGCTCATCCATCAACAAAACATTAATAGGTTGCAAAAGCAATTTACATAAGGCCAGACGGTTTCTTTCACCCCCTGAAAGGACTTTTACCTTTTTCTCTACATCGTCGCCACGAAACAAAAACGAACCTAACATATCACGCACTTTCGAACGGTTGGTATCCATTGCAGCATCCTCCATGGTTTGCAACAAGGTAATTTCACCATCCAAATATTCAGCTTGATTTTGAGCAAAATACCCCAATTGCACGTTATGACCTAATTTAATATTTCCTTCGTACTCAAATTCATTTACTAAGGCTTTTATAAAAGTAGATTTTCCTTGTCCATTTTGTCCCACAAAGGCAATCTTGCTTCCACGTTCCACCAATAAAGAAATCTCTTTTAAAATTGTCTTTTCACCGTAGGCTTTAGTTACATTTTCGGCTTCAACAACGACTTTTCCTGGCTCTTTTGAAACTGGAAACGAAATATTCATTACCGAATTATCATCTTCATCTACTTCAATTCGCTCTACTTTATCCAATTTTTTAATTAAAGACTGCGCCATCGAAGCTTTAGAAGCTTTGGCACGGAATTTTTCAATTAACTTTTCGGTTTCTTCAATTTTCTTGGCTTGGTTTTTTTGAGTAGCCAATTGTTTTTCACGAATTTCGTGACGCAATTCTAAATATTGCGAATAAGGTTTATTGAAATCGTAAGCTTTTCCAAGAGAAATTTCGATAGTTCTATTGGTTACATTATCCAAAAACATTTTATCGTGCGATACAATCACCACAACACCCGGATAATTACGCAAGAAACTTTCTAACCAAATGATACTTTCAATATCCAAGTGATTCGTAGGCTCATCCAGCAACAAAACATCATTATTTTGCAATAATAATTTAGCTAACTCGATACGCATTCTCCAACCTCCCGAAAAAGTTTCAGTTTGATTATCGAATACTTCTCTTTTGAAGCCCAATCCTAAAAGAATTTTTTCGGTATCTCCTACATAATTATAACCGCCTAATAAATCAAAACGATGCGTATAATCAGATAGATCTTCAATTATTTTGCTATACTCGTCACTTTCATAATCGGTTCTGGTAACCAATTGATGATTGATTTCCTCTAGTTTTTTCTCAACAATTTTAATCTCGATAAAAGCTTCATAAGCTTCCTCAAGAACGGTTCTTCCTCTTTCAAAATCAATATCCTGACGTAAGAATCCCATTCGAATATCTTTCTCTTGAGAAATCACACCCGAATCAGGAGCAAAATCCCTTGCCAACATTTTTAGCATCGTGGATTTTCCAGCACCATTTTTCCCTACAAGACCGACTCTATCCCCAGCTCCTAATCTAAAGGTTACCTCTTCAAACAAATAAGTACCACCAAACGAAACCGATAAATTGTGTATATTAAGCATATTTTGTGACTAATGTTACATTGGTACTTTTTCAAAAAATGTACCTTTGATAAAAATTTTTGCAAATGTTAAAAAAAGGATCCAAACTAAATAGTATTTTAACAGGAACTTGTCCTAAATGTCAGAATGAGAGTATGTATTTAGACAAAAATCCATACAATTTACTTTCTACGCTTAAAATGCATGAAAAATGTAGCCATTGCGGATTAAGGTATCAAATCGAACCTTCCTTTTTTTACGGAGCCATGTATGTTAGTTATGGACTAAATGTTGCTATTGGAATCGCTGTTTTCATAATCTCTTATGTCTTTCTTCATTCTTCTATAGAAACCGCTTTCATTGCCATAGTAAGCGCTCTTATTATTTTATTCCCTTTAGTTCTTAGAGGCTCACGAAATCTCTACATTAACATGTTTGTTAGTTACAAACCCAATTCCAAAACTTAAGATTATCTCTTATTCTTTGGTTCAAATCGTTTTATATTGATTTCTTTTTCTAACGGAATATCATTTTCTATAGAATCAAACAAAGCTTTAGCCATTGCTGGCCCGAGCATCACCCCTCTTGTTCCTAATCCGTTTAAGACATGAACGGATTTATACTCAGCATGTGTTCCTACTAATGGCCTGCGATCTCTTACAGTGGGACGTATGCCCGCAAAATGAGATACAATTTCAAATTCGCAATCAATAATTTCCTTTATACGATCGATTAGTTCTTGCTTTCCTTCTTCGGTAGGCGTATCAGTTTTGTCTTTCCAATTATAAGTAGCCCCTACTTTAAACAATCCATCACCAAGCGGAAGAATAAATACAGAAGTATTGACAATAACATCCAAATCTAATTCGGGTGCTTTGATAATAAAAAGCTCGCCTTTTGTTCCATCCAAAGGCAAATTATTAAAATAAGGATTTGCGTGCAAACCAAAACCTTCAGCAAAAATAATGTGTTTAGCTTCAATGTTTTTGTATCGAATACTATCCGATAAAACTTCTAACGCTTCGTAATCAAAAGATTCCTGAACCAAAAGCTGCTGTTGCAAAAGATACGTTTTATAGTGTTCCAATAAAGAAGCGGTATCTACATAACCCGTATGTAGAACTTCCCCATAATTATAGGGTGAATCAATTCCGGAGTATTTTTTTGTGATTATTGAAGTAGACAAAAAAGGAGCTAGAGCGGGCTTATCCGAAGCAGCAAACCAATTATTTTGTTCTTCGATAGAGAAGAATTTACGCAAAATAGGTTTTTTAAAATCTACCTTAACTTGAAGTTTTTTTTCTAAATCAACATAAAATTGATTCATCAAAATCAGCTGTTCCCTAGCTTGCCAAACTTCACTAAAACGCTTTAAAATAACCGGATTATATAAACCACCCGCTATTTTGGAAGAATTTTGCGAATCATTATCCACAACTAAAATATTCTTATTATTTGCTAAAGCAATTTCAGAAAACGAAATTCCAGCTAATCCACAACCTACTATTAAATAATCAATCATACTATCTAAATAAAAAACAAAAATACAGAAAACAAAAAACTCTTACCATTAGGTAAGAGTCTTTATATAAGCTATAATCGAAATTAGTAATTCCACATATCCGATTCAAAACTACGGATTTTATCTTTAACACGTTCAGCTTCGAGTAATTGATTTTGAGCATTGTCTTTCATATACTCTTTAATTTCTCTATCGCCATAGACATTTTCTTCTTTGTAAATTACACTGTTGAAATGTCTTGAATTTAAGATTTGATCGAAAGAAATTGGCATTGCCGAATTTTTATCATTAAAAG
Source organism: Flavobacterium undicola (assembly GCF_009909155.2). Lineage (GTDB taxonomy): Bacteria > Bacteroidota > Bacteroidia > Flavobacteriales > Flavobacteriaceae > Flavobacterium > Flavobacterium undicola. The sequence continues at coordinate 26,591 of NZ_JAAAPM020000033.1, forward strand.
CTTTGGCTTCATGCAAAACTTCTCTTGCATCAGGGAAGAAAATCCAAAACAATTCAATATAATCCTTCTCCTCGTTATTCATCGTGTACACATCAGGTGTTACGGGACAAAGACCTAGCAAACGGTATTTCAATTCGCTTTGACGTTTGTCAAAATACCAAAAACCTTTAATCTTATATTGGGTAACATCTTGAGCCGTTAAATCTGATTTCAAGATATACTCTTGAGAAACGGTTTTTTGCCCTGCATTTATTTGCTCTTTACCCGCATCAGTAGTATCAATACGACTCAATGAAGCTTGAATATCTTTAAATGTTTTTTTGGTATTGAAATAACTATCTGAATAAATTTCAGTAATATCTCCATTTTTTATGGCTTTTGTTAACGCATCATATAGCGAACGTCTATTAGAACCAATATTAGCCGTATCAATAGGAAAATAAAGTGGAAAATTAATTTTCTCACTCAAATCAATTATCTCCCAAACCATTTTACCCATCAGTACATCTCTATCATGAACATAACCATAAGCTAATGGCTTATCGTTATCTGAATTAAGCTGGGCAGTTGTCTTAAGTCCAATTTCTTCTGGAATTCTAGCATTCAACAGATTAGACTGAGCATAAGAAGCTACTCCTCCAATTAAAGAGAGTGCAATTATCAAAAAATTTCTCATATTCATCATAGTGTCATTAATAAAAATTGACGTAACCATCGGGGCAAAACATATTTATTATTGAATTTCGAAAATAACCGGAGCAGTCCTTGGCAATAAATAACTACCCGCTCCCACAAGTTTTGTTTTAATTTCAGAAATAGTAACCTGATCTCCTCGAACTGCTCTAGAAAGAACTGATTTACATTGTGCATTCAATTTATTTCCTTGAACAACCACAGTAGGTTGACCAGTAACTTTTAAATTAAATCCAACAACATCTAAATTAACATCAAAATCAAAGTCAACTAGTTTAGCACCAATAGTAGCAATTTCTAAGTTTGATTTAGGTCCTTTTACAACACCCATATCCCCCCTAATTGTACCTGTAGGTCCAGGAATTCCTTTGATTCTGAATACTTTTTTATCTGAAGCCACTTTCCCGTCAGCCATTTTTCCAGAAACGTTAATTACTACTTCGTTTCCACCTTGTGGACTCATATTGTATTTTCCGTTTCCAACTTTAGATAAACCTGGAGCTGAAGCGTTAACATTATTATCGGCAATACCAGCAAATGAAATTGATATAGGGTTTACAACACCTCTATATACTACATTCATTTTATCAGCAGAAATTGTTGCTGAATTTGGTCTTGGAACCACAACATACTTACCAGTGAATTTTAATGGAATTGTTTTACCATCTTCAACAAAAGTAAATTGACCTCCAATTGTTTGCTCACCAACTCCACCTGCTGTTAAAGAGATTACTGCTTGACCATTTACAATTTTACCTGGACCAGAAAAACCTGTTGGTTTAGTATTCTCATCATAACGACCTAAAACCACTTTACCTTTAACTGCTTCACCTTGAAAATAAGCATTCTTATCTAATACCACAATGGCCTGATAATTACTATAAGAAGCTGCAGCTACAGCCGCTTTTCCTAATGCAGCACTATAAACATCTGATTGCGCTTTATTGATATCATTTTGCCAAGTTGACAATTTTGCAACTGAAGCAATCGCTGGAAAACTTTTGAAATGATAAGTTAAAAATTTATCTTTTAAACCTTCTTTATTTTTAACATCAGAAACATCAAATTTTGCTTCCACTTCACTTACAATAGAAGCGTATTTCTTATCCGTCCCTAAAGCAGCTTTCATGTCTGCTTTGTATTGATTGATGGTTGCAATAATTTCATCTCCTTTTTTAGTATAACCTTCTCCGGTAAACCAATTGTCGATATTATCTCCTTTATCCATATCTTCATAAGGCAGTTTACCAGTCTCTGGATCCGTTTCGTAGCCTTTAGTCGCCTGCTCTTTCAAAGAAGCGATATAATTAAAGAAATTATCGGTTATTACTTTTACTTTGTGAGCTGTTTGTGCCGCTACGGCAAATTCACCTTTAGCCTCAGCTGCTTTGGTATCTAAAGCAGTTAACATTTGCTCATTGGTTTGTTTTGAATTCACATTTGAACTTTCAAATTTTTCGTTCATTAATCCAAAACCTGATATTACTTCTTTTGAAACATTCATTGCCAACATAGCGATGAAAACCAAGTACATTAGGTTAATCATCTTCTGTCTAGGGGTTAATTTTCCTCCTGCCATATTTTCTAATAATTAGTTGTAGTAATTTTTTTCAATAATTTTTTAAGTCTAATTATTAACCTTTATTATTCATAGCCGAAAGCATACCTCCATAAACAGTGTTTAATGAAGAAATATTTGCTGTCATGGATTGCATTTGCTCCTTTAATTTAGATGCATTTTCTGCAATTTCTTTGTTCGCTTCAGCATTTCTAGAAGCACTTTCTAATTGTACTTTGTATAAACTATTCAATGATTCCATTTGTGCAGCAGCCATAGACAATTCTTCACTGTATCTTTTTGTAGCAGCAATTCCGTCAACAGAAGGAGCAATTCCTTTAGCAGCCGATTCGAAATTTTTAATGCTGTTTCCTAAGCTTGCCATTAATTCGCCATCAATTTTAGCGTCTTTAAGCATAGCGTCTAATTTTTGTGATAATAATCCTTGAGCTTCAGATGCAGACTCTGCTTTTGGTTTCCTTCCCGAAGAAGGAGTACCATTAGCCAATTCTGGGTACACTAATGTCCAATCTAATTCAGCGTCTACAGGTTCGAAAGCCGAAAGGGCGAAAATAAAAGCCTCTGTTAACAATCCAATAGCCAACATTCTAGTTCCTGTTAAAGGCCCAAGTTCAAAGTGAATAATTTTGAAAAGAGCTCCAACAATTACAACTGCTGCTCCCATACCGTAAGCAAAATTCATTGTTTTTTTACTTAATAATGCCATAATCTTAGTTTTTAAATTAGTGTGTAGGTTTTATTTATTAAAATTTATTAAGGGTTCTTTTATCTATTTTTTCTTGCTTTCCCTGTTCCATTACCTGTGTTTTGTACGCCCATGTAATCCTGAACAGTTCGGAAACCAATATAACTTCTTGCAGAATCAGCATACTCATAATCTCTGGTACTCACTTGCAAGAAATAAGCAACATCTTTCCAAGAACCTCCGCGCACTACTTTACGTTTATTTGAAGCATCTAAAACGTTGGGGTTCATTGTAGATACATATTCGTAAGCATTTGGATCATAAGAAGAATCAGTCCATTCAGACACATTCCCAGCCATATTATATAAATTGTAACCATTTGGTTCATAAGACTTAGCCTCCACAGTATACAAAGCCTGATCGGCAGCATAATCCCCTCTATTTGGTTTGAAATTAGCTAAGAAACAACCTCTGTCACTTTTAGTATAAGGCCCTCCCCATGGATAGGTAGCAGATTCTAAACCTCCTCTAGCCGCATATTCCCACTCAGCCTCTGTAGGCAATCTAAAAGAATTAATCAAGTCTCGGCCACTCTTTTTAGATTTGATATAAGTATTTTTATTTAAAGTTCTCCAAGCACAAAAAGCTTTAGCCTGTGTCCATTTAACTCCTACAACAGGATAATCTCCATAAGCTTTATGCCAGAAATAATCATTGTGCATGGGCTCATTATACGAATAAGTAAAGTCTTTAATCCAAACTGTTGTATCAGGGTATACTTTTACTTCCTCATTTCTGATAAAATCTTTTCTTTTACCCACTTTAGCTTTAGCTGCAGCCTGAATATCCATCCACGAATAACGAAATTTTAATTTATCTACATCAATACTACGTAAACCATTATAAGATTCTTCAATAGGAATATACATTGAATCCATAACTTCTACATAATATTCATCAGGATATTGTTTTGGATCTTTTATTAACTTAACCTTTTTGTTCAATTTTCTACCAGCATATTGATCTTCGGCAGTACCTATGCTATAATAGTTATCATACATGTACTTATCATAAGCAGTCATCTTTTCAGGATCAGCATCATTAAATGCAAAATCTCCAATGCTTCCTGCATTCTTACCTTTCCCTTTACCATCACCTGGTTTAGCACTCTGTTCATCAGCCAAGATAGCTAATTTCATTCGTATTGTTGAGTCTTTAACCCATTCCACAAATTGGCGGTATTCACTATTAGTAATTTCTGTTTCGTCCATGTAAAACGAACGAACCGTTACTGTTTTTGTTTGTGCATCTTGAACACCCGCTACATCTTCATCAGATTTACCCATAATATAGGCTCCTCCAGGCACCAAAGCCATGCCATAAGGTTTTTCAGGATGCCATTTCGCACCTTTAACACCCACTAACTCTCCTTTATCACTTGATTTACCACAGCTTATTAAAAGGGACAAAATTGCCATAAACGCAATGAACTTCTTCATATAAATTCGGGTTATATATTCTTTATTATTTAAGTCTGTAAACCTATTTATTATTTATTAATAAAACAATACTTTTTTTCACAATTAAACAGATGCCCAAATGTAAAGTTAAATAAAATATAAAAAAAATATTTTATCGACAAAAAACACAAAAAGACGATTAAAGACACAAAATACCGACTAAAGTCACAATAAACCTACATTAGAACAATTCGAAATTATCACATAAATCAATCAAATTGTAAAAAAATTGATTATTTAAAGCACATTTTTTCTTTGTGCTTTCCACCACCTCTCAGGCAATTCCTGATTACATGCACCTAAATACTCTTCATAGGAACAAGGTAATAACGTATTTCGCTTTAATTTATTATTCCCATTAGAAATAAAAGGTATTTCTATCCACCAACGATCGGTTCTATCACTTTTATAAAAAACGAGTGTTTCGTCTTCAATAGGCACACTATATTTTATATAATTTTCTCTACTACCAAAAGGATATTCATTAGAACGATAATGGAAACCCTCAATAAAATACCAAATAATTTGTGTAATTAAAATTGCTTCCTGACGCGAATTATGATGGTTAAAAATACCAAACATCGAAACCTTATCACTAATTCCGGCATATCTTGCCAACGCACAAATTTCTTTACCGTTAAATCCATTAGGAGCAAAAGAAACAAAATTCCCGGAATCAGAAGATTTTACTGCATTTAAATCCAAACTAACAATATCAGCATCTCTAAAAACAGGTTCAGCAATTGCAATATTATTCGAAACTTCTCCAAGACGATACCCATCAAAAAATAGCTTTTCGATTAAATCAATTTCTTCTTGTGAATTGTAATAGGTTTGGTAACCAATATTGCAAAAATTAAATAAATTATTAGGCTCATCGATTATCATTTGAGACAAATAAGAATTGCTCGACATTAACTCATCTTCTTTTCCAAAGTCGAATTTACTATCGATAGCAACCAAATTCACCATTTGCTCCAATTCATCATAAGCACGATATATGCTGTATGTTAAATCCTGGGAACCTCCGATAATGATTGGAATAATTTTCTGTTTGATTAAATCAGAAACAACTTTTCGCAAAGCAAAATAAGTATCCTCTTTTGAATTTCCAGGCAAAATATCACCTAAATCAGCAATTGTAGCATCCCAATTCCCTGGAAACATACTATACAATTCCTGTCTTATTACAGATAAATCCCCCGAATTTTCGATGGTTTCGCTTCCTCTATTTTCTAAAACTCCTATTAAAGCGATCTTCACTTTAGCTAAATCCGGAAATTCTTCTTTAGTATGAAAAACCACTTTGCTCCCTAATTGTTGAGAGCTTAAGGATTTTAATACTACTAAAATTTCATCATTTATTGGTTCCAGAAAATCAAATCCCATCATAACTTTTATCTATTCTAGATTTTTTGCTTCCCAAGAATAAAAGGAAAATACTATTGTTATTTCTTTTTAGTTGCAGTCTTTTTTGCTGCTGGTTTTTTAGCAGCTGCTTTCTTGGCTGGTGCCTTTTTAGCAGGTGTTTTTAGAGCAATCATTTCCTGAACTTCAGCCAAAGTCATTTTTGCAGCATCAACATCTTTGCTTAATTCAATTTTGATTTTTCCTTTCGTAATTACTGAACGTCCCCATCTTGCTTTCTCGACCAAGATACCTTCGTCTTCCCAATTGTGGATTACTTTATCAATATTTTTTTGCAATTTATCTTCAATCAAAGCTTCAATATCTGATTGTGACAAATTATCAAAATCATATTTCTTACTCACATTGATAAATATTCCGGCCCATTTGATAAACGGCCCAAAACGTCCTGTTCCTTTTTGAACACCTTCTCCTTTATAAACGGCTATTGGAGCATCGGCCAGGGCTTTTTCATCAATTAATTCTTGCGCTCTTTCCTTAGTTACCGCCAATGGATCTTCGCCTTTTGGCAATGAAATAAAAGCACTTCCGTGTCTCACATAAGGACCAAAACGACCATTGCTAACCTCAACTTCTTCGTCTTTGTAAATCCCTAAATTTTTTGGTAACAAAAACAAATTTAAGGCATCCTCCAAAGTGATGTTCCCAATATTTTGTTCTTTCATCAAACTGGCGAATTTTTTATCTTCATCTTCAGCATCACCAATTTGAGCCATTGGACCAAATTTCCCTAAACGAACCGAAACCGGTTTCCCTGTTGCCGGATCTGTTCCTAAAATTCTTTCCCCGCTTTCTCTGTCAGCATTGGCTTCAACATCTTTTACCGTTGGATGAAACTGATCATAAAACTCTTGCATCATCGTTGCCCATTCGATATTTCCTTCGGCAATTTCATCAAAATCCTGTTCTACTTTGGCAGTAAAATTATAATCCAGAATATTCCCGAAATTCTTAACCAGGAAATCAGTAACGATAGTTCCGATATCAGTAGGTACTAATTTCCCTTTATCAGAACCTGTGTTTTCTTTCAACAACTTCTCTCCTACTTTTCCTGATTGTAAAGTAAGTTGCGTATAATTGCGCTCTTGCCCATCCAAATTCCCTTTCTCAACATAATTTCTGTTGATAATTGTAGAAATAGTTGGCGCATAAGTAGACGGACGACCAATTCCTAATTCTTCTAATTTTTTAACCAAAGAAGCTTCAGTATATCTTGCTGCCGGACGAGAATAACGCTCAGTAGCTGTGATATAATTATTCTGTAATTTTTCGTTCACCTTCATTGCAGGCAACATACCTTCTTGTTCTTCCTCGTCATCATCATTCCCTTCCAAATACACTTTCAGGAAACCTTCAAAAAGCAATACTTCTCCAGAAGCAGTGAACAATTCACTGTGATTATTAGCAGCAATTTTAACATTGGTACGCTCTAATTGCGCATCACTCATTTGTGAAGCCAAAGTTCGTTTCCAAATCAGATCATACAAACGCGCTTGATCTCTATCGATATTTACGGTATGACGTGACATATCTGTAGGACGAATCGCCTCGTGAGCTTCCTGTGCACCTTTACTCTTATTTGCAAATGTTCTCGGTTTAGAAAATTCCTTACCATAGGATTTGATAATCTCAGCTTCGGCAGCATCCATAGCTTCTTTAGACAAGTTCACACTATCCGTTCTCATGTAAGTAATCAATCCCGCCTCGTACAACCGTTGCGCAAGCTGCATGGTAATTCCAACAGGTAAATATAATTTACGAGCTGCTTCTTGTTGTAAAGTCGAAGTGGTAAATGGAGCTGTTGGTGATTTTTTTGTTGGTTTCGTTTCTAAATCCGAAACCTTATAAGTAGAACCGATATTTTTATTTAAAAAATCTTCGGCTTCTTTTTTAGTATTGAAATTCTTAGGCAATTTCGCTTTAAAGGTTTTCCCAGCTTCGTTAGTAAACTCAGCTACAACCGAATAAGTTGGCACAGCGTTGAAGTTTTGAATTTCGCGCTCACGCTCTACTATCAAACGAACAGAAACCGATTGTACACGACCAGCCGAAAGTCCGCCTTTTATTTTTCTCCAAAGAACTGGTGACAATTCATAACCAACCAATCTATCTAAGACACGACGTGCCTGTTGTGCATTGACTAAATTGTAATCAATTTCACGTGGATTCTCGATAGCCTTAAGAATAGCATTCTTAGTGATTTCGTGAAAAACAATTCTTTTAGTTTTCTTTTTATCTAATTTTAATTCTTCCGCCAAGTGCCAGGAAATAGCCTCTCCCTCGCGGTCCTCATCGCTTGCTAACCATACCGTTTCGGCATTTTTAGACAAAGATTTCAATTTAGTAACCAAGGCTTTTTTATCAGGAGAAACTTCATATTTAGGCTTAAATCCATTCTCTACATCTACCCCAATTTCCTTTGAAGGCAAGTCGGCGATATGCCCGTAACTTGACTCTACTTGGAAATCACTTCCTAAAAATTTCTCGATTGTTTTTGCCTTTGCAGGTGACTCAACTATTACTAAATTCTTTGCCATTGCTATATTTTTCTGAGACAAAAGTATCTATTTTTTTTAAATACAAAGACTTTAGATTTTTTTTTTGAAAAGATTATAAAAACCTAAACAAATAAATTATAAAGAATAAACGAAAAAAAATCAAAGAAAAATCTTTTGTATTTTTAATCGATTAGAAAATTATCTTTACAAAAAAGCATTAAACAAATTACTCGAAATGAATAATTCAAGCGAAATTTACGACAACATTCCAAATATAATTGAGAATCAAATATTATTAAAAGAACCTAATTCTCAAATTAGAATATTCAAAGGTAATTTTGAATTAATTAATTGAGTTATACACTTAATATCTGTTTTATGTTTTTTTGATAAATCGGTTTTGCATTCACCATTCTTTCTATGGATTTATGAAAAATACTTGTTTTAAATTGAGAACGGTTTATCCTAAAACAA
>NZ_JAAAPM020000034.1 GCF_009909155.2 Flavobacterium undicola
TGTTTTAGGATAAACCGTTCTCAATTTAAAACAAGTATTTTTCATAAATCCATAGAAAGAATGGTGAATGCAAAACCGATTTATCAAAAAAACATAAAACAGATATTAAGTGTATAACTCAATAAAATTTTATTATGAAAAAACTAATAGTATTACTCATTGCAATTTTGTTTGCAAATATGTTGAATGCGCAGTCTAAAGGCGATTTTATCGGTGCTGACCTGATTGTATTTAATGCAAAAATTACCACTGGAAGTCTCTCACAACCGGAAGCTTCTGCACTGGCTGTAAAAAGAGGTCGAATCTATGCTGTAGGCACTGATGCTGAGATACTCAATCTGAAAGACAACAACACTAAATTGATTGATGCAGACCAAAGGCGCTTGATACCTGGTTTAAATGATGCACATATACATGTACTAAATGAAAAGGGTTACAACTATACTGTAAGATGGGAAGGTGTACCAACATTACAACGGGCATTGGAGATGCTGAGCGAGCAGGCAAAACGAACCCCCGAAGGTCAATGGGTAAAAGTGATTGGTGGCTGGTCGCCATACCAATTTAAGGAAAACCGCCTACCAACAATTGAGGAGATAAAAAAAGCGGTACCAAACAGACCGGTGATTGTGCAGTATGCCTATAATCGCGCATTTTTAAATGAACTGGCCATGAAAGCTTTCGGAGTTGGAACCGACCGCTTTCCAGCATTTCCGGGTACAGTATTCGAAAAAGACAAAAAAGGAAATTATACAGGAGTTGTACAAGGCTACACTTTGCTCTTTATTGCATTGGAATTTATGGTTCCTCAACCTACTTTTGAAGAGCAAGTAAGTTCATTAACTCATGCCATTAATGACTTGAACCGTTTTGGAATCACTTCGATTGTCGATGCAGTAGGTTTGAATCCCTATCCCCAGGGTCATACTCAGATAGCGCTATTGGCGAAGGAAAATCGTCTGAACATAAGGTTTCCTTTCATTGATGCACAATTTGGTGATACCAGCAGCCCCAGTCTGGTAGATGCAGAAATTAACGCTATCACAAAAAAGGCTCCCATAAGTCCGGGAGAAAATATGCATCCAACAATGGCGCATGGTCATGAGTATGAAGGTGCAGGTGAATCGATCAGGTTGGAATTACATGACCACGAAAATTTTGACATGCCAGCCGTCATCATAGATAAGGATACAATGCGACATTATATTGAACAGGACATTTCCAAGCTAGTAAAGAAAAGAATCCCCTTTCGCATGCATATTAGTTACAACGAAAATATTACCCCTTTTCTGGATGCTTTGGAAAATATAAATCGAAAGATACCCTTCGACGGGTTACGCTGGGGTATTGAACATGCTGAAACTATCACTCCAGAGAATATTGCCAGAGTAAAAAAACTTGGTGGAGGTATCGCACTTGATATGAAAATGGCGATGCATGGTGATGGGTTTATCAAAACTTATGGACGTGAAAAAGCGTTGCAAACGCCGAGATTGAGACAGTTGGTAGACAGCGGTGTACCTCTGGCTATGACAACGGATGCATTCAGGGCTTCCTCATACAATCCCTGGATAGGCATTAGCTGGATGACAACAGGAAAATCTGTGTCGGGATCTGAAATATTGACGAAAGACAACCGTTTGACACGGGCTGAAGCTCTAAAACTAATCACCGTTGGACCAACATGGTTTGAACAACAGGAAAATGAGATGGGTAAAATTGTTCCGGGACATCTGGCAGATTTTGTATTGCTAAACAAAGATTACTTTTCTATACCGGATGACGAAATAAAAACTATTTCTTCTGTGTTGACTATTGTGGATGGCAGAGTGGTATTTGGTACAGGAAAGTACAGCAACTTAGCTCCCAAATTATCTGAGCCAATTCCATCGTGGTCGCCAATAAAGTATTTTGGGGGTTACTACATTGGAAATTAATACTTAAAAATGCGGATATCCAATCATAGAAAAAGCAACCGCATTTGAAAATTTCGGTGAATTCAATCTCTGATAAATGTTTCTGACCAAAGCGACAAATAAGTAAACTATTATTTGTCGCTTTTTTCAGCTCTAATTATAGATCTGATGATGCTAATGTTACCATATACTTTCGCTGCAGAATAATGCTATCAAATAAAAACCGTTGACATTTATCAACGGTTTTTATTATCATATCTCATCGTTTTCTGATGCTGTTAAATCGCAATTTTACTTGATAAATAATAATAAATATTAAACCTATTAGCATGAAATTATTACAACCCTACAATATAGGAAATCTGAATTTTAAGAACAGTATAGTAATGTCGCCTATGACAAGAGCCCGTGGTGAGGAAACTAATGACCTGACTGTTTTGTACTATACTCAAAGAGCTAGCGCAGGATTAATTATTACTGAAGGTATAAATATATCAGAGCAAGCACTTGGAAGCCCATTTACACCAGGAATTTTTAATCCTAAGCAAATTGCAGGCTGGAAACAAGTAACCGATGCAGTTCACCGAAACGGAGGGAAAATTTTTGCTCAACTTTGGCACACTGGACGCGTAGGACATTCTGCTGACAGAAACGGAGAACTTCCGGTTGCTCCGTCAGCTATACCAATCACCGGACAGCAACATTTTTCTTCACAAGGCGCAAAAGACTATGAAACTCCAAGAGAACTCAGTACTGAAGAAATAAAGCAAGTGATACAAGACTATAAACAAGCCGCTATAAACTCAATGGCTGCCGGCTTTGACGGTGTTGAACTACACGCCGCCACTGGCTACCTGCCAAATCAGTTTTTAGCAGAAAGTTCCAACCTACGCACCGACGAATATGGAGGCAGTATTGAAAATCGTAGTCGCTTTATTCTTGAAGTGATGCAGGAAATGACAACTGCTATTGGGAAAGATAAAGTAGGTATCAAATTATCGCCAAGCATCCCATATAATAGTATTTTGGAAAGCGAACCAGTTGCTGTTTATTCCTATTTGATAAAACAATTGAATCTGCTTCCGTTGGCGTATATCCATTTGATGAATGCGCTATATCTTCCTGAAAACTTAACGCAATATCCGAAAGATGTAATGGGTGTTCTTGGAATTTTGACGAACCATCCCATCATAGCTAACGCAGGTTATGACAAGGAAAGTGGCGAGAAAGAACTCGAAAGAGGAATTGCAAAGATGGTTTCCTATGGCAAATTATTTATTTCCAATCCTGACTTGCCAAAACGATTTGAAATCAACGCCGAACTCACCGAAGCTGATCAGATGACATTCTATGGTGGAGGTGAAAAAGGTTACACAGATTATACTTCGTTACACAAATAAACATACTCTTAGTTTTTTAAAAATCTAGTTAAAGTATATCCCATGAATAATTTACAAAAATCAAATCAAGCTTATGACTTTATAGTAGTCGGAGGCGGTTCAGCGGGTGCGGTTATGGCATCACGCCTTAGCGAAAAAAGCAATCAAAATATTTTACTTATTGAAGGGGGAAAAGCATATTCTGCTTGGGATTATCCGAATGCAATTTCCAGTGCAGATAACCCCGGAGGTGATGTGGAGCATAACTGGGGATTTCAATCAGAACCTACTATTTATGGAAATAAAATGGATTTGCCACGAGGAAAAGTCTTGGGAGGAAGTTCTGCTATCAATGGTGCAGTTGCATTACGTGCAAGACCCCAAGATTTTAAAAACTGGAACCTTCCCGGATGGTCTTACGAAGAAATGCTTCCCTATTTTAAAAAATTGGAAACAAGTGATTCAGGAGATAAAGAGCTACATGGGTTTGACGGTCCTTTGCCAGTACGCCAATTACTTCGGACTGATTTAACATCTGTTCAGAGAGCATTTGTTGATGCAACAGTCAATATAGGCTACAATGCTATCCAAGATTTTGATGGTGCAGATGCCAATGGTGTTGGACCTTACCGAATGAATGTGGTAAATGGTGTTCGGGTAAATACTGGAATAGCATATCTCACCAATACTGTTCGTGAACGTAAAAACCTTACTATACTTTCACAATCTATTGTTGACCGTGTATTGTTCAAAGAAAAAAAAGCAATAGGAATTGTTTTGGCAAATGGAGATGAATTTTTCGCTAATGAAATTATTCTTTCTGGTGGTACATATGGAAGTGCTGCTATATTGCTTCGGTCAGGAATTGGAGCAAAGAATGATTTAGAGCAATTGTCTATCCCGATTATAGCCGATTTACCTGTAGGGAAAAATTTAAAAGACCATCCTTTTCATTATGCTGCTTTTGCACTGCATAAAGAAATGGTAGAAAGTAAGTCGCCACCAATAGCTACAAAGTTGTGGACTTCAACATTCAAAGACAATGAAGCAGAATTAGACCTTCACATCACAGCTACTCATCTTTTACCGGATGAATATAGCCCTACGAAAAGTGGATTTGTTTTGGGAGTTGCTATAACCACCCCTATTTCAAAAGGAAAAGTGTGGATTGATACCAAAGACCCCAACATACTTCCAAAAGTAGATTTGAATTTTTTGGATGATAAAGAAGATACTAAACGAATGATTGAAGGAGCTAAAATTGCAAGACGTATTGCAGCAACTGCACCATTATCTGCATTTATTCATTCAGAAATTGCACCCGGTACATCAGTTGTAACAGATCATGAATTGGAAGAAGCTATCAAAAAAAATGTAGCAAGCTATGCTCATCCTACCACAAGTGCTCCAATGGGAGCTATAAATTCTAAAGAAGCAGTGGTTGATTTAGAAGGAAGAGTACATCACGTTGAATCACTTCGAGTAGTTGATGCATCTATTTTTCCAGATACTATTTCGGTGGCTACTAATGTAACGGTAATTGCAGTAGCAGAACGAATAGCTGATATTATATGCAAAACTTTATAACCATATGAAATTATGACAACGTTAATAAAAAAAGTAGCACTGGTAACAGGTGCTGCAACGGGTATTGGTCGTGCTATTGCAATCCGTTTGGCAAAAGACGGAATTGCGGTAGCGGTTAACTATGTGGGAGATTCAAAACAAGCAGATGAAGTAATTAATGAAATCAAACAAGCAGGCGGAACCGCAGTAGCATTTGAAGCAAACGTGAGTGTAGTTTCAGAAATTGTTCAATTGTTTGATGATGTAAGTAGTGAATTTGGCGGTATCGATATTGTAGTAGCTAATGCGGGAATTGCTGTTATGGGCATCCCAATAATTGACGTTACCGAAGCGGATTTTGACCGAATTAATGCTGTAAATTACAAGGGAACCTATTTTGTGTTGCAACAAGCAGCTAAACAAGTTAAGAACGGTGGGCGCATTATTCAAATATCTTCTACCAGTTCACTTTATCCGGCAGCAGGTCTTGGAATTTATGCGCCTAGCAAAGCCGCTGGTAAAGTGATTACAGAAATATTGGCACAAGAACTTGGTCATCGCCAAATATCAGTGAACAGTGTTTTTCCTGGACCAACAAGGACACCGCTAATGCAAAAAGAGGTTTCGAAAGAAGAAATGGAAAGAATTACGCAAAATATGAATCTAGGAAGAATGGGAGAACCAGAAGATATTGCCAATGTAGTTGCATTTCTTGCTGGCTCCGATGGAGCATGGATAAATGGGCAGCAAATAATTGCAAATGGTGGAGGTCGGATATAAGTGTTACTGATTTAGTAATAAAAATAATCAATTTAAAAATGAAAAAGCAAACAAGTTTCTCAACTAAAGGTAATAGAACAAACCTTGGACCTTTAAGCATCAATCGAATGTTACCAAATAGATACGCCAGCAAAGTGGGTCCTTTTGTGTTTCTCGATTATATTGCTCCTGCCGTCAAAGAAATAATAAATAAAAATGGTATGGGCGCACATCCACATCGAGGAATTGCCACATTAACTTATATACTTCAAGGTGAAGAAGAACATTTTGATAGTGCCGGAAATTACGCCAAAATACATTCGGGTGGTGTACAATGGATGAAAGCAGGTACAGGAATAGTTCATGATGGAAATTTAAATTACGATCCCGAAACAAATAGTAAAATTATTCAGGGATTTCAATTTTGGATTAATCTGCCTGCAAAAAATAAAGCAGAAAAACCAGCCCATTTAGCAATTCAAGCCAGCGAAGTACCTCAAAAAGCATTACCTAATGAAAGTGGATGGATAAAAGTGATTGTAGGTAATTATGAAGAATTAAGCTCAAAAATCCCTAATTATTCCGAACAGTTTTTGTTACATATCCATTTGGAAGCAGGAAAACAATTTTCTATCAGTTTGAATGATAAAATAGAGGCTGCCGCTTTTTTAACTACTCAAAATGTAATCCTAAACGATGCTGAATTTGAAGCTGGAGAGTTTGTGGAATTTAGCAGAAAAGCGGGGGAAATTGAGATAAAAAACACGGCACAAACAACAGTTGATGTTCTATTATTTGGTGGAGAAGAATATACAGAACCTGTAATAGCTGAAGGTCCGTTTGTAATGAACAGTAAAAAAGAAATAGTCTTAGCTTATGAGGATTTTTACAACGGAAAATATGGGGAGATAAAAAACAAAAAAGGCAAAGCGTAAAAAGCAAAACAAGAATTTACTAAACAGAGTCAGAATCCTAAATTAAACATTAATAATTCTATCAACCTTTTGGACTACATTTGAAAAGATGTTCTTCAAGAAAAATCAATTACGGAATTGTTTAAATCAATCAAAAGATTAGGAAATAGTATAATCATTAAATTAGTATATGACACTGAAATCATTTAATAGTAAATTGAAATTTGTAAAGCCTGATTGGAAAGGCAACGAGTTAAATAGTAAAGGTTTGTACACTAACTTGTATGGTGATGATATTAAGAAATTTAGTGATTTATGGCGTTGGATGTCAAATCCCAGACCACTTACAAAACTCAAAAAAGAACAAGTATCGCCTTTGAGTTGGAAACCTATAAACAATATTACAGATAAAAGTACAAATGGAATTATTCCTATTGGACACGCTTGCTTTATTATTGATTTAAACAATATCCGTATATTAATTGACCCTGTTATTGCTCCCAACCGTTTTATGAAAAGATATACAGAAGTGCCTTTTCAGATAAAAGAGTTAGTTAATGTCGATTATCTTTTACTTTCACATAATCATCGTGACCATATTGATAAAAACAGTGTTATTCAAATATGCAGGTATAATCCCGGAGCAATTATTTTAACCGGTTTAGAAATTGGAAAAATTTTAAAAGGATGGGGCATAAAAAATGAAATTCAGGAAGCAGGCTGGTATCAGCAATATAAAACGTCTGAAAACCTTGCTATTGACTATTTACCCAACCAGCATTGGTCAAGACGATGGATAAGCGACACAAACTTAAACCTCTGGGGCTCGTTTATGATACAAGATAAAGTATCCCAAAAGAATATTTACTTTGCTGGAGACAGTGGTTATGGCGCTCATTTCTCCGATATTGGCAATGACTACAACATAGATTTGGCATTGATAGGAATTGGAGCTTACGAGCCTCAATGGTTTATGCATCCGGCACATACAGGACCAACAGATGCAATTAAAGCGTTCAAAGACTTGAAAGCAAAATATTGGATGCCTATGCATTACGGAACTTTTGACCTAAGTGATGAACCCGTTTATTATCCTGAAAAAATAGTAAGAGAACAACACCCGGAAGCTATTGAACATATAATTTGGATGCAGATTGGAGAAAAGATAACTTCATTTTAAATTATTTTTTTTTAGAAATAAAAACTTACGCATACTAAAATAAGACAAGGAAATTGCACATAGCAAGGTATTCCCAAAAGTTCTCAGACAAAAGTAATTGTAGGCAACTATAAAGAAATTGAAATAGACAATTTTACACCTGGCACAATTCGAAAAGCCTTTGATGGTGAAGATATCCTCAAAAATTCATTGACCCAAACAGAACAGGCTAATTTCTCATTTTTTGATATTGGCGAACGCCATTTTTGATTTTGCACCGGCAATCTAGTACCCTGCCTCTAGCCATATAATATATGAAACAAAAATATATTCTGGAAAACTATGATAAGATCCTAAAAGAAATCAAAAATCCAAAAATCATTTTCAGTAATGATTTAACACCTTTCTTAGAAAATTTCACTTCTGAAAGCTTCCTTATACACCAGATAGATTTTATAAAGCAAAGCGGTAAGACAAAATACGTTGTCAAAAAACCAATCCACAATCTGCATCCAAAAGTTAGAAAACTAAATTTCAAAGAAGCCAATATAGCTGAAGAATTTGAACCATTTATCCCTAAAATCCTTGATGAATTAAATATTCCCGGAACCCAAATCAATTTGCGTAGTTGCAACAAAAACGAAAATACTTTATACATTTTGCAGGAATGTGAAATCGATGATTTATCACAAGAAAAACGTTTCTTTCTATATTGTTACCATTCACTTAAAAATGAAAACTCAAAAATTAAGAAAATCAATAAAGAACGGGTATTCAAATTCAAATCAAAAGAACGCATCGAACAATACATTCATAGAAAACAGTATGCACTTGAAAATTTAGCCCATCGATTAATCAAAGAAATCAATCCCGTAAATTCATCAGACCTATATCAATTCTCTAATAACTATGATAAAATTGATTGCCTGAAAATCACCTACATCTATCTTGAAAAATTACTTCGTTTCATTGAAAAAGAATATCGTAATTACCTCAACGTAAATATTCAAATCCCCTATCGTTCCACTTTGGTCAAAGAATTTGAAATTACCAACAAACTCAAAAAAGTCAAATCACGATTATTGGAAAGCAACATTAACGATCAGTTATTGAAATTGGCCTATGAGCCGTTATTAAAAATTGCAACAATAAACATACAGGAAAAGTTGACCTATTATGAATTCAATTATTGTTCAGAATTTATCCTGGCACTTTACAAACAAATCCATTTCGAAAGTATTTCTGAAGAAACAATCAAAGAATGTCTTTTCGATTTAAACTTCAATTCTACACAGTTTTTTGATAATTTAACTAATGATATTTTGATTGAATTATCCAAACAGGAAAACAACATTCAAAAAATTGACATCCTTTATAGATTACTCAAAAATTACAATCA
Organism: Flavobacterium undicola; assembly: GCF_009909155.2. Classification (GTDB taxonomy): domain Bacteria; phylum Bacteroidota; class Bacteroidia; order Flavobacteriales; family Flavobacteriaceae; genus Flavobacterium; species Flavobacterium undicola. The sequence goes on from NZ_JAAAPM020000034.1 coordinate 9,093, forward strand.
AAAACAAACCCGGACTTTCATCAAATACAATGAAAATTTGCCTTCAATAAAAGAGCAAATCATCGGTTGGATTGAGGAAGAAATTGAATATTTATCCAAAAAAATGAAATTGGATGCCAATCAATTTACTAATATTTCTAACAGCGAAGATAAAATCAAATTTCTCACAGGATTATCAGTAGCGCAGTTGAGTTACTTTTTCGCATTACTTATCGAAACAGGAATAATAAAACATAAAAATCAAGCAGATATATTTCGTTTTATTTCAGAAAATTTCAAAACAGTAAATACAGATAAAATCTCAACAGATAGCATAAAATCAAAATACTACAATGTTGAAGCGACGACAAAAAATGTTATCCGTGAAAAAATAATTGAATTACTCGGATTGACGAAATCTTAAAACTTCTTTCAGCATTCGCCATCCAAAACCATCCATTCCAAGTAAAGTTTCATCGTTAATCACTAACAATGCTGAAATAGTTGGGATTTTGTGTAAATCCATAAATCGTTGTAATTCGGGACTAATTGTTGTTTCTTCTTTCATAACTAAATCCTTTTAAGATATACGAAAAAAATCCATTTTGACATTGGCACAAACAACAGCGTGGGACATCGATCACCAGCATCAGAGGTACGACCAAGCACCTACAGCCACGATAAACCGAGCCCACGCATAACGTAGGCGAACAGTTTATTCGTAGGCTGATTATAAGAAGTTTGGTCGTTTTCTGATGCCCTAAATAACTTTCGCAATATATTTTATAGAGATTGAAACTCTATTTTCTATTCATTAGGCAAATTTAGTCAAAATTGAATAAATAAGAGGCTGACATTAGTATTAATAAAAACTTTTTTCTGCTGAATGGTTGATTTTGCTATACTTTGTTGGGGGTTGCGCAACCCCCGTAACTGTTTTGGCATTAGTTTAATATTTCTCTTTGTCCAGAATATTTAAAACCACAACACTATGGCAATCGAAGTTATTACTCGCGAAGATTTAAACGAATTCCGAACACTGCTTTTAGCAGATTTAAGCGAAATGTTTAATTCAAAACCACAACAGCAAAAACAATGGCTCAAATCTACCGAAGTCAGAAAACTGCTAAACATCTCTCCAGGTACTTTACAAAATCTGCGCATCAACGGAACATTATCCTACACCAAAATTGGCGGAATCATTTATTACGCATACAGTGATTTAATGAAAGTATTAGAAGAAAATAAAGTGGACGCAACAGTTACTTTATTCAATCCAAAATGGTTGGTACGATGAATTACATAAAACACCTGACAGGTTTTTTCGACAGAATTGTTCAGGATCGAAGCCTCAATCCAACACACATTAGCCTTTATATCGCGCTTTTTCAATTCTGGAATGTAAACCGTTTTCAAAACCCAATAAGCATAACTCGTGATGAAGTAATGCGTATCAGTAAAATTTGTTCCAAAGCAACTTATCATAAATGTATGCGCGAACTAAACGATAAAGGATATATCAAATACGAGCCATCATTCAACCCATTCAAGGGCAGTATGGTCATACTTTTTAATTTTTCAGAAGACCTGAAACCAGTTCAAAAAAGAGTAAGCAACACCGAAAAAATTTTATCAAATGCAGGACAGCTTGTGAACAAGCAACAAACTAGTGATGAAACAAGTACTGAACAAGCGCTGGTACCTTCTATAAACTATATAAACAAAACAAACATTTCAAACGATTTAAACTTGGACGAGCAATCAAAAAATTTTCAAATTGAAGATGAATTTTTAAAAAATGATAATGCAAAAAAAGAAAAAAAGTTGCGCGAAAAAAAGAAGAATTTTTCAACTCCAACAAACGAGGAAATCAAGGCATATTTCCTCGAACAAAATTTTCCCGAACTCGAAGCCAATAAATTCTTCAATTACTTCTCCAGCAACGGTTGGTTAGTTGGTGGTAAAACTCCGATGGTCGATTGGCAAGCATCAGCAAAAAACTGGATGTTAAATAGCATAAATTTCAAACACAACACCGATACAACACCGATAAATCGAGCCAAACACCTCAACACAGGAACAGACAAAGACTATTCAGAACCATTGTAGCTGTCATTGCGAGGTACGAAGCACCCGAGCGAAGCGAACAGAACGTTAGCTAATCTCACTTTGTAAACCTTTCACTCAACCTTTGGATTCTTTGCGGTTAAATTTTAAAATTTATGAAAACAGAAATACCACATTACAATTACCCGGAAATAATCCTTTGGCTCGAAAAAAAAGGAGTTGAATTATACGGAAATCATTTCATAATCCTAGAAAATGATTATCCTATAATTTACAAACTCATTGCCTATTTCGTCAAAGATGAAGCAACTTGTTTTCAATATAACATCAGCCTCAACAAAGGAATTTTACTTTCTGGTCCCGTAGGCTGTGGCAAAACATCACTAATGAATTTAATGAAACACCTAACCTCTACCGAATACAAATTTTTCGTAAAACCGTGCCGGGATATCAGCTTTGAATTTATCCAGGACGGCTACCAAATCATCCATAAATACAGCAAAGGCAAACTATATGAATCAGAACCCAAAACAATTTGCTTCGACGATTTAGGAACTGAAAATAACCTGAAATATTACGGAAATGAGTGCAATGTAATGGCAGAAATTCTATTAAGCCGGTATGATATTTTTAGAAGTAAAAAAATCCAAACACATATAACTACAAATTTATCTGCAAGTGAAATTGAGAATGTATATGGTAATCGTGTTAGAAGTAGACTGAGAGAACTATGCAATTTAATTGCCTATGATAGAAATTCAATAGACAAACGAAAATAAATTAAATATAACTTTGGCAAAAACAAAGATTTTTTGCCAAAGTTATATTCATTAAAAATAATTGCTATAAATAGTCCTAAAAGATGATATAACCTTAGCTTCTGAAAAATAAAAATACATAAAAATGTTTGTTATTATGAACATAAACACTATTTTTGTTCATAATAATGAACATTAAGCAAGATGAACAGAAAAAAACAAACCGTTTTTCCTAAGCACCAGATCACATTAGAACAGATGGGGGAAAACATAAAGCTAGCCAGAAAAAGAAGAAAGCTAACTGCTGTTCAGGTAGCAGAAAGAGCAGATATTGTTAGGACTACTTTATATCAAATAGAAAAAGGTAATCCTAGTGTTGCTATTGGTGCTTATTTTAATGTACTAAGAGTATTAGGGCTTCAGGATGATTTTCTTAAACTCGCTTCAGATGATGAACTGGGAAGAAAACTCCAGGATCTTGAACTGTTAAAATAATAGTGTCAACATAACAAACTCTAATAATTAAAAAAGATAACTATTCATAATGTCCACCAACAAAATCGACATATACGTTTACGCACACTGGAAAGAAATGTCCGAACCAAAAATCATTGGCATTCTATCGGCACAACAAGCCAAAGGCAAAAAAGCATTCAGCTTTGAATACGATAAGGAGTGGCTTAAATCAGAGCAAAAATTCATACTCGACCCAGATATTCAATTATATGGTGGTCCACAATACCCAAATCAAAAAGAAAATTTTGGAATATTCTTAGACAGTATGCCCGACACTTGGGGGCGAACACTAATGAAACGTAGAGAAGCACAGTTAGCAAGAGAAAATAATGAAAAACCTAAAACACTCTACGATATTGATTTTCTTTTAGGAGTATACGATGAAAGCCGTATGGGAGCATTACGTTTCAAAATCGACCCTAATGGAGACTTTTTAGACAATAATAAAACTGCCTCTACTCCGCCATGGGCATCCATTCGTGAATTACAAAATGCAGCATCTATTTTTGAGAATGATACTGAGAATGAAGATGTCAACAGATATCTGTCAGTACTCATTGCACCAGGTTCTTCATTAGGCGGAGCAAGACCAAAAGCCAATGTCTTAGATTCAGATAAAAGTCTTTGGATTGCCAAATTCCCATCTAAAACAGATACAACAGATAAAGCTGCGTGGGAATTTCTGGCCTATCAGCTGGCAATAAATGCCGAAATAGAAATGGCACCATGCCGAATAGAAAAAATAATGGGTAACTACCATACTTTTTTCACAAAACGTTTTGACCGGGAAAACGGAGAAAGAATACATTTTGCTTCAGCAATGACAATGACGGCTAATAATGAAGATACAATTCGTGACAATCACGCAAGTTACTTGGACATCGCTGAATTTATTAGCAATTACGGCACAAATGTAGAAGCAAATTTACACCAGCTATGGCGCAGAATAATCTTCAATATTGCTATTTCCAATACAGACGACCATTTAAGAAATCACGGTTTTATACTAACAAAAGAAGGTTGGATACTCTCACCGGCATACGACCTGAATCCATCTATTGACAAAGACGGTTTAGCCTTAAACATAGACACCGATAACAATGCTCTTGATTTTGAATTAGCAAAAAGCGTTGGCGAATATTTCCGTTTAAATAATAATCAAATGGAAGTCATTATACAAGAAGTGCTGAAAGTAACAAGTAACTGGAAAACTATTGCTAAAGAAATAGGGATTTCAAGAAGTGAACAGGAGTTGATGAACAAAGCATTTCATATTTAGATATTAACAATGAGTAATTATGATTCAAGAAAACATCAAAGAAATCCAAAATATAATTAAACCATTCAAGTTTAAATGGAAGAATCATAAAAATGAAAAAGCATTTGAAGCTGATATAAATTGGAATGCTTCAATATTTTTTTCAAAAATCATAATTACAGCTAAAGTATCGGATTATTATTGGTCTAAAAATAAATTGGAGAGTTTTACTAGTGATTACAATTCAAAAAATGATACTACAATTGATATAAATAGTTTAATAGATAAATATTGGATTCGTGAAGTTGTTGGCTTAATTAAAATACCCGATGCAATAAGAAAAATCACTTATGATTTTGAACAAAAACAAAACTATCAACAAGAACTAATTTTCCTTCGAGAATTGTACAAAAATAATAACTCTAAACAAGAAATTAGTAAAAAAGATTATTCGGAATATTTAAAAGAATATAAAAAAAATAACCAACTTTCATTGGATGAAACCTGGCTGACAAAGCATTGGATAACATCTAAAAAAGAAGAAGATGAAAATGTAAAGATTGGTAATATTGATTATTATTTTACTTTACTTGATAATTGGAATGATATTCATTTTTTATACTCTTTAAAAAATAAAAAAAACAAACAGGAAGTTAGAGGGTTAGCTATATTAAAAGAAGATTTTAACTTTATACATACTACACACAAATCATACTTTACCAATTCACCAACAATTGAAGAATTAAAACAACAACAAGTAATTCACGAAATTGGCTCAGAGTATTATATCAACTTTTATAATGCTAAAATTTCTTACTGGGATGCTCTAAGTGATAAAATTGCAGGTTTAGTTTGGGAAAGCATAATTAATAATCAAACAATTCCCAATGATAAAGAAAGGGTAAAAATATATTTAAATAAAATTCTATATTGGGAAAACAGTTGGACAGAGTTTTATAAACATACTACTATATCTTCAAAAGAATTATTTGTCAGGGCCGCTTTTGACTTAGTTCTTGAAGATATTGACATTACAGGAGTAAAAAATGAGTTTTTTAAATGCTATTTAGATGATAATATCAGTTCTAGGTATGCTTTTCAATCTGGTGTGGATTTGAGTGGAGATAATCTAAAAACTTCAAGTAGTTATTATGAGTTTTATGAGAATATGCACTCACTTTCTGATAAATATCAAGGAAATTTATTTTATGTTCAGGGAGTCAGGAATCATTTAGCTTTTCTAATCAAAACAATAATTTGTTGTGATCAAGAATTTTCAAATGTTGTTGATGGAGATAGAATTAAGACAGAACATTTTCCATTAATCAAACAACTACTTAAGAATGGATTAGAAAAACCTTATTTATTATGGAAAACATGCCATTTTTTACTTCAAGATAAACCAACTATAATTCCTTATTTACTTGTTGAACCTGAATTTTCCTCCTTAGCATTTAATCTAATAACAAGGATTAAAATTGAAAGCTCAATTGATAATATAAACAAAGAGATTAAACTTAAACTTTATGAAAAAAGTATAAAACTCATTTTAGACACACTACTTTCAAAATCAGACTATTCAAATAATGAGATCGCACTTCTTACCTTTCAATTGTATAAAGAAATTAACAAAGATAAATTTCAATCATTATCAAACGTTAGAACTCTTGATGAAGAATATAAGATTAGAGAAAATCATAAAAAAAGTGAAAGTTTACTAATCACTATAATTGAAAATTGTCCTATTAATGGATATAATGTGAATACAATAAATAGAGAATATTTACTTCCAGTAATATTTCTTAATCTTGTTAATCTATTCAAAGACTATAAAGAAAGTGAAAAGTATTTAAATGGCACTATTCAATTTTCAATTGCAAAACTAGATGGCTTAAGTTGGCTTTCAAAATGTATTTATTATAGTAAATATGAAAATCAATTTTCCAATATAGAAGAAATCAGGGAAGAATTATCTACTATATTCAAGGACGCTTATTTAAAAAAAATAGAACAAAGAATAATTACTAAGAAAGATTTTTATACAAACGAACTTATTGTAGGACTACCAAATTGGAGTGAAAGAAACGAAAGATTAGCACTAATAGAATGGATTTATCCGATGGTACTAATGAAACAAACAAATCAGTTACACAATTTTTTAACCCCAAAATTTTCTTTAAAAAAGGCGAAGACTGAATATAACGAAGAAAACAGATTTATTGCTAAAAAAATTCGTACTCATTTATTTGTATTACTAAAAGTTCTCAACAAAATTACATCTCATAATGAAGACTATTTTTTAATACAGAATCACCTCAAGCATATAAAAATTGAAATTGAAAAACAAATAATGACTTTGTTAAAGCAATATGCTGTTGTAGGGAAACCATCTAAAATTGATATTTTAAGTTCTTCTTTTGAACTTCAATTGTTTGGTAATTCAAAAGAAGAAGAATTATTACCTCAGATAGCACAAGCTATTAACTGGTTTGACGATAAAAATGAAATTATAAATGTTTTAATAAGTTCAAGCGATTTATTACGCCTACTAATAATTTTAGATTGGATTACCTCGGAAGGACTTAAAAAAGAAATAATCGAAAAAATTAAACGAGCTAAAATTATTGAATTTTTTGACTCTCAAAGTTGGCTTCCTGAAATTGAATTAACATTAACTAAATTATCGCAGTATAAAGATTTGGTTGAACAAACAAAAGATGCATTAGAGTATTGGGAGAATAATATAATTCCTAGACGAAAAGATGAAAAGGACAAACAAGTTTCATTTGCCATAAATTTAATGTTAGCTTATAATGAAAAAGACATTAATAAAATTAATGAGCTTAATGGACCTAAACAAAATACTTTTGGAGCAAGGGACTTCAAGGCATATCATCATAAACAGTTTTTTATTGGATTAATAAATTTTGAAAGTAATCCGGAAGCAGCTTATCAAATATTTGATACACTTTACAATCAATTTAAAGAGAGCCCTTCAATTTCTATTAACCGATTTGCAGCAAAAATTAACTGGGCTACCAAATCAGATAATGAATTAACGAAAAACAAGTTACTCAATGAGGCATTACAAGAATGGAAAGATGCGGAAGAAAATCTTCCAAAAGGAGCTATTGACGAAATAAAAGACAAAGTATGGATAAATAAATTGACTGTCTTTTATAATTTAAGAGATTTTACAGAATTCGAAAAATTATATTTGGAGTTACCTATTCCATACCAAATGATGGAAGATATTATTTCAATGAAAATTGAAATGTTTATAATCCAAGAAAAACAACAAGAAGCTATTTATCTATTACAAAAAGCAAAAGAATATCATAAAGCATCAGATGGTAGCAATCCTGAGTTTATAAGTAAATTACAATCAACAGTAGATGACAAAAGTGATATTAGACTCTTAAAATCAACATACCTTGAAATTTTTTCTAAAAAGCCAAAAACCCTAATTCAAATATTTCCTGAAAAATTAAACGGACAAATTGAAATTGAAAAATTCCTCACCAAAGAGTTTGGGATAGCTTTAAATAAAGTTTTAGACAAAATCCAAGCTATTGATAAAATTGACAGTGAAGATAGATACAATGACTTAGTTCAATTAGCTTTAGAGTCAAGATTTAATATTTTTGAGTGGATAGTTAAAGAACAATCTCGTGGAGGATTCTCTGCAAGTGGTTATAGCTTAGGAGAAAGAGATATCTTAATTCAGGATAGCAATAGTGAAACTATAACTGTATGTGAGGCTTTTATCCATAGAGATTTTACAAGGACTGAGTCACATTTGTATAAAATTTTTAATTATCACCATAATCGAAACCACTTTATAACACTAATATATGATTTAGGGGCTCAAGATAAATTTGAACAAAAATGGAATATTTATTTAAACGATACTGTTTCTAAAATAAAATATCCTATCGGTTTTGAAATTGATACAAATCAAACAAAAGATGTAACAAATGAATTCGATTATAAAAATTCGGCGATTAAAATTGGTGTAACCACACATGGTAAGAATATAAATATTTATCACTTAATGGTAAATTTGAATTACAAAGTATAATATTAAATTTTAAGGAAATGTATATATCAGAATTAAAACTTTGGAATTTTAGAAAATATGGAAAAAGTTCTTCGGATTTAAACAGAAATCCAGATTTAACAGTTCCTTTAAATAAAGGACTTAATGTATTAATTGGAGAAAATGATTCTGGTAAATCTACAATTTTAGATGCGATAAAATTAGTACTCAAAACTCATGCATATGAATGGATAAAGGTTGAGGATACTGATTTTTATACAGGAACTGATAAGTTGAAAATTGAAATCCATTTTTCTGGTATTTCTAATGATGAGGGGAAACATTTTATTGAATGGTCTGGGTGGGCAGAAGAAGAAATAGAAAAAGATGACAAATTAATCAAGGAATTACGCCCTAAACTTATTTTAATCTATCAAGCCGAAATTAGAGAGAATAGAATTATCCCATCAGATATTAAAGCTGGTATGGATGGAGTTGGTCATTTACTTAACGCAGAAGCAAGAGAATACTTAAAATGCACATATCTAAAGGCTTTACGAGACGCTGATAGTGAATTAGCTTCAAAGAAGAACTCAAGGCTTTCTGAAATATTACAAAAGCACGAATTATTCATTAAACAAAAAGGTCAAGTCCATGAGTTCGAAACTGATTTTAAAGGTATAAATGATAAAATTGAAAATCATTTCAATGGAGCAAATGAGGATAAAAGATACAATAAACAAATTAAACTAAGAATAGATGAATATTTAGAAAAATTCATCGACGACAAAACAATTTCTCTTTTCTCTTTGGGTAAGCCTGAGATTAAGAACATACTGGAAAAACTTAGTCTAGGTATAGTTGATAAAAGTAATCCTGGTCTAGGAACAATGAACCGCCTTTTTATGGCAGCAGAGTTATTACATCTTAAACGTGAATGGAATGGTTTGAAATTATGTATGATCGAAGAACTTGAAGCGCATCTTCATCCACAAGCACAGATGAAAATTATTGAAGCTTTAAATGATGAGGCAAATAATGGAATTCAATTTATCTTAACAACACATAGCCCAAATATTGCGTCAAAAGTTCACTTAAAATCTTTAATAATATGTAAAGATGACAATGTGTTTCCTTTGGCTGAAACTTCTACTAAACTTGAAAAAGAAAATTATACTTATTTAGAGCGTTTTTTAGATGTTACCAAATCAAACCTGTTTTTTGCTAGAGGAGTAATTATAGTTGAGGGTTGGTCTGAAGAAATTCTAATACCTGCATTAGCAAGAAAAATGGGTTATGATTTAACTGCAAAAGAAGTTTCAATCGTGAATGTTGCCTCTACAGCTTATTTACACTTTGCAAAAATATTCTTGAGAAATGATAACAAAGAAATGAAAGTTCCGGTAGCAATTGTTACTGATTTAGATAACAAACCTGATGAAAAAGGAATTTTCAAAACTATCGATGACGAAGATAAAAGAGTAAAGACAAAGAATGAGAATTTAATTAAACTAAAAGAAGAACTAGAAAAAACAAATATTACTTTAGAATTAGCCAAAGAATGGACGCTAGAATGGTGTCTATTCAAATCATCAACGCTATCCGAACTTTTCAAAGAAGCAGTATGTTCTGTTCACTCTGGAACTAACGAATTCAAAAAAGAAACTTCGGGATCATTTAAAGCTGAATTCCAAGATAAATTAATTTCAAAATTAAAAAAAGAAGACTATACTAGCGGAATCGAAAAAGTAAAAATTGCTTCTGAGTTAGCTAGTAAAATAGATAAAAAAGCAGGTTTAAGTATAAACGAGAATGACGAATATTTAAAATATCTAATTGACGCTATCAAACACGCTTGTAGTTATGGTACAAATTAAAGATGAACATATTAAGCAAGCACAAGATATTTTTATAGATGGAAATAGTTTTGATGATATAGAAAGAATTCCTTTTATTAAGAACCTTGAGACTTCCGATTTATTAGCCGTTCCCGGAAGCGGTAAGACAACTGCTTTAATGGCCAAGTTATATTGTATTACACAAAACATGCCTTTTGAAGATGGCTCTGGTATTCTAGTATTAGCACATACCAACCAAGCTGTAGAAGAAATCGAAAAAAAACTTAAAAAACATTGTCCACGTCTTTTCGAATATCCCAACTTTATTGGAACCATACAAAGTTTTACAAACCGCTTTTTAGCCAATCAAGCATGTTTTGAAAACTATGGTTCATACATAAGAAAAAATGATGATGAAATGTATGAGAATGAAGTTAATAAATTCTATTATTCACTTACATGGTCAAAAAAAGGAGTAGAGCCGAAAAACTTAATTAATAAATTATTTGGCTTAGTGAATACAGGAAAAACAGTCGATTTTGAAAATGGCCGAAAAAACATTCACGATTTCCTAAAAAAGTTTGAATATAATATTGTTGAAAGGAAAATAACATATAATGGACAAACAAAATTAAAAAACAACACAGCTAATCAAGCTTACTATGATGAACTGGAAAACTGGAAGAAAGAGCTCTATAAATCTGGTTTGTTAAATTACAAAGATTCGTTTAATCTAGGCGCTTGGATTTTAAACCAAAAACCAATTATTAAAACAATTCTCCAAGAAAGATTCAAGTATGTTTTTATAGATGAAATGCAGGATTTAGAGAAATTTCAAATTGATCTCATTGACACTATATTCATTTCAGATAATTCAAAAACAATAATTCAAAGAATAGGAGACATTAACCAATCAATTTACAATTCAGGCAAAAGCATTAAAGATAATTGTGATTGGGTTCCACGAAATCAAATTTATTTAACTGGTTCCAATCGTTTAACAGAGGAAGTAGCAAACTTTGTTAATTACTATACCTTAGACCCGCAACCGGATGAAGATGGGAACAAGAGATTTGTTGTGAAAGGACTAGCCAAAATAGACAACCCGATTCAACCACATCTAATTATTTTCAATAAAAGCTCAAAAGATAAACTTCAAGGTAAATTTGAACAACTTATTAAGGATTATAATCTTTACGAAACTTCGAGTGGAAAAAAGCATGGCTTTCATATAATCAGCTGGAGTACAGAATGGATCAATGAAGAACAAAATGCTGACAATGAAAAAATCCGGCTTAAAGATATTTTTCCCAACTACTCAAGAGAATCAAAGCAAAAGAAAGAAGATTTTAATTGTTTAAGGAAACATTTGCAATTATTCGATAGTGATAAAAAAACGTTGGAAGGAGTTCGAAAATCTATTCTAAATGCATTAATAAGAATCTTGAGAGAAGAAAAAATTTATAAAAATGTAGAATCTAATATTTATTTTAGAAAAAGAGATTTAATCGATTTCATCAAAAGCTTGGGTAATGAAAAATATGAGGATTTTAAACTTAAACTGTTCAACTGGTGCTTTAAAATAATAGCAAAAAAAGAATACGAAGAAGTTTATACTCAAATCAAAGAATATGTTGGAAATGAATTTATAAATTACAATTGGCATAACGATGAGATTAATGTTCCTAGAAAAATAGATAAATCGACAGGGTTTTTAAATGGCAGTTTTATATATCTACCAGTTGAAGAAGATGAAAATGAAGTTATTGAAAATAATGAAATTAAAATAAAAACATCATCTGTTCATGCTGTAAAAGGGCAAACTCATTGTGCAACGATGTATATCGAATCATCCTATTTTAATTATGAAACTGAAAAAGTAAAAGTTGTTTCCAAAAAGGCGACTACAACCAAAGCCGAACAAGTATTACCTAATCCATTATTTAATGAATATCATTCCTACCGTGTAGGCAAAGATTCTAGAGCAAAAGAAGCGCTAAAAATGATGTATGTAGGATTTTCCAGACCAACCCATTTATTATGTTTTGCAGCTTTAGAAGAAAATGTAAAAGATGATATTGAGAAATATAAAACTGCAGGATGGTTAGTTATTGATGATTTAATTAATGGTAAATGATAGAAAAATTCTGTAGCCGTCTTCCAAGAGAAATCTCAAACCCAATGTATAATGAATACTATAATAGGTTAAGAGAAATCAATTATATTCTTGAAAACAGAGATGCATATAAACATCTCATACAATATAAAAAAACAATTGAACTAATCCTATCATTATCAATATTCTATAAAAGAGTTATTGCTAATATGGATGCTGCCACCAAGTTTGCAGGAACGGTATTCAACAATAGCCCAGCTATTGCAATAAAAATAGGTACGTATGATTTGACCAATAGTGAAAAAAACAGAATAATTGCTATCGTAATAAATTACAACTCACTGATCGAAAAATACAGCTTAACACACGACATGCTTGCTACAACCGAAACCAAAGATTTGATAAAGAAAATAAAAGATTTGAAGTGGCAATTAGATAACAATGAGAATAAAGACATTAAGAATAATGATGAGAACGATACTACTGAGTAATGGCAAATCCTTTTAAAAAAGTTGAAGATTTTGAAAACGAAATAAATGATTTCTTAAAAAGGAATAAAACCTTTATTTCAAATCAAGGAAAACGAATAAGCGACTACTTCGAAATGAGTTGCTACAATTATATTGTTAGATATTATCAAAATCAAGGCTTTACATTAGAAGTAAAAAACCTCATCGCTAAAAAATTCAAATACAAGCTCTCTCCAAGTGGTTATCCCGAGAATTTTTCATTTTTTGAAATACGATTGAAAAACGTTTTTGAATTAGAAATAAAGGAAATTTGTTTCGAAATACATCACAACCTAACAGTACAATCAGGGCACCAAGACGACATTTATCTTACGCCTGATATTTCTGTAATAAATAAGAATGCCATCATTTCTGATAAAGATCATTATCTTGTTGAGAACTCAACAAAAAAATTCTGTTACGTTGAAAACAGCAACCTCCAAACTTTTTGTGAGGTTAAAAACTTTAATCCCTTTCCGGAACTTTTATTTAATTTTATAGGATTATACAATGAACTAAAAAAAGAGGTTCTTGACAAAGAACTTCAAAGAGAATTTCCTCTCCATTTAGCACCGTCACTGATGATATCGGGGAAAGGAAATGTGCATTCCGAAAGAATTAAAAAAAGTTTAGAAGCAAGATATAAAATTAACTTACTCTATGATTTGTTTGAACATGGTTTAAGAAGTTTCTCAATTTATAATTCTAAATATTTAAAACAGATAGGATCATTAAATCCAAAAACATTTGATGCAATAGTTATTCCTCAAGAGATTGAAGAAGATGATTTACCATTTTAAACTATGAATAAACAAGAATATTTTAAACTAAGCCTTGAGCAAAACTTACCCAATAGATGCCCAATATTAGGATATTGCGATAGGCATTCTTGGACTTTATATTTCTTCTCAAAATATGATGAAGTCGATTATGATAGAGATTTTATTAAAACCTTACAAAAGGAAGGAGCAATTACATCAGACTATGAAAATAAAAGGATAAAACTAAGAGCTGAAGAACCATCTATTTTACGAGGTCCAAAATACGGACATTTCTCTAATATGTGTCCAGAAGTCAATCTCTTTGATAATGACAATAGCTTTAGTAAATTTAGAGGTATTGCATGCACAGATGGAACTTGGGATTTCGAAACAAACCCCAATAATAAATTCGAAATACTCGAAACGAAACATTTTTCAGAATGTCTAGAGTTTTCAAAGCAGCAATACCTCAATAATGCAATCAAAACAGAAGAAGACTTCATTAGTAAAGAGTTTGAAGAAATTTCAATCGACGAATTAGGTTTTGACAATGATTTAAATGATGTTTTGAATTTAAGATTAAAAGAAGTTAAATCATGCTTTACAGCAAATGCTCCTTTATCAATAATTGTGATTTGTGGAAGCATATTGGAAGGCATATTATTAGGTGTTGCATTGCAAAGTCCTAAACTTTTTAATCAATCGAAAAAAGCACCAAAAGACGAAGAAAGTAAGATAAAGCAATTCCGTTATTGGTCACTAAATGATTTGATTGAAGTAGCGTATGAAATAAAAATATTAGATGAGAACGTAAAAAAATTCAGTCATAATCTTAGAGATTTCAGAAACTATATCCATCCACACGAACAATTAGGCAAGAAATTCAATCCAAATATGCAAACCGCCAAAATAAGTTGGAATGTTTTAAAACTTGCCATGGAACAGATTGTAAGTAATCAGCATAAACTTAAATCATAAAATTTGATATGTCCTTACCTAAAAATATACTTTTTACTATAGCAATTGACAAATACCAATCTGATGTTTGGCCAAATCTAGCCAACGCAGTTCTTGATGCAAAAAAAGTTAGTCAAATTCTAACTGAAAAATATTCTTTTGAAGTTTATCATGGCTCATTAACTAACCATCAAGCTACTAGAGATAATATATATTCAGCTTTTATTTCTTTAAAACAGTTTATTGATCCTTCTGACAACTTGATTATTCTCTTTACAGGACATGGTCAAATGAATCTACAAACATATCGAGGGTATTGGGTTCCAATGGACGGAACAAGAAATCCAAGCACCTTAATTGAAAATGCTGTTATCAAAGATTTTATTGAAGACATTGATGCAAAACATATTTGGTTAATTTCTGACTCTTGTTTTTCAGGAACATTTTTAACAAGAACAAGAGGTATAATCGAAGAGAAAGAATATACAAAATTGACATTCAATAAATCAAGATGGATGTTAGCATCTGGTAGCGAAGAAAGAGTATCTGATGGTCAGCCTGGTCAGCATAGCCCATTCGCTAAATATTTGATTCGCTTTTTAGAAAACAATACTAATGCATTTTGTTCAGTAAATGAAATCATTAAGTATGTAACTACATTAACCAACAATAACTCAAAACAAACTTCTAGAGGGGCATTCATTGATAACATTGGACATGAAGATGGGGAAATGGTATTAAAACTCAATGAAAAATTTATTATTCAAAATATAAATACAACAAGAGGTATTCCAAATACGCCTAGTTTAAAATTAGAAATAAAGAACACGGATGACAATGAGAATAAACTATCCACAGGAAAAGAGATATTATTAATAAAATCATTCATTAAAGATTATGATTTTATGATAATCGAGAACTTTAGATTTGAGGACGACGGCAAAAAGAAAATAAAATTTAAAGAAAACAAAGTGCTATTTCAAGGTGTAAAAAAAGAAGATGACTTTATTTTAGTACAAAGATTTGCTACTTGGATTGGATTGAAAAGATATTTCGACAATAATCAAGAAGCTTTTAAAGCTAAATCAATAGTAGCAATAAATGCAGTTAAAGAAATTGAGAACGTTGAAGACACTGCTTATGCATTAGCACAAGCTGAATATTTAAAAGAGTTATTAGAATTCAATAAAGACCCAATGTCATGCTTACATTGTGGCGAGAAAATTAGCACTAATGATTGTTTTTTTATTGAAATTGATGAATTAGAACTAAAAGACAAAGTAGGTAATGTACATAAAGACTGTCTAAGACCTGCTGATAGGATAATAGGAGAATCTGGTTATAAAGATTTAAAAAAATCCAATCTGCTAAATTTTGATTACAGCAAATGGGCTGACTTACTTTTAAAAGGGCAAGGACAGATTAGAGCAATTAAAAAAAAGTTCCCAAACAATATCATTCCATTACCCGTAATAAGTTGGAATCCCTTAAATAACATCAATACTGGCAAATATTGTATAAGACAATATTATGAAGACGGTAGTTATTCGTTTATGATGCTCGGTAAAAACATCCATAGATTTAGCAAAGAAGAAATTAATGTTGAAGTTGAAAAATTTAATAAGCAAATTAAGAAATTCAAAGAACAGGGAGATCCTATCTGTATGATTGTTGAAACAAAAATGAACGGTTCATATAAATTATTAAATAAACTAAAACTACCAGAGCAAACTATCGTTAATGCTTCTCACTTTGAAAAAGCTACATATAGTATTCAGTTAGAAGAAAACCAAACCGATATCAATAATGATTATACACCTATTGGTTTGGTCTGTTTTCCGGAAACAGATGATTTAGTTAAAATAGGCAATCATGTTTTACTAATAACCAATCCATTAGAGTTTGATATACATTATCAAAATTGGAGTGAAATAGTTCAAAATTTAAAGGGGTGTAAAATAAAAATCCTCGAATCTGATTTTGAATTAGATGCCTACCTACAACATTTTTATAGAGAGAATTTAATTCCAGTAATTGATCCTATTTTTGATAAAAAGACAAACTCATTAATTTCAGGATATGAGATTCGAAGTATGGAAAGCATTATTTCTAAAGCAAATAACAAACCTAAATATTGGAAAAAAGGTGACAAAGTAAAAATTGTTTTCCCTAATGTAGTAACTGATAAATATGCCACAGGAATACTGTTAACAGATGAATTCATAGATGAAAATGGTGAATCTTTTGCCGTTTTTCAACCTATTGAAAATGGAAAAAAATTAAAAGATTTGCAATATGCTATACCCACTAGATTATTTCAAAAAATTAAATAATAAGCAAAATATTCCAATTTCCACTTTATAATCCAAATTCAGCTTATATGAAAGAAAGTCAAATAAAAGATGCTATCCTTAAATACTGCTTGAAAGAACGTGCAGATGATAATTTTACCATAGCAACTGAAGTGATTAAAGATGTATTTCCAGAAATGACCAATCAAGAAATACTATACTATATTTCAGAAATAGGAAAACATCCCGATATTATAATTGACTATTTTGATCACAACGAAACTTATCTAATACAAGTTGATATTACAACCAAGAAATTTATTGAAAAAGGAGGTTTTTCAAAAATAGAGGAAAAGAAAATTAAGAAAGAAAAATTTGAAATAAAATTAGCAGAATCAAATTTAGCAGCTAATAAATTGAACAAGAAAATTGCAAAACAAAATCTTAAGAATGAGAAAAACAATAAAATTACAACGTGGATTAATATTCTAATCGGAATAATAAATATTGGTTTATTGATTTGGCAAGTATTAAAAGCTTAATAAAACTATTACTCTAATTTTATAGTAAAAATGGAAAATCCTTTTGAACTTATTTTAGAAAGACTGGATAGAATTGAAAAAGCTATCCAGAAACTTGACATACGAGAAGAACCTAAAGCTCTTGTAAAAGAATTGCAGAATCTGGAACAATTATCATCATACTTGAAAGTCAGCAAATCAGCAATCTATAAACTAACATCAACAAAAGAAATTCCGCATTATAAAAATGGTCACAAACTTTATTTCAAAAAATCAGAAATCGATGAATGGATATTTTCCAAAAGAATAAAAACACAAGATGATATAAAAAAAGAAGCCATGGAATACCTTCTAAAAAAATCAAGAAAATCTTAATTTCCAATACGCTATTGATTATAAAAAATGTATGATTTCATTCGGTGATAAAAAGACATTTTACATTTCATAAGCCACTCCTTTGCCAACGCTCTAAAAGTTTTTGTACGCCCTAAAACGTCTTTATTTAAAAAGAAATTTTAGGTAAGGGCAACAAAAACTTTCCCCAAGCTGTGTTACATAATTGAGTATTATAGTTCATCACAAAGCGTTAATATTGTTTTTTGGTTTTTGTAACGAAGCTATAATATCATTTATGTAAAACAGCCCCTCACCCAACGCGCTAGCCAGTGGCTCCAGGACAACTTTTTTTATTGCTCCCTCGCACCTGCCAGCAATAAAAAAACCGTCCTTCACCACTGGCTAAAACAACATTCGCCATTTCATAGGAAGCTTTACGGAACTAAATGTTCACAAGAACTTTCACGGTCACTGTTTTTAGCAACTTTGCATTTAAATCGGTAGTGTTTGCATTGCTTTTATGAGTAAAAAAATGGCTTTAACCTGTAGTTGATATGCCTATGGATAAAGCCATTTTTCTACCCATAAAACCAAAAAAGCCAGCAAGAGTGTAGTTCTTTTATTTACCAGAAACTATCGAAGTAATTGTTTTCACGATGGCCAAGATGCCATAACACTTCCAAACAACTTTTTCTGTAAACTGTAAACTGAATACTGCAACCTAAATCTTGGCATCAAGCCATCATAAAAACAATCAGATACACCCTAGTAAGCAAATAAAAAACCACACACTTGCCTGCGCTACTGCCTCATCGCACTAGGAATTATCTTTTCATTGTTTTTGTAAGTATTGAAAATCACTTTACAACGTTTACCGTAATCTGAAAAATTTCCAAAAAGCGATTTTCAATACACACAAAATCAAGTCCAGGAAAGAGTATAAATTTTCAAATCAGAAAAATAATCGGAATGGATTTTACATTTCTTTTTTCTGTTTTAAAAATCCATACCCTTTCTGAAGAACTCCCATCTTCCGAATCAACTTTTTTAGATCTCATTTCATAAGAAGTCTATCGGTCACGAGAAAAATAAAAAAATAAATAAAAAGAAAGTAAAGGTAAGTTCCGGTTTCAAGAAAATCAAGTTCAAGCCCTACGGGTTTTCAATAAAATCTCCACCCTACATTTTCGCTCGCATCAACATTTGACAAGAATCAAAATTCCAATTCCGAACAACTTTATCGTAAAAAGCCGGGTAGTATTTTTTTGAAAAAACTTGCTTTTCTTGAAACCTCCACTTAATAGACGACTTTCTTTTTTTTCCTTTTTTCTTTTAAAAAATTATATGTGTGCAGAGCGTAGCGAAGTACACCTCTAAAATCCGAAAGTATGCCAAATTTTATCATCAAAACCCACCAAAAAGATACCGTTTATACAAAACCCCATTTATTCATACTGAACAAAGGAATGAACAGCGGAAAGCCACAAAAAGAGCCATTTACAAACAGTTTTGTTATCATTTTCTCAAACGAGGAAGATTGTGAGAATATTTATTTTGTCGTTTATAGTTTATGGCAAACTAAATTTTGGCATCAATTTTTAGTTGGTTCGGTTAATCCATTTTTGCGTCTTCCAGATTTCACAAAAGAATTCAATCCTAAAGCTAGTTTAATGATGCTGGAACACGAAGAGCATCAAAAAAATGTGACAGCTCTCAAACTTTTGGAGAAAAAAGAAAAACAATTTCACGAAAATATTAATTTGATTAATGATTTAAAAAAAGCTATTTTGTATCGTTATTGTAATAAAAAATAACCCAGCAAAGCTGGGATATTTGTTTAGTGGACAGTCAGGAATCGAACCTGAGAAGTTAACTGCAATATGTTCGTCCCTAATTCAATATCGATTAGACTTTTCTACTTTTGGTCTGTCCGCGTTAACTCCAATCCACCTTTTCAAAAAAATTCCAATGCCTTTCATATCTTCTAGATTTTTAATATAGTTGTAAACTGTTATTCCACCAAGTGCAAACTGGAAAAATGTTGCAGGAGGACATCTAAAAAGAATAACCGATAATAAACTAAGTATTACTAATATTCATAAATAGTTATTTCAAATATAATCATAAAATAAAAAAAGTCAAGTCTATTCAGACCTGACTTTCATTTTGTCTAATCCAAAGGTCACCACAACTAGAATTAGACTATTTTTTGTGCTTCTTGATGAAAATTTTGAGTACCAAAGATATTGTAAAACTGACAATCGCCCCAAGTGTGGCAAGAATTATAGTTTTCAGTACATCTTCCGAATGTAAGTTCGGTAAAACACTCAAAAATGTACCGCCAGCGGTACCAATTACAGTCGAATTACTATGTTCCATCGGCTTTTTCGGTTGTCAATTGGCTAACTGCAGAAACGACACCTCCAGCAACCGCCAAATAACCTGCTATCGAAGTAACAATAACTGGCAAAGCCACTGGTGCGGTCAAAATTGTTCCGCCAATGGCGACCAATGCCAAACCCACATTTCGAAGCACTTTGAAAAATTTTGGAGTTGGAGCTTTTGCTCTTTTTATTGCATTCATAAATTAATAAATTTAAAATTGAACAATCAATTCAACGCTTTCGCCTTTATCTAAAGCTTTATAAACAAATTCTTTTAATTTGGCAAAAGCTTTTCGAGACATTAGACCTAAACCTGGTCCTGAAAGTTTAGTTACTGGAGCAATACAACCATTCAATTCTTGCAAAGCATTATTGGCTGGATGAAATAGAATTAAACTTCTATTTTTTACATTAAATATTTCCAAATGCCATTGAAATTTCTTGCTGTATCGCTTTTTTATAAAATATTTCCCTTCCGGAATGCAGGAAACTTTCGTTTCGTTATTTTTCCAAGGCAATTCAATCGTATTACAGATGAATTTACCCTCACATTCGAGTTTACCGTTCGTTCCTTCAGGGAAATAAGTTCTAGTTATCGAGAAAACCATTATACACCGCTATCCACTTTAACAATCGATAATGGATTGTATGAGCCATTTTTCAATGGATACATTTGACCATTTACTTCTTGATAAAACTCCAATCCCAAAGCCAAAAACAATGGTTTTGTACTAGCTGGTGTAACAGGATTAGAATGATTAATAGCAACCGATGGATTGATATCCCATGGCAAAATAGCCGATTCTGAATTAGAAACAACGAAAGTTTCTGCTTCAAAATCAATTTCAGTCCCTGCAGAAATGATTTTATAATGCGTCGAACCACTTGGTGCCGAAATCATATTCAATGGAACAAATGAAGCTAAATCGACAGTAATATCTCCAGTCACTCGGTTAATTGTTGCCACAAATGGAGCAAACAAAGTTGTTCCCAGTTTCCCACGAATATTAAATTCAAATCCTGCTAAAAGTTCAGCTTCACCATCAATTACATTTCGTAATCCCCTAACGCTGGTTGTATCAGCTTGAATAACTTTAATCATTTGTTGAGTTAATCGACTAACCATTCTGCTGTCCGCAGAATTTATTAAAACAGCTCTTAAAGCCGTTCTTAAAACCTTTCCGGCTTTTCCCGCTCTCCCAAACTCAGAGCCATTCTCTCGCGTTCTTTGAAACGCAGGATCGCTCGCAATTCTGCTCGCATCTATTCCGCCTTTTTCACGTGCCAAATGCCCGTCTTTTGTTTTGTAAAAAGTAATATCTCCGATAGTACCTTTCAATTTAATTATGCCTTTCTGTCTTGCCATAATTTCTAAAATTTAAGTTTAAAACTCACTAACTACTCCTTCATTCCGAATACTCGTTGCAACTAAATCTCGAATGATTATGGGCAAAGTTTCTATCATTTAAAACTAATTTCAAAAAGTGAATGTCAATAATGGTACTAAAGAGTATATAATTACCTGTTTTAATCACTTATTCATAAAGTGATTTCCATAACTTTGTCGAGAATCGAAGCCAATTGATTGTATGTTGAGGTTACTCAAAGGCGTACCAAAGGCATAGATAGTGTATTAAAATATAGTAATGGTAGGAAGTAACACTAGGGTATGTATTTATCCAAAAGATGTACAACGTATTACAGGTAAAACATATAGGCAGGCAAGATTGTATTTGAAAAAGGTAAAAGACAACCTCAACAAAGAGCCTCATCAATTAATTTCGATTGAAGAATTTTGCGCCTTTTCAGGACTACAAATTGAACACGTTTTACCTTGTATTATTGGATAAGCTTTGATGCTTCTACGAAGCTCTAAAACGGTTCTTTATCCATTAAAAACTAGTTCATTAAGCAGTTCAAAGAATAGTCTAAAGTATTGTATTATATGGGAATATTGATTATATTTACATGAAATATTATTTAACGTTCTTTATTGGTTTTTACTAGTGACCTATTTAATGACCTATCGAAACATATTACAGCTAAACCCTTATAAACACTAGCATAAAAAGAGAGATACAAATCCCTCTTTCTCCGCTGAAGGCTAAAAAAGAGACTTTTCAAAGTTTTCAAAAAAGCCTATAAAAAGCGGTAAACCCTGCAAATCAAACGATTTGCAGGGTTTTTTCTTTTATACCACTTTTCAATATTTATAAAATCACGCAAAATCTTTATGGCACATTCGTGGCACAGCTTGAGATTTTAAAATTGTGCCACAAAATTTCATCTTAAGTCCCGTTATCAGAGGGGTTAAGCAGGTTTACATCTTGTCTAAATTAAGTTATAATTCTACATTTACTAATATAATAAGTTGAATTATGCTAGAGAAAAGCTTTGGGCTAATTTTCTTTTTGAAAGTACCCCGCCATGAAAGTAACATTAGGACCGTTTATTTCAGGATTACCGTTGATGGTATCCCAAAAGAAGCATCAACCAGACGCCAGTGGGACATTGAGCGCTGGAATCAGAAAACTGAGAGAGCAGTAGGAACAAAAGAAGATGCAAAATCGCTGAATTTTTTCCTGGATTCACTCACTACGAAAATCCATGAAATCAAAACAGAAATTATGTATACAGGAAAACCCATAACCTCCCAAAAGATTATGGATCATGTTATGGGAAGAATAACACCCAGAGCTCGGGTGCTGGAAGAATTTCAAAAACACAATGATGAAATGAAAGCCCTAATTGGTAACGGATATACAGAAGCCACACTGGAGAGATTCAATATCACTAAAAACCACGTTACAGCTTTCATTAAATTAAAATATAATGCCAGTGATTTTGAATTTGCTGATTTAAATTTTGAATTTATAAAAGATTTTGAGTTCTATCTCCGTACAGTAAGGAAATGCTCAAATAATACCACACTTAAATACATTTCCAACTTCAAAAAAATTGTAATACGAGCCATCGATAAAGAAATCATTATCAAAGATCCATTTAAGAGTTTTAAAGGAAAGAAAACTAAAATTGTAAAGAAGCCTATTTCTGCAAAAGAATTAGCTGAACTTGAGAGACATCAATTTTCAACAGACAGACTCAATACTGTGCGTGATATTTTTGTTTTCCAATGCTATACAGGACTTGCTTACATTGACGCTTTTCAGCTTCAGAGAGCCGACATAAAAGATGGTGTTGACGGAAATCAATGGATTTTATATGAAAGACAGAAAACAAATTCTACGGCAAGAATTCCGCTTCTTCCAAAGGCTATCAAAATTCTTGAAAAATATAAAGATCATCCCTTATGCCTTAAGCGCGGAACAGTACTGCCTGTTTCTTCTAATCAGAAAATGAATGAATACCTTAAAGAAATTGCTGAATTATGCGGTTTTCCCTTCACGCTCAATACGCATATGGCACGCAGAACATTTGGAAGTACAGTAACATTAAATAATAACGTCCCTATTAATGTTGTAAAGGAAATGCTAGGGCATTCATCAGTGAAACAGACGGAAGCTTACGCTATCACAGAACAAGCTACTATAGGTCGGGAAATGGCACTTCTGAATAAAAAACTAAAGCTTGAAAAAACTGAAATATCACAGGAAGATTTAACTACACTGAACCGATTGGAGAATGAAATAGAATTAATTAAAGAGAAATATAATATTTCATCCTTCTAGACATACAACTAATAAAATTTAACACTAAAAAAGGAAAGAGGTTATCTTATAGATAACCTCTTTTGATTTAATTCAACTTCACTTCTATAACCTGGGTGGTAGGAAGGTTTATACTTAATATACCCCAACTCCTGAAGCTGTTTAAAATATTTATGATAAGTTGGAATTGTATTAATATGTGACAATAACATAATCTTATGTCGGCTGACTCTAATCCTATGTCTCTCCTTCTGCCTATATCCCAAACTTAAAATTGCTGTTAAAATAGCCAAATGCCAAACATTTAGCTGCGGATCATCCATATAAATGGATAATTGATCTATTATTTGGTCTTCTGTTTTACTATTTGTTTGATTCATCTTTAAAAAGTTTTAGCAGATCTTTTTTATTGTAGTAATAGGAACCAAGAACTTTTTTAAATCGGACTTTCTGTGTCATCCTTAAATTCTGTACTGAACCTGCAGAAATATCCAGAAGCTTTCTCACTGCCTTACTTTTCAGCCATTCAAGCTCTAATGTTTCGGTTTTATCATTATTATTTTCTTGAATAATAGTTCGCATACTATCAATTAATAATATACCAAACTGTCTTAAATCTTCTTTAGTTACAATCTTCCCCATAACACTATCTATTGTTTTTATTTTTTATTTTTTAGGAACAATAGCTTTTTTATCAGCCATTCATACAGCTAATGTAATAGAGTAACAAATAAATAATCGATCTGGTGTTCTGAATGGAGTTTTTTGGCTTTAATTGACTCCTAGTATAATGTATATCCAGCATATAAACTCAAATCCTCAAAGCACATTTATTCATCCGCTACCCTACTTCATAAAAAAGCTTAATCGGATATCTAATAAAAAAATCTTGATAAATCCAAATCTTCTCCCAAACTCTATTTTTCAAGATCCTTTTACATGGCTTCCATAGCCAAACATTTAGAAAAATATTAGACACTTAATTTTTTTTAAGAATTCTATTGCATTAGTTCATGTTTTCAAATCACATTGAACCATTTACTCAATGCCTTTTTAATCACTTCCACTGTTTTTTATTCAAGAGCCAGTATGCTGTTTTGTCCCATTTCAAGAGCAAAGGTATTCTAGTGTTCTTAACACAGGAACAAGGTCATGCCCTACGGGTTTGTCAAAAAATCTCCACCCATTCGGGTCGTATTTCTTTGACAAAACCTTGCTCCTGCTAAACACTAACCTTTTATGCTCCTGAAACGAAACAAAGCATACTCCGGCTCTTTAGACGAATAAAAAAAATGTCAATAATGGAAAACAACAGCATTAGAAATGGTAATAGAGTGAAACGAAACAGCTCCTCCTCTCATTGCCGAATAAATAAAATAAATTGAGTTAGTCATTTAGTTTCTGTATTTTTATGTCTTTAAAAACAGTCGTTATGGAAGTATTTGAAGGACAAAGCATACTAAACTTTATAAAAGAATTGCCAAATGATGAAGCTTGCAAAGCTTA
>NZ_JAAAPM020000035.1 GCF_009909155.2 Flavobacterium undicola
AACTAATTTTACGGGTAAGGGTACATATGCCTATAAGTGAAGGTAAACAACCTAAAACCAACCTTCAATCCACACCAAAAAAAGAGGACTAAAAATCCTCTTGAAAATCTACAAATTTATTTTACGACAACTCCATAGTGTGACGGATGTGTAATCGGTTCCGTTCAACACGAGTTTCATTGTTCGTGCTGCGCACGCAACGAAACTCTAACTGTTGGCAGCAGTGAATTTATTTTTGATTTAAATTTTCGGATAAGAAATATATAAATTTTATTAAACCGCCTTTTAAACGTTCTACTTCAACAATAGCATCACTAATTGATAATCTATATTCAGACTTTATTCTTGATTCTACTTGCTGACCTTGTATTGTTAATTCTTGTATTATTTTCTCTAACTCATCAGTATGCTTTTTACTTTTAATATTTAAAATAAGTACTGTAAAAATTGATATTAGAAGAAAGGAAAAAATAATTTCAAGCATTTTTAAAATATGAGCATAATTAGTAGTCGGAATAATTTCAGGAATAGAGCTGAAGAAAATAGTGTTAAAACTATAATAAACGAAACTAAAAAAACTTCCTGTTTGACTTCCTGAAAATGATAGGTGATTTATTTTATATAAACCATAATTCATTCCGCTAAAAAAGAAAATTGTTAGAAATAATAAAGTAAATAAATTGAGAAGGTAAAAAATAATATTAAGATTGCTTTTTTGATATTCCTGTAATCTTGATGAAAGGAAATAACATCCCCTATTTAAAATAACTGTTGTTTGTAGATTATTTGTCCATTTCTGTAATTGTGTTGAGTTCATTTCGGTTACTTGAAGGTTTTTGATTTCGTCATCAATAGTTGTCATTACTACTGTATGTTTTATAATAAAGTTTACCACGTTCAAATGAATTTTATGCATTGAAGAAGGTGTAAATATTGTAAGGAATCTATTAAAATAAACAACAATAATTGTTATGATTAAAACGACAATTGTTGAGTATAAAATAATAGGGGTGTCAAATTTGAGTAGAAAGAAAAATGATATGGTAGTAATTGAGAAAACAAAAAAATTATATTTAAAACCACTAAAAAAAGAAATAATTGTATTAATAAAAGCAATTGCAATTGTCCAACTTTTTGTTTTATATATTAAAAACGGAATTTTAAAAAAGAGTAAAACGAAAGGATAAAATATTATGAATAATGTCAATAATACAGCGTAGTTTTTTTTTGTAAAAAAAATAGTACAGTTAAAATAGATAATAATATGAAGAATTTGTATTCGATTATCCATTCTGCTTTTGGGAAAAAGTTTTTTATTAAATAATAATCAATATCATAAATAAATAATTTTATTATTAGATAAAGCCAAAATATAATTGCTATTATGTTCTCAATAAAGTTTAAAAACTTATTGGTCTTCTCAACTTCTTTTGATAATTCTTCTGTTTCAATTACTTCTGACATCATTCTTAATATATTAAATTAGTGGTGTTAAGGTCTTTTTTGGTTTTCCGGACATCATTGATGCCAACGTCAGTTCGTCTAAAAACCTTCGAATTGCGTTTTTTTGATTAATTGAATTGTAAATATAGCTGATTTAGCTTATAATTTTTATCTTGATGTAAAAAAAGTTTTACTTTTTACGACAAAAAAGAAGTTGTTAGGGATGTTCTACTATGGCTTGTCGCTTTCGGTAAATTTCATAATTATTTTCAATTCTTATTTTGTTTTCATAAATCAAATTGGCGTATTGGGAGCGTTCAATGAGTCTTCCTTTTCTGTTTTTGGTACATTTATCAAAAACAGCACAGTTTAAACAAGCACTGGTTTTATAATGCTTCATTTTAGTGACTGATTTCCCATTGGTTTTATTATACCAATTTCCATTAGAATATAAGACTTCATTAGCAGGACAAGTGTAAGTATCGTTGTCTTTATTGTATTTAAAGTGTTCTACATCAAAATCGATATCAGGTGCATGAGCCGCTACATTTGGGATAGCCACTAGGACATCAACCCATCACTTTGCGAACCGCCGTATACGAGACCCGTACGTACGTGTGGTGTGAGAGGCGCAGTCCGTCAGCTCAGCTACTGGCGGCCCAGTCTACTCGATTGGCAGTAGTGCTTATCTGATTTTGGCGATAATAGTATCAGAGTAAGAAATTATAACTATTGAATCGTTGTTTTCTTTTTTAATTAATTTGTAAGGAGCGGGAATGATTAACAAGTTAGGTTTAGGTTTGTTCAAACGCCAAATTGAATTATCTTCTACTCCCAATTTCTCAATTCCTTTTATAATTTCTACATCATTATTTAAAAAATATTTGCCATTTATTACAAGTACACCTCGTGGCGTTTCAACTTTTTGAACTTCTAAATTATAGGTATCTTTTTTAGTTATTTCTTTTAGATTGGAATCTGAACAACTTACAGTACAGAATAAAATTGTAGGTGTAAATATTAACAATTTTAATGTTTTTAATTTCATCGTTAAATATCTTTCTGTGATTTTTCGCATTACTGCCAACTTGCATATAGGCGAAACAAACCTTCGTATATACACACAAAATCGGGTAGATTGGCGAAGGTTTGTATCGCTTTTTGTTTTTTTAAATATATTGATTTTTTCTTACAAATCATTAAAAGGACTTTTTATTTGTTGGATACTTTTGGTGCTTACGTGAGTGTAAATCTCTGTGGTTTTACTACTATTATGTCCCAATAATTCTTGAATGTATCTCAAATCGGTACCGCTTTCGAGTAAATGCGTGGCAAAGCTGTGTCGCAACCAATGCAGGGTGACGGGTTTTGTAATTCCTGTTTTTTGTAGAGCTTGTTTCAGTATTAGTTGTAAGCTTCGGGCATCATAAGGCTGACCTTTGATTTGTCCTTCGAACAAATAAGTTGTGGGTCTAAAAGAGGTATAATATTCTCGAAGCATTTCTAAAATTTTTGGAGATAAAGGGGCAATTCTGTCTTTTTTTCCTTTGGCATTTTTTATCAAAACTATATTTCTTTTAGAATCGATGTGAACGGGTTGAAGAGCCAATAATTCTCCACAGCGTAAACCACAACTGTATATCAATGAAAGCATCGTTTTGTGTTTGATATTGCTATGGGTATTTAAAATCAACTTTATCTCTTCTTTGCTTAAAACATTAGGTAAAAGTTTAGAACGTTTTGGTCGGTGTATTTTATCTATTTCAATCTTAGTTTCTCGAATGGTTGCAAAATATAGTTTTATAGCATTAACGATTTGATTTTGATAGGAAGCTGAAAGATTATTTTTCAAGATGTATTCGTTGTTATAAACAATCACATCTTCGTTGGTAATTTCGGCAACGGGTTTTTCTCTATAAAACACTAAAAAGGATTTCAAAGCTTCGCTATATGTAGTGATGGTGCTTTCGCTATAGCGTTTGGAGTGTAGCCATTGTTTGAACCTGCCTGCCGGCAGGCAGGTTTTTCTATTTGTACTATTCCTTCAGATGAGGGCAAAGAATGGGCGATTGGTGTAATCTTGAACCTTTCTCTGTTTTCCTCTGTGTCAGGAAGATGCCAAGCCACAAGGGATTGACTCCAACGCGCACCATCGATTTTCTTGATGTTTGCAATCAATTCGGTGTTTTTTTCAAAATATACGGCAATTCTATTTTCTCCTTTATGTTTTATGGGTTTGGCAGTCCAGTGCATATCATGTTGATTTTCTGACTTAAAGATACAGAAATTCAATGTCAATGACAATTTCAAAAATCAATTTCAATATTGAAATATTCAAGACTTTGTATAACAAAAAAACAACTTATTTGTATCTATCGGATTGATATTGACATTGATTTTTGAAATTGATATTAAACTGCGTTATTTTATAACTCCAACAGAACCTTCGCTTGACGGGATTAATTCAAAAATAGAATTGGGAGCCAAATTAGGTTCAATGCGATGCGAAACATAGACAATAGTCATATTCGATTCCTGTTTTAACAAATTGATGAGTTGGCAAACCATGGCTACATTTTCATCGTCTAATCCTTCCACGGGTTCATCTAAGATAACCAAAGGCGGATGTTTTAAAACCGAACGCACAATCATGGCTACTCTTTGCTGACCAACCGAAAGGCGTTTGAACATTTGGTTTTTAAGGTGTTTCATTCCTATTAATTCCAACCATTGATCGGCAATTGATTTCTGTAAAGTCGTAGGCAGGTCATACAATCCGATAGAATCAAAAAAACCGGATAAAATCATTTGTTCCAGCGTATGGTTTCTTTGAAATAAGCTCGTCATATTGGTAGCAAAATAACCGATGTTTTTTTTGATGTCCCAAACACTTTCGCCACTTCCTTTTTTGCGACCAAATAAATATAAATCCTGTCCGTAGCCTTTAGTACTGTCACCATTTATTAATGATAAAAGTGTACTTTTTCCGGAACCATTTGGACCAATAAGTTGCCAGAATTCGCCCTGTTGAATCCTCCAGTTGATGTTGTTTACAATAGGGCGTTCTTGATAACTTACTGAAACATTATTCATTTGAATCAGTACCTTTTGGTTGTATTCTATAGGATGTGCGGGATGCGGAATCCCGGATTGCGTTATAATTTTATTTTTGTGTGCTTCGTGGCTAATGTTTTCCAGTACAAAAGCATCGGAATTTATTTGGCGATTATTCGAAATAAAAGGCAGTAAATCGGCAGCACGGTTCACGAGCTGAATAATTTTGATTTTAGAAGCCATTTCTTCCAGTGATTTTGATAATTCTACACGAGAAGCCTGATCTAAATGATCCATTGGATTATCAAAAATGATATAATCAGGATTTTGATCCATACAATATTTAAGAAACTTCTTTTTACGCTGTCCTGACGAAAAGGTACTTAACTTTCTATTCGAATCTACCGCAGTCAATTCAAGGTATTGAAATTCTTTTTGAATAAAATGGTCAATAGCTAAATCAGAAAAAAGAATTCCTTTTAAGGTTTTAAAAGGCGCTAATTCGGCGTTGGCCTTTCCGGAAAGAATGCTTTCTATAAATTCTTTTTTATTGATTTGATTCGATAATAAAATGTTCCAATGTGAGGCAGTAGTCATGAAAATGGGTCTGTTTTTATTGGCTGTAAAGATAAGAAAATAGAAGTTAGGAGTTAGAGGTTAGGAGTTCAGCCCTTACAGAAAACCAATAACTGATAACCAATAACTGATAACCGATAACTGATAACCGATAACTGATAACCGATAACTGATAACCGAAAACTAATCTTATAACTGAATATCGAGTGCTTTTATTTGATCTTCCAGAGTAAGCGCATATTGATAGCTGTATTCGAAAATTTCATCAGCGTTTTTGAGATTGTAAAGACTAAACTGGCTCATATTAGGCGGTTCAAAATACAAGTTGCAGCTGAGGGTTTTTTGCTCAACAGAACTTTTCATAGCCAAATGGAAACAGCGATCCAGAATATTATTCATACCTACTTTGTCAACTTCTTTTTTGATAGAATTGACATAACTGCCAATAATGATATCGCATTGTCCCATTAAGGGTTCAATAGGAAAATTATTAATCACACCGCCATCTACATACAAAGTATCATTGTAATTTATGGGTTGGAATAATAAAGGCAGGCAAGAGGAAGCCATCAAGGCTTGAGATAAATTACCTGACGAAAAATAAACCAATTCGCCTTTTAAAATATCTGTTGCAGTGATGTATAGCGGAATTTTTAAATCGTCGAAAGAGTTGGTTGGAAAACATTCGATATAAATATCATGAAATCCTTTCATGGCAAACAAACCTTGTCTTTTGATTAAAAGATTCGAAAAACTAAAAATATGTCCTTTTTTAAGAATAGTTAAAATTTCATTTGCCGAATAACCCGCAGCATAAAAAGCTCCTGCAATCGCGCCGGCACTTGTTCCTGAAATATGTGAGGCTTTGATGCCAAATTCTTCCAAGGCTTTTAACATCCCTAAATGCGCAATGCCTCTGGCACCTCCACCGGATAATACAATCCCTATTTTAGTTTTCATAGGCTTTTTTTGCTGTTGATGTTTATCTCAAAAATTATATTTTCTTTTTTAAGATTCCATGAAATCCTCACATTTTGGAATACTGGCTAATGCCTGAATGGCAATTTCAGGAACAGGATTGACTAATTTACGCAATTTAGTGTCCATCCATGCACCATCAACAGTTAAAGTAGCACAAAGTTGGTTTTCTTCGGTGCGAAATTCATGTTCAATAGACCAGCGGGAAGCATCGGGTCTCATTTTGGCAACTTTGGTATGAAGGATTATAGCATCTCCGAGTTTTAATTCTTTTCTAAAAACACATTCTTCTCTAAAAAGTACCGGACCAAAATGTTGTGTTTGGAATACTTTCAGGTTTAATCCTAGACTTTCTAATATCTCTACACGATGTTGCGCTGCAAAATCGTAATAAACACTATGACGGACATGAAAATTAGGATCCAAATCGGCCCAACGAAAAGATAATTGTTTGCTAAAAGAGGTCATATTCTATTTTAAATTTAGTTATATGGATGAATCCATTGTCAATTCGAGCGAAGTCGAGAATGTTTTCAAAAAATGAAAGTTCTCGTAAATTTAAAAAAAATAAGCCAAAAAGAAAGAAAAGGACTCTTTATAGTTTTTGATAAATTTATCATTAAAAGCGATTCTCGATACTTTTTTTGCTTCATTTAATCACACAAAAAAGATACTTAAACTGATATTCTATTGAAAGTAAAAAATTAGGGTTTATTAATTTTCTTTTTTGCTTGATCAAAAAAGAAACAAAAAAATCAAGTCTTACACTTCCTCGTCGGTCAAATTAGTTTTCGAATACTAAAAGAAAAGAACTCGCTACGCTCAAACAGCTTTTCTTTTTGCGTATTCTTCAAACATTTGACACTCGACTGCGGAAGTTAAGGACAGTTAAGTTTCTTAAATATTCTAGACGAGAATTAATATCTTTACAAAATGAGATTTAAAGTGAGCAGTTTTTTATCCTATGAAGTTTTTTCTACAACGACCTTTATTTTTAATATTCAGGTTACCAATTCGGCAACTCAAGTAATTATTTCGGAATCACTTACTATAACTTCCGAGATTAAGTATCAAGAATTTGTATTGCAAAATTCAGCAACTCGTTTTATAAAAATGGAGGTGTCACAAGGAACTAATTTTACAATTAGTTATGAAGCTGAAGTTGATGTTTCACATGAGATTATCGCTGCTGAAAAGTTGTCGCAATCCTTTCCTATTATGGATTTAGATAACGAAGTATTGCCTTTTATTTCACCAAGTAGGTATTGTGAATCGGATAAACTATTGAATTTTGCTCATCAAGAATTTGGGCATTTACCGAATGAATTTACTAAGGTAAAAGCAATAAACGAATGGGTTTTTAACTCTATGGCTTACAAAGCGGGAACTAGTGATTCCAGTAGATCTGCTTGCGATGTTCTGGCTTTAAAAGAAGGTGTTTGTAAAGATTTTGCTCACCTTGCCATTGCTCTGTGTCGTGCCTTAGACATACCTGCACGTTATTTTACGGGCTACGCTTATGCGTTGAATCCGCCTGATCTTCATGCTTGTTTTGAGGCTTATGTAGGAGGGAAGTGGCTGTTTTTTGACCCGACGAAATTAAGTGTTGCTAATGGTTTGGTCAAAATTGCCAATGGTAAAGATGCAAGCGAAGTAGCTGTTGCCAGTTTTTTTGGCGAAGTAAATTGTACTTTTATGAAAGTAGATTGTAATCCTGTTTCTACTGATTTTATTCCTTTTGATAAAGAAGAAAACACAGCGGTTTCATATGGTTGAAACCGCTGTGTTTTTTCGAATGGATTAATCATCAATAGCTTGTTCAGCCAATAGTTGGAATTTCCAGCCTGTATTGTCATTTGTTTTTTGGGTTTGTTTCAAAATAATACCTATCAATTCTTCTTTAGGGTCGGCAAAATATTGGGTGTTGAAATAACCGCCCCAATTGAAAGTTCCTGCGCTGCCTTGACCGCCCAAATCTTCGCCCATTTGGTTTAAAACTCTAAAACCTAAGCCGTGGTAAGCATCGCTTTTGCCCCAAACATCACCAATTTGGTTTGCCAACATGAATTGGATTGTAGTGCGACTCAATAAACGAATACCATTTAATTCTCCTTTATTCAGGAACATTTGCAGGAAAGTGGCATAGTCTTTTGCCGTGCTTGAAAGTCCGGCGCCACCTGAGAAAAAGCTTTTAGCTCCTGATTTTGGATAATTGGTATCGTAAAAAGTATTTGGAAACGGAATCCAATTTCCATTTTCTTTGGTTTGAACGCTTACTAATCGGTTGTATTTTGATTCCGGCAAATAAAAATAAGTATCAGTCATTCCTAATGGTTCAAAAATACGGGTTCTGTAAAATTCATCCATCGGCATGCCCGACATGATTTCGATAAAATACCCAATAACAT
Source organism: Flavobacterium undicola (assembly GCF_009909155.2). Classification (GTDB taxonomy): domain Bacteria; phylum Bacteroidota; class Bacteroidia; order Flavobacteriales; family Flavobacteriaceae; genus Flavobacterium; species Flavobacterium undicola. The sequence continues at coordinate 8,460 of NZ_JAAAPM020000035.1, forward strand.
CCAGTCCTTCACTGTAAGTGAATTTTTCACCCGGATTGTGGTGCAAAGGGAGTTTTGCTAGTTTTTTGACACTTTCGGCAATGGTGATTTTATTGGTCGTAAATAAATCGGTTACGCCAGCATCCTGGTAGATTTTTTTAAAACGAGGATCGTTATCTATTTGCCCGTAGCCAATTCCGGAAGTATGCGTGATTAAATCACGAATGGTAATTTCTCTTTTGGCTGCTTTCGTCGTGTATTTTCCATCGGGATAAACTGAATCTAAAACTTGAGCGTTTTTAAATTCAGGGATGTATTTTGCAATGGGGTCATCCAATTTGAATTTTCCTTCTTCCCAAAGCATCATCACTGCTGTGGTAGTTATGGCTTTGGTTTGCGATGCAATTCTGAAAATCGCATCGGTTTTTAAGGTTTTTGAATTGGCGTTATCAGCCATTCCAAAAGCTTTAAAATATACAATTTTTCCCTTGCGAGCCACTAAGGCTATAGCTCCCGGAATTTCAGAATCGGCAACGGCTTTGTTTAACATATAGTCAATTCGCGCCAGTCGTTCGCTGGACATTCCTACACTGCTTGGAGTAGCTTCACTAAGTTTAGGTGAGTTTTTTATCGAATGGGTTTGAGCAAAAGTGCTGCAATTCCATATCGCAAAAAGAGTAATGAAAATTTTTTTCATGGTTGATTTTTTGGGTTTTAATAGAATAGTTGTAGGTGTTTGTTAATGTAAAACAGTGTTCTTTGGCTTTGAGTGAGTTAAACAAACAAAAATGAAGTTATGGAAAAGATGCGTTACAGTAACACCATTAGAGTATTTTAGCCAAATTGTTATATGTACAGTTTTAACTTTTTTAGTAGCTTTACTAATTTTCCTGGATTTTGACGATTATCCCAAAAAGCAGTAATGATAATTTTAGCATCGTCATTTTTATAATAAATACTAAAATTCCCCATTGCTGCTTCTCGAGTATCTAAATGATTTGTCAGTTTGCCAGCTTCAGGATTTTTAATACGCTCGTTAATCAAGCCAATAAGTTTTTCTGCATAAGTAGTAGATTTGTTGCGAATTGTCCAATATTTTAAAATTTCGCGACGCTGCTTTATTGCGGTCTCGGTCCAAACTACAGACTTTTTAGCCATTCCAAATCTATTTTGTCTAGTTCTTCTTGTGACACGATTCGATTATTTTTAATGTCATCTTCACTCATATTCAACATTAAAATTTGAGCTTCTGAAAGCTGTATAATTTCTTCGTTAACGTTACTCGTGCTAACTAACTTATAAAGCGCTAATAAATAATCTTTGTTTGATATTGTAAGCAACTTATCTATGATACTATTTCTAATATTGTCGGCTCCAGTCATAATTTTAATTCTTTACACAAAGATTGTAAATTTATAGCAGATTTCCAAAAAATGGTATGCAACTAACTGTTTGTGTATGTTTTACGGATTATTTCGGTTTTTAAATAATAATCAGCGGGAATCTGTTAAATTTCTTTCATCAGTATTCCAGTTGTTAACACGGTATAGAGTATTGTTATTCAGGTATTTTCTCTATCAGAATAGGATTTTCAGCACTATCATAATAAGTACAAGTCATTTCAATAATGTCCACACGCCATTTGGCAATACCACATTGAGCTGCATGATTGCAAAAAGTAAGATAATCAGTTTGACCGTCTTGATGTATCACTAGAAATTCAATAAAACGTTCTTTGTTGGCCACAGCGGCAATAGGCAGGGCATTATATTTTTTATCTGTACTTGCGGCAAAGTCGTTGTCGCCATAATAAGAAACGCGACCGTCAGTCACGATGGTATCATAGCCTTTTACGCCTAGATTAATTAAGTCTTGAATGTAATTTGGGAAATCAGCACCCGATTTTACTTTTTCATGTGCTGCTTTGATTTGATCAATGGTAAACATATTTTAATTTTTTTAGGTTTTCAAATATAGTTTAAAATCAAATAATTTGTATCGCTATTTCAGGACGAGACAGTTTTAAAGGATAAAACCCTGTCAGAGTTTTAAACTCTAACAGGGTTACAAATAGTTGTATTTCTAAAAAAGAAAAGATTATTCTACAATAATATCATGTTTGTAGAGCAAGCCTTTTAGTCCTTTGAGGGCGAATTGTGCTTTTTTTAATTTGGTTTTCGAGGGATCGATAGTGTAGTTGTAGCTGCTTCTAAAATCAACTTTGTTTGCGATGGCTTTTTCAAATTCCGAGCGGTACAAATCGCAGTTGTTGAATTGCACACCGGTTAAATCAGTTGCCATAAAATCCACGGCTATAAGGCTGGAATTAGTAAAAGTAGTGCCTTTCATTTTCAGGGTATAGAATTTAGAGAAATCCAGGGCACAGTTTTTAAAGTGAATTTCGAAGATGAGTTTGTCACTCATGGCAAAATTGACTTCTTTGATTTGGCAATCATTAAAAAATACGGTTCTAAAAGCGGTGTGATTGATTTTTGCATTATCAAAAATGCAGTTGTTGAACTGGCAATCGATAAAAGTGACGCCTATAAGATTGCATTCAGAAAAATTACAATTGTTGAAAGTACAGGATTCAAATTCTTTGAGGTTTAGTGTTTCCAGACCATAGTGGTTGCGGTTGTAGTGTTGGTCAAAGAAATACTCGGTCATTTTTTTTTAAGTTAGAAGTTGGAAGTGGGGAGTTAGAAGAAAGAGAATAGATAAAAGAAGTCAGACAGCAGAATGCAGAATTCTAAAATCTGCATTCTGCTACTGCCTTCTGCTTACTGAGGACTGCCTTCTGAATACTGCAATCTATTCCTCTTCTTTCTGTCCCATCATCATCAGATAGGCTTTCAGGAATTCGTCGATTTCGCCGTTCATTACGCCATCGACATTGCTGGTTTCATAGCCTGTGCGGACGTCTTTGACTAATTTGTAAGGTTGCATCACGTAATTTCGAATTTGCGAACCCCATTCGATTTTCATCTTTCCGGCTTCAATATCGGCACGTTGTGCTTGTTTCTTTTTCAATTCGATTTCGTACAATTGAGAACGAAGCATTTGCATGGCACGCTGTCTGTTGTCTTGTTGCGAACGGGTTTCAGAACACTGAATTTGGATTCCTGTAGGCTTGTGATACAGCTGTACTTTAGTTTCTACCTTATTTACGTTCTGTCCTCCAGCACCACTGGAGCGTGAAGTTGTGATTTCGATATCGGCAGGATTAATGTCGATTTCGATACTGTCATCCACCAATGGATAAACATAAACGGAAGCAAAAGAGGTGTGACGTTTCGCATTACTGTCAAACGGAGAAATACGCACCAATCGATGGACACCATTTTCACCTTTTAGATAACCAAAAGAATAATCGCCTTCAAATTCAAGGGTTACGGTTTTAATTCCCGCAACATCGCCTTCCTGATAATTCAGTTCTTTTATTTTGAAACCGTATTTTTCACCCCACATCATGTACATACGCATCAACATCGAAGCCCAATCGCAACTCTCGGTTCCACCAGCTCCGGCTGTAATTTGCAAAACAGCACTTAAGGTATCTCCTTCATCCGAAAGCATATTTTTAAATTCAATGCCTTCAATATGGTTCTCAGTTAGTTGGCGTTGTTCGTCAAGTTCTTCTGATGTGAGTTCGCCTTCTTTATAAAATTCGTAGGCGAGCTGTAATTCGTCTGCTAATTCAATGGCTTTGTTGTAGTCTTCAATCCACTTTTTTTTGTTTCGAAGATTCTTTACAATAAGTTCGGCTTCTTTGGCGTTGTTCCAAAAATCCGGAGCAAAAGTTTTTTCTTCTTCGTTAGAAATTTCGATAAGTTTAGCATCGACGTCAAAGATACCTCCTCAACGCACCAAGGCGCTCCACAATACCTTTTATTTGTTCGGTAGTTGTCATAAATTATGTAATTTTGTTGCACAAAAATAATAAAAAAAATCACGTAGGGACTACAGACGATGTATCTCTATTAAAAATATAAAAATGCAAATAAATTTAGTCAGTGATACGGTAACTAAACCGTCTTATGAAATGTTACAATATATGTTTAATGCTGATGTAGGGGATGATGTCTACAAACAAGACCCTACTGTTGTTGAATTAGAAGAGAGAGTGGCAGCTATTTTTGGGATGGAAGCGGGCTTGTTTTTTCCTTCAGGAACCATGGCGAATCAAACAGCGATAAAATTGCATACCCAACCTGGGGAACAACTAATAGCCGATAAATATTCACATATTTTTCATTTTGAAGCGGGTGGCGTTTCTTTTAATAGTGGTGTTTCTTGCTGTTTATTGGAAGGAAATCGCGGAATGATTACCGCTGAGCAGGTTGCCAGCGCAATTAATGAACCTAATTTTTACCACAGTCCGTTGACGAGTTTGGTTTGTCTTGAAAATACAACCAATATTGGTGGCGGAGCTTGCTATGAAATGGAGGAACTGGAAAAAATAAAAGCGGTTTGCGAGGCTAATAATTTGAAATTGCATTTGGATGGCGCCAGAATTTGGAATGCTTTGGTAGCCAAAAGACAGAATCCGAAAGATTTTGGGAAATTATTCGATACTATTTCGGTTTGTTTCTCAAAAGGATTGGGCGCGCCAATAGGATCGGTTTTGTTAGGTGATAAAAAGACTATTCAACGCGCTTTGAGAATCAGAAAAGTATTGGGAGGCGCTATGCGTCAATCAGGTTATTTGGCCGCGGCTTCTATTTATGCTTTAGAAAATAATATCAAATTATTAACCGAAGATCACCGACGAGCTAAGGAATTAGCTAATATTTTGAAGAAGAAAAGTTGGGTAGCTTCAGTAGAGCCTGTGGAAACCAATATTTTGATTTTTTCGTTAGTTCCGGAATATAAAGACGAAGTTTTGATTGAGAAATTGAAACAAAAAAATATCTCGATTAGTGCAGTTGGGAATAGAAAGTTAAGAATGGTAACCCATTTAGATTATCGTGAGGTAATGCACACTTATGTGATTGAAACCTTGGCGAAGATGTAGGTGAAGATGGAAGTGGGAAGTTAGAAGTTAGAAGTTAGAAGTTAGAAGTTAGAAGTTGGGAGTGGGAAGTTAGAAGTTAGGAGTTAGAAGTTTAGGTTTGTTGCAAAATAGTTAATAGCTAATTTCCATTGTCTTTTTCTATCTAATTTCAATAGAAATGGGCTTTAGCTCATTTGGAATTTAAGAATGTAAAAAAGGCTTTAGCCAAATAAAATTATCTTTTATTTGGCTAAAGCCTTTTTTATTATTTTGAATACTCAAAGTGATAGTTTTAAAAAAAAAGAATGAACTAAATAGTACTAGCGAAAACTTCCCACTCCCAGCTTCTAACTTTTTTATTTAAAAAGATTATCCATTCCTGGGATCATTGGCATATCCATTTTAGCAACCGCATCCAGTTCGGCTTCGTTAACCTTAGTTGCTTTTTCGATGGCTTTATTGATTACTAAAATCATGTAATCTTCCAGTTGTTCTTTGTCTTCTAATAATTCATCAGCAATAGTGATGGATTTTATTTTTCTATTGGCAGTAATCGTTACTTTTAATAAACCATCAGTACTTTGTTCGTCAACAAGAACAGTATCCAGACGTTTTTTAGTTTCTTCAATTTTATTTTGGGTTTCTTTTAATTTACCCATCATTCCCATTAAATCCATTTTCACTTTTTTTAATAATTAGTTTACAAAATTAGTATTTTTACGTTGTTTACAATGTTAAAATTGATGAAAAAGGTGCTCGTATTAGAAGTTGTTTCAACTATTTTTGTGCGAGCTTTTACATAAATGTGAAGATTTACTACATGATAGAAAAAATACTACCACCTGTTGCTAAAATTATACCTACAGAATTTGAAAAGTTTGGAGATGTACGAATCGATAATTATTTCTGGTTAAAAGACCGGGAAAATCCGGAAGTTATTGATTATCTGAACAAAGAAAATGAGTATTACCAACAAATGACCGCTCCTACGCAGGATTTCCAAAAAGAATTGTTTGAGGAAATGAAGGCGAGAATCAAAGAGCAAGACGAGTCGGTTCCGTATTTATACAATGGTTATTACTATATCACCCGATATGAAACAGCCAAAGATTATCCTATTTATTCTCGAAAGAAAGGCAGCCTTACGGCAAATGAAGAAATTCTTTTTGATTGTAATGTATTAGCCGAAGGTCAGGCTTATTTCAAGCTGGGAGGCATGAGCATTAGTCCTGATAATAAGTTGGCTATTTTTAGTACTGACGTTATTGGAAGAAGAATTTATACCATCCAGGTTAAGAATTTAGAAACTAATGAGATTTTGGAAGACAAAATCGAAAAAGTAACGGGTTCGGCAGTTTGGGCAAACGATAATAAAACTATTTTTTATTCGAGTCAGGACGAAGTTACCCTGCGTTCGGATAAGATTTTCAAGCATAAACTAGGCACAAAACAAGAAGATGATGTACTGGTTTACTTTGAAAAAGACGATACTTTTAATGTTGAAATAGCCAAATCGAAATCCAGAAAATATTTAGCGATAGAATCAGGAAGTACGTTAACAACCGAATATCGCATCTTGAATGCCGACAATCCTGATGGAAAATTTAAAATTTTCCAAAAGCGAAAAAGAGGCGTAGAATACAGCATTAATCATTATAAAGATAGTTTTTACATTCTGACTAATAAAGACGATGCTGACAATTTTAAACTGATGAAAACCCATGAGGATACAACTTCAGTCGAAAATTGGGTGGAAATCATTGGGCATCGCGAAGATGTTTTATTAGAAGATATTGAAATTTTTGCCAATTATTTAGTGCTCGATGAACGTGAAGGAGGATTGAATAAAATCCGAATTATGTCTTGGGACGGAAGTGAAGAATATTACTTGCCCTTTGGTAGTGAAACTTACACCGCTTACACGTCTACAAATGTTGATTTTGAAACCGAAATTTTGCGTTACAGTTACCAGTCGATGGCAACACCATCATCGGTGATTGATTTCAATATGCGTACCAAAGAAAAGGAAGTCAAGAAAGAACAAGAGGTCTTAGGAGGGAAATTCGATAAAAATAATTATACCGAAGAACGTGTTTGGGCTTTAGCCAAAGATGGAACTAAAATTCCTATTTCGATGGTGTATCGCAAAGAGTTGAAGAAAGATGGAAAAAATCCGTTATTGCTTTATGCTTATGGATCTTATGGGCATTCTATGGACGCTCATTTTTCATCGACACGTTTGTCATTGTTAGATAGAGGATTTGTTTATGCTATTGCACATATTCGCGGTGGAGAAGACTTAGGAAGACAATGGTATGAAGATGGAAAATTGCTTCAAAAGAAAAATACATTCACTGATTTTATTGATTGTTCAAAACACCTGATTGAACAAAAATATACTTCGGCAGCGCATTTATATGCTGAGGGAGGTTCGGCAGGAGGATTGCTGATGGGAGTGATAATCAATGAAGCACCAGAATTGTATAACGGAGTCATTGCTCAGGTTCCTTTTGTGGATGTGATGACAACAATGTTAGACGATACCATACCATTAACTACTGGAGAGTACGACGAATGGGGAAATCCAAATGTTAAAAAATACTATCAATACATGAGATCTTATTCTCCTTACGATAATTTAAAAAAACAAAATTACCCTAATATGTATGTTTCTACAGGTTTGCACGATTCTCAAGTACAGTATTGGGAACCAGCTAAATGGGTGGCTAAATTGAGAGAATATAAGACTGATAAAAATGTTTTGTATTTAGATACCAATATGGATGCAGGACATGGAGGGGCTTCTGGAAGGTTTGAAGCACTAAAAGAATTAGCAAAAGAATTCAGTTTTTTACTAGATTTGGAAAAAATTAAAATCTAATTAGTTTTTTTTTGTTAAATTTGCTGCGTATCCAGGTTAAATAAAACTTAATCTTGATTAACTATTTTTTTATGAAAGAAGAAATAAATGCTTATAATAATGTTTTAGAATTGATAGGAAATACGCCTCTTATCAAGATAAACAAAGTAACCGAAAATTTAGAAGGTAATTTCTATGCTAAGGTAGAAGCTTTTAATCCGGGACATTCCTCAAAAGATAGGATTGCTTTATACATTATTGAAGAAGCAGAAAAAAAAGGTATATTATCTCCTGGGGACACCATAATCGAAACTACATCTGGAAATACAGGTTTTAGTTTGGCCATGGTAAGTATCATAAAAGGATATAATTGCATATTAGCGGTAAGCTCTAAATCATCAAGAGATAAAATAGACATGCTTCGCAGTTTAGGTGCGAAGGTTTATGTTTGTCCGGCACACGTTTCTGCAGATGATGAGCGCTCTTACTACAGTGTGGCTAAGAGATTGCACGAAGAAACAAAAGGCTCAGTTTATATCAATCAGTATTTTAACCAATTGAATATAGATGCCCATTACAATACTACCGGACCGGAAATTTGGAAACAAACGAATGGTAAAATTACTCACCTTATTGCTTGTAGTGGAACAGGAGGGACAATTTCAGGAACAGCTAAATTCTTAAAAGAACAAAATCCAAACATTAAAGTTCTTGGAGTAGATGCTTTTGGTTCGGTGTTGAAAAAATACCACGAAACAAGAGAATTTGATAATGACGAAATTTATCCTTACCGTATTGAAGGTTTAGGAAAAAATTTAATTCCTTCAGCAACTGATTTTGATGTTATCGATAAGTTCATGAAGGTGACAGATGAAGAAAGTGCTCATGCAGCAAGAGAAATAACCAGAAAAGAAGGTTTGTTTGTAGGTTATACTTCTGGAGCTGTTTTGCAAGCCATTAGACAATATGCCGAAGAAGGAGAGTTTGACGCTAATAGTAATGTAATTGCCATTTTCCCTGATCACGGTTCTCGTTATATGAGTAAAGTTTTCAGCGACGACTGGATGAATGAACAAGGTTTCTTCGATAGTATTAACGAAGAAGAAGTACAAAAAATTGAAATGATAAAATAGATTTTTCTATTTTCGATTATATAAACTCCAGAGCAATCTGGAGTTTTTTTATGTATAAGTCAGATGTTTTTTTACCATTAAGATTAAGGATTTATTAAACTTAACTTCTTAATAGTTTTTAATTTTTACACGAATAGATGGTTTTTTCTAAAGTGATTGGAATAAAAAAATAATTTTGAAAAACGCTCAATTTTAAATAATAGTAATGATACTAAATACAAACACATATTCTAAGTTCATTTTTTCTCTAATTTTATTTTCTTGTGGTGCTGTTTTTGGACAGGTAAAAAAAGATACCGTTTCTTTATCGGAATTGGTATTGATGAATTCTCCTATTCGAAATTCAATTCAGCATTCGGCTGCTGCCGTTTCCATTATTACTGAAAAAGAAATCAATCAGGCTGATGGGGTAATTTTAACTCCTGTTTTAAATAAAATCCCGGGTGTTTTTATGCAGCAAGGGGCTTTGAATACCAATAGAATTACGATTCGTGGTATTGGAGCTAGGACACAATATGGAACTAGTAGAATTAAGGCTTATTTTGAAGGCATTCCACTTTCAAATCCTGAAGGAGAAACAACGCTAGAAGATATCGATTTAGAGGTTTTAGGAGGAATCGAAATTATAAAAGGACCAAATTCAAGCAGTTTTGGTGCCGGATTGGGAGGTGTGATTAGTTTGAGAGCAAAGCAATTGGATAAGGCGACTTCTTTTGGAAAAACAGGGACTACTTTTGGTAGCTTTGGTTTGACAAAACAAATTTTATCTGCTGGGTATAGTGATTCGCAATCCAGCGTTTTTGCTAACTATAGTAATTTACAACAAGATGGTTATCGCGCCAATAGTGATTATAACCGCCAATCGTTAAACTTATTTGGAAAACAAATACTTTCTAAAAAATCTACGCTTTCGTTTTTTGGAATTGCTACCCGATTGAAAGCTTTTATTCCGAGTTCGATAAGTGAAACTGCTTTTAATGCAAAACCTGAATCGGCGGCTGCTACCTGGCTGGCTTCCAGAGGATTTGAGTCCTATGATAAATTGTTGGCAGGAATCGGATTTGAACATCAGTTTTCAGAAAGTTGGTCGGCAGATATTAGTCTTTTTACTAATTTAAAAAATGCTTTCGAAGCCCGTCCTTTTGATATATTAGAAGAAAAAACAAATGCTTTGGGTTTTAGAGCCAAAGTAAATTATGCCGCTTCTTTATTTTCTTTACCCAATACGATAAGTGTTGGAACAGAATTTATGACTGAAAATTATGGGTTCTCGCTTTTTAAAAATTTATATCAATCTCATCCCGGACAAGGAAGTATTAAAGGAGATCGATTTAGTGAGATGGAGCAAAAAAGAGGCTATTGGAATGGATTTGTTCAAATGGTAACCAAGCTTTCAAATAAGTTCAATTTAGAGTCTGGTTTAGCTTTTAATTCAACACATTATAGTCAGGAGGATATTTTTGTAAGTGATGAGAAGACGAAGCAAAAATATACTTTTGGTACGGTATGGTCTCCTCGATTAGGGCTTTCGTATAAAATTGATAATTCGAAAAATGTGTATGTTTCATTGAGTAAAGGTTTCTCGATACCTTCAGTAGCCGAAACATTAACTGCAGAAGGGCAAATTAATACTGATTTGAAGTCGGAAAAAGGAATTAACTATGAAATAGGTTTTAAGGCTAATTTCTTAGAGAAGAAGCTTTATACCGAATTGGTTTTGTATTCCACTCAAATCAATAATTTATTAGTGGCACGACGCATTGCCGAAGATCAATACGTGGGTATCAATGCCGGTGAAAGTTCGCATAAGGGAATAGAGTTTTTATTAAATTATAAATTTGAAGCTAATTCAAATATCCAATTGAATCCTTATTTCTCGGCAACTATCAATCGTTTTAAGTTTACAGATTTTGTAGATAACGATAAAGATTTTTCAGGTAAATTGTTACCAGCGGTACCTAACACACAATTTAATTTTGGATTTGATTTTGTTAGTGCCCTGGGATTGAATTTTAATGCTTCTTATCGATTAACGGATAAAATGTATCTTGATGATGCGAATTCGAAAGAAACTGCGGGATACCAGCTTTTAGACGTTAAAGTGGTATATGCCTTTTTGATTCTTAAAAAAGTAAAAATGGAAATCAATATGGGAGTCCAAAATGTATTGAATGAGAAATATGCATCTAGTGTTTTGCCAAATGCAGTAGGTTTTGGTACTGCGCCAGCACGTTACTACTACCCAGGCAATCCAGTGAACTATTATGGAGGTTTTAATGTAGTTTATGCGTTTGACTAGAGGCTGTTTAAGTTTATTTTAAAAAAGAAATTTTCTTTTCCCCTTCCCTAAAGGCTGGAAAATTTCTTAAAAATTCATCAAAATTACACCCTTTAGGGAAGGGGAAATTAATTTTGATGAATTTTAAGCTTAACGGGCTATTTTATTTTTGTATTCTTTAGGAGTGTTTCCTGTATTTTTTTTAAACAATTTATTGAAATTAGAAACGGTCTTGTATCCGCATTCATAGGCTATTTCCGAAACGCTCATGTCAGTTTCAATAAGCTGTTTGCAGGCGTTTGAAATGCGTATTTCGTTCAGATATTCAATAAAATTCTTTTTGGTTTTTGATTTGAACATTCTGCAAAAAGAGGTTGGGGTCAGATTGGCAATTTGAGCCACTTCGTCCAGTGAAATCTCTTTTTTGTAATTCTCTTTTACATATTGATAGACATCAGAAAGTCGGTCTTTTTTGAAAGAATCATTGGTAGGAGTGTAGCTTTCGCTATTTATAAAATCTAAATCGGTAGTAGCGGATAGGATGGATAAAATTTCAAAAAGTCCAATGATTACTTCAAAATCCTGTTTAACCACTAATTGTTCTAATTTTTTAGCGATTAGCTTATTGGTTTTTCCTGTAATTGAAAGTCCCTTTTTTGCTTTTTCAAAAAGGCTGTTGATTTTTTGGGCTTCTTTTAATTCGTAAAAAGCAGGGCCAAAAATATCTTTGTTGAAATAAACTACGATGGCTTTTGCTTTTAGTTTATTGATGTTCTGATAATAAATTTCGTCATTTAACCAAACATGCGGAATGTCGGAACCTAAAAATACCAAGTCACCCGACTCAAATGTATCGACAGAATTGCCGACAATTCGTTTGCCAAAACTTTCTTTGACATAAACCAGTTCTAGTTCGGGATGGGAATGAAAAGGAGCCTGGAAGAAAGCTTCCTCTCTGGATAGCACAGAAATGGCACTATTGAGATAAGACGATATTTTTGTTTTTTCTAGTTTCATCAGTTTTCAAAGATAATTAATAATTAGATAAGGATAAAATCGAATTATTATATGGTCATACGGCATAGTACCTTTATTTTTTTATATTTTGCTGTGTTGAAAACAGTAATCAATTGATAGTTAAAATAGTACTGAATTAAAGTGCTTTGAATAATTAAATTCTTTTTTTCGAAGACTTTGATAAATTAAGACTATTTTATCTCTTGAAAACGAAGCGTTTATTTATAAATTTGTCCTTTTAAAATAAAATATCATTTTTAATAATTTAATACTACAATTTAAATGTTCTCATTAAAAGATAAAAAAGCAATCATAACAGGTGGTGGTAGCGGAATAGGAAAAGCCATTTCTGTTTTATTTGCAAAACAAGGAGCTGAGGTTCATATTATAGAATTAACTGCCGAAAGTGCACAATCTACAGTAGATGAAATCACTGCCGAAGGAGGTAAAGTTTTTGCTCATGCTTGTAACGTTGCCAAACATGATGAAGTGGTAGCTACTTTTGAAAAAATTGGTAACATTCATGTTTTAGTGAATAATGCCGGAATTGCTCATGTAGGTAAAGTAGACACGACTGCTGAAGCTGATTTTGACCGAATCATGGACGTAAATGTAAAAGGAGTTTACAATTGTCTGTTTGCATCTATTGCACAATTCCGTAAGTCGGGTGGAGGATCGATTGTGAATATGGCTTCGATTGCTTCATGGGTTGGTATTCCTGATCGTTTTGCTTATTCTACAGCCAAAGGAGCAGTTATGTCTATGACTTTATCTGTTGCTAAAGATTATATCAATGAGAATATCCGTTGTAACTCGATTTCTCCGGCACGTGTGCATACGCCGTTTGTAGATGGATTTATTTCGAAAAATTATCCTGGAAATGAAGCTGAAATATTCGACAAATTATCAAAATCACAGCCTATAGGAAGAATGGGAAAACCCGAAGAAATTGCTACTTTAGCATTGTTTTTAGCAAGTGACGAAGCCGGATTTATTACAGGATCAGATTATCCAATTGACGGAGGATTTATCAAATTAAATAATTAAAAAAGAGTTGCTAAGATTCTAAGCTGCTAAGTTTCTAAGATTGAAACTAAGAAAAGGCTAAGAATCTAAGCTATTAAGTAATAAGATTAAAAAAAAACTTAGAAACTTAGAAACTCAGTAACTTAGTAACTTTTAAAAAAATATAAAGAAATGAAATTAATACGTTTTGGAGCAGAAGGCAGCGAAAAACCAGGAATTTTAGTTGGAGAAAAAAGATATGATGTTTCTTCAATTGTAACTGATTATAACGAATCTTTTTTTGAGAATAATGGCTTAGAAAAATTAAAAGCAGCTATCGAAAGCGGAACTTCTTTTCCTGAAGTTTCAGATGATGTTCGTTTGGGTTCAGCTGTTGCAAGACCTTCAAAAATTATTTGCATTGGTTTGAATTATGTTGACCACTGTCATGAAACTGGTGCGCCAATTCCAACAGAGCCTATCATTTTCTTTAAATCGACTACTTCTTTGTGTGGGCCAAATGACAATGTGATTATCCCTAAAGGAAGTGAAAAAACCGACTGGGAAGTTGAATTAGCTTTTGTAGTGGGTAAAAAAGCAAGTTATGTTGAAGAAGCTGAAGCTTTAGATTATGTTGCTGGATATGCTTTGTTAAATGATTATAGCGAAAGAGCTTTCCAAATCGAAATGGGAGGACAATGGGCAAAAGGTAAAGGATGTGATACTTTCGCACCTCTTGGGCCGGTTTTAGCTACTCAGGATGAAATTGCCGATGTGAATAATCTTCCAATGTGGTTGACTGTAAATGGTAAAAAATTCCAAAACAGTAACACTTCTAACTTGGTGTTTAAAATTCCATTTTTAGTACATTATTTAAGCCAGTTTATGACTTTGCTTCCTGGTGATATCATCAGTACAGGAACGCCTCCTGGAGTAGGTTTAGGTATCAAACCAGATCCTATTTATGTAAAAGCAGGTGATGTTATCGAATTAGGTATAGAAGGTTTAGGTTCAAGTAAACAAATTGCTGTAGCTTATTCTAAATAAGATATACCAAATATATTTTTTAAAAGGAGTATTGGATTTAAAGATTCAATGCTCCTTTTTTTTGTTCTTTCTTCAATTTTTTCATCTATTCAAAATGACTTTCTGTCTATTTTTTCAAGCTTACTGTCTATTTGATTATAATAAGGAATGCTTTGTTCGGAGCTTTGATGCAAAATAAAAGATATCATTAAGTGAAAACTGTTTTTCTTTTGATATCAAAAACATCATTTAACGTTTTTATTATGAAAAAGTATTACGGTTTCTTATTGTTATTCCTAGGTTTTTCAATTAAGATATTAGCACAAGCTCCAACTCAAGCTCCAACTCAAGCTCCAACAGGAAAAATGCCCTCTCCATCAATGGGAATAGCATACGGAAAAATAGTTGATACCGATGGGAAAGCATTAAGCGGTGTCACAGTTACATTGATGCAATCTAAAATGGATCCACAAACCAAAAAAGTCAAAGAAGTTTTAGTTTCCGTTAATATCACAAAAGCAAATGGTGATTTTAGATTCGAATCTTTAGCAATCTTTAATAAATATACTTTAAAAATAACTGCTATCGGATTTGAGAATTTTGACAATAAATTCTCTTTTATTGATTTGCCACCCAATAACGGCAGTGGAACGGGCGGACAAAATGCTGTTACGTCTTCTCCTTCTTTAGCAAAGGGAGGAATGCCTAATTTAAAATCTGCCGATTTGGATAAGGATTTAGGGAATATTGCATTGGTTGCCCGAATAGAGGAATTAAAATCAGTAGTTGTTACTTCCAGTAAAAAAGGGCTTACTATGGACATTGACAAGAAAGTTTTTAATGTAGAGAAAAATTTGGTCAGCGTTGGTGGTACAGCAGCTGATTTAATGAAAAATGTTCCTTCGGTTAATGTTGATATCGATGGCAATGTAACATTAAGAAATGCTACTCCTCAAATTTATATTGATGGTCGCCCAACGACATTAACTTTAGATCAAATTCCCTCAGATGCCATTGAAAGTGTAGAGATCATAACAAATCCTTCGGCTAAGTATGATGCTTCGGGTGGAAATGCAGGGATATTAAATTTGGTTTTAAAGAAAAACAAAAAGAACGGTTACAATGGTAATTTAAATGCTGGTGTTGATAAAAGAGGCGGATTAAACGGTGGAGCAAGTTTCAATTTAAGAGAAGATAAGTTTAATGTCTCTGTTAGTACATTTGGCAATCAATCGAAAAATGTTAATACAGGAAATACCGAGATCAGGAATTTAGTAAGCTCACCTAATTTATTGGTGGATCAAAATAGCAATAGTAAAAATAACGGAGGTTTTCTATTTGGTAAATTTGGGATTGACTACTTTTTAAGCAACCGATTGACTTTGTCATTAGGTGCTATCAAAGTACACGGGGACATGAGTCCGAATGATTTTCTAAAAACGGATAGTCTTTATGATGGTGGTGCTCATGTAAGTTATAGTGAAAGAACTACAAACAATAATAGAGTTTTTAATGCCAATGGCTTAACAGGCGGATTTAAATATTTATTTCAAAAGGATGGAGAAGAGCTTACCGGAGACTTTAATCTTTTTTCGGGTGTAAATGAAACGAATACATTGTATACTACCAATATTTTTGATACCAATGGAGGTGTTCAAAAAGGGACTATTCTTCAAAACTTAGTAGGTAACGGAACCAATAAGTTTCAAACGATACAAACCGATTACGTAAATCCTATTGGAGAAAAAGGAAAAATTGAAGCGGGATTAAGGGTTCAAATAAAGAATATGGCCAATAGTCAGGGAAATTATATCTATAATAATTCCACTAATACTTATGATATTGTGCCGTCGGCGAGTAGTAATTATAAAAACAATGATAACGTTTATGCGGCTTATGCAACGTTTTCCAATTCAATCAAAAACTTTGGATACAAAGTGGGTTTAAGAGCTGAAAGCTCCAATTACAAAGGAGAACTTACGGATACCAAACAAACATTTACCAATAACTATCCAATCAGTTTGTTTCCATCGGTATTTTTAAGTCAGAAATTGAATGATAATGAGGATGTTCAATTTAATTTTTCGAGAAGAGTAAACAGGCCTTTCTTTATGCAGGTAATTCCGTTTATTGATTCAACTGATCCGTTAAACTGGAGTAGAGGAAATGCAGGCTTAAAACCGGAATTCATTAATTCATTGGAAACGTCTTATTCTAAAAAATTCAAAGGAAATAATTCCTTATTGGTTTCTGTTTATTACAAAGGTTCGAAAGATTTAATAACCAAATACATGGATACAATTACAGCTGATGGAGTTAAAAGACCATTGAGTACCTATGTTAACGCTAATTCAAGCAGAAGTATTGGAGCTGAATTTACTGCTCAAAATACATTTAATACCTGGTGGGATTCAAATACTAATTTGAATATTTATAATTCAAAAATTGATACCGACAATATAACCGGAACTTCACAAGACGCCATTACCAGCTGGTTTTTGAAAATGAACAACAATTTTAAATTGCCTAAAAATTACAAAATACAGTTGTCAGGTACCTATCAATCTAAAACCAACTTACCGGTGAATCAAGGTGGAGGAGGTATGGGAGGTCCCCAAATGAGTGGTTCACAAAGTTCGTCTCAGGGTTATGTTAAATCGAATTATGGAGTAGATTTGGCACTACAAAAAAGCTTCTTAAAAAATAATGCCGCAACGCTAACTTTAAGTGTTAATGATATATTTAAGACAAGAAGTTACAGTCAATATTCAGAAAGCGACTTTTTTATACAAAATAGCTACAGGATTAATGATGCCCCAATGTTTAAATTGAATTTTAGTTATAAATTTGGACAAATGGATGCCTCCATAATGAAGAGAAAGAATATGAAAGGAGAATCAGAAGGAATGCAAGGAGCGATGCAAGGTGCCCAATAATAATGGTCTGGTAGTATATAAAATAGAGAAAATGGATTTTTTAAAAAATAAGTTAGCGATAGTATTTTACCATTTGATGGTTTGGACGGTTTTATTTAGCTTTCCTTATTTACTCTCATCTGGGCAAAACCAGGCTATTCAGGCTGTTATTGTTTTTTCCTGGATTCCATTGTCTTTTTATGTACTTATTTTTTACACTAATTATTTTGTATTTATTGAGCGGTTTCTTTTTACCAAAAAGACAATTTTATTTCTGGTTTCCAATGCCGTTTTGATTGCCTTTTTTATCCTGATTAACAATCAGATAAAAGAGTATTTCTTTCAGCATATCTTTATTCATAAAGACAAACAAGGACAGTTTAAGCCATCCAGAAATTTATTTATTTACATTGACATTCTTTTTTTCACTGTTCCGTTGGTTTTTTCAGTTGCGTTAAAAACCACGGAACGTTGGATAAAAACCGAGGGAGAACGCAAGGAAGCGATGACTATTAAATTGGAATCTGAATTACAGCATTTAAAATACCAGTTGCAACCGCATTTCTTTTTTAACTCCTTAAATAATATTTATTCCCTGGTGGATGTTTCGCCGGAACAGGCCAAACAAACCATTCATAGTTTGAGTAAACTGATGCGTTATTTATTGTATCAAACCAATAATGATAAGGTAAGTTTGAGTAATGAAATTCAGTTTATTACCAATTATATTGAGTTGATGAAGTTGCGATTTACCGAGAATACTAAAATAGAATATGATTTCCCCGTTTTAAAAACCGATCTTCAGGTTGCTCCTTTATTGTTTATTTCGTTGATAGAAAATGCTTTTAAACACGGAGTTTCGGCCAGTCAGGAAACTGAAATTATTTTTAAAATGAGTGTTGATGGAAACCGAATTTCATTTAGCATAAAAAACCATAACTTCCCTAAAACCGATAGTGATAAAAGTGGTTCGGGAATTGGTTTACAAAACATGAAGAAAAGATTGCAGTTGTTGTATCCCGGAAAGCATCAGTTTTCCACAGCTGTAAATGATGGATTTTTTATAGTCAACCTTGCCTTGGAAATTTAACTTTTGTATTGAATTAAAATCGAAATCAATGTCAGATAAAATAACTTGTTTAATAGTAGATGACGAACCGATGGCTTTGAATTTAGTCGAAAGCTATGTGGAAAAGACGCCATTTTTACAACTATTAAAAAAATGCAATAGCGCCATTGAGGCTTTGGACTTTTTAAATGAAGAGCGTGTTGATTTGATTTTTTTAGACATTCAAATGCCTGATTTAACAGGATTGGAATTGGCAAAATTACTTCCCAAATCTACCCGGGTCATTTTTACCACTGCTTTTGATCAGTATGCTTTGGAAGGATTAAAAGCCGAAGCCATTGATTATTTGCTAAAACCATTTGATTATACCGAGTTTTTTACCGCAGTCAATAAAGCCAGAGATTGGTTTTCGATGACTAAAAAAGCGAAAAAAGAAAAAACCGACCAAATGGAATTTATATTTGTGAAATCAGGACACAAGCAACTCAAAATAGAGTTGGATTCGGTTTTATACTTTGAAGGACTCAAAGATTATATCAAAATTTGGCTTAAAAATGAGCCGCAGCCCATTCTCACTTTGATGAGTTTAAAAACGATGGAAGAAGAATTATCCGCTGATAAATTCATGAGAGTTCATCGTTCGTTTATCGTTTCGCTTAAAAATGTTGAGGTAGTGGAACGAAGTCAAATTGTGATTAACAAACAACGCATCACCGTTTCTGAACAGTACAAACCACAGTTTATGAATTATTTGTCTCAGAATTCATTGGAATAAAAAAAATGAATAAAAATGCTTCTCAATAGGGAAGCATTTTTTATTTAATTGAGCCGTTTGCTGGTGCGAGGGTCACGCTCGTACCTATGAGACACCGAGCGATCGGGGCACTTTTACTGCAAACTTGTCATCCTGACGAAGGAAGGATCTCATCAAAGTTGCTCATCTTTGCGGGCACGGAAAGCATTTCCGCGCTATCGACCGTTGAGCATATCCGAGCAATCGGGTTGATATATCCGAGCGATCGGGGCTAATTTAAGATTTTCCAGCGGAAAATCGGTAACTGGCTTAAGCAACTCAGCTATTGCGCGTATATGCCGTTATTGAAAAATAAATTTAAACGTGAAATCAACATCACTAAAGTATTTTATTGGAATCAATTCGGTTCCAAAAGAATTATCGTTTTCCTTTAAATATTTTTTATAGCGTTCAAAATGCAATTCTTTAAATAATTTGCTAACCGGAATACAAAATATATGTCCCATAAATTGATAACTGTAAATACCAAATTCTTTTTCCTCCTTTTCGCTTTCTTTTCCAAAATGGATACTAGGATTTTCTAGTGTTCCGTCAAAAATACCTAGAAACGGATATTTTGGTTTTAGATAAAATATTTGTAATTCCCCTAAATCGTATCTAGCAAATTCACGAATGAAATCAAATTTAGAGTTATGAGAATCTTTTTTTATTCTCTCTCTTTCTTCTAAATATATTTTATACATTCCTCTTGTGAATTGCCTGCCGAGTTTTTCTTGAAAACCTTTTTGTAATTTATATGAAGGTTTAAGTTTTAGAACTTTTGTGTCCCAGTTAACTGAGAAATATTGTGATTTAAATCTTTGATTTCTTGGAACTTCTTTAGTGTAAAGCAAAAAATATCTTGAGAAATTTAGGATTTCCTTTAAAACAATTTCTACAGCAGGAAGATTTGGTTTTGTAGAACCAAAATTATGATTACAATCATCACATACGTTTTCACAAATGTTTTTTCCACCAACTGATCTAGGAAAAGTATGTGCTTCTTTTTCAAATGTAACATGAGGCTCCTTTCGACTACACCAAATGCAATGTTTCATGATAGGTTGTTTATAATGGCATATAACGTTCTCACGCCTCTAGCCGTTTGTAAGTTTTGGAAATGAGTATTTTCGGCAAAACGAAAATACGATTAAAAACGATAATTCCACTGAATTTGCAAATGACCAGAGACGTGTGTTAGCCGTTCGGTTTTCTATTTAAAATAGATTTAGTTATCAGGGAACAAAGTGTATTCAATGTCTTCAGTTACTATTAGACTATCGGCATTTTGAATTGTTGAAAATGTCCCATCTATATACTGAATTTTAATCGATGGTGTTTTACATTTTTCAATTATATCTGTATACCAAACATAATTGAATTCTACTTTCCCTATTTCTCCTGGATTTATCACGCCAATTATTTTGACTGTTTTACTACTTACCAAATCATTTACCCTATTCAATCCTTTTAAATTAAACCAAACATACTTCATTGGTTTTTTACTCATATTCCTGAAAGCAATCTTTATTCCTGTTCCCTCACTATATTCACTTTCATCAAAAGGTTTTACATACTGTATAAGTATTCCTTTTTGTTTTCCTTTAGCCAAAAAAGATTTTTCTTTTGTCAATTGATTTGAAAGTACTGATTTCGATTTTTGAAATGTGATTCTTTCTAAATTGGCCTCTGAAACACTATCTAAGGATTTTAGCTTGTTTTGGTCTGATTCTGCTACTATCAATTCTTTAGAGCTGATAAAACACGGAGCGTTATTATAAAACACTTTATAAAAATCTCTTTGATCGTTATCAAAACAGGAATAATAGCCATATATATAAACCGAGGTATCAGGCAATAAAAACTTTAATTTGTTCAACTTACAACCTTCAAATTTATCCCCAACAATTGCCCCATGCTCTACGATTCCTTTTATTAAATCTTCATTTTTTTTAGCCTGACAGTAAATAAAAAAATGAATTATCAGTAAGTAAAAAGTAATTATATTTCTCATTTTGTTGTATTTTATTGTTTAAAGTTTTGTTCGTTTCACACCTGCCAAACTGACCGCTAACGTTCCCACGCTACAATAAGTTTGGGAAAAGTAAAAATAAAGCATTGGTTCAAGACTGGAAAGCCCAGTACAAAACCATTTTAACTAAATCCGAGTAACCCAATTGC
The DNA here is from genome assembly GCF_009909155.2 of Flavobacterium undicola. Lineage (GTDB taxonomy): Bacteria > Bacteroidota > Bacteroidia > Flavobacteriales > Flavobacteriaceae > Flavobacterium > Flavobacterium undicola. The sequence goes on from NZ_JAAAPM020000035.1 coordinate 29,709, forward strand.
TTGTAGCGTGTGTTGGCGAATCGGTTTTAATATTTAGTGATATGGAAAATTCAAACGGTTTCATTCCTTTAAATATTTCAACCAACTATTGACAGAATAAACGAGGTTTTTCCATTATTAGAAGAGTTAATTCCAATTGAAAAAAAACTTGCTGAATTTGGCGTAACTATTGAAATAAACTTAAATCAATTTTTCATAAACATATCCACAAAAACTGACATTGATTTACGATTATAGTTATTTAACTCTGATATTTCAGCTTCAGAAAAAGATTTAGTTTTTGTATATTCATTAAAAAACTCTCTTAACTCATCTTGCATTTCAAATAAACATTCGCTATAAGTTTCTATATAAATAGCTGCTTTTTCTGCTGTGTTTCTTTTCAAAGGCATTTTGTCAATTTTGTTTTGTAAAATTAAATCAACTTTGTTAAAATATTCATCCATTATGTTTAAGTTTTAAATTATATCTTAATGAAAAGAGTTATTTCTTATTTTCGTTCTTCTGGTTTTCGATATATGCTTCGATACGCTTTTCCAGTTTTTTTATACGAATTGTTTGCTTTGATAACAGCAATTTTACTTCTTGTTTGTCTTTTTCGGCTTGCGTTTTCAGACTATGAAATTTCTCTGTAAAAGATAAAATCGCTACTATTAAAGCCAAAACAGGAATTACTATCTGAACAAAGTTTTTCGTTTTTTCTATTCTGTTTTTCCGTATTATATTTAAGTATTTCTCATTAGAATAAGCGGTTAGTCCATATTTTTTAGCATATAAACCAATAAATTTATTGAGTTATACACTTAATATCTGTTTTATGTTTTTTTGATAAATCGGTTTTGCATTCACCATTCTTTCTATGGATTTATGAAAAATACTTGTTTTAAATTGAGAACGGTTTATCCTA
>NZ_JAAAPM020000036.1 GCF_009909155.2 Flavobacterium undicola
AGCTTTGCAAGCTTCATCATTTGGCAATTCTTTTATAAAGTTTAGTATGCTTTGTCCTTCAAATACTTCCATAACGACTGTTTTTAAAGACATAAAAATACAGAAACTAAATGACTAACTCAAAAAACAAATATTATGAAACCATTGAGCAAAGAAGGTTATATCTGGAAAAAGAATCAAAAATCAGACAAGAACAATACGAGCTGGAAAAAGAAATTGAAAAACTAAAAAAAGACAAGCTTAAAACTAAGATTCTAGCAAAAGACAAGGAGCTAGTCAATAATTCTTTACAGGTAGTAAATAAAAACAAACTTCTAAACGGAATCATCCATAAACTAAAAGACATTAATACAGAATCATTTGATGAAACCACTAAATCCCAATTTACCAAATTAAACAGAAGCATTGAAAAAGAGGTAAATACAGACAAAAGCTGGAAAGATTTAGAAAAACACATCAAAAATGTCCATTATGATTTTTTGAAAAGATTAAAAGAAAAACACCCAACAATTTCACCAAGAGAATTAGATTTAGCTACTTATTTACTAATGAATATGTCTACAAAAGAAATTGCAGAAATCATGAATGTTTCAAGTCGAGGAGTTGAAGTTTCCCGTCATCGTTTGAGAAAAAAAATGGGTCTGGATACAAAAGAAAATCTCGTTAGTTACTTGATGAGTATATAAAGAAAAGAGGCAGCCTAAAGGTTGCCTCTTTTCCTACACTACATACTTTTACATACTTTTAATATAACCTAATAATCAATATCTAGTGTTTCAAATCAGTAAACAGAGCATCAAGCGCAAATGCAGCATGGGTTTTCTCCACTACTTTTTCTTTTTCTAATATGAATTCAGCTGTTTGTTTAATATTCAAAGATGATGCACCAACAGCCACTTTATACTTTCCTGCTTCTGCAATCCAGGCGTTTTTATTTGGAACAAAAGAAGCTAAGTTTTTAGTATTTAATGTCAAGATGATTGTTTGACTTTCTCCCGGTTGTAGCAACTTAGTCTTTCCAAAAGCTTTTAACTCTTCTCTTGGTTTATCAATTGATTTTTCAGGTGCAGACAAATACAATTCGACTACTTCTTTACCTGCAATTTTACCCGTATTTGTTATAATAACCGAAACCGTCATTTTATCATTAAATGTTTTTGAACTCAATATAAGATTCGAATAATCAAATGCGGTGTATGATAAACCGTATCCAAATTCATACGATGGCTTAACATTGAATGTGTTAAAATAACGGTATCCAACATAAATACCTTCTCCATAATTAACACTCGTAGGATTTTCGGCTGGTGTTCCAATCCAATTTTTGGTAGCTGCTGCATCTTCATAATTCACGGGGAAAGTCATCGTTAATTTTCCTGATGGATTTATTTTTCCCGAAACAACATCTGCAACAGAATGTCCTCCCTCCTGACCTGGCTGCCAAGCTAATAAAATTGCATCTACTTTATCTTTCCATGATGCCGTTTCGATTACACCACCTATATTTAAAATAACCACTACTTTTTTTCCTTTGGCATGAAACGCTTTTGAAATTTTATCCAGCATTTCAATCTCTTCATTTGACATATTAAAGTCATTGTCAACCACTCTATCTCCACCTTCTCCGGAATTCCTTCCTAAAGTCACGAATGCAATTTCAGAACTTGCTGCTTTTTTAGCAATAAGAGCATCATCCATTTTAAGCTCAGGAAGTCTTTCTGACAAAGCCAAAATTCCTTTTTTTTCTCTATTTTCTTTTTCTGTGGCACTTTCTTTTTCAGCGTGAGGCGTGTACAAATCAACTAGTTCTTTATCTAATTTGTAATTTGCAGCAGTCAGACCTTCCAAAAGAGAAACTGTGTGTTTATTGTTCACACTTCCGCTTCCTGTTCCGCCTGTAATCCAGGCATAAGAAGTGACTCCGAATAAAGAAACTTCTTTTTGTTTGTCAGTAAATGGCAATGTATTATCCTCATTTTTAAGCAAAACCATTCCTTCCGAAGCAGCGTTTCTGGTTACTTCTGCATTTTCTTTTAAGTTTGGCTTATTGGAATACTTATAGTTATTCATCACCGGCGATCTCATCACCAGTTCCAAAATCCTTCTTAAATCGGTATTAATTACTTCTTTAGTTAATTTACCATTTTTAATATTTTCTAAAATAGCTTTTTGCTGGCTAGGTAATCCCGGCATCAATAAGTCATTTCCTGCCGAAAGTTGTTTTACAACATCACTAACAGCATCTTTAGAAGAAATAGATCCAAATCCATTATAACCACCAAACCAGTCTGACATAACCAATCCTTTAAATCCCCATTCCTCACGCAGCACTGTAGTCAATAAATCTTTTCGGGCTGATGTGTACTCTCCATTCACTAAATTATAAGAAGACATTATTGTCCATGGCTGGGCTGTTTTGACCGCGATTTCAAAACCTCTTAAATAGATTTCACGCATGGCTCTTTCGCTAATGTGAGCATTAATCCCCATACGATTTCTCTCTTGATTATTGGCAGCAAAATGTTTAATTGAAGTTCCAACACCGTTTGATTGTATACCATTTACCATCGCAGCAGCAATGGATCCTGACAACAATGGATCTTCTGAATAATATTCGAAATTTCTTCCACACAATGGATTTCTGTGGATATTCATACCTGGCCCAAGCAATACATCTACACCATATTCTTTTACTTCATTCCCCATGGCTTTCCCAACATTATTAATCAGCTCTTCATTCCAAGTGGAAGCCAAAGCAGTTCCAACAGGAAATGCCGTTGCATAATAGGTATTGGTATCATTATCTCTGGTTGGATTAATTCGTAAACCAGCTGGTCCATCAGAAACAATGACTGCAGGAATTCCCAAACGTTTTATTTCATAAGTTCCTCCAGCTTCTCCAGGGACTTTCCCTTTATCAGCTCCCGGAATAATCGTAAAAGTGTTCATATCAAAACCAGGCATTCCAATCCCAATGAGCATACTCGCTTTTTCCTCATCGGTCATTTTATTGATTAAGTCTTGAATTCGATCTGCTACAGCAAGACGATAATCTTCATAAATATCCAATTTTCCGTTTTTGTTTAAATCCATAAAAGTGAATCCGTTTATCGTAATAATTGGATTTTTCTCAACCTTGCCATTTTCAGTTTTTTGATTCCATGAAATTCCTGAAACTACTAATGTAGAGAGTAGTGATACTTTTGCTATTTTCTTGATATTGCTAAAATTCATATTTAATATTATTTGATGTTTATTATTACCTATCTTTTTTTTACTTAACGAACTATCCGGAATTAGTTTTCCTCAATTACTAGCATTCCCCATGGAGCAAGATTGATTTCTGAATTCTTAACCACTTTTTCTGAACTAAACAAATCCGTTCCATTTTTACCTTGGGTGTAAGTAAAAGTTTTGGCTTGCGCCGAATAATTAAAAAAGTATCGGATTGTTTTTCCCTGATTGTTAATCCCTGATTTTGTAATCAACGGAAAATGTAATTTTTGATCTTCATTCCACAAACCGGCTTCTTTCAAACTGCCTTCCAGAATTTTCTCCATAAGATTATCTCCTGGCATAAAGCCAATATAGGTCACCGTTCCTTTCCCATAATTGTTTTGAGTAATTGCAGCATAATTATTCCATTGTGGATGATCGTATTTAGCCAATACTTTTGCAGTTGTAGGAGTTAGCAATTCCATCCAATACTTTATTTCATTTTTGTCTTTCCCTAGCTGAAATGGGTCGTCTTTTAGTGATACATTTTCCGGAATCACAAACTGACTATAGCTCACACCCGCAGCCTCATTTATAATTCCGGGCTGAATAGTATTGCGTACCGTTACATTTTCATCACTAAAACCACTTTTGAAAGTATAAATAATACGCCCTCCATTTTTTGCATAAGCATTCAGTTTTTGCAACAATGCATCTGGTGCTGCATACAAAGCGGGTACAATAATCAACTTGTATTTTTCAATATTTAATGATGACGGATCTATAAAATCAACCCCGACATTCATTTTATACAAAGCATCATACATGGGACGTAAAACATCATTGTATTGTTCTTTGGCTCCCCATCCAAAACTAAAAGCGTTAAAAGCAGTTTGAGCTTCATTACTAAAAAGCACCGCCACCTCATTCGTTTTTTTAAGACTGGCTATTTTCGAACCTATTTTTTTAAAATCACGACCAATGGTCATCGCTTCATTATAGGTAGGATTGGGCTGAAAATCATGACTCAATAATCCTTTCCAATACGTCTCGGCAGAATTATGAATCGAATGCCAATGCCAATACTCTAACATATTAGCTCCAGAGGCAATATGACTAAATGCCTGTAACTGTAACTGTCCCGCATAAGGCACCCATTGCGGAAATCCTTGTGCTTCAGTTTCAATAACCAAATAGTTTTGACCATTTTTCATCGAACGTGCCATATCTCCACCAAAAGAAATTTCAGTACCCGTTAAATGATCTTGTGTGGGATGATAAATATCTACTCCTGCTATATCCATCGCTTTTGCGGCAGCAAAATGATCTACATCGCCTTGTATTCCATACGAATAACCTCTCCAATCAAAATCGAAATTTTGAGTAACAAACTGCTCCGGTTTTTTATATTCACGAACAATAGCCGCCTGCCACGAAAGGAAATCAGTAACTAAACCACGTTGAAACTTAGAAAATTCAGCTTTCAATCCGGCGTTAATTGTCCCTACCATAGAAGGAAATTCTTCCCATGAATTAATGCGATTACTCCAATAATCCAGTCCAAAAGCTTTATTGACAGCTTCGGTAGTTTTAAATTTATTCTTCATATACTGAACAAATTGAGCCTGAACATTTGCACCCGCTGTGCCGTAATGTTTGGTTTCATTGTCAACTTGATAACCAATAATTGCAGGATGTCCTTTTACATGTTCCATGATTTTACGGATAATCCTTTCGGCATGAAACAAGTAGTCCTTGTTCGTGATATCCATATTTTGCCTGGCTCCATATTGATTTTTACCCATTTGGGTGGTAGCCAATATCTCCGGATATTTTTTAACTAACCAGGCAGGAACAGCATAAGTGGGAGTTCCAATAATTACTTTAATTCCTGCTTTATGCATGGCATCAAGAACCCTGTCGATATGACTAAAATCAAATACGTTATCCTGCGGCTCTTCGGTACTCCATGTGCTTTCGGCAATACGAACAACATTTATACCCGCATCCTTCATCATTTTTATGTCCTTATCTAACCTGTCATACGGCATATACTCATCATAATAAGCAACACCATAAAGCAATTCATTTTTGGGAGCCTGAGCATTTATAGAAGATACCGCTAGTATCAAAGCCATAAATCCTGTAATTTTTTCATATAAATTCATCAATTTTTAATTTAAGGATTGAAATTAAATGGAATCTTATTGCAACAAAAAGGTATTGTACGAATCAGCTTCTAATGTTGGTGTAAGTGTTTTTTCTCCCACTTTTATTTTAAACATTTTTTCTTTGGCACTATCATTTTGAACCACGATTACTACACTATTATCCGGGTTAACAAATGCTAATAAATTATCATAATCACCAGACGTTTCCAAACGTTTTGCTCCAGGTTTCACAAAATGACTAAGATGTTTCATTAAATAATATTCATAATTGTATTTGAAAGTTTTATTAATGATATCAACGCTTACCAATGAATTTTGTCTCCAGCCCCAGGTACTTATACCTCCTTCTTTCAGTGAAGCATTCCAGTACATATAAGCATTCGCTCCATTAGTTAAATAATGTTTCATTAAGCCCCAGGTATATCCGCAATATTTCCAATCATTTTTTCCATTCCCACATTCCTGTTCTGATTGGTATAACTTAAGATTCGGATAGTTTTTATGAATTGTTGGAATGGCATCTTTTCCAGCCCATTGAAAACCAACTCCTTTAATGGATTTATTAATAGTCGAATCACTCAAAATGGAATCGACTAATTTATAATTTGGACGTTCCATAGTACCAAAGAAGACATCTACTTTTTCCTGATTCATTGCTGGAATTAAATAATTTAAAAATCGAGATAAGCCTTTTGACGTCCAGGTACAGCTAGGAAAAACCTGTGCGGAATTGAATTCATTTTGTGGCATTACCATACTGATATTAATATTTTGGGCACGATATTCCTGAATGAATTTTGAGAAATACAAGCTGTACGCTTTAAAATATTTATCTTCCTGAATAAACATATCTTTCCCTTCAAAACCTTCTTGTTCTGGTTTCAATCCATTATCAAAGCCTTTAAAATCCATTCCCCATTTTTCTCTTGCTTCGTCTGCAACATCCTGAGGCATGTCTTTAGGAAATGGTTTTGAAGCATAATGTTTATTATACTTCATCCAGATAGGTGGCGACCATGGCGAAGCCCATAGTTTTATATTTGGATTGTATCTCAATGCACTTTTAATGAATGGAATTAGCGTTTGAGAATCATTTGCTATGCTAAAGTTTTTCATTTCAAAGTCAGCAGCTGCTTCATTATAAGAATACCAATTATTAGAAAAATCATTGGCTCCAACTGGCATACGGCAAATTGTAAAATTGGCTCCTACATTTGGCGAAAAGAATTCTTTTAATATCTTTTCTCTATCATTAGCATTTAAAACACTCAACGAAGTCCAGCCAAATTCATTGAAGCAAGTACCAAAACCGTCAATTTGTTGCAAAGGTTTATTTAAGAGCACTTCTGCATCCGTTTTTCCAGTTGTTAAACTCGCTTTTATATTCTTATGACTTTGCCATTGTTTGGCTTCTGTACTCGATATCCAGGTTATTTTGCTTTGCGAAAAAGAACAAAAAGTTGTCAGCAACAACATTAGAAATAGTTGTATATTTTTCATTGATTTATTATTGTTTATGCCGTTACAAAACCATATTTAATATTCACTTTCCACTAATTAAATTGAGAATAGCTTTCCTTATAGAAAAACATGCTCAATTTATACTGTATCCTTATGAAATTAAACAGGAAAATTTGAAACTGCTTTTTGATGAAATTTGAATTTGAAAACAATTTTAGAGCGTAATAAACGACAAGCTTATTGGTCTAAAAAACTTTAATTTTATGACATTATATTCCCTTACGGACTTGTTTTGTAGTACAACAAGTCCGCTCAGAAATAACAAAGCCAATAGGCTTTTAGTAAAAAAAAACACTGAACTTAATCTATTAACCAACCCAACAAATTAATCTTTTCAGTAATCTGAATACTTATTTAATATCCGGTATTATTAGGTAAAAGATTCTTGTTTATTTGAATATCTCCTAAAGGAACCGGTAACAACTTATGAAACCCTTGCATTCCATAATTAAGTGGTTGAAGACTTGAATTTACCTGACTGTTCATTAAATTCACCATGTTAATAGTTCCATTTGCATCAGCGCGCTTCAAATCATTCCATCTGGTACGTTCGTAAACTAATTCTAAACGTCTTTCTTTTAATACAGCCAAAGCTAATTCGCTCTTTGTAACTGCAGTAGTATTTGCTAATCCAGCTCTTGTTCTTATTCTGTTTAACTGAATTTTAGCTGCATCCAGATTTCCTTGAGTTCCAATTTGCACATTTGCTTCAGCTGCTAACAAAATAATATCAGCAAGTCTTATCATGATTAAATTATCGCCATTTGTCCAAGTATCACTATAGGAGAACTTACCACAGAACGGAATTGCCTGAGTTGGATTCCATGCATTGAAAGGCATATTGAAAGAAGCTCCTGTAACCTGCCAGTTAAAAGTAGATTTATATCTTTTACCGTTATCTCCAGCATCATTAAACGCTTTTACTAAATCATAAGAACCTATTTGACGTTTTGGCCAGTTATCAAATGGCCCATAAGAAAGCACATTTATCTTCCAAACATTATAAGGTGAACCTGTTGTAGGAACTTGTAATTCAAAAATTGACTCAGAAGTATTCTTGTTTGAAAGCCCCCATAATTTAGAATAATCAGACACCAAAGTGTAAGGTCCTTCATCAATAACTTTATTACAATAAATTAGACAATTTGGATAATCACCCATTTGAGCATAAGTTTTAGCTAATAATGCTCTTGCCGCTCCTTTTGTCGCTCTACCATAATCTCCATGATATGGATTATTATCTAACACTGCTTCTGCTTCTTTCAAATCCTTAATAATTTGAGCATATACTAAATCAGCACTAGTTCTTGAAGGATAGTAGTTTCCTGCGTTATTAGATGAAAGAACAAGCGGTACATTTCCCCATGATGTAACTAACCAATAATAAGCAAAAGCTCTCAAGAAAGTAGCTTCAGCTATTATCTGCGCTTTTCTATTGGTTCCATCCCATTTAGGATCATTAATAAGAGTTACATTGTCAATAGCCGTATTTGCCGCCGTTATATGTTTGTATAATTCTTGCCAACTTAATTGGATTTCACCATTGGAAGATGTAAAAGTGAAATTCTCCATTGGTTGTTCAACATTATTATCCCCATTGATATACGTATTATCAGACATACCCTCAGTCGTAAAAAAGTTACTGTATGAATAATAATCGGGCATTGCATTATAAGCACCATTCAATATACTTTCAGCATCAGAAGCTGTAGTTAAAGAACCAGCTGCCAGTTGAGACTCAGGAGATTTATCTAGAAAATCCTGAGAACATGACGTAAGTATTATTGCTAATACAAAGAAATGAGCGTATTTTAATATATTTATTTTCATAATATTTTTTTTAAAGTTGAATATTAACACCAGCTGTAAAAATCTTTGCTGCCGGATAAGTTCCTCTATCAATTCCAAGTGACATCAGTGATGAACCAGAACCCGCGTTTTCAGCCTGATTATTTGTTCCTTGTCCAAATCCGTTAACCTCAGGATAATATCCTTTGTAATTATGAATGGTAAATAAGTTTTGAGCAGTTCCATAAATTTTCAGTCCTGACAAGCCTAATTTTTCAACAAACTTTTTCTCAATTTGATAGCTTAAAGTAATATTTCTTAATCTAAAGAAAGAGCCATCTTCGATGTAATGTGAAGACACTTTATTTTGCAACATTGCTGCTGCACCAGTATTAGTTGTCCCATTTCCTAATGCTCTTGGAACACTTGTAATGTCACCTGCTTGTTTCCATCTGTTTAACACTTCAGTACTCTCATTAGCATATCCTGACAAAGCCTCAATTTCCATTCTTGTTGCATTGTACACTTTATTTCCTTGAACGGCATCCATTAAAAATGATAACGTAAGTCCTTTGTATGTAAATTCATTTGAAAAACCAACCGTATATTTAGGTAAAGCTGAACCTAAATTAACCAGTTCGTTACCATAAACTAAATTACCTGTTTGTGGATCAACACCTTTCGATTCGTATCCCCAGAATGTTCCCAAAGGATAACCATTCTTAATAATTTGAGTGTAAAGAGGCACTCCGCTTCCACCAATTGTTATTGGTCCTGTTTGAAAAGAGGTGCTGTCATCAATACCTTCGATACGATTTGTATTTTTAGAAAAATTCACATTAGATGACCAGGTAAAATTGTCGCCTTTAATAATATCAGCATCTAATGATAACTCTATTCCTTTATTAACATCATATCCAGGTAAATTCATTGCAGTAACAGAACTTCCTGTGGTTAAAGGCAGTTGTAGTGTAAAAATCATATCTTCCACTTTCTTGTGGTAATAATCAGCTGTGAAATTTAAACGACTATCAAAAAATCCTACTTCTAAACCGATGTTTGTTTGCGTTGCCGATTCCCATTTTAAATCTGGATTTCCTAATTGAGAAGCTGGTTTGATACCCGGAGCAATATCTGTAGAATTGTAGGCATAAGGAGCACCTACATTTAGTAAGCTATACGTTGGATACAACATAGTATAAGGAGGTAAATTACCTGTTTTTCCCCAACCTACACGTACCTTAAGATTTTGCATCCATTTTACGTTTTCCATGAATTTTTCATTAGAAATCTTCCAACCAGCAGATAAAGCAGGGAAATTTCCATAAACTACATTTGTACCTACTCTGGATGATCCATCACGACGGAAAGTAGCTGTAAAAAGATACTTATTGTCGTATCCATAATTAAATCTTCCAAAATAAGAATTTGTAGACCACTCATATTCTCCTGTTCCTATTTGAAAATCAGAACTAGCAGCATTTAAAGTCTGTACAGCGCTTGTTGCAAAACCCGCTCCATGTTGAGTTGAGTTTGAAATTGATTCATTCATTGCTGATGTTCCTACTATCACGTCAAAAGAATGTTCTCCAAATTTTTGTTTATAATTCAAAGTGTTATCCCATTGCCATCTAAAAACCTCATAGTAATTGCTATCAGCACCACCTTGAGAACTACGTCCATTCAAACTACTATATGGATCTAAGAAATAATCATATTTAGAATTTTGAACCACTCCGTTTAACTGAGTTTTAAAAGTTAAATTCAGAGGCAATTTAGCTTCAACATAAGTGCTACCTAATAAATTATTAGCAATAGTTTTATTTTCATTGTTATAAATTAATGCCAATGGATTTTCGCCAGAATAAAAATTACTCACCCCATAAACACCCGGAATAGGAGCATTTGACGGCATAAAAACCGGGATATACTCAGGAGTAACAAGGGCACTAAGAACAACTCCTCCAAAATTAGCAGAAGCATTATCTGTAATTGATCTTTGATTCGTTCTGTTGTAATTGATAGATCCTCCAAATTTTATCTTCTCAGTAACATCCTGATTCACATTTAAATTAAGCGAATAACGTTTGTAATTTGAACCTACAATAATACCTTCCTGATTTAAATACCCAATACCTAAGTAATAATTCCCAGTATCCGAACCACCCGAAGTGCTTACATTAACACTCGATTGAGCTGCAGTACGGTAAATTAAATCTTGCCAGTTATTGTTTGTCCCTGCCAAATCATAATAACTTGGAACATTAGGTGCAGTACCTAAAATCTCTGTTTGTAAATTAACCCATTGTGAATTATTTAATACTGGTAATTTTTTAACAATTTGTTGTACACCACCGTAAAAATTAATTTCTGTTCTAGGCTTTCCTTTCTTACCCTTCTTAGTGGTAATAAGAACAACTCCATTTGTTGAACCTGCAGCACCATAAATACCTGCAGCTGATGCGTCTTTCAAAATGTTAATTGATTCGATATTATTAGGATCAATCGCCTTAACGTTACTTGTAAGTACTCCATCAACAACATACAATGGTTCACCACCATTAGGTGATCCAATTCCACGAACACGAACAGATAATGCCCCACCAGGTGATCCTGATGATGATGAAACTTGTACTCCTGAAGATTTACCAGTTATTGCCTCAACAGCATTAACGATAGGTCTGGCTGAAACATCCCCAACTTTAACGGTAGAAATTGCCGAAGTCACATCTGTTTTCTTTTGACTTCCATAACCTATAACAACAACTTCTTCTAGTTTTTGAGATTCTGTTTTAAGTTTTATAGTGATATCCTTTCTACCATTGATTGGTTCTTCTATTGTAGCATAACCTACAAAGCTAATAGCAAAGACTCCATTTGAAGGAGCTTTAATTTCAAAATGACCATCAAAATCTGTAGTGGTAGATTTAGAGGTACCTTTAATTAAAATTGATGCTCCTGGAACTGACATTCCAGTTTCGTCAAGTACTTTTCCTTTTATTACAGCATCTTGTGCTTGTGCGTAAACTGAGAATAAGATAGACAAAAAGCAAAAAATAAACATTTTTGTTAATTTCATTTTTCTAAATTTTTTGGTTAGTAAATTAGTTATTTGATACAAACTTACCTATAAATTTATGTTATCAATAATTTTAAACTATTACAAAAACACATCAAATAACAAAAAAAGACTAGACAAAAACACATCAAAATTTAAACAAATAACTGATTTACAATCATTTAATATTTTATATAGCACTGTTATTAAAACGTTAAATAAATAAAAAACACTACATTTATATAAACATTAGATATAATGAAATATAAAAGAGAATTTAACACAAACACCCTGTTTTAAATAACAATAACCAAAATACGAATAACAGCTATAAACCATTAAGATAACATTATTTTCAATTCTATTATGAGTCTAATAAAATCATACCTAATTATCATTATAGTGCTACTTTCAAGCAATCTATTTAGTCAAGAAAAAAAGATTGGTTTACCCGAAATTAAAAACTACAGCCGAATAGATTACAAAGGAGATACTCAAAATTGGGAAATTAATCAGGATAAAAAAGGGAACTTATATTTTGCTAATAACAAAGGTCTTTTCCAGTTTGATGGTTCGTCATGGCGTAAATATTCCTTACCAAATTCAGGATTAATCAGATCATTTAAAATAGATGAATCCGGGAAAATTTTCGTTGGCGGTAATGCTGAATTTGGCTACTTCAAACCTGATTCAAAAGGAAAAATGAAATATTATTCTCTTTCGAAATTAATTAACAAAAATGCCATCAAACTAATTGATATTATTTGGAAGACACATCTTTATAATGATGAGGTTATTTTTCAATCCTTTACAAATGCTTATATCCTAAAAAAGGGTAAATTAAAAATATTAGAAGCACCGAGTCGTTTTCAATTTTCATTTAAGGTTGGCTCAAAACTTTATATTCAAGACCATAAAAAAGGATTACTTGAATATAAAAACGGCAAGCTAATTCCTCTAGAAGGCACTACAGATTTAAACAATAGAGAAATATGGGCAATTTTCACTCTAGCTGATAACAATCTATTAATTGAAACCATAAACAATGGTCTTTTTATATATGATTTCAAAAAATTAACTTCTTGGAACACTGAAGCCAATGAGTTTATGAAAAAAAATGGTTCCTTAGGAGGTACAACTTTGCGAAATAATTTTATTGTTCTCAATTCAGCCACCAATGGAATTATCATTTGTGACAAAAAAGGAAAAATTATTCAACATTTCAATAAAAACAAGGGCTTACAAAACAATACCGTTTTAACTTCTTTTGTAGACAATAAAAACAATATATGGCTAGGTCTTGACAGTGGAATAGATTTTATTAATGAAAATTCACCTATTACTTATTTTGGATCAAGCTATGGAATAAGCACTGTTTATGCTTCGGTAGTTTATAAAAATGATCTTTATATAGCAACAAACCAAGGCCTTCTATACCACTCCATGAAAGATATATTTAATGACAATAATTTTAACTTAGTCAGTGGGACTTCTGGGCAGGCTTGGAATGTTCAAATATTAGATGACCAATTATTCTGCGCGAGTAATAAGGGGGCATTAATAATTGAAAAAGGGCAAACGGTCAACTCAATTGACAGTAAAGGATATATTGGTTTTAAATTAATTCCAAATAAACCCAATTACATGATAGGTTGTAATTATACAGGGTTTGCTGTATTTGAAAAAGTTTCAAATACATGGCAATATAAAAACCAACTGGAAGGTTTTTATGGCTACCCTTATTCCTTTCAGGTTGAAAATTCAAATTTATGGTTTCAACTAGATAATTTAATCTATAAAATGACATTAACAGATGACATGACAAAAATTAAATCTATTAAAACTTACAAAGATTTATCTAATAAAGACAAAGGTATTGGAAGTATTCAACAAATAAACCAAGCAATCTATTTCCAAACTAACAATCATTTTTATAAATATAGCGGAGACCAAGATCTATTTTATGAAGACAAAAAAATTAGTAATTTATTCAAAAACCTTCCAAAAATAACCGAAATAAAAGAAGATAGCAGTGGTAATATTTGGTATGTTTTCAAAGAATCTCTAGGTGCATTGATGAAGAATAAAAATGGAACCTATAAAAATATCATAACTCCATTTTCAAATTTAACGGGCAATCTCGTATCCAATTACTTATCAGTAAACACAATTGATTCTGAAAACATATTCATTGGACTAACAAACGGGATAGCACATTACAATCCAAAACAAAAAAACAACTTTGTCATCAAACCAAAAGCATATATAAGAAGTTTTTCATACCCTGGAGATACTTTAATTTTAGGAAATGGACAAAAGGAGCTAGAGGAATATAAAATCCCTTATAAATACAATCAGGTTAAATTTTCCTTTTCTTCTCCCACTTTTGAAAATCTTGAAAATGTAGAATTTTCGTATCAACTAGAAGGATTTGACAAGAAATGGAGTTCCTGGTCAAACAATAATTCCAT
This sequence comes from Flavobacterium undicola, assembly GCF_009909155.2. GTDB lineage: Bacteria > Bacteroidota > Bacteroidia > Flavobacteriales > Flavobacteriaceae > Flavobacterium > Flavobacterium undicola. The sequence goes on from NZ_JAAAPM020000036.1 coordinate 14,226, forward strand.
AAAAGAATATACTAATCTGAGAGAGGGTAATTATAAAATGAAAATAAAAGTCCGTAATAGTTATGGTGTTCAATCTGATGAAACATTTTTATTATTCACCATTTCGCCGCCTTGGTACAGACATCCTCTAGCCTATTTAATCTATACAATACTTATCATTACGACTATTTATCTTATTCGAAAAAGAATAAAAATGAAAATTCGAAAAAACAAATACTATGAAACCCTGGAACAACGAAGATTGTACTTAGAAAAAGAAACTAAAATCAGACAAGAACAATACGAACTTGAAAAAGAAATCGAAAAACTTAAAAATGATAAACTTAAGATAAAAATTTTAGCCAAAGACAAGGAACTCGTTAACAACTCCTTACAAGTAGCAAAAAAGAACAAAGTTTTAAACACTATTATCAATAAGATAAAAGACATCAATGTAGACACTTTTGACGAAACAACTAAAACACAATTTACTAAATTAAACAGAAGCATAGTAAAAGAAGTAAATGCCGATAAAAGTTGGCAAGATTTAGAAAAACATATAAAAAATGTACATTATGATTTTCTAAAAAGATTAAAAGAAAAATATCCTACTATTTCTCCTAGGGAACTAGACTTAGCAACCTATTTATTGATGAATATGTCAACTAAAGAAATTGCCGAAGTAATGAATATCTCCAATGGAGGGGTTGAACTAGCACGTTACCGATTAAGAAAAAAATTAGATCTTAATAAGAAAGAAAACTTAATTGGTTTTCTGATGAGTATATAAACGACAAACGCCATCGAATAGGATGGCGTTTCATATTATATGATGTCTGATGAATATTACAAATAATCCAACGTTCGTTCTAGAGCCATTCCTCGGGAACCTTTTATCAATATGGTATTATTTTCGAAATTTACTCCTTCTAAACCAGCTGAAAAAGAATCGAAACTTTCATAGAAATGAAAATTACCTCTTGCAACTTGGCATTCATAAAACGCTTTTCCAACAAAATAACATTGAACATTGGATTCATCCTTCAACGAATTAACCAAAGCACTATGTTCCTCATGGCTTTCATTACCCAGTTCAAACATATCTCCCAAAATCATTATTTTATTTGATTTTTCAAGCTGTAAAAAATTAGCAATCGCAACCGCCATACTACTAGGATTGGCATTATAAGCATCTAAAATAATTTCATTACTTCCCTTAGTCAACAATTGCGATCTATTGTTTTCAGGAATATAACTTTCTAATGCCGCTTTTATAGCCTCATCCTCAACCTCAAAAAACTTCCCAATAGTCAGAGCCGCATTTACATTATTGGCATTATACAAACCTATTAAATGCGTCTTAATTTGAATTGAATCAAAACCAACTTCTACAAAAGGATTGGCCTTAATTTCAGAAATCACAACATTTGCATTTTCCTTAGCTATACCAAAAGAATAATGTTTTAAAACTGTTGATTTTTCAACCTGAATAGGATCTTCGAGATTAATAAAAGCTAATTTATCATTTCTTAAAAGATATTGATACATTTCGCTTTTTCCTTCAATAACACCTTCTACACCTCCGAAACCTTCCAGATGTGCTTTACCAAAATTAGTTATATATCCATAATCAGGTTGGGCAATTTCACATAGAAATTCAATTTCCTTTTTATGATTCGCTCCCATCTCAACAATTCCAATTTCAGTATTTGTATCAAAAGACAACAATGTCAACGGAACTCCAATATGATTATTCAAATTACCAACAGTAGCTTTAGTTTTGAACTTTTTAGCCAAAACCATATTGATTAATTCCTTAGTAGTTGTTTTTCCATTACTTCCCGTAAGAGCAATAATAGGCAATTTCAAATAGTTCCTGTGAAACTTTGCCAATTCCTGTAAAGCTACCAAACTATCCTCTACTAAAACTGTTCTCTCATCAATGTAGTACGATTCATTGTCAATTATTACATAAGAAGCACCTTTCTCTAATGCTTCGCTAGCAAAGGTATTCGCATCAAATCGATCTCCTTTTATTGCTACAAATAATGATTTCTCTGCAATTTTTCGAGTATCTGTCGAAACTCCTGTAGATTTTAAAAACAAACTATGAATGTAATTGATATCCATATAAAAATGATTTAAAAAAATAAAAGCCCTAATCAAAGGGCTTTTATCTATTATGTTTTAGAAATTAATTTCTTGGTGTCTTTCTTTTATCAGCTTTAGGACCTACTCTAGACATTGCACATCTGAATCCGATATAATCGGTTGCCATATCTTGAGGGAAGTACCTTCTTTGTGCCGGATCTAACCAATAAGCTCTGTCTCTCCAAGAACCACCTTTGTATACTCTGATTTTATCATCTATCAAAGTTGTTCTCTTACTAGACTTATCGTATTTTCTCACCATATTACCTAAACTATCAGTAGTTACATTGTGAACAGGTGAGTTATACATTTTTTCTATATTCTTCGTTTTATCATTATCTGATTCAGAGGAACCAAAATTATAATACTTAGAAGATTGTTTATCACCATCTCGGTAATTAATATTGTTACTCTTATCGAAATTTTGTCTCAAATAAGTTTCTTGTTCATCAACAGGAACCTGAGCAATTTGACCCGGAAAATTTCTAGCCAGAATTTTACCATTACTCAAAGTATCATATTTCATATTCTCTTTGGTAACTATTTCCATCTTCCCATCGGCACCAATTTTATTCTTGGTGTATAAATTCCCTCTGAAATAGTTGAAATCGTTTGCTTCATTATCAATAATAGGTCTGTAAACATCGGCTACCCATTCAGCAACGTTACCAGCCATATCATATAATCCAAAATCATTAGCTGGGTAAGATTTTACAGCATTTGTTATATCAGCTCCGTCATCAGACCAACCTGCTATTCCACCATAATCACCATTTCCTTGTTTGAAATTAGCTAACTGATCTCCTCTATTTTGTCTTTTTCCTGAACGAGTATATTCACCAGACCAAGGATATTTCTTTTGTCCTTTGTAAATATTATATTCTCTTTGCCCTACATCAGCAGCAGCTGCATATTCCCATTCTGCCTCTGTTGGCAATCTATATTCTGGCATAATAATTCCAGAAGAACGTTGTGCATACACATTTTTTTGTTCGGCTGTAGTTCCATCCTTAGATTTTACAGCTCTTCCTTTTCCTCTTTTTAAAACTATTTCTTCACTTCCACCACGAGCAGTAGATGGAGACATTAAATAAGCGTCTGTACTAAAAACATTTTCAGCATTTACATCATCTGTTTTAGCATTCTTTTTCAAATAACCATTTTTTTCTAAAACAGCTTCGTTAACACGATCTGTTCTCCATTTTGCAAAGTCAACAGCTTGAATCCAATTTACTCCAACAACAGGATAATTTGCATAAGCAGGATGTCTTAAATAGTTATTTGTCATGGTCTCATTATACCCTAATCGATTTCTCCAAACTAAAGTATCAGGAACCACACCATCGTAAACACCTTTATATTCATCAGGAGTAAAAACCCGTTTTGTATAATCCAAATATTCTAAATACATGAAATTAGTCACCTCAGTTTCATCCATATAAAAAGACTGAACATGCTGCTGAGTTGGTGTATTATTCCAGTCGTGCATAACATCATCCTGAACTTTTCCCATTGTAAATGTTCCACCTTCAACAAAAACCAAACCTGGACCTGCTTCTTGTTTTTTTGCTGCTTGCTTATTATCTACATTCCAACCTGTTGCTCTTGAAGATCCTTTAGAACTAGATTTCTTACTACAACTAGCAAATCCTAGCATCATTATCGATGATAATATCAATCTAAATACTATAACTTTATTTACTTTCATACTATTTTACTATGGTGATTTTGGGTGGTGCAATATAATAATTAACGATGAACCTGCAATATCATTTTAAATAATTATATGCTGTCTCTTTACTTAAAAATAAACGCAAATTTATACTATTTATTATTTATTCATAGACTTAATGTTTTTTTTTTACTCTTTTAGTTTGTTTACTAATGATAGCTGTTTAATCAAGTATTCTAACTACGAATTAATTCTTTTTTATTGCAAATAAATTCCTTTTATAAAAGCAGAAAGCTCAACAAGAAAACCACAGCGTTTTAAAGTACAATATTTATTGAAAAATATAGTTATAATTAATTATGAACCTAAACTAAAATCCAAAAATAATGTGCTTGAGACAAAAAAAGTAAAAACAGAAAAACTTGCAACTTTTTAATAAAACACTATATTTGTTCAACCAATTTTCTATTCATCAATGAAAAAAACAATACTTTTAACCATTTCTTTGTTTTCAATTTCGCTGATTCAAGCTCAACAAAGAACCATTACAACAGCAGTTCCTTTCTTGACAGTTTCGGCTGATGCCAGAGCAGCAGGTATGGCAGATCTTGGAGTTGCAACATCGGCAGATGCTTTTTCTCAACAATGGAATCCAGCCAAATATGCTTTCGCCAAAGACAAACAAGGTGTTAGTGCGAGTTATACTCCTTACCTAACAGGCCTTGCTAACGATATTTCTTTAGGACAATTTACTTACTATAACAAAATTTCAGACCGAAGTGCTTTTGCAGGAAGCCTTCGCTATTTTGGTTTTGGAGATATTGAATTAAGAAAAACTGGAGATCCTGACGAACAATTCGCCACGGTCGCCCCTAATGAATTTGCTTTAGACGGTTCATATTCGCTAAAATTAAGCGAAAAATTCTCTATGGCTGTTGGCGCTAGATACATTCATTCGAATCTAAAAGTAGCAACCGATAATGGAGATGCAACAGCTGCCAGCTCCTTTGCAATTGATGTAGCAGGTTTTTATCAATCAGAAGAAATAGCCTACAGTAAATTTAACGGAAGATGGAGAGCAGGTTTTAATATTCAAAATCTAGGACCTAAAATAAGCTATGACAATGACGAGATTAGCTCTAACTTTTTACCAGCCAATTTAAAATTAGGAACTGGGTTTGATTTTATTTTAGACGATTATAACAAATTAGGACTAACCGTTGAACTTAATAAACTGCTTGTTCCTACTCCTAAAGTATCATACGACAGCAATAGCAGCTCTTTCAGTGGAGATGACATGAACGGAGATGGAGTTGTAAACAGTGATGACTATACATTAGCTAACAATGAATACCGAAGAACAGGTTGGGTTTCTGGCGTTTTTAAATCATTAGGAGATGCTCCTGACGGTTTTAGCGAAGAACTAAAAGAAGTCATGTATTCTATTGGTGCCGAATATTCTTATCAGGATTCATTCGCCATGCGCGCAGGATACCATCATGAAAACATTGACAAAAGTGGCTTGAGATACTTTTCTTTAGGAGCAGGCTTTAAATACACCAGTCTAAAAATAGATGTTTCTTATCTATTTTCAGCTTCTAAAATCCCAAATCCTTTAGAAAACACACTCCGATTTTCACTTACTTTAAACTTTGGAGACAAATACGAAGAATATTAATTTTCGATAAAAGACAATACCCGAATCCAAATTTCACCCAATGAAATTTGGATTTTTTTTACTCTAATAAAATGAAAGAAATCACCATTACAAGCCAATTTGTAATCTATGACGCCATAGAAGAATTACCAGTTGATACTCAAAACCTTTTCGAACAGGCACTAAAAGCTCAAAAAAACGCCTATGCTCCTTATTCGAAATTCAGAGTTGGAGTGGCAATTTCTTTAGACAATGGAGAAATAGTTTTAGGAAGCAATCAGGAAAATGCTGCATATCCTTCTGGTCTTTGCGCCGAGAGAGTCGCTTTATACCAAGCCGCATCTAATTTCCCAGAATCTAAAATTTTAAAAATAGTTATTACCGCCGCTCCAGAAGCAACAGGAATTCCTGCACCAATTCCTCCATGCGGTTCTTGCAGACAATCTATAGCTGAATACGAAATCAAACAAGAGGCTCCAATTGAAATCTATTTCATGGGAGAAATAGGCAAGATTTACAAATCGGAATCTTTAAAAAACCTACTCCCTTTAATATTTAACAAAAAACTGCTCTAATAAAACTAAAAATTAGCTTTATAATTTTAGTTGTTAGACGGAATGTTCTATTTTTGCATTTCGCAAATTTGACCATATAAATGAATTTGCGAAAAAAGTACTAATTGACAACACAATAAAAACTTTAGTAAAAGAACACTTGAAATGAAAGAAGTTACAAAAGAAGTATATTTAAAGTGGTATGAAGACATGCTGCTTTGGAGAAAGTTTGAGGATAAACTAGCTGCATTATACATACAACAAAAAGTTAGAGGTTTTCTACATTTATATAATGGTCAAGAAGCCGTACTTGCTGGAGCATTGCATGCAATGGATTTAACCAAAGACAAAATGATTACTGCTTATAGAAACCACGTTCAGCCAATTGGTATGGGTGTTGATCCTAGACGTGTAATGGCTGAGTTACTTGGAAAAGCAACAGGAACTTCTAAAGGAATGGGTGGTTCAATGCACATTTTCTCAAAAGAGCACCGTTTTTATGGTGGTCACGGTATTGTTGGAGGTCAAATTCCAGTAGGTGCCGGATTGGCTTTTGGAGACAAATACTTCAATACAGGAGGAGTTACAATGACCTATTTTGGTGATGGTGCTGCTCGTCAAGGTTCTTTACACGAAGCCTTCAACATGGCTATGTTATGGAAACTTCCAGTAGTTTTTATTGTTGAAAACAATGGGTACGCTATGGGAACTTCAGTAGAAAGAACAGCAAATCATACTGACATTTGGAAATTAGGTTTAGGGTACGAAATGCCTTGTGGACCAGTTGACGGAATGAACCCGGTAAAAGTGGCTGAAGCAATGACTGAAGCTATCGAAAGAGCTCGTCGTGGTGACGGACCAACTTTCTTAGAAATGAAAACATATCGTTACAGAGGACACTCAATGTCTGATGCTCAATTGTACCGTTCTAAAGAAGAAGTAGAAGAGTACAAAAAAATTGACCCTATTACTCAGGTATTGGACATCATTAAAGATAAAAAATATGCTAGCGATGCAGAAATCGAAGCAATTGATCAAAGAGTAAAAGATTTAGTTCAAGAATGTGTTGATTTTGCTGAATCTTCTCCATATCCAGAACTTGAGCAATTGTACGACGTAGTATACGCACAAGAAGATTATCCATTTACACCTCATAAACTATAAAAATATTATGGCGATAAAAGTAACAATGCCTCGTTTGAGTGATACTATGACGGAAGGAACAGTAGCATCTTGGCTTAAAAAAGTAGGAGACAAAATTAGCGAAGGAGATATCCTTGCTGAAATTGAAACTGACAAAGCAACGATGGAATTCGAATCTTTCAACGAAGGAACACTTTTACATATTGGAATTCCAGAAGGAGAAACAGCTCCAGTAGATTCATTATTAGCAATTATCGGAAACGAAGGTGAAGACATTTCTGCTTTACTTTCTGGAGGCGCTGCACCAGTTGCCGCTCCCGCTGCTGCTGAAGCTAAAAAAGAAGAAACTGCTGCTCCTGCTGCTGCTAAACCAGCCGCTTCTTTACCAGCTGGTGTTATCGTTGTAACTATGCCTCGTTTGAGTGATACAATGACTGAAGGGACAGTAGCTACTTGGTTGAAAAAAGTAGGTGATGCTGTTGCTGAAGGTGATATTCTTGCTGAAATCGAAACTGATAAAGCAACAATGGAATTTGAATCTTTCAACGAAGGAACATTATTATACATAGGAATTCAAGAAGGAAATACAGCTCCTGTTGATAGTCTTTTAGCGATCATCGGACCTGCAGGAACTGACATCAGCGGAATTGCTGACAACTATATTGCAGGTGGCGCTTCTCAAGCTGCTCCTGCTGCTGAAGAAACTAAAGCTGCTCCTGCTACAACTTCGGCTCCAGTTGCTCAAGAAGCTGCTGCTGACGGAGGAAGAATCATAGCTTCACCATTAGCTAAAAAAATTGCTAGCGACAAAGGAATTCAATTAAATCAAGTAAAAGGTTCTGGAGAAAACGGACGTATCGTAAAAAGCGATATTGAAAACTTCTCACCTGCTGCTGCTCCACAAGCTGCTGCTGCACCTGCTAAAACAGAAGCTGCTGCTGCACCTAAAGTATTTGTTCCTGCTGGAGAGGTATTTACTGAAGAAATTAAAAACTCGCAAATGCGTAAAATCATTGCGAAACGTTTGGCTGAATCTTTATTCACTGCACCTCATTACAACTTAGTAATCGAAGTGACTATGGATGACGCAATGAAATCTAGAGCAACTATCAATAGCGTTCCTGATACAAAAGTATCTTTCAACGATATGGTAATTAAAGCTTGTGCTTTAGCATTGAAAAAACACCCAAAAATAAACTCACAATGGAAAGAAGATGTTATCATCATCAACCACCATGTGAACATTGGAGTAGCTGTAGCTGTTGAAGACGGTTTAGTAGTTCCTGTATTAAAATTCACTGACGCTATGAGTTTATCTCAAATTGGCGCTAGCGTAAGAGACCTTGCCGGAAGAGCTAAAAACAAAAAGTTAGGACCTGCAGAAATGGAAGGAAGTACTTTTACAGTTTCTAACCTTGGAATGTTTGGTATCACTGAATTTAACTCTATCATCAACCAACCTAACTCCGCAATCCTTTCAGTAGGAGCTATCGTTGAAAAACCAGTGGTTAAAAACGGTCAGATTGTTGTTGGAAACACAATGATGTTATCTCTTGCTTGTGACCACCGTACTATCGATGGAGCAACTGGAGCACAGTTCTTACAAACATTAAAACAATACATTGAAAACCCAGTGACAATGCTTGCATAATTACTGATTCTGTATAAAACCAAAAACCCGTCTTGTATAAAACTTGACGGGTTTTTTATTTGGGCATCCACGCTTCCACTATCGTTTCAGCGTGGTCGGGCTGTTTGCTATATCTTTTATTTCATTGCATTACATAAAAGGATACCGCTTCCATCCCTCATGCGATTTTACGAACTAATAGCACCTATTTGATTAATTACACCATATAAACCTACGGCAAAAAAAAGAAGTCCACTTAAAAAAATCTTAAGCTTCGTAGCGAATAACATATCATCAGATGGATAATCATAAAATCTATTATTTTTCATAATTACAATTCCAAAAAATATAAAGGCTATGCTAATCAACAAAAGCAAACAATCCATAAAAAATAGTATTAACGATAATATTACTTTAATTACTCTTTATTCTTCTCCTCAATCCATTTCGACATATACTTTGTACTTTTTAAAGTATGATGCTGCAACAATTCGCCCATAAAATTATTCAAACGATGTTGCTTTATATTTGAAACTAAAAAGTTAATTTGTTCAGCAAAATCCTCTTCGAACAATTCTCTTAAATACCGTTGCTCTATTATTTCGAGCCCATTTTTCTGAGCTTTAATCCAGATAGTTGCATCTTGATACAATCGCACTGCTTTATCAGCAAAATGTCCCGGATTATCTTCAACAAGGCCATTCCAAGGTAAATTATCTTGCATCGATTCAGCTCCAATAGAAGTCGTAACACTTGGCGTTCCGCATTGCATCGCTTCGAGTAACTTCCCTTTTATCCCGGCACCAAAACGCAACGGAGCCAAAACTACTCGTGCTTTCTCAACCACTTCATTTGCATTTTCTGCACGACCCTGAATCAAAAAACCTTCTTTTGTATTATTTAATTGCAATACTTTTTGAGAAGGATAAGCCCCATAAACATTTAAAATAGCTTCCGGTAATTGCTTTTTAATTAGTGGCCAAATCGTTTCTTTCAAATACTGAACTGCATTCCAATTAGGTTCATGAAGAAAATTACCTATAAAAACAAAATCCTTACGCTCTTCGAAAGAAGGTAATTTTGCTAAATCAGGAATTGCATTCGACTCTAATAAGAGTGGCAAATAATACAATAAGCTTTTATCAATTTTAAAAACAGTCGTCAATAACTCGATTTCATATTCCGAAATCATCAACGATAAATCGCAACGTAAAATACTGGCGATTTCTCTTTTAGCAACTTCTTCAACTAATAAATTTGAAATTTGAAATTCTCGTTTCTCCTTAAATGCTTTTTGCCTCGCCAATCGCAAGCAATGCAAATCTTCAGTATCTAAAATTCGTAAAGCATCTGGACAATTTTCGGCAACACGCCAACCAAATTGCTCCTCTATCATAAATCGATCGAATAAAACCACTGACGGATTCAGCTCCTTTATAAAATCATCAAAACTAAAACTATTTAAAGTTATCGATTTTTTTTCCACATTATAGGATTTCAAATCAATCATAAAATCACTATCCTGAGCCGGACTGGCAAAAGTAATTTCAAATCCCTGTTTTTGAAACAAAGAAATTAATTGCATCATCCTACCGCCTGCTGCAGAAGAATTAGGCTCAGGCCATACAAAACCAATTATTAAAAGCGATTGCATCTGATTCATATCAACATAAAATTTTGTCACAAAATAATACTAAATTTATCGTTAATCCTCTCGTTTAGACAAAAATCACTAAAATAAACATTAATTTTGCATAAAATTATAATGATATGTTAGGATTAAAATTAGCCACAGATCCAAAATGGGTCAACATTGTAGAATCTAATATCGAAGAAATTTTAACCGACCACGCTTGGTGCGAACAAAAAGCAGCTTCTAATGCTATAAGTCTTATTACCCAAAACTCTGAAAAAGAAGAATTGGTCACTGAATTAATGATTATTGCTCAAGAGGAAATAGAACATTTTAAAATGGTACATGACCTTATCAAAGAAAGAGGACTCACTTTTGGACGTGAACGCAAAGACAGTTATGTAAACGAGCTATTTAAATTCATGAAAAAAGACGGAAGTCGTAATGATGCTTTGTGTGAGCGTTTGCTTTTTTCAGCCATGATTGAAGCCAGAAGTTGTGAACGTTTCAAAGTATTATCAGAAAACATAAAAGATCCTGAATTAGCTCAATTTTACCGTGATTTAATGATTAGCGAAGCAGGACATTACACTACTTTTTTAGGTTTTGCCAAAAAATATGCTGACAATGTTGATGTAGACAAACGTTGGAAAGAATGGATTGAATTCGAAACTTCAATCATTACCAACTACGGTAAAAACGAAACCGTTCACGGATAATAATTTCAGCCAAAATTCGTTCCTAATTTCATTTCATAAATAACCACATTTCCATGTCTCAAACAAAAACTATATTTTTCAAAATATTGAAATATACAGGAATTACTCTAGCCAGTTTATTGGTCTTTATGTTTATTGCTCCTTATGTTTTTGCGGACAAAATCAATACTGAAATAAAAAAAGTAGCTAATCAAAAACTAAATGCTAAACTGGATTACTCTGAATCCAATGTTTCTTTTTTTAATCATTTTCCATTGTTGACCGTAAGTTTAGACAATTTTAAACTCAATGGTTCGGTTCCCTATCAAAATGAAAATCTAATTTCTGCTAAAGAAATTGCTTTTGGTATCGATGTACCAAGTCTAATTTTTGGAAAATCGGTTAATATCGACAAAATCTTCCTTTCTAATGCCGACATTAATGTAAAAGTCAACAAAGAAGGATTTGCTAATTACAACGTTTATAAAGCTGACAAAACTAAAACCACTAAAAAAGAAGAAGACAATTCATTAAAACTGGAGAAAATCGAAATAACAAACAGTAAAATTGTTTATGACGATTTATCCACCAAACTCCACTTTGATATTTTTGGTTTTAATTATTTGGGAAAAGGCGATTTAAGCAAGGCTGTTTTCGATTTATCTTCTAAAGCACAAATTGAAAAGCTCAATCTTTTGTATGACAATGAGCCTTATTTGATGAATAAAAAAGTCAATGCCGACTTAATTACCAAAGTGAATGTAAATTCGCTTTCGTTTATTTTTGAGCAAAATGATTTAAAAATAAACAACCTAATCGTTGACTTTAAAGGAAAATTCGACTTCCTCAAAGAAGGTTACAACATGGATTTCATCCTAAAAACAACCAATAGCAACCTAAATGATTTCTTTACTGCCTTTCCTCCAAAATTCATTACCTGGCTTGACAAAACAAAATTAACAGGAAAAACAGACTTTAATTTAGCTTTAAAAGGAAATTACATTGCGTCCAAAAACATTGCTCCTAATCTTGAATTGGATTTCAAAATAAGAGAAGGAAGTGTTAACTACAATCAAAGCCCTACAACTGTAAGTAATTTAAATTTAGATTTTTCAACACGCTTACCTTCACTGAATCCAGATTTACTTATAGTGGATTTAAAAAACCTTTCGCTTAATATTGATAAGGATTATTTAAAAACAAAATTATACAGTACAGGAACCACTATTTTGGATATTAATGCAGCTTTAGAAGCCAAAATAGATTTGGAAAAACTGAATCGTGCTATTGGAATTCCAGATATTGAATTAAAAGGAATGCTTACTGCCAATGGGACGACCAAAGGAAAATTTGATAAAAAAAATGGAAGCTTCCCTGTAACAAATGCGGTAATTAACTTAAAAAATGGTTTCCTTAAAACAAAATACTATCCAAATCCGATAACCAATATCGGTATTGTTTCGACAATTTCGAATCCAAAAGGGACTTTTGACGAATTAAAAGTAGTATTACAACCAGCACAATTTACTTTCGAAGGAAATCCTGTTTTTGTAAAAGCTAATCTAAGTCATTTTGACAATCTTGCGTATGATATCAATGCCAAAGGAACTTTGGATATTGGTAAAATCTACAAAGTCTTTTCTCAAAAAGGACTCGATGTAAATGGATATATCAAAGCTGATTTGGCCTTAAAAGGAAAACAAAGCGATGCCGAAAAAGGAAACTATTCGAATCTTAAAAATAGCGGCACACTTGAAATTAGAAATATCGAATTCGCTTCAGAATACTTGCCAAAAAAATTCTTAGTTAAACAAGGAATTTTTAAATTCAATAATGACAAGATGCGTTTCAATACTTTCCTGGCATCTTATGGCCAGTCTGATTTTAAAATGAATGGTTATTTACAAAATGTATTTAATTTCACAGCATCAAAAAAAGGCGTTTTAAGAGGTGCATTTACTTTAGACTCTCATTACATCAATGTCGATGAATTTATGTCAAAAACCACTACAAATACATCGAAAACAACTACAACTAATGCTCAAAATACCGCTGCTAAAACAGAAACAGGAGTAATTATTGTTCCGCCAAATTTAGACTTACATTTCACAGCTAATGCGCAAAAAGTCAACTTTAATGGATTAGATCTTAAAAACGCAAAAGGAAGCTTAAAAATAAAAAAAGGCTTGCTAAGCATGCAAAATACCGGTTTTGATTTAATCGGCTGTACTGTTGCTATGGATGCCACTTACAAAAGTGTTAACTCAAAAAACGCAAAATTTGACTATCATATAAAAGCAAACGAATTTGATATCAAACGCGCTTATAAAGAAGTAAAACTATTTAGAGAAATGGCTAGTGCTGCCGAAAAAGCGCAAGGAATTATATCGTTGGATTATAATTTAAAAGGACGATTAAACGCAAATATGGAAGCTGTTTTTCCTTCATTATTAGGGAACGGAGTTATCGCTGTAAAAAACGTTAAAATGTATGGCATGAAAATGTTTAATAACGTTGCTAAAAAAACAGCGAAGAAAAGTATCAAAAACCCTGAACTAAATCAGGTAGACATTAAAAGTTCGATTAAAAACAACATCATTACCATAGAACGATTCAAGTTTAAATTTGCCGGATTCAGACCACGAATTGAAGGGACAACAAGCTTAGATGGAAGACTAAATCTCAAAATGAGGTTAGGTTTACCACCTCTTGGAATCTTCGGAATCCCATTAACAATCACAGGAAACAAAGACAATCCGAAAATTAAAATAGGTAGACAAACAGAAGATCTGGAAGAAACAAAAGATAGTATCCAATAGTCCAAATCCAATTTAGTATTACAAGGCATGTTTTTGATAACATGCTTTTTTTTTGATATAATAAGAACTCAAATTTATCTTTAAGAATATCCTTAATTTACTAGGTCAACAAACAGCAAACATATTTACTTAATAATTATACCCATTCTTATGGCGTTCCCTCGTTGCGGAACTTTTTCGTAAAACATTCTATTTCCTTCAGCAACCAGGTCGGGCTGTACGCTGTATCTTTTGTTCGGGTGGGTTATTCTGGTCCAGAGTGTTTTACACTCACAAAAGGATGCCGCTTCCATCCCTAACGCAAACACAAATCCCTACATTAAAAACCAAAAAAAAAGCTTCAATCAGCATAGCCAATTGAAGCTTTTAGTACTCAGAGCGGGACTTGAACCCGCACGAACATTGCTGTTCACTGGATTTTAAGTCCAGCGTGTCTACCAATTTCACCATCCG
>NZ_JAAAPM020000037.1 GCF_009909155.2 Flavobacterium undicola
AATCCTCTTGAAAATCTACAAATTTATTTTACGATAACTCCATAGTGTGACGGATGTGTAATCGGTTCCGTTCAACACGAGTTTCATTGTTCGTGCTGCGCACGCAACGAAACTCTAACTGTTAGCAACCGTTATTTTCTTTTTAATTTTAAATACTCTTCAATTTCTAAAAGCTTAAATGGTTTAGAATCATCCTCAACATCACAAGCTTTTAAATAAGTAATAATTGTTTGACCATTTTCCTTTTTTATAATACACTTTCTAACTCCTATTAATTTAAGTTTATTTAAAACTCTAGGTTGAATGGCAACACATAGACCTAATCCTGCTGCCCTTACGCTTGGGTACAGAACTCCATCAACTCCAGTATTAGAAATTATAGTTGAAAATATAGATGAAATATGATATTCGTGATTTTGTCCATCTTTTACATCTTTAGAAAATTCTTTGGCTAAGAATTTTAGGTATTCAATTCCTTTGGTTTCTAATTCTGGATATTTTTTGAGAAAAATTATATAACTATTTTTAATTTCTTCTAAATAGTCAATATTATATTCTTGGGTTGGGTCAAAAATAGTTGCTAATGTAATAAGTTCTTGAACTTCCCAAGTTCCAATAATCATTAGTCTTTCTCCTTTTTTGATAGTATTGTCTCTTAGCAATTCACTAGTTTCGCAACAGGCTGTTATTCTAGTATGTGCGTGATCATCAAGAGTAAAATTATCTTTAAGAACAGAACCATAAAACATTGTGTTTTCAGGTGTACTCGCTCGAAGATATTTTGTATTGAATTCCATAGGTGCGTATGATAGTCTACACCTTGTATTAAAGTCGTCTTCATCATCTTTAATTCTTACTGCTCTATCAAAAATTTTTCCTTTATGATATTCAGTACGCATAATTGGCAAAGGACCAATTTGATTGAGAAGCCTATCAATTTCATTAATATTATTTAAATTTAGGTCAATTTTTGTCAATTTTTCTAAATTTTCCATATTTCCGCAGTTTTTTGTTATAATGGTTGCTAACTTGTATATAGGTCTGATAAAATCAGACTTATCACCCCAATTTTGGGTGGATAGGTCTGACGGCAATCAGATTTTATTTTTATCAAATGTATTAAAATATTCTTACAAATAATGTCAAATTACAATTTCAAAAAATCAATGGCAATTTTAAAAGTAGATTAATTGATAACAGTTGGGTTTGCGTGAAGGATTAAGGCTTTGTTTGAGCTCCTTTGTGTGAAGCGTAGCGCAACACAAAGAGCGAGTGCCGAAAGCCTGACGCTACTGGAACGCAGTGGAAGTAGGGGCACGCCATAAAGAAAAACCTCCCTTTCATTTGAAATTCAAACGAAAGGGAGGTTTTTAGTATAGAGTAGCTAGAATTTAGCTTTTAGTATCTATTTCTTTAGCTAGTGCAGGTTGGTTTTTGTTCATCATATTAGTAACTGTGATGTGCATCCAAACCAGACAGATTATAGAGAATATTAATATAAATATCCAAGAGCTTGACCAGATTCCAGAGGCAGTCAATAAGTAACTAAAGATGATAGGTCCAAAGAATCCACCTAGTCCTCCCAGCAATCCTACCATTCCACCTACAACACCTACTTCGGTAGGGAAATATTCAGGAATGTGTTTGTAAACGGCTGCTTTTCCAATTCCCCATGAAATACCAATTAAGATTACTAAAACCAGGTAAACCCACATGTTAGCGTCAAAATTAATTTTGGTGATTCCTTTAGCTAATAATTCTTTTTTAGCTACTTCTTGGTTTTCAGTAACAATTACTTCTTGCCAAGATGTTTTAGTTGGGAAAATATTAGATCCATCAGTAGTGATTTCTTTTTTGGCAACCACAGGAATATCTACTTCTCCTACTTTAATATTGGTTGGCGAAACTTGGGTAATTACACCTGCTTTTTTAGCCATGATTCCTGATCCTGCTGTAGTAATTTCCATTTTTGGAACCATCAACAAAGCACTTAATAATACTGATGAACCCAGTACCCAGTACATTACTTTTCTAGCGCCGTATTTATCAGATAAATAACCTCCAAAGGCACGAATTACACCTGATGGCAAGCTAAACATAGTGGCAAACATACCTCCCATAACTAAACTCGTTTGGTACACGTTCATGAAATTAGGTAACAACCATTGAGAGTAAGCTACAAAACATCCAAATACTAAGAAGTAGTAAGCTCCAAAACGCCAAACGCGAACGTTTTTAAGAGTAGAAAGCATTTGCGGAATTGTTTTAGTCGATTTTTCTAATTTTTTGTTTTCAGCAAATATTAAGAAGATAGCACCAATGATTAATAGAGCAGCTCCGTAGATTACAGGCAATAATTTCCATCCATTTTCCGGATCTTCGATAGAAAAATGATTCAATAGAGAAGGGGCAATAAAAGTAGTGATTGCAGCTCCGGCATTTCCCATTCCGAAAATACCTAAGGCTCTACCTTGCCATTCTTTTGGATAAAATATGGAGGTGTATCCAATACCTACCGCAAAACCAGTTCCCACCATTCCGAATAAAAAACTCAAAAGGGCAAACATGAAAAAGCTATCCGCTAATGGAAGAAGAAACAACGGAATTGAACATAATAGTAATAAAAGTGAAAATACATATTTACCTCCATATTTATCAGTTAAAATTCCGATAGGTAAACGCATTATAGATCCTGTCAAAATAGGAATTCCAAGTAACCATCCTACTTGTACCACACTCCAGTTATAAATACCTTTGTCTACTAAATAAGTTACTAACACACCATTTAATGTCCAGCAAGCAAAGCATACTGTGAAAGCCAATGTATTGAGAAATAACATTCGGTGCGATTTCGATAATGAGTTTGTGCTTTTCATAATACTTATATTTTTTATACAAATTTAGGTAGTGTAATCGGCTAAAAAGTTGCGAAAACGCAGTTTTGTGAAAATAATTAAGTATTAGTACGTATTTTTATACGTATTTTACGTAGTCTCTTTGTTTGTGCGGGTTTCGGGCTGTGAATTTTTTTTAAATATTTTAAAGAAATAAGTAAGTGTAGTGTAGTTTTAGCATAAAAAAAGCTGTTAGAAGGTTTCTAATAGCTTGAAAATAGGTTTGAAAAATGTTGTTTTTTGTGTTATACCGTTTATTATTTCAAAATAGTCCCATACTCCCGAAATTTCGGGAGGCCTTAAATACATGATAACGATTGGATTAAATTGTATTTGTTGTTCGGTATAAAGTCCGCCGTAGCGGACGATTTATTTTGTAGCAACGGATTTTAATCCGTTGAAAACAAAAATAGGATAGGAAAGAGTCCGCTGTAGCGGACGATTCATTTATATTAACCTAATCCATAACAAAAGACAGATTTTAAAAAAATGGGTCGTTCCTACGGAACTTCTTCATGCATTATCACCTATTTTCAACGGATTAAAAATCCGTTGTTACAATATGTTACGAGCCTATGGCTCTTTTTGTGATTGTGTTTCTTGTTTCAAATAATCCAATAATCCCGAATTAGGAAGCTAAGGACAAAACAAACTGCTTAATTTAGTTTTTACGGTCTATTGTTTTAGCCAATATAGGTTGCTTTTCATTCATGATTTTACTAATAGTATAGTGCATCCAAATTAAACAAAGACTTGAAAACAAAAGGATGAACAACCATGAACTAGACCATATTCCTGTAACTGTTAGCAAATAACTAAAGATAATAGGGCCAAAGAAACCGCCCAGTCCGCCTAAAAATCCAACCATTCCACCTACAATACCTATTTCGGTTGGGAAATATTCAGGAATGTGTTTGTACACCGCCGCAGTACCAATACCCCATGCAATTCCAATAAGGATAATCAATGTAAGGTAAACCCACATATTAGCATCAAATTCGATACGGGTAATTCCTTTGGCTATCAATTCTTTTTTATTGACAAGTTGGTTTTGAGTGACAATAATTTTCTGCCAGGATGATTTTTTCGGAAAAATGCTTCCGTTATCTGTGGTTTCAGGTTTTGAGTTAATAGGAATATCTTGTTTGTCTATGCGCACATTTGATGGCGATAAAGCAGTTACCACTCCTTTTTTACTAGCCATAACTCCGGGTCCGGTCGTAGTAATCTCCATTTTAGGAATCATGAGTAAAGTACTTAGTATTACTGATGAACTCAAAACGTAATACATTACTGTTCGGGCACCAAATTTATCCGACAAATAGCCTCCAAAAGCACGAATCACGCCAGAAGGCAAGCTGAACATAGTGGCAAACATACCGCCCATAACTAAGCTGGTTTGGTATACATTCATGAAATTTGGTAATAACCATTGTGAGAAAGCTACAAAACTTCCAAATACTAAAAAATAGTAAGTTCCAAATCGCCAAACACGCATACTTTTTAAGGTGCCTAACATCTGAGGCATGGTTCGTTTGGCTGTTTCCAGTTTTTTATTTTTAGCAAAAATTAAAAAAATAATCCCCATGCTAAACAATACCACCCCATAAACAATAGGTAGTAATTTCCAGCCGTTTTCAGGATCGTCAATAGAAAATTGATTTAATAATGAAGGCGCTACAAAGGTAGTTATGGCAGCACCGGCATTTCCCATTCCAAAAATACCTAAGGCTCTACCTTGCCATTCTTTGGGATACCAAACTGATGTATAACCAATGCCCACAGCAAAACTGGTTCCGACCATTCCAAAGAAAAAACTTAGAATAGCAAACATCATAAAACTATTGGCGAATGAAAGTAAAAATAGCGGAATAGAGCAGAGAAGAAGCAAGAATGAGAATACGTATTTACCGCCAAATCGATCCGTTAAAATTCCTAAGGGTAAGCGCATTACGGCTCCGGTAAGAATAGGAATTCCCAGTAACCATCCCACCTGTACCACGCTCCAGTTAAAAATGCCTTTGTCTACCAAATAGGTTACTAATACACCATTTAAGGTCCAACAGGCAAAACAGATGGTGAATGCGACAGTGTTTAAAAATAAAATTTTGTGTGATTGGCTTAGGGAAACGGTATTTTTCATCAGACTTATTTTTTGACAAATATAAGTATAATTACGTATTTTACGCATAAAAATAAGTAGTTTTACGCATTTTTTTGTTTGCTTTTTCGCAGTTAATGTTTTTTAGTGAAAAGTTTAGGTATAAAAAAATCCTATTTTTCAGTCGAAACTAAAAAATAGGATTTTAGATAAAAGGATTAGAAATCCTCTAAATTTGGTTTTGGTTATATTAACGAATATTCAGTAGCCTTGTTAGAAAGCTCCATCAGGTTTTTTACTTTTAGTTTTTTCATTAAGTTAAAACGGTGTACTTCGGCAGTACGTTTGCTAATCTCTAATGCTTCGGCAATTTCTTTGTTTCCTTTTCCGGATAATAAAAGCGTAAGGATTTCTTTTTCTCTCTTAGTAATAGTTAAATCTTCGGAAAGTGATGGTTTTGGTTCTAAAGAAGAAGTAGCAGTGCTGGTTAACTGATTGATAAGAATCGAAGAGATATCTCCAGTGAAATATTTACCACCATTAGCCACAGAGTGCAAAGCTTTTAAAAATTCTTCTTTACTGGATCCTTTTAGTAAGTAACCATCGGCACCGGCTTTGATTGATTTTAAAACATATTCTTCTGATTCGTGCATTGAAAGCACAATAATCTTTACGGGATTGTTTTGATCTCTAAGTTTTTCCACCACTTCAATACCAGTATGATGTGGCATTCTGATGTCAACAATTAATAAGTCTGGTTTAGTCGCGGTTACTACTTCTAATGCTTCTAGTCCATCGGTTGCTTCTCCTACTACAACTATGTTTTTTTCGCTTTCTAAAAGTGATTTTATCCCATCTCTTACAAAAAAATGATCATCTGCTAGGACAACTCGAATCGTTTGGCTCATAACTTACTTGTTTTTAAGAATATAAAATTTACGTACTTAATCTAAACCTGCGCAATATACGTATTTTTTACGTATTTTTTTTGAAAATTATATCGGAATATTAAAAGTAATTCGGGTTCCTTCACCCGGAATTGAATTGATAAAAGCTCGTCCGTTAATGTACTGTATACGCTCCTTCATGAACAATAATCCCATACCTGATTCGCTATTTCTCTTTTTCTCTACCGTTGCAATGTCAAAGCCTTTTCCGTTATCATCGACGTTAATACTTAGTATTTTATTACTATGCGAAAGTTGGACAATGATATGGGAAGACTCGGCATATTTTATCGCATTGTTGATGGCTTCTTGCGTCAAGCGATAAATGTTAATTTCGATTAGGGAATCCAAACGCTGATCAAAATCGGTTTTATTGTAAAATTGAATGTTTTTCCCTGTTAGTTTGGTGAGTTCTAAAGTTAGTTTGGCTATCGAAGAAACAATACCATGATCCGTTAATTCCGGCGGCATCAGGTTAAAAGTCGCGGTACGAACTCCTTTGATAATATCTAACGATAATTTTTTAAGGTATTCAATTTTTTGAGCCGATTTTTCTTTGTCGTCTAAATTGATGCTTTCCAGACTAAATTTCAATCCGGTAAGCATTTGGCCAATACCATCGTGAATTTCTCTCGCAATTCGGTTTTGCTCATTTTCCTGGTTTTCAACTATTCGACTCGAAATAATTTTTTGCTGATTGATTTTTTCTATCGTATTCTCCCGATTCAATCGTTCGATTTCAATTTCGGCTTTTTTACGAATACTGATGTTGAAACAAATAACAAGTATTTCCGATTCTTGTTTTCTAATTCTAACAGGAATCATCGACATATCCAGCCATAGCGGATCACCGTTTCTAGTGGTAGTGTTTAATTCTCCCTGCCAGCCACTTCGTTGTTTGTCAGCAATGATTCGGTCAATTTCTAATTGCTCTTTTTCTACAGCTGTTAAGGCTTTAGAGAAACTTTTATCGGCGTCAAAAGAGGCGTTGTATTGCAGTAATTTAGCAAATTTATCCCCCATGTGGATGATTTTTCCCTGAGGACTGATTCGGCAATACAACAGGGTATTTTCCATCGCAAAATTCAGCGATTTCAATTCTTTTACTGAATTTTCTTTGATGACACTAATGGCTTCGGTGTCGCGTGCCAGTTTGATGGCTCTTCTTTCAGAAGATAATAACTTAGAGATTAGAATTTCAATTTTCTTATTGGTAGGTTTAAAGATAAAAAGGAATTCTAAAAATAAAATCAGCAAGGTAAAGCTTAAAATTCCGTATTCGATGTTACGTTGTTTCGTTACTTTTTCTAAGGCTTCATACTCATATTGACTCACAATCATATTCATCTTAGTGACAAATAGGGCTACGTTGTCCAGTATACCTTGAACCTCTTGTTGACTTATAGTTTGCGAAACGTGTTTGTCCCGATCAATCAGGTATTTTTTGGTAGCGTTATCAATATAGTCAACATTCGGCTTTACTGCATTGAATAATTCTAAAAGATGCTGGCTTTTAGTTTCGGGAAAATTAAGACTGTCGTTCCCTTTTTCTAAAGCCAAATGGGTGAATTTCCAAAGTCCCAGTGTTTTTTTTATATTCGAAACATTTTCTTTTTCGTTTGAATCGTCTGAAAATGAGTTTAATATAAGAATTTCTTTGGCTAACTTTTGGCTCAGCATTCGCTGTTTTCCGGAAATATTAATTAATCGCGAATCATTTATCTGACTGTTGATATTGTGCTGAATCAGCAATTGACTTAGAAGAACTGTAATAGCAATAGTAATTAAAGCAAACAGATACATTTGCTTTAATTTTTTAAAATTAAGATTTTCAGAAAACGCTTTGGCTTCTTTTGTCATAATGTGATCAAATTACAATCCGAGAGAGTCCTTTATCAATTGGAGATTTTCAGGGCTATAGTTGATTTGTAAGGCTGCCTGATGTCCTTTTTCCGACATTTTATTCCAGGTTTTCAGGATGATATTTTTTAGCTTTTCGGTATCGTGTTTGTGTACGAAAGGGTCTAAGTAGAATTCTAAAAAGACCAAACAAATTACATCTTCCAGTAATTGTGTTCCTTCGTCTTTTTTAAGTAATTTTTTTTCGATTAAAAAAGAAACTCTGGCGATAAATTCAGTGCTGTATCCTGCTTTTTCTAATATTTCGGCAGTAAGTTTAGCGTGGAATTTTTTTAAGTCTTCGCGCCATTTTAAATAGCCTACGCGATCCATTGGGTAGGATTCTCTGGCTATTTTCCAGCGACAAATGTGTTGTGCTTTAGAGGCAATTTGAACTTCTTCAGGGGCATTAGGAAAAAAATCCATAAGTCTTTCATACATTCTATTAGAGTATAATAGTTCTTTAGGAAAACTTATGGATTCGTGTATTTCTATGTTTGGATCTTGTGCGTTTTCAGCATCGATCCATTGGCTTGCTTGTTGGAATGGCGTTGTAGTCATTTGGAGTATTTTTTAATGCTCCAAAGATACATATTTAATCGATAAACCCAATCAATACTTCGTCTTCAACAATTTTTACCGGGTATGTTGCAATTTTTAAATCATCACCATTTAAGTTGCTTCCGTCTTTTAATGAAAATGTTTTTTTGTGCATTGGGCAAGCAATTTTTGGGATATCATCAGCAGAACCAATCATTCCTCTTGAAAGAATCATCTCCATTTTGTGAGGACATAAATTTTGACAAGCATACCATTCGTTTCTTCTTTCGAAATTGAATACAGCAATTTGTTTGTCTTTGTATTTTATGCAGTTTCCTCCATCAGCTGGGAAATCAGAAGTTTTACCTGCTTTGAACCATACTGTTACATCTTGTGGCGTTACGCTTTCGTATTTGCTTAGTATATTTTCCATTTGAATCGTATTTTAATTTTTCCTCATCCCAACCCTCTCCTTTGGAGAGGGTGTCGAGAGTGGAAAGAGTTGATTTTTTATTAAGAATTATGAATTCTATTTTTTTATTTTGTTCCCTCTCTTTTGGAGAAGGCTGAGGTGAGGATTACCAAGGGCGTGGCATTATTTGATCTCTCATTGGTACAAATTCGATATTTTCATCTCTGTCATCAGAATTTGAGAAATGTTTGAAACGTTTTTGTAATTCTGGGCTTTCAATAACTTCTGTCCATTCACAAGCGTAAGAGTCTACTAAACCTTGCATTTCTTTGTCTAAAGTTTCGGCAATTCCTAAACTGTCTTCGATTACTACTTGTTTTAAGTAATCTAATCCTCCTTCTAATTTTTCTAACCAGGTAGAAGTACGAATTAGCGGTCCGGCAGTACGGATGTAATACATTAAGAAACGATCCAGGTATTTGAAACAAGTTTCTTTGTCTACTTGCTCAGCAAATAAAAGTGCGTGTTTTGGGTTAGCTCCACCATTTCCACAGATGTATAAGTTCCATCCTCCGTCTACAGCGATGATACCAAAATCTTTTCCTCTTGCTTCAGCACATTCTCTGATACATCCTGAAACTCCTCCTTTGATTTTGTGAGGAGAACGCAATCCTTTATATCTGTTTTCTAATTCGATTGCAAAAGTAGTACTGTCGTCCATTCCGTAACGACACCAAGTGTTACCTACGCAACTTTTTACTGTACGTAAAGATTTACCGTAAGCGTGACCACTCTCAAAACCGCTGTCGATTAATAATTTCCAAATATCCGGAAGGTCGTTTAATTGAGCACCGAATAAATCGATACGTTGACCACCTGTAATTTTAGTATATAAATTGTATTTTTTAGCTACTTCACCAAGAACGATTAATTTATCGGCAGTGATTTCTCCACCGGTAACTCTAGGTACAACTGAGTACGTACCGTTACGTTGGATGTTAGCCAGGTATCTGTCGTTAGAATCTTGTTCCGGAACGTGCTTGTTAGCAGTGTCGTTATAGATACTAGAGAAGATAGAAGATAAAACCGGTTTACAAATTTCGCAACCATCTCCTTTTCCTACTGTTCCTAATACTTCGTTGTGGTTTGTGAATTTGTTGATTTTTACAATGTCATATAATTCTTGACGGCTGTAAGCAAAGTGCTCACATACTACATCTTTTACTACTTTTCCTAATGATTTTTGAGCTTCTTTTACCAAGTCAACCACCATTGGTTTACAACCACCACAACCTGAAGTTGCTTTAGTTGCTTTTACTACATCTGAAAAAGTTTCGCTGGTTCCGTCTGTAATTGAACAACAGATGCTTCCTTTTGTTACATTTTCACAAGAACAGATTACAGCAGTATCCGGCAAGTCCATTACGCTTCCCATTGATGAAGATTCACCACCTCTTGCACCTAGAATTAAGTCTTCCGGGTTTTTAGGAATAGCCATTCCGTTGCTGTAAATTTGGAATAAAGTATTGTAATCGCTAGAATCACCTACTAAGATCCCTCCTAGTAATACTTTTCCGTCTTTAGAAATATTGATTCTTTTGTAAACTCCGTTTAGTTTGTTTTCATAAACAATTGGAGTTCCTTCTTGTTGTTCGATAAATGGATCACCAAAACTAGCTACTTCAACTCCAATTAATTTTAATTGAGTAGACATGTCGATGCTATCTCTCATGGTTTTTTCGCCTTGCATAATTTGCTCAGCTGCAACATCTGCCATTTCATAACCAGGAGCTACTAATCCGTAGATCATGTGGTTGTATAAAGCAACCTCTCCAATAGCGAAGATATTTGGGTCAGATGTTTGCATTTTGTTGTTAACCACAACACCACCACGAACACCAACTTCAAGAGCTGCGCCTCTTCCTAGTTCGTCTCTAGGTTTGATACCTGCTGAGATTACCAGCATATCCACTTTTAAAAGTTCTTCTTCTTCGAACATCATTCCAGTGATGTGACCGTCACCATCGATGTATTGAGTAGATTTACTTAAATGTATTTTGATGTTTAGTTCTTCAATTTTTGAACGAAGCATGTTACTTGCTCCTTTGTCTAATTGTCTTGGCATTAAACGCGGTGCAAATTCAACTACGTGAGGGTTTAAACCTAAATCACGTACCGCTTTTGCAGCCTCAAGTCCAAGTAATCCACCACCAAGTACAGCAGCTTCAGTTGAACCGTTTTGTTTTATTTTTTTGGCGTAAGCCATAATTGCATCCAGATCTTCGATGGTTCTGTAAACAAAAACACCTTCTTTTTCTACTCCTTCAATTGGCGGAACAAAAGCAGCCGATCCAGTAGCTAAAACCAAATAATCATAAGAGTGAGTTTTCTCTAAATGAGTAGTGATCGTTTTATTTTCTTTATGAATATCAGTAACTAATTCAGAAGTATTTAATATGATATTATTTTCTTCGTACCAGTTTGCAGTTGACATTGACAAATCATCAGCTGTTTTTCCTGCAAAGTATTCACTAAGGTGAACACGGTCATAAGCACGTCTCGGTTCTTCACCAAATACGGTAATTTGATATTTTTCTTGTCCAGATTTTGAAACGAATTTTTCACAAAATTTGAAACCTACCATGCCGTTTCCGACTACAATTATTTTAATCATAATATCATTATTAAGTATTACGAAGCAAATATACGTATTAGTACTTAATTTTAAGTGCTTAATTGTTATTTTTGCTTGTTAATTGAGATATTGTGAATAGTGGAGGGCTAAAATTTTAAAAATGTAAAAAAAGAGGTTTGTTTTTTTTAATTCCGAATCAATTCTTAGTCGGTTTTTGTTTTTAGGGGCATATTTTTTGGGGGTGTTGTCTAAAAAAGTGTTATAAAAATAGATTTTTGTAACTAAAGCAAAAAAAAAGTATCAAAAAAAACATGCGTTTTGATACTTAGTTTGTTGTTTTTAGTATGTGTGTGAAACTGTTTTTAAGTAGGATTACTTAAGTGGTGTGAAATATTTCTTTTGGAACCAAAAAGCAACATTTACCAATGCTATTAATGCGGGTACTTCTACCAATGGTCCTATGACACCCGCAAAAGCCTGTCCGCTGTTAATGCCAAATACTCCGATGGCAACTGCAATGGCTAATTCGAAATTATTTCCTGTAGCTGTAAAAGCAATCGCGGTACTTTTAGAATAGTCGGCACCAAAATATTTTCCGATAAAGAAACTTACTATGAACATTACTGTGAAATAGATAACCAAAGGAGTTGCTATGCGTATTACGTCCATTGGAATTTGAACAATAAGTGCTCCTTTCAGGCTGAACATGGTAATTATAGTGAATAGTAATGCAATCAATGTGATTGGAGAAATAATTGGAACATATTTATTTTGAAACCAATCTTCACCTTTTAGATGAATTAATGTATAGCGACTGATGATTCCTAAAGCAAATGGAATTCCTAAATAGATTCCAACACTTTCGGCTATTTGGCCAATGCTAATGTTTACTTCAAATCCGTTATAACCAAAATAAGGAGGAAGTATGGTGATGAAAACATAGGCATACACACTATAAAGCAATACCTGAAAAATACTGTTTAAGGCAATAAGTCCAGCGGCATATTCTCTGTTTCCATTGGCAAGATCATTCCAAACGACAACCATGGCAATACATCTTGCCAGACCGATTAAGATAACTCCAATCATGTATTCAGGATAACCGTTTAGAAACAGCAGTGCTAAGGAAAACATTAAAATGGGACCAATGATCCAATTCAAAATTAGTGAAGCACTTAAAACTTTGACGTTTTTGAATACTTCGCCCATTTGTTCATATTTTACTTTGGCTAATGGCGGATACATCATTAATATTAATCCAATAGCTAGTGGAATATTAGTAGTTCCGCTTGAAAATGAATTAATAAAGTTCATGCTGGACGGAATGAAATTTCCAATAGCAACTCCTAAAGCCATTGCTAAGAATATCCAAAGAGTTAGATAGCTGTCTAAAAAGCTTAATTTTTTTCGTTCAACTACTGGTGAGCAATGGTTTGCTGACATACTTATTTTTTTATTTGTGAAAATACATAAAACAATTCCGTAGCAATTTGAATGCTTCTTTCTTCGTATTTTTCTGCTTGTTGTGGTGTGTTATCAAAAGCTTTTGGATCTTCAAAAGTAATTGGAATGCGTTTTTCTGCACCTGCAATAAACGGGCAACCCTGGTCAGCGCTGGAACAAGTTAGTATGGCTGCAAATTCCGATTGTGGATTGAAATCAGCATCAAAGGTTTTAGAAAAACCAATGATGGGATGTGCATTTTCATTATATTTTATCGCATAGATGGGATTGTTTCCTTCGGCAATGGTTTTAATTTGGAAACCTTGTTTTGTTAAGGTTTGAGCTGCCACAGGAAATAAGGCTGTTGCTTCGGTTCCACCAGAATAACAAAATACATTTTTGATATCGTAATAAGCCGCTGCGGTTTGTGCCCAAACTTGGGATAAGTGACTTCTTCTGGAATTATGCGTGCAAATCAGGTTCAGTCTTATTTCCTGTTTGTTGTTTGCTTTGGTTTGAATAAAATCAACTAACGGTTGTAATACGAGTTTGCGTTCTTCGGATATGCTTTCGAAATTAAAATTATTGATTACTTTTTCGATTTCCGGAAATACGCTGGTTTGTGTCGAGGTCATTTTTTAATTGTATTAAAGTTTTTTTAAGAGAATAGATTAGCAGCAGCTTCCTCCGGGAGTACAGCAGTTGGTTTGAGTTGTAATTTCGGATAATTTTATTTTTTGTTTTTCTTGTGGGATGCCACATTCGTCTTCGGCTAAACAAGCGGTTTGTTTGTTGAGTAAGGTAAAATCTTTTCCGTTAAAACCTAAATCATATTTCCCGATAGTTTCCGATTGGTATTCTACTTCTATTTCATAATCTTCTATTCCAAGTATTTTCTCAGATAAGGCAATGATATTTAAAAGTTTTTTGGGTTTTAAGCGGTGTTCGAAATCATTGGCATTCCACAATTGAAAATTAACAACCGTTTCTTTTCTGATAATACCGCCGCAATCAATAAAGTTTTTAGTTATTAAACCTACTTCAGTAACGTGAAAATGTTCAGGAACATAAGTTCCGTTTGGCAATACAAAAGTCACATTGTCTAATGTGCTTAAAACTGTTTTTATTTCTGATAGTTTCATGATTTTGTACTTTAAAATTAACAACATTGATTTTTTTTGTTTTCTAAATAGCTATCTACGTGATTAAAAAACAGTTTTATTTTTTCAAATCCCTTTTCGTCAAGACAATAACAAATAGCGTTACCTTCAAAATTCCCTTTTATCAAACCTGCATTTTTTAATTCTTTTAGGTGTTGAGAAATGGTAGGCTGAGCCAGAGGAAGCTCGTTTACAATATCTCCGCAAATACAACTGTTTACTTTTATAAGATATTCTATAATGGCAATACGTGCTGGATGACCAATGGCTTTGGCTAAGGTTGCCAATTCGTTTTGCTTGTCTGTGAAATGTTCTGTTTTAGTGATTCCCATCGTGATATATTTATATTGCAATATTACGATATGTTTTTGAAAGTTTAATCCAATTTTAAGTTAAAAAAAACTCCTCTTAGAAAGCATTAGTTTCTAAGAGGAGTTTTTTATGCTGTTTTATTAGCTAGATTAGTTCTTTTGGAATAGCGTGAAAGCCAATTGATTTTACCACTTTTTCGACATCTTCAATACTAATTACCTTGTTAGTGAAAACGGTAAATTCTTTAGGGAAAATAGAGTTGTTGATGCTGACTTCGGTGATGCCGTCTACTTTTAAGAGGCTGTTTTTTATCTCAATGAGTTCAATTTCTTCAT
This sequence comes from Flavobacterium undicola, assembly GCF_009909155.2. Lineage (GTDB taxonomy): Bacteria > Bacteroidota > Bacteroidia > Flavobacteriales > Flavobacteriaceae > Flavobacterium > Flavobacterium undicola. The sequence continues at coordinate 14,679 of NZ_JAAAPM020000037.1, forward strand.
TAGCATTTGTTCCAAAAACTTTACCGTGTTCTCCAGGGATAATATTATCTGTCAATAAGCTCATGATGTATGTATTTAAATGAATACTGTTGTTACTGCTTGAATAATTTTTGTATGTTAAATTTAAACATTTATCTGCACAATTACAATAACTCAATAGTAATAATTCTAGAGCAATTACAATAACAATAATTCAATGACAATATCAATAATTGAATAGTAATGTCACGAATTGTATTTAAGCTATATCTCTTTTTAGAATGGGACATCTAAAATAAAAAAGAAAAACCCTTTTAGTTTGAAAACCAAAAGGGTTGTAGTATGTTTTTTTAAAGCGTATTGATTATAATTTTGAGATATTATTAGCAAGGGTTTCAATGAATTTTCCAATAGGGCCTTTTACCATCATGGCCATCATGGGATTGAAACTTCCTTCAAAATCAAATTGTATAGCACTAGAATTTGCTGAAACACTATCAATATTAGTTATTAGTGTAAAAGGAACTTTGTCATTTGCAGCGCCAAAGACAATTTTGCTTGGAGCTGTTTTTTCGGTTACTTTTAATTGTATTTCAGGCATTCCTTTTAAACCAAAAAGAAAAGAATCTTCTGCAATAACTTCAAACTTAGCAATGTTTTCAGGCATCAATGTTTCGAAATTTTGCATGTCTGTCAATAAATCGAATAATTCCTGTGCTGATTTTTCAACGCTAACCTTTGGACTTTCTAAGTTCATGATATTATTTTTATTTGGTCTCTACTTGTCCCCAAGTAGCAGGAGTAACGCTCCATTCTCTTAAAGTACTTTCTTCCTTTTCAGTAATGTATTTTTTAGCTACTGCTAAATTCAATAAATTTTGATAATTACTTAAAGTATATAAATCCAGTTTTGCGTTTTTAAAGTTTTCTTGGGCAACATCAAAGCCATAAGTAAAAATGGCTGCCATGCCTTTAATATTAGCACCAGCCGCACGTAAAGCTTCAACAGCAAGCAAACTACTGTTTCCTGTACTAATTAAATCTTCTACCACAACTACATTTTGTCCTTTTTGCAAGAAACCTTCCACTTGGTTTTGACGACCGTGTTTTTTAGGCTCCGGACGTACATAAACAAACGGTAATCCCATGCTTTCAGCAACTAACATACCAATTCCGATAGCTCCAGTAGCTACTCCGGCAATGACATCTGGTTTTCCAAATTGTTTTTCAATATTTTTTGCAAATTCATCTCTAACATAATTTCTTATGACTGGAAATGAAAGTATTAGACGGTTATCACAATAAATAGGTGACTTCCATCCTGAAGCCCATGTAAAAGAATTTTCAGGATTCAATTTAATTGCATTTATTTGTAAAAGCAATTCGGCTGTTTTTTCGGCTGTATCTTTATTAAAAATCATAGTACAAATGTATAAAGTTTTTGTGAACGACAAACCACTTTTTTTGACAAATAAAATCTCAAAAGAGACGGATTTTAAGCTGTTTTTGTTGGAAAGTATTGATATTGAGCGAATTATAATCAAAATTTTTCAAAATAAAATTCAAAAAGCTTATCTCTATCATCCTGATGAAAAAGAGATTATGAAAACGTTAAAGGCTAAAATCCCTGTTAATAAAGCAGGTGGAGGATTAGTTTACAACAAAAAAGGTGAGGTTTTATTCATTTTTCGAAACGGAAAATGGGATTTACCAAAAGGTGGAGTGGAGAAAAAGGAAGAAATTGAGCAAACTGCCATGCGTGAAGTGGAAGAGGAAACAGGCGTAAATCAATTAAAAATCACCAATAAACTGCAAAAAACCTACCACGTTTTCAAGCGTAATGGGGTTTATAAGTTGAAAATTACCCATTGGTTTGAGATGTTTTCTGATTTTGAAGGAACACCACAGGGACAATTGGAAGAAGGAATTGAAAAAGTAGCCTGGATTCATCCTAATGATATTCCTGAAGTATTGAAAAATTCTTATGAGAATATCAAATTATTATTCGAAGAAGAAAATATTATTCGAAGTTAGAAGTTAGAGGTAGGAAGTTAGAAGTAATGAGTTAGAAAACAGATTTTAGATTAGAAGTTTACGTTCCTAATCTAAAATCTGTTTTTTTGTAGAGTTTCACTTCCCACTTCTAACTTCCCACTTCTTTTTTGTAGAGTTTCACTTCCTACTTCTAACTTCTGACTTCCCACTTCTTTTTTTTTAAGTACCTTTGCAGCATGAATAAGAAACACCATTCCAACAATATACTTTTAAATTTAGGTATCGAAAGCCTAAATGAAATGCAAGAAGCAGCTCAGGAAACCATCTTGAATGAAAATAATGTTTTGCTGCTTTCGCCAACAGGTTCCGGGAAAACATTGGCTTTTTTATTGCCTGTTTTAGAGATGTTACAACCTGAAATCCTTTCGGTACAATGTTTAATTTTAGTTCCATCGCGCGAATTAGGTTTGCAGATTGAGCAGGTTTGGAAAAAAATGGGTGCTGATTATAAGGTAAATGTTTGTTACGGCGGACATTCAATTGATACTGAAATAAAAAACTTAAGCAATCCGCCAGCCGTTTTAATAGGAACGCCGGGTAGAATTGCCGATCATATCGAGAGAGGGACTTTTCGTTTGGATAAAATTCAAACTTTAATTTTAGACGAATTTGATAAGTCTTTGCAATTGGGCTTTCATGAGCAAATGTCTTTTATCATTGGTAAATTAGCTAAGGTAAACAAACGCGTTTTAGTTTCGGCAACTTCTGATATTGAGATTCCAAAATACACCCGAGTGGTGAATCCAACGATTTTAGATTTTATTCCAGAAAGTGAAGAAGAGTCCAATCTTTCGACCAAACTGGTTGTTTCTAAGGAAAAAGACAAGTTGAATTCTTTATTTCAATTGATATGTTCGTTGAAATCAGAATCGGCAATTGTTTTTTGTAATCACCGTGATGCTGCTGAGCGTATCAGTGATACTTTGAACGAAAAAGGAATTTATTCCACCTATTATCACGGAGGAATGGATCAGGAAGAGCGTGAACGCGCTTTGATTCAGTTTAGAAATGGAAGCGTAAGTTATTTAATCACGACTGATTTAGCTGCTCGCGGACTTGATATTCCTGAAATGAATCACGTAATTCATTATCATTTGCCATTAAAAGAAGATGAATTCACGCATAGAAATGGGCGTACAGCACGTATGACCGCTACGGGAACGGCTTATATTATTGCGCATGAATCCGAGAAAAAAATGGATTATCTGGATTATGAAAATACAGCAGTTTTTTCAGTAGAAGATGCTAAGTCTTTACCAAAACCACCTCAATTTCAAACGATTTACATCAGTGGTGGAAAGAAAAATAAGCTGAACAAAATTGATATCGTAGGTTTCTTTTCCCAAAAAGGGAAATTAGAAAAAGGCGATTTAGGATTGATAGAAGTAAAAGATTTTATTTCGTTTGCCGCTGTAAAATTCAGTAAAGTAAAAGATTTGCTGGATTGTATCAAGGACGAAAAAATGAAAGGCAAGAAATATAAAATTCAAGTTGCTCGAAATGTAATTAAGAAAGTAGAGGAGTAGTGTTCAGTAGGCAGTGTTTAGTGAGCAGTTTGTGATTGCACTAAAGAAATAGATAACTGATTTAGAAAATTCGAAGTATAAAAAAACGTTAGCAAAAAATATATTGCTAACGTTTTTTTATGCACTAAGTTTACTGACCACTTAAAAACTGATCACTGCAAACTAAGTTATATTTTCTTAACGTACTGAGTGATGATTACAATTTGTTGACCATCCACTTTTCCTTCAATATATTCGGCATTTTCATGGTCTAAACGGATGTTTCTTACTGCAGTTCCTTGTTTGGCTACCATGCTAGAACCTTTTACTTTCAAGTCTTTTATCAAAACTACCGAGTCTCCGTGTTCTAAAATTACACCATTACTATCGCGGTGGATGATTTTATTTTCATCGTCTTCTCCTTCGCCAGTTGCTTTTGCCCATTCTAAAACATCTTCGTCCAGATACATCATATCGAGTAATTCTTGTGGCCAACCCGCAGCGCGCAAACGGCTCAACATTCTCCAGGCTACTACCTGAACAGCAGTATGCTCGCTCCACATGCTGTCATTTAAGCATCTCCAATGGTTTAAATCTTCGTTACCCGGATTTTCAATTTGCTCCACGCAAGTAGTACAAGCTTGAATAGCCTCGTCAATACCACCTTTTTTAGCTGGAAGTACTTCGTATACTTTTAGGTTTTCTGTTGCTCCACAAAGTTCACATTTCCCTCCGCTACGTTTATTTAATTCTCTATCTATGCTCATTATTGATTTTTTTGCGAATGTACATTTATTGAGATGTTTCTGCAAGTTTAAATTTTGCTTGAGTTTTATTGTTCATTTTCAATATCGTTATCGTCGTATTTTACAGATTTGATGATAGCTTTGTTGAACAAAAATTGTAGAAGTATTAGAAAAGGCGAATAAATTATGGGCAATAAAAACAAAGGATAACGACATGCATATTTAGAATTGTTATCACTTAGATAAGAAATACTTATGAAATCAAATAATATAGAGTATCCTATACTTACTAAAATACAAAGAATATATGTAATCACTTTGTTTGAATAATTCATACGATTAAAAATATGTGCTATTATGTATGGAATTAAAATGAAAGGGGCAAGCATTAAAATTGCTTTCATAATTTAAAGTGTATTAAATGAAGTTTATTTCTAGTTTATGCATTTTTTTAGTTTCTGTTTTCTAAATTCTACCTTTTGAATACTGCTAGTTGATTACTATTTGACTCTCACTGCATTTGGAACTAACAATTCGTATTCTCCACCATTGCGAAGTACATCTCTAACAATACTTGAACTTATATAAGAAGTTTTTGCAGCCGTCAATAAAAACACGGTTTCAATTTTAGATAACTGTCTGTTGGTGTGCGCGATAGCTTTTTCGAATTCAAAATCGGCTGGATTACGCAAACCACGAAGAATGAAATTAGCGTTAATTTTTTTGCACAAATCAATGGTTAAGCCTTCATAAGTAATAACCGAAACTGAAGGTTCGTCCTTGAACGTTTCTTCGATAAAACGCTTTCTTTCTTCCAGTGGAAACATGTATTTTTTCTCGGCATTCACCCCAATGGCAATAACGATTTCATCAAATAGCGGAATCCCTCTTTTGATAATGTCTTCATGACCCAAGGTAATAGGATCAAAAGATCCCGGAAATATGGCTTTTCTCATTTTTGAGAGTTTAAGGTTCTGAGGTGCTAAGTTACAAAGTTTTTTAGGAGTTAGTGTATATTTTGGAGCTTCTTCCTGCCATCCGTTACAAGCGTTTTGGTCTCAAACCCTTTTTCCAGGCATGGGCAGGAGCTTCCTGCGGTCGCTCTGCCCGTACCATAAAAAGTGGTTTTCTACCTGCAACGGCTTTTCACTGCTGTCAGGGCTAGAAAGAAATGTTTTTTGAAAGATAAATTTTATATATTTGGTAATGAATAAAGCTGAACAAACCTTCGCTAATCTACCTGTATTTGGGTGTATGTACGAAGGTTTGTTTCTCCTATAAACGAGTTAGGCGCAATTGATATACAGACTACCCGAATATGAATGAGGAATTATTTACTAAGGAAGAACTAAAACAGATTATTGAAGAAGCAAAAAATCCTTGCTATTCAGAAAAAAATTTAATGCATATTGGTTCGAGTAAATTATCAATTAGAGGGGTGTCACAAACGAATGGCTTAATATTAGTTTATGGAAATGAATCAACTGGCTATAAACATATAAGAGAAAGACATTGCCATTCTTCAAGGAAACCTTATTGGCAGGACAATCGTATTGATAATCCAACAAAATTCAATCCAAATACTGCTCCAATAGATTATTTATTTATTGCTTCTACCGTATTTAAAGCTGAAAATAAAAATTGTGAAAAGAATAATAATCCTAATTCTTTTGATTTATACATAGGTTCGTGTAAAGACCTACTTGGAACTGAATTAGAATATAAATTAATTCTATATAAAAACTCAAAAGTAGTACATACTCTGTTTGTAAATGACAATAAAAAACCTTTCAATAAGAAAAAAACACTGAATCTGAGACAAGGCTGGGTCAGTGCTAGTCATGATTTAATGAATTGCATTCAAACATTTGATTTCTCTTATTTGAACAGTGAAGATATTCCTCTATTCAAAGTCATAGTAAGGTTTCTTGAAGTTGAAAAAAAAGAAAAATGGTACATTCAAATTAACTTAAATGATGGAACTCCAAATTTTACAACTCTTGTTAAGGAGCACTTATGCGAACAGAAAATGTCTGTAACATTTAAAATGTTCCAACTTGATTATGCCGACATAACGTGGCTTGAAAAAATTATAAAACAAATAATCGAAAAAAAATATGCGTTCTAAATCAATTGCGCCTAATAGCTACTACAACGGATTTGGGCAATTGGCTTAATGGAAAGTTAGTTTTGTATTTGGGATGATTTGCTTCGCCTGTTCGCTATCGCTCGGTTGGCAAATCCGAAAATAGGGCTTAATTTACTCCCAAACCCGCTGTAGTATCAGAAGGTTGTAGGCAATTTTAAACACATAAATCTTTAACAGAACTGAATGAGTTGGATAACACAAAAAACAGGAATAATTGATCATCATCGAGATACAGATTTTGGTACTCAACCAGTAAGAACTAAGCATTGGATGATTGTTTACATGTTTCAAAAAACAAATCCAACATTCTATGCAGAAGTAAAAGATTTAATAGCAAAAGGAAAATTAAGTGGTAAGTTAGGTATAATTTATGGAGAAGAGCCAATAAGACTACCTGATGGCAAATTCCAAACTCCAAGAGCAAATGGCAAAACAAAGCAAATTGAAATTCACGAAACTTTTTTGTCATATTTGTGGTGTTGCACATATTCCTTATATGTAACTTTTTTAGAAACTATTGATTATCCTCAATGTAATTTTCATGCAGGTTACGAAGTATTTCCAATAAGTGAAGAAAATATTTTAATTGCTCAAGAAATGTTTGACTATGCCCGACATCTGATTGTAGATTTCACTGTTTGGGACAAAGACAAAATGCCTAATCCTGAGCGCCTATTAGCTGAAAAAAGAATATATATTGAACAGACAAATTGTTTTTATACTGAAGCGGTAAAATTTATTCTGTGCCATGAGTTTACGCATTTAGAACGTCATCTTGACCAAATTAATGAGAAAACCACAACGAGTAATTACTTAGAATTCGAAAGTGAAGCTGACAATACTGCTATTGATAAAATGAAAGAAGGAATGTCATACATGCCAATACCATTAGCACAATCACATAGACTGGCGATTGAAATTGGAGCGATTATAGGTGTATTATCAATGCTCTTTTTTCGTGCAACTACAGAAGGAGTTCGTCACCCTAATACTGAAGACCGCTTAACCAATGTAATAGAAAGGCTTGATTTGATTGACAACGATGCCGCATGGGCAATTGCATGTGTTGGATTAAAATTTTGGGACAGTCAGTTTGGACATAATTTTGAATGGCAAGAGAATCCAAATTCTTACAAAGAAGAATATTACGCAATAATAAAACAAATAAAGGCACGTGAAAAATAAAAACTGCTTATAATAACTAAAGTTTCGTTGCGTGCACAGCACGAACAATGAAACATCTGTTGAACGGAAACGCTGAGATTCCGAAACTATGGGTTTTTCGATGAAATATTTTTAGGATTTCAAGAGGATTTACTATCCTCTTTTTTTTGAGAAGTATTTTGGTCTCTCCATAGTGCAGATTTGCAATCTGATCCACAAAGATGAGTAAACAGCTTGAATACTTTGTCGAGTTACTGGATGAGATTCCTCCTTCGTCGGAATGACAAGATTGTGGAAGTAGATTATGGAAAGGGGACGTATCAAACTTTTGCACAAACCATAACCACGCAGTTTGTCCTTCCGACGAAGGAGGAATCTCCGCAAGCTGAGTTATGTTCCTCGATATTGCACAGTTTTACTACTTTGTGGAGTTACTGGATGAGATTGCCACGCTATCGCTCGCAATGACATTTGAGGGTGTTGAAAAATAAAGCCACAGCTTTAAAAGACTAATCTGTGCTAATCTTTTAAATCCTGTGGCAAAAAAAATGAAATTTTATTAAGCTAGTGCTAATTCAATCGCATTAGTAAATAAATCAGCTAATGGAATTCCGGCTGCAGCAGCTTGTTGCGGAATCAAACTTTCGGTGGTTAATCCAGGAATGGTATTCATTTCGAGCATGTGTGGTTCGTCGTTAACAATGATGAATTCAGAACGGGAGAATCCTTTCATTTTTAAAACTTCGTAAGCACGTTTGGCAATGGTTCCCACTTTTTGAGTCATTTCGTCAGAAAGTCTCGCTGGAGTAATTTCTTGTGATTTTCCTTGGTATTTGGCTTCATAATCAAAGAAATCATTTTCAGAAACGATTTCGGTAATTGGTAACACAATGATTTCTCCTTTGTAATTGATAACGCCTACTGAAACTTCGGTTCCGTCAAGGAAACTTTCAATGATGATTTCGTTGTCTTCTTTGTAAGCCGTTTCGATGGCTGTAGGCAATTCGGCTTCGGCTTTTACTTTTGAAATTCCGAAACTGGATCCCGCTTTATTTGGTTTTACAAAACAAGGCAATCCTACTTTATTTATGATTTCGGCGGTATTGATTACATCGCCTTTGTTTAAATAATAAGAAATGGCGGTTTTAATTCCGTATGGTTTTAATACCGAAAGTAAATCTCTTTTATTGAAGGTTAAAGCGGCCTGGTAATAATCGCAAGAAGTTTGCGGAATGCCTAATAATTCAAAATAGGCTTGCATTAAACCATCTTCGCCCGGAGTTCCGTGAATGGCGTTGAAAACGCAGTCAAAGCTAATTTTGCTACCATTTACGTTTACTGAAAAATCGTTTTTGTCGATTGGAAATTCAGTATCAGTATCGTCAACATAAACCCATTTTTCTTTAAAAATGTGGATGCGAAATCCGTTGTATTTGGTTTGGTCTAGAAATTTGTAAACTACGTTACCGCTAATAAGTGAAATTTTGTACTCACTGGAATAGCCGCCCATGATGATGGCAATGTTTTTCATTAAGTTTCGTTTGTATTGTAAAATTGGTTTTTTGTTTTTTAGCCCCGATGGTAACGGCATCCTTTTTCTCGTTTCTTTAACGAGGAAAAGATAGAGTGAACAGCGGGAAATAGCTCCAAACTTTGGCAATGCCAACGTTTAATAAGCATTAAACAAAATTATCATTTTTTTTGAAACGAAATAGCTTTATCTTTGCCACCTATAAAATTTAATATATGAGTTTACGTAAATATCTTACTAGTCGCGCGTTTTTCACACAAGTTTTTCTTGCCACTTTGATAATTGCTGTTTTGGGTTATCTTTTTATGCATTGGTTGACTTTTACTACTGATCATGGACATGAAATTACGGTTCCTGATTTGAGAAAATTGACTGAAGAACAAGTAGAGGAGAAGTTGGACGAATTAGATTTGGATTATGTGTTATTGGACAGTGTTGATTATAGAGGAGATTTTCCTAAATACAGTGTGGTTCAGCAAGATCCAATGCCGGGAGCTAAGGTAAAAGAAGGAAGAAAAGTATATATTAAGATTAATAGTTCTGGTTTTTCATCGATTAGAGTGCCTGATTTGATTGAGAAAACCTATCGTGAGGCGGTGCCAACATTAAAGGCATTGGGACTGGAAGAAGGAACGATTACTTATATTCCAAATCTTGGAAAAGATATGGTTTTAGAAATGCGTTACAAAGGAAGAAACATAAAACCGGGAGATCGAGTTTTGAAATCATCTAAAATTGATTTGGTTTTAGGAGACGGAAAAGCGAGTTATGAGGAAGATATAGCAACAGATACGATTGCAAGTCCAACTACAACCCCAACAGAAGAAGCACCAAATGAACAATAATATTGAGCCGATTGATTTAGAAGAAGAGGAATTATTTGAACATTATAAATTTGAAGTTCCTAAAGGGCAGGCATTTTTGCGAATTGACAAATATTTGATGGGATTGATTCCCAATGCTACCCGAAATAAAATACAAAATGCCGCTACCGAGGGCAATATTTTTGTCAATAATGTTACGGTAAAATCCAATTATAAGGTTAAACCTTTTGATGTGGTTGCGGTGATGTTATCGCATCCTCCGTTTGAAAATCATGTGCTTCCAGAGAATATTCCGTTGAATATTGTTTATGAAGACGAGGCTTTATTATTGGTAAATAAAGAGCCGGGATTGGTTGTTCATCCAGGTCATGGAAATTACACCGGAACTTTAGTGAATGCTTTGGCTTTTCATTTTGAGAATTTACCAATGAATAGCAGCGAGCGTCCGGGACTGGTACACCGAATTGATAAAGATACTTCGGGCTTGTTAGTGATTGCTAAAACTGAAGCCGCTATGACGCATCTGGCCAAACAATTTGAAGCTAAAACTACCGAAAGGGAATATGTGGCTTTGGTTTGGGGAAATGTAGCTGAAGAAAGCGGAACCATTCATGGAAATCTTGCCCGTCATTTAAAAGACCGCATGCAAATGGCTGTTTTTGCTGATCCTGAAATAGGGAAACCTGCCATTACACATTACAATGTTTTGGAGCGTTTCGGTTATGTGACCTTGATTACGTGCCGACTAGAAACAGGAAGAACCCACCAGATTAGGGCACACATGAAACACATTGGGCATCCATTGTTTAATGATGAGCGCTATGGTGGTCATTTGATTTTAAAAGGAACTACGTTTACTAAATACAAGCAGTTTATTGAAAATTGTTTTAAAATCTTACCAAGACAGGCTTTACACGCAAAAACATTGGGTTTTGTGCATCCTAATACGGGAGAATTAATGCGTTTTGATACTGAATTGCCACAGGATTTTCAAGATTGTATCGAGAAATGGCGCAATTATTCCAAATCACATGCTACTGAAGAAGAGGAATAGTTATAAAGTTATAGAGAATAATAAGTTTGTAAATAGCTAGTTTAAAACAAAAAAAATCTCTTCTGAAATTTTTCAGAAGAGATTTTTTTTGTTTTAATTGAGCGGTAGGTAGCAATGTGGTTTTGAAGTATTATAAAATATTCAATTTTTAGAAGTTTGTAGATTTTCAGTACATACAGAGTTATTTGGGATTGTTGTCTGCCCCATTTTTTTTAAAAATTTATAGTGAGACAAAGCCGCTCCCCACAAACTAGTTTCTTTATAATTAAATCCATATTCTTCGACAGTGTCCTTCAATATTTGTGAGAGAGCAATGTAATGGACATGACAAATGTTCGGAAAAAGATGGTGGATTACATGGGTATTAAATCCACCGAATATCCAATTTACAACTACACTTTTGCGTGCAAAATCAGTTGTAGTATCAAGATTATGTGTGAATCGACTATGGTTTAAATAGCCTTCTTCATTTACTGTAGGAAATACAGCATCTTCAGTCATATGAGGAGGGATGGCGACTAGAGCAAATATAAAGCCTCCCACCATATGCATTATTAGATATCCAATTATGACTTGCCACCATGTTACGCTTAAAAACAGCATAGGAAGTATAAAAATGAAAGTAATATAAATTAGCTTCGAAGCAGGGAATAGTATTTGTTCAGTAAGATTTGGTTTGAAGTGATAAGCATCCCCAATTTTATTAGTATAAAATATTTCAAAGTCTTTATAGAAAGTCAAAAAAATAAAGTAAAAAGAATAAAGAAAAGGTGTATAGATATGCGGATAATGTGAAAGTTTAGATATTATTTTATTGGAATCACCTGTTAATATTTTTTTATGGGCATAAGCTGTCCAGTCATATTCGGGAATATTGCTGTTAGCATGATGATTGAGATTGTGTCTAATTTTCCATACATAAGGGCTACTTCCGATTGCATATACAGTTGATGTAAGAAAATTATTTACTCTTGGGTTAGGCGAAAAGGCATTGTGTGCTGCATCATGACCTATATTAAAACCCAGCATTAATGATGCTATCCCAAATACAATTGCCAAAAGCAGCATTACAAAAGGGCTAAAATGATTTGACATTATTAACGCATAGGAACCAATAAAGGTTAATACAATGAATATTGCTTTTACTATTACCTGTGTGTTAGCGAATTTAGAAATGCCTCGATCTTTGAAGTATTGATTTACACGTTTCTTCAATATACGATAGGCTTCCTCTTCTTTGTTTCTGTACTTAAATGTTTTGACTTCCATTTGTTTTAGTTTTAAGTTTTTTTACTTGTTCCATCCTGGTTTTCCGAAAATATATAGTAATCTTTCTTTGAATTTTTTTGCGTTTTTGACATCATTTGCCATATTTTCAAATTCGTGCATCACTGTTTTATAAAAACTATTATGATCAACTTCTTCGTGAATTCCATAAATCAGATTCCCTTTGTTTTCTTGAAAAGAACCGAATAGTTTATCCCAAATAATGAGTGTTTCTCCAAAATTTTTGTTAAGGTTTTGTTCATTGCAAGAATGGTGTACCGCATGATGTAATGGTGTAATTAAGAATTTTTCCAGAACTCCCCAATTTCCTAATTTTCGACTATGGGAAAAAAAAGCCCAAAGTTTTCCTACTCCGTAAATAATAATTAACATCTCAAGAGGGAATCCAAGTAATATAATTGGAATGTAAAAAAAGTAACGATAAATACCTTTGAAAACTCCTGATCTTAGTGAAGTGGAAAGATTCATATGTGGCGAAGAATGATGGTTTACATGTATAGCCCACATGAAGCGGACATTGTGTTCAGTGTAATGCTTACAATAAAAACAGAAATCCCAAATAATAAAACATAATATCCAAGCCCACCAATCATACCCCAGATCAAAAAGAGCATAAGCCGAAAGTTTTATTAACCCATAAATGGTTAAAATTTTCATCCCCATATCAAAGACTAAGCCGGCCAACATTAGTTTAATACTTGATAAGGTATCTTTAATTTCATAATAGTTTTGATTTTTCTTGTGGGTTAATGCGTGTTCTATGAATGAACCAGCTATAAAGAATACAGCCAAAGAGGCATAGAAAATTTTTAGTTCCATGAGAAGTGATTATTTTATTGTTTAATATGCTTTCTAATCTAGCATTGGGAATTCAGCAAATTTTAAGTAGTTTTTTGAGCAGCTGTTTCGTTTTTATTTGTATTCTCAACAATAGAATTATCGGACTAAAATGTTTTTTAGGAAAACATTTTTTTGCAAAGGTGCTAACCTGTATATGTACTAAATTGTTAGTGCATATTAGTTTAAAATGTCTGGTTGTGAGTTTTTTAGTGGTAGATTTTGACTATCAAATATAAGATTATTTTGTTAAAAAATGAATCAATTTTTTTAATTTAATTTGTTGTTTGTTAATAATTTTTGAGTTATACACTTAATATCTGTTTTATGTTTTTTTGATAAATCGGTTTTGCATTCACCATTCTTTCTATGGATTTATGAAAAATACTTGTTTTAAATTGAGAACGGTTTATCCTAAAACAAA
>NZ_JAAAPM020000038.1 GCF_009909155.2 Flavobacterium undicola
TAAGCTTTGCAAGCTTCATCATTTGGCAATTCTTTTATAAAGTTTAGTATGCTTTGTCCTTCAAATACTTCCATAACGACTGTTTTTAAAGACATAAAAATACAGAAACTAAATGACTAACTCAATATATTTTAATGTCTATAGCTAATTATTCGAGCTAATTTCCATTTGCCATCAATTTCAAGTTTCCATATATGAATAACTTTATGATGCTTTACATAGGAGTAGCTGTTATAAGCCGTTTTTATATCTATTTTCTATTCTTTTTGAATTAACTTGTCTTAGTGGACTGTTTTCATTTAGGATAGTTTCAATTAATTGGTCATATACCCAATCTTTTTCTTCATAACCAAAATACATTCTAAAACTTTTTTCAATATTCTCATCTCGAAAAATTGTTACGCCAATACATTTTTTTGCTTTTTGTTCATATTTATGAGCCAAAGTAAAATTTGCAAGCGCATTTTTCCAAAACTTTGTATTTCCTGAAGTCAATGGAATAAATATAAATCCACAATCCGTTCTTGGAACATAAAATCTATAAGGAAGCACCAAATCAACTTCGTCGCATTTTTCAACAGTTTTTTTAAACCTAGCTTTAAATTCATAAATCTCTGTCCGATTTAATTTTGCTATTTCTTTAATTACGGGGTAATATTCTGTTTTATATTTTAACGGAGATAGGTCGTTTGTGATGTTATCCATTAAGTACTTAATGTCAAATTCTGCATTTGCATTTGGCAAGTTTTTTAGATTTTCTATGTATTTTGGATTATAGTGGTCGATCTCGGTTGTCTCTAAAAAATGTGCTAAAAAATATTGTTCAGATAAAGCATTACTTGTTACCGTATCTGCCAAATAAAATGATTCTCTAAATTCTAAATATTCATCTATTTCGGTCGGAGTCAATAAATAGCGACAAATCCAATAATAATCTTCTGAATGAAATAAATGAATTAAACCAACTTGTGAACTATTGTGAAATCTTTTTTGTCTCAAATCTTCTGGAAAAGATTCATTTGGAGTGTAAATTATAATTTTACGTACTTTCTCAGAATTTTTAGCTTCAGTTATATTTAGTTTGTGGCCTTTTTCATTTTCAATTATTATTTCTGGATATGAAGAAATATAACTTAGCGTAGATTTAATTTGCTTTACTGCCTTATTAATTATTTTATTCTGAAACCATTTTCTGTCGTCTGTTTCTGGCGCATCGTTTTTTCTGTCTTTAATTTGATAAATGAAAAACAATTCGTCAAGCCAAACTACGTTGTCAGCAAACTCCAATTTTTGGTTACTACTAAGTTCTTTAAAATCATTTTTACTGAATGTAAACTCTTTAAAAAACACATTTGAATTTATTTCAGAAACGATACTTTCAGATTTTGTTTTTTGCATAATCGTGTGGTAAAATGGCTTATAACTTGTATATACTACTGGCGTTGTCAGACTTATTACCCTTAAATTGGGTTGCTTTGTCTGTTAAACGTCAGAGTTTATTTTTTGCTAATATATAAATAAATCTTACAAAAATAGTCTAATTCACTGATTCCGAAATCCTAAAACCGCGTTCTTTACCCAAATACAGCGGATTACCATGTTTTTCAGACCAAAAACCATCTAACAGGTCTTTAGATAGACAACGATAAACCGCTACGCCTTTATAAGTTTCAGCATCTTCTCCTTGGTACTTAAAATTGATAACAAGAATATTATCTCTAAAAAATCCGGTTCCTGTTTGGAGTTGGTCATTATTAATAAGCCATTTTGCTTTGATTCTGTTGTTCGGGTCAAGAGTTAAAGAAAGTGTTCCTTTGTAGTTGTTTTCTTCGGCATCTTGATTGCTTCCTATAATTTGAAAGTTACCTGTCAGGTCTACGATATTCATTTTTATTTGAAATTTTATATAACAACTACAAGATTACCACTTTCTTGAGGAATAAAAAAAGGCAATATTTTTTAGGACTTTAATACTGTAAAATGAAAAAGCCCGATAAAACATCGAGCTTCCTTATGATAAAAACAACTGATTGCGGCTATATTTAGCGGTCTATATTAGTTTTTTATATTTATTTAGACATTTTAAAATAATAATCGGCAGAATTTTTTCCACTTCCATAAACTAAGAAAAATAAACAAACTGCCAAAGTAGCTAAGGCAAGAAATAAATTATCTGAGTGCATTTTGCCCATAAAATTGACTAAAATAGCTCCAAATAAAATAGGTAATTGAGCAATAATAGCCCATCGGGTAAGTAAACCGAAAGCAATCAATATTCCTCCAATCATGTGGGCAGGAGTAATGTAATGAACCAAAAACATTCCTCCTCCAATTCTGTCAATAGGAGAAATCAATTCAACCAAATATTGGATGTTAGTTATAAATTTAACTCCTTTTACGAATAGAAACACTCCCAGTGCAATTCGTAGTAAATCTAAGGTAAAATAAGTGTGCGCATTGGCCCATTTATTTAATTCTTTCACATTATTCATATTGCTGTATGTTTAAAATTGGTACTACTAAGGTAATGATTTTTAAAATAATAGCGAACTCCGGTTGCGTTAAAATCGATTGTAATTATAAAAAATAATAGCAATAGCAATTTCAAAAAACAATGGAGAAATCAATAATTAAGTTACAATAGTTTAAATATTGAGTAAAATTCAGATTAAATACTATTTGAAAATCTGGCAGAATTTATCACTGATTTTGGTTTAAAATCCAATCCAGTTCAGGGTCTTTTCCTTGAATTTGTTCTTCAAGAGTTGGTGTTATGGGAATATCCGGAAAAACACCATATCCAAACTCTTTGGTTTGATAATAGGGCGCAATATTCATAATCCCGATTCGGACTTTTAGTTTTGAATGCGGTAGGGTTACAACAGGCATAAATCCAGCTACGGTGCCGTTATAATCGCCTCCGGTTTCTTCGCCTACAAAAGTGGCTCTTTTTGATCCTTTTAAATTAGACGAAAGAATACTCGAAGCCGAAAAGCTCGCTCCGTTAATCAACACATAGATTTTACCTTTAAATGTTTTTTTGTTGATTTGCTTTGGTTGTGTTTCGGTATCAAAATAATTCTTGCCATCTTTATCCTTATGAACATTAACTAACAAATAGCCATACATTAAAGGGGAGAAAAGCGCTTTTATCACTTTTACAGGAACACTACCTTTGTTAAAATAGACACCATTAAACAAACTCGCTCTGGAAACGACTTCTGATTTTTTTAAGAATACAAAAGTCGAATCGGCGAGGTAGCTGTAGAGTTTGATGATTTCGTTCAATCGCCCGCCGCCATTATTCCGTATATCTATAATCAGGGTTTTAGTATTTCTTTTTTGAATTTCGGCAAAGCTTTCTTTGTAAAACTTTCTGAATTTTCCGCTTTTAAAACCTCTAATCTTTAGAGTGGCAATGCTACTGTCTTTAGATGAATAGCTCAGCTCTCTAATAAAACTATTGGTCGATTTTTCGAAACCGTTAATTCTTTTTTTTCTTTTTAAAGCCTGTTGTTTTGCTTTGTCAACCGGGACAGTTTTTTGAATCTTCTTTTTTGATTTTTTTTCAATGCTATCCAGCTTAAATCTTTTAATGGTGATGGTTTTGATACTGTCATTGGATTTAAAAACGTATTGAAGATTGTCTTTGATACCATATTCAGTGATGAAATTCGAAACAAATCGTCTGGCTGCAACTCGGTTTTTTAGAGTGGTATTAAAACCATCCGAACTGTAAAACCGATTGTATTCCCGGATGAGGTTTTGTGGTTGTATGCCGTTTACCGAAAGGACTTCGGTTCCTGCTTGTATCGTTTTGTTGTATGATTTATTCTTGATGACATACAGTTTGTCATTGTAAAAAGAAAAATCAAATTGTGAAAAAGGCCCAATTCCTTTTTTGAGAAGAGCCTTAGTTTCTTTTTTCAAAAATTGCTTTTCTGGTACCAAAACATAGCTGTGTCCCTGTCTTATTGAAGCAACAACAGTACTGATTTTTTTATAAAATTCGAGCGGAGTTAAGGGTTTGTCTATAGTAGTTTTGAGACTGTCAAATTGATAATCCAGACTTTCTTTACTAATGTAATAATCCAGTTTAGGATGGAGTTTTTGGAATTTTTTATGGGTGAAATCAATGTCTTGTTTGAGTTGGTTCACCCCAATTAACTGCTGTAAATGTTGGTTGTCTTTTTTTATAGTGCTGCATTGTGTAAAGAAAATAATAAAAAGAAACAGCAGTATTCTTTTTTTAAAAAAACGAATTGGTATCATTTATTTCTCTTTTTTCTCGAACATTTTATTAAATGCCTCTGCGGTTATTATTTGAAGCTCATTGGTTTTACAATTCCAAATAGAAGCATAATTTTTAGATAGTACAATATGATTTTTCCAATTTGCGAATTTTTCATAAAGCATCAACGTACAAATATCTGTAGCAGTGATAAAATCACCGGTTTCAGCTTGATGATTGTGCATGGTTTCTACATCGGTTTGATCTTTTTTGTATTGTATTGGAATTAAGTTTTTATGTAATGCTTTTCGGCTTATGAAATTATTGTTTTTATCAAAATTCAATACATAATCATTTCCTAATAAAACGACTCCATTTACATTGGGTCCTGTTAAAATGTAAACTTTTTTCTCTCCATTAGAAATCAACGGAATTAGATTTAGTTTACTATTGTTGTAATTTTTGATTAGAGTATCTTTTTGCAGTGCTTTTTTTGAGTTTTCTCTTAAGGTATAATAATCGAGTTCATTTTTAGTAAATGTTCTTTCTTCTATTAATGTTGTTGCCTTATTGACATCAAAAGTAGCATCAAAAGTAATGATTCCAATGACTTTTGGCTTTTCTTCTTTTGAAAAGAAAATACATTTTGATTTGTCATTTTCAGAATACGAAAAGTAACCTCCGATTTTTTCTTTAGCCGTATATTTTGCTAAAAAAATATCAGTCCCGTACCAGGAAGCCATTTCCGATTGGTATAATTTTTTTCCTTCTTCGATAATGGGCTGGGTTAGTTTGTCTGTTTTTGATTGACTAATACAACTTAATGTGGCAAGAAGTGAAATTAATATTTGTAGTTTTTTCATATTTTTTTCTTTCAAATATATTAAAATATTCTTACAAAATGTAAGAGAGGGTTTCTGTTCGTTTGAAATTTTTCGTACATAGTAGAGTATGGAATTGAAGGTTTTACCATAATTTAATGATTTTAATGGAAATGTAAATTGCAATTTCAAATATCAATGACAATAGCAAAGAGGAATAACGAATTCAAATTAGGAATATCAATCAGTATGACAGTCTGGTTTTTTGTTTTCGCAAGTCTGTCAGTCAGTTTAAAATGTCATATTGTCAGCTAATTTTACGACAGTTTAATATTTTATGACAATTTATATGGGGCTTTGATATTGGCACAAAGATTGACTTAAGCACGTTGAGTTATTAAAACGAGTATATAATAAAAATTAAATATATTAAAAATGGGTAAAATAATCGGAATTGATTTAGGTACGACCAACTCTTGTGTTTCTGTAATGGAAGGTAGTGAAGCAGTTGTTATTCCTAATGCAGAAGGAAAAAGAACAACGCCATCTATCATTGCTTTTGTAGAAGGTGGAGAAATTAAAGTGGGTGATCCTGCAAAAAGACAAGCGGTAACTAATCCAACTAAGACTATTGCTTCTATCAAACGTTTTATGGGACATTCATTTGCTGAAATCACTGAAGAAGCAAAAAGAGTTCCTTACAGTGTAGTAAAAGGAGACAACAATACGCCACGTGTGGATATTGACGGTCGTTTGTATACTGCTCAAGAATTGTCAGCTATGACTCTTCAAAAAATGAAAAAAACTGCTGAAGACTATTTAGGTCAAACTGTAACTGAAGCAGTTATTACTGTTCCTGCTTACTTTAACGATGCACAACGTCAAGCTACTAAAGAAGCTGGTGAAATTGCTGGTCTTAAAGTTATGCGTATCATCAATGAGCCTACTGCTGCTGCATTAGCTTACGGATTAGATAAAAAAGGAACTGATCAAAAAATTGCTGTTTACGATTTAGGTGGAGGTACTTTTGATATCTCTGTTCTTGAATTAGGAGACGGAGTTTTCGAAGTATTATCTACTGATGGAGATACTCACTTAGGAGGTGATGATTTTGACCACGAAATTATTGACTGGTTAGCTGACGAATTCAAAGCTGAAGAAGGTATTGACTTGCGTTTAGACCCAATGTCTTTACAACGTATTAAAGAAGCTGCTGAGAAAGCTAAAATTGAATTATCTGCTTCTGCTGAAACAGAAATCAACTTACCATACGTAACTGCTACGGCTTCAGGACCAAAACACTTAGTTAAAAAATTATCTAGAGCTAAATTTGAGCAATTAACTGATTCATTAGTTAAACGTTCTATGGCACCAGTTGCTAAAGCGTTGAAAAATGCTGGTTTATCAGTTTCTGATATCGACGAAGTTATCTTGGTAGGAGGTTCTACTCGTATTCCAAGAATCGTTGAAGAAGTGGAGAAATTCTTCGGTAAAAAAGCTTCTAAAGGAGTTAACCCTGATGAGGTTGTAGCTATTGGAGCTGCTATCCAAGGTGGTGTACTTTCTGGAGATGTAAAAGATGTATTGTTACTTGACGTTACACCTTTATCTTTAGGTATCGAAACTATGGGTGGTGTTATGACTATATTAATTGAGGCTAACACAACTATCCCAACTAAAAAATCTCAAGTATTCTCTACTGCTTCTGATTCTCAACCATCTGTTGAGCTTCACGTATTACAAGGAGCTAGAGCAATGGCTGTAGATAATAAAACTATCGGTCGTTTCCACTTAGACGGTATTCCACCAGCACCAAGAGGAGTTCCTCAAATCGAAGTTGCTTTTGATATCGATGCTAATGGTATCATCAAAGTAACTGC
This sequence comes from Flavobacterium undicola, assembly GCF_009909155.2. Classification (GTDB taxonomy): domain Bacteria; phylum Bacteroidota; class Bacteroidia; order Flavobacteriales; family Flavobacteriaceae; genus Flavobacterium; species Flavobacterium undicola. The sequence goes on from NZ_JAAAPM020000038.1 coordinate 6,933, forward strand.
TACTGACAAAGGAACAGGTAAATCTCATGACATTCGTATCGAAGCTTCTTCTGGATTAACTTCTGAAGAAATCGAAAGAATGAAACAAGATGCTGAAGCTAATGCTGAATCTGACAAAATTGCAAGAGAAAGAGCTGAAAAAATAAATGAGGCTGATAGTACTATCTTCCAAACTGAAAGTCAATTGAAAGAATTGGGAGATAAAATTTCAGACGAGAACAAAACAGCTATCGAATTTGCTTTAACTGAACTTAGAATGGCTCACCAATCGCAAGATGTTGCTGCTATCCAAAAAGGTTTAGATAATGTAAATGCTGCTTGGAAAACTGCTACTGAAGCTATGTACGCTCAAGGAGAGCAAGGTCAAGCTGCTGCTGAACCACAAGCTGAAGGTGATAACGTTCAAGACGTAGATTACGAAGAAGTAAAATAAGCAGAGAACTAATTTTTTGAATAAAAAATTGTGTGAATCGCTTATCCCGATTTTTATCGGGATCTTTTGAAGAACATAAATAATGAAAAACCGAGCTAGAAATAGCTCGGTTTTTTTGTTTTAATTTTTATGAAAAAGACGATACCAAAAACTTCTTTTTACAGCAATAGCACCACCAACCACAAACGTTTGACAATTATCCCTTTCTAACTCTATAGCACCTAAATTGATTGATCTAAATACTGTAGTGTAATAATTAATGTACCCAGCTTTACTAATTAATATTCTATCGTTTTTATTTGCCTTTATGCAAAATTTTCCATCTGTATTGGGATGAAGTATTTGGTTTTTGTCATAGAGAAGAATATCTACTTCTTCAAAATTTGGATTTGTTTCTCCAAGAAAAATTTTCCCTTCAATTTCTATTTCTTCTTTCTCATTATTGGGTGGGGTATAAGTTGGTATTGTTTTTTGTTCTGTTTTAACTGATTCCTGAGCTTTTGCAGTTTGATTTCCCAACCCTAAAAAGGCAATCATTGACGCTGCTGCAATTACCCAAATTGATTTTTTTTCTTTGGGGATTATTAAATTTCGATTAATCTGAAAGTTATTGAAACGACCACATAGCTTATCATTTTTATTATAAGCCATAACAATTTCTCTGTCAGAAGACTTTGTAAAATCAATTACATTTTTTTGACAGCTACTGCAAAATCGGCCTTTTTCTGTTGGAGACATTTCCATCCAATTTTCGTGACAAGGTTCTGGAATTGAGATTTTTATTTTGTAATTCATTTTTCAACTTTTATTCTGTGAGAAAATTTAGCTGTAATAATCCTTATAAAGATAATTATTTTTCTATTTTCTCATTCAGAACCTTTGCTTTAAAGTGATAATTGTCATTTTCCATTCGGATTCTTTTTTGTAATATTACTGTAAATGATTTTTGAATGAGAAAAATAAAATATAAAAAGGCTAGAAAAGTACATCCAAATCAATTAGAGTACACGGGAAAACACAAGAAGCTGGAGTCAAAAATGCAGCTGTTTGTTTATGACGATTTGGATTTTACAGAATATCAGGATTTAGCTATTTCAGATTTTAGAGAATGTATCGATAATACAAAAACAAACTGGCTTAATTTGCATGGTTTAAGCGATATTAAAACAGTGGAGGGAATTGGGGAATTTTTTGATATAGATAGTTTTCTGCTTTCGGATATTTTAAATACCGCAAGAAGGACAAAAATGGAAGAATCAGCCAGTAGTTTGTTTTTTAATATAAAGTCGATATTGCCAACAGAAAACTCGGATAATATTAGTTCCGAGCAGATTAGTTTTTTGATAAAGGATGGTATTTTGATTTCTTTTCAGGAAAAAAGCAGTGATTTTTTTACCCATATTAGAGAAAGAATACGCACTCATTCGGGAGTTGTGAGAACTAAAAAGGCCGATTATTTGCTCTATCTTCTTTTAGACGCTGTTATGGAAAATTTCTATATCACTATTGAGGATGAGGAAGAAAAGGTTGAGGAATTAATTAATTTGTCTAAGAATAGTACTGATCCTGATATTTTGGTGCGAATTGAAAAACACAGGGATAATTTAAGTTTTTTAAAACGCTCGATTATTCCGCTTAGGGATTCATTATTTGGCATTAAAACATTAAAAGATGATGTTGTATGTAATGTAATTCAAATGGATTCCTATGTTTATTTTTCCCGATTGCATCAAAAAAGTTTAGAGCTTTTGGAACAAATTGAATCAGATATGGAAATGCTGGAAGGTGCTTCTAATTTCTTTTTTTCTGCTCAATCTCATAAGATGAACGAGATTATGAAAACGCTAACGATAGTGTCGGCAATATTTATTCCATTGACCTTTATTGTTGGGGTTTACGGGATGAATTTTGACTACATGCCCGAATTAAGATATGAAAATGGGTATTATACCGTCATTGGTATAATGATTTTGATAGGGATTTTAATGATTTTTTATTTTAAAAAGAGAAAGTGGTTTTGATAACAAGGATTAGTTGTGTTTTATTAGAATTGTAAGAGGAATTGAAAGAATAAAATAAGTGTAAAAAATTATAAAATGAACAAAGCCATTTATATCGCAACTTCAGAAAGTAATAGCGGGAAATCGATTATTACGCTTGGATTAATGAGTATGCTTATTGGTAAAACTGCCAAAGTAGGTTATTTTAGACCTATTATTGAAGATTTTGAAGATGGAAAATTAGACAATCATATCGAAACGGTAATATCGCATTTTGGTTTGGATATCCGCTTTGAAGATGCTTTTGCTATCACCAAAAGTCAGTTAATCAAAAAGAAGAATAAAGGGAAAATAGGCGATGTTTTAGATTTAATTATTGAAAAATTCAAACATTTAGAAGAGCGTTTTGATTTTGTTTTGGTTGAAGGAACCAGTTTCAGTGGTGAAGGAACAGCAATCGAATTAGATATGAATGTTCTTATTGCTAAGAATTTAGGAATTCCGGCTATAATTGTTGGTTCTGGAGTTGGGAAAACACTCGAAGAATTTTTGGATGGGGAATATCTTGCTTATGATTCTTTTAAAAATAAAGAGGTAGAAGTTTTAGCTTTTATTGCGAATAAAATCCAACCGGAAAATTTAAAATTAGCAGAAGATGGTTTGCGAAGTGTTTTGCCTAAAGAAGTTTTGGTGAGCGCTATTCCTGTTATTTCAAGTTTGAATAATCCTACGGTTAAAGAAATAGTGGAGGAATTGGATGCTAAAATTCTTTTTGGTAAGGATTTTATCAATAATGAAGTAGGAAGTTTTAGTGTGGGTGCTATGCAATTGCGAAATTATTTATTGCATCTGAAAGAGAATGCGTTGGTAATAACTCCTGGGGATAGAGCTGATATTATTTTGGGAGCTTTACAGGCCAATGAGTCGGTTAATTACCCTTCGGTTTCCGGGATAGTTTTGACAGGAAATATTCTGCCTGAAGACAGTATTTTGAAGCTAATTGAAGGTTTGAATGGAGTTGTGCCAATTATTGCAGTAGAAGGTGGTACTTATAGAATAACCAATAAGATAGGTTCGATACAATCTAAAATTTATGCCGAGAATATTCATAAAATAGAAACCTCAATAAGCACCTTTGAAAAGTATGTGGATCTGGATGATTTGTCCGATAAATTAAGTGCTTTTGAAGCCGAAGGAATGACACCAAAAATGTTTCAGTACAATTTGGTGAAAAGAGCCAAACAACATCGAAAACACGTTGTATTACCGGAAGGAAATGATGATAGAATAATTATTGCGACCTCTCGATTATTAGCGATGGATGTAGTTGATATTTCGATTATTGGAAATAAAAAACAAATAGAAAATAAAGTAGCCGAATTAGGAATTGCTTTTGATTTTTCGAAAGTGAATATTATTAACCCCATAACATCACCTTATTATGATGATTATGTAAATACCTATTACGAACTTCGAAAAAACAAGAATGTTTCTATGGCTATGGCCAAAGATTTAATGGAAGATGTATCTTATTTTGGAACAATGATGGTGTATAAGGGTCATGCGGACGGAATGGTTTCGGGAGCGGCACATACTACACAACATACTATTTTGCCAGCTTTACAATTCATTAAAACCAAACCCAATTCGAGTGTGGTTTCGTCAATATTTTTCATGTGTTTGGAAGACAGGGTTTCTATTTTTGGAGATTGTGCTATAAATCCAAATCCTACTGCTGAACAATTGGCTGAAATTGCGATTTCGTCTGCCGATTCCAGTTTGGCTTTTGGAATAGAACCTAAAGTGGCTATGTTGTCTTATTCTTCGGGTTCGTCAGGAAAAGGAGATGAAGTTGAAAAAGTGCGAACAGCAACTGAAATTGTAAAGAAAAAACGTCCCGATTTAAAAATTGAAGGTCCTATTCAGTACGATGCGGCTGTTGATATGGAGGTAGGAAAAAGCAAAATGCCCAACTCAGAAGTGGCAGGGCAGGCGAGTGTGCTTATTTTTCCCGATTTGAATACAGGAAACAATACTTATAAGGCAGTTCAGAGAGAAACGGGAGCATTAGCCATTGGGCCAATGTTGCAAGGTTTAAACAAGCCTGTAAACGATTTAAGCCGTGGTTGTACTGTAGATGATATTATTAACACAGTCGTGATTACAGCGATTCAAGCGCAGGGGCTTTAGTGGTTATGAGTTTTCAGTTATGAGTTTGAAAAAAAATCAATAAATAAAACTAATTTTTTTAAGTATTAAAAACAGATCAATTCAGTCTCCCTCTCCTTTGGAGAGGGTTGGGGAGAGGAAAAAAATAGAAAATGAAAATAGTTATTATAAATTCAGGAAGTTCATCTATAAAATACCAATTAATTGACATGCCTACAAAGGAAGTAATTTGTAGTGGTATGATTGATAGAATAGGTTTAGAAACTTCAAATTTAACGTATAAAACCAATAAGGATTCATTGGAAGAAATGCTACCGATTCCGAATCATAAAATAGGATTGGAAAAAATAGCTCAATTGTTATTAGATGAAACTATTGGTGTAATTAAAAGTACGCAAGATATTGATGCAGTTGGGCATAGGGTAGTTCATGGGGGAGCTAGTTTTTCGGATACAGTGATGATTGATGACGAAGTAAAAGAAAAGATAAAACAACTTTTTGAATTGGCACCTTTACATAATCCGGCTAATTTAGAAGGAATAATTGTTGCCGAGGAAGTTTTTTCTTCTGCTAAACAAGTGGCTGTTTTTGATACTGCTTTTCATCAAACTATGCCCGAAGTGGCTTATCGATATGCTATTCCAAATTACTTATTGACCGAAAATAAAATTAGAGCATACGGTTTTCATGGAACATCTCATAAATATGTTTCGGAAAAAGCAATTGGTTTTTTAGAGAAAAGCGACAAAATCATTACGATTCATTTGGGAAATGGTTGTAGCATTACAGCAGTAAAAGACGGAAAAAGTATCGATCACAGTATGGGATTTGGTCCTATGAACGGATTGGTAATGGGGACACGAAGTGGAGATATCGATCAGTCGGTCATTTTTTATATGGTCAATACTTTAGGCTATAAATTAAGCGAAGTAAATACGGTATTGCAAAAACAAAGCGGAATGCTGGGACTTACCGGCCATAGTGATTTAAGAGATATTCAGGCTAATGCCGAAAAAGGAGATGCTAATTGTCAGTTGGCTCTTGATATGAATGTGTATCGCATTAAAAAATACATTGGTTCTTATGCGGCAGTTTTAAACGGAATTGATGCCATTATTTTTACGGCAGGAATAGGCGAGAACTCTGCTTATATCAGGAAATCGGTATGTGCCGACATGCAGTTTTTAGGATTGGAATTAGACGAAACTAAAAATGAAACCCGTTCAAGTGACATTCGCGAAATAAATACTCAAAATTCTAAGACTAAAATTTTAGTGGTGCCAACCAATGAAGAATTAGAAATAGCCAATCAGGTTTATGATTTGATTTTTGCCTAGAATTAGTCTTATTGTTTTAATGAATTAGCTCCTCGATAGGAGCTTTTTTATTTTGTCTTTTCTTCTTTAAGTTTGCCCTCACCTAATAAAATTGAAATCGCTTTTAAGCTTTCGGTTCGGTCAGCAATAAGTTTGATGACACTTGTGAACGGAATAAATAGTATCATACCGGCAGCACCCCATAAAATGCCTCCTAATGTAATCATGATAATAATGACTAGGGTGTTTATTTTTAAACGACTTCCAACAACATAAGGGAATATTATATAAGCTTCTAAAATTTGTACGATTGCAAAAACGGTAATAACCCCAATTGGATACCAAATAGAGTCATAGGTAATCCATGAAATAGCAATTGGTAAAAGTGCTGATATCATAATACCGATATAGGGAATAAATGTGAGTATGGCGGCAACGAACCCAAACATAAAAGGATGAGGAATACCAATAATCAAAAGACCAATGCTGTTAAGAAATCCAACAATAATATAAACCAGCAACATTCCTTTTATAAAATCATGATAGGCGTGTATTGTTTCTATAAGAATTTCACGGATTGCTTCTTTTTGGTTCGAAGGGAAAAAGTGAAATAAAGCTTTTGCAAACATCTGACGATGAAAAAGAATAAGTGCTGAAAAAACGGGGATAATGATAATGTAAAATGCAGTTTGAGAAAAAGAATAAAATGTGCTTTTAATAATATCTATGGCTTGATTTTCGGAGTGGTTTAGTATGTTCTGGAAAAAGGAAGTTTGTTCGGTATTTGTAATATTGAAATATTGCGAAATAAAAACACTGATTTGATTTATAGTTTCTAGTAATTTTATCTTAAAAGGTTCCCATTCCATAGCAAATTCTTTGATTTGTAAAATGAGTAAACACAAGACGCTTGCTAGTATAAAAAAAACGATTGTCAATGAGAATACTATTGCTATAGCATGGTTAATCCCTTTTTTTTCTAACCATTTGCAAACAGGATACAAGATAAAACTGATGAGTAATGCAAAAAAAAGAGGAATAAAAAGTAGTTTTCCAAAATAAAGAACCAAAGATATCAAAACAAAATACTGAAGAAACTCAATACCAGAGATTTTCCTTTTTGTATTGATTGTTGTTGGGATTTTGGGGATAGGAATCATCTTTTTAAAAATTATATAGTTAATTTTTCTTTGTTTGTACCTCCTTTAAATCTTTATTAGTGAAATTGATCTTGTTTATAATGGTTTTTTATTTAATCGTTGAATGTTATTGTAAATTTAGCTCCTTTGTTAGCTTCGCTTTCAAGGGAAATACGACCTCCAAGATTGGTAATATAATTGTAAACTAAATACAGTCCTATACCGTTGCTGTCAATGTGTTCGTTAAATGTTTGATGCAATCCAAAAACTTTGTCTTTCACTTTATCGAGATCAAATCCTATTCCGTTGTCTTTAATGATTAATTGAGTAGTGTTGCCTCGTTTTTCGGATAGAATGGATATGTTAGGCAAAATATCTGATTTTGAATATTTTATAGCATTAGTAATCAAATTTAAAAAAATACTTTTTAAATAAGCTTTGTTGAAATTAACTTTGTTCGTTTTAGAAAAATCGATATTAATTGTAGCCTTCGAATTTTGTATTAATGAGTTAATAGAAGTTAAAACTTCATTTAATGAATTATTCAAATCAATTTCTTCTAATTGGTAATCATTCTGATTTTTAGTATTTAAAACTCGAATGTATTGGTTTAGATTTTCTTTTAAGGTATCTGTGGTGTTTTTTAAAATATTAATGAATTCTATGGTTTCCTTACTTTGGATATTTTCAATATCCATAAGTTCAAAAATAGCAAGCATATTATTAACAGGTGATCTTAAATCGTGTGCCGTTGAATAACTGAGTTGTTTGAACTCGTTGTTGATTTCAGTAAGTTTTTTGAGATGTAATGTTCTTTCTAATTCTAATTCTTTTTTATGAGTAATATTTTTAGCTACCGCATAGATTAATTTTTCTTCTTCAACTGGTATTGAGGTCCATAAAAGCCAAACTATATGTCCACTTTTAGTTAGGTATCTGTTTTCGAAACTAAATAAAGGAATTTTATTTTTGAGTTCGTTTCGAGCTAAACTTGTTTTTTCTTTATCAGTTTTGTAAACAAAATCATTAATAGGTCTTGCAAGTAATTCTTCATTTGAATATTCTAAAAGTTTAGAAACCGAAGGGTTTATCCTTTTAAAATAACCGTCATATCCAGCAATGCAAAATAAGTCCTGTGATAAGTCAAAAAACTTTTCAAAATTGTTAAAAACATCAAAGTTCTGAGCAACGTCATTTTCTCTATTTTTTGTCATAATTATTTACTAAAATAAATAGTATATAAAATAATAAAATAGGTTTTTAAAAAGACTTGGGGGAGTTTTTTTAATAAAAATAAGCATTTAAAGCCACTAAAACACTCATAAATAGATTAAATTACATTAGGAGGGTAAAAGTGTTTGATTTTATAAAAAGAGCCTTATAAATTAATAAGGCTCTTTTTATAAATATCTAAGAATTGGTCAAATTTTATATTTTAAATATTCCTCCAAAAGCAATGATTCTTTGAAGAAAAAAGAAATCTTGAAATGCGCTGTCGTCAGTACTTTTAGTAGTGCGAATATCTTGCATATTGATATAGCCGCCTTTTAATTCGCCTTGAACATAAAAGTGTTTAAAGAAGGTGAAATTTAAGCCTGCTTTTACCGAAGTTCCATATCCTGAAACATGAAAATCATCGTGACGTTCTTTGCCTAATAACATGGTATTTGTTTTAGGATATAAGAGACCTAAACCAAGACCTTCAGTCAAATTAATTTGAACTTTATCAGTATTAGGAAGTCCTAACCAAGATGAAATATCATCAAAACGAGAAACTTCAGTGTGTACATAATTTAAACCGTCGGTATGCTCGTAGGTTAAAAAAGTCTCATCCGAAAAATTAACTGGGGTATTGTTATAAAGACCATTATGAACCGCTCCATCAATATGACCCGTAACATTTGCTGTTTGGTCTTGCGTCATTACATATTTCATGTGATCTACTCCAATAGTAACACTATAATGATCACTAAAAAAATAACCTAAACGGAAATTTGTTTGAGGAATTGTCATTCGCCCAGGATTAATATAATCAACATGCCATCCTTTTGGTTTGTCATGAGCGGTCATATTATCGACAGTAAAGTTGTAATCTTTACCTCTAAAAGTCACATCTGATTTGGTATAACTTTCTCTGTTACCACCCCATGAAATAAAGAATTTTCCTTTATTGTGGGCAGTGTATTTGTCTTGTAATTTTATTTCTTCTTGAGCACTAAGGCAGTTTGTGAATAAGAATGCTACAAATGCAGCAGTAAATAAATTTTTCACGGAATGATTTTTAAAGTTTAAAAATTAGAATGTATTAATGGTTTTTCTAATAGCGACAAGTTTAGTCATTAGATCTTCAAAATAATCTAAGTGTAACATATTTGCTCCGTCACTTTTAGCATTTGCCGGATCAAAGTGTGTTTCGATAAAAATTCCATCAACACCTACGGCAATTCCAGCTTTGGCAACGGTTTCAATCATATCAGGACGACCACCAGTTACTCCAGCTGTTTGGTTGGGTTGTTGTAATGAATGTGTAACGTCAAGTACTGTTGAAGCATATTGTTGCATAGTAGGAATTCCTCTAAAATCAACAATCATATCCTGGTAACCAAACATAGTTCCACGATCAGTAACCATTACGTTTTGATTGTTACAATCCAATACTTTTTGTACCGCATGTTTCATGCTTTCAGGACTCATGAATTGTCCTTTTTTCAAGTTGACTACTTTTCCAGTATTGGCTGCAGCCACAACTAAATCAGTTTGACGCACTAAAAAGGCAGGAATTTGTAAAATATCTACATATTGAGCTGCCATGTCCGCATCTTCATTAGTATGAATATCGGTTACAGTAGGAACATGAAAAGTTTCAGATACTTTTCTTAAAATTTTTAATGCTTTTTCATCGCCAATTCCTGAAAAGCTATCAATTCTTGAGCGATTTGCTTTTTTGAACGAACCTTTAAAAACGTAAGGAATTTGTAGTTTATCAGTAATGCCAACAATTTTTTCAGCAATACGCATTGCCATTTCTTCTCCTTCGATGGCGCAAGGTCCTGAAAGTAAAAAGAAATTACCACTTTCAGTATGCTTAATTTGGGGGATATTTTGTATGTTCATAGGTGATTTTTAATGATTGCAAAGGTAGTTATGATTTTTGATTTAGAAGATTTTAATAGGCTATTAAATTATAGCTAAAAGCAAATATTCTACTGTATTGTTATTCTTTTTTTCGGATACTTAATCCCATTGGGCACATTAATACGCCTTTTTCATAGATGTTGAGATATAAAACAACCGGTTTTTTTTGACCATCCCAATGAATTTCGTAACTATTTAGAAATCCAGCTCCCATGGCACTTCTTTTAGTTGGAAAAGGACAACAGGTTTCTAATTTAATATAGCTAATTTTTTCTCCCTTAGGTCCAGCCAAAGCATTCAAAAAACGTTCTTCGTTTAATTGCTCATTGTTAGTGTTGTAATAAAAAAGATTGATTGGATAATCTTTATTATAGCCGTATTTTTTGTTTTTGCTATATTCGGTAATTGTAAAAGTATTGTCTGTAGTTAGTTTAAGAACAGGAGCATTATCATCTACATTCTTCAAGGTGGATTTAGTACTAATACAAGAATTGCTTAAGAACATTAAGGCTATTGCAATAATTATTTTTTTAGAGATTATAAAGAGTGCTAGCTTTTTATTTTTTTGTATTTGCTTACGTAAATTGGTTATTAATTGTGATTTCATAAAATTGAATTATTTTTGAAATGTTTGGTTCATTTAATTATCACACAAAGATATTGAGAACTTCAAATTTTGAGCTACTAATTTGCTTTTTTTTGAAGGAAGAAGGCTAATTTTATCGAATGTAACATTTCTCACATTCAATTGAAAATTTACTATTTAACTTTACATAAAAATAAATAAGTATGGAATTAATTTATCATACCTGGTCATGGTATATTTCGGGTTTTATAATTGGCTTAGTGATGCTTAGTTTGATTTATTTTGGAAAATCATTTGGAATGTCTTCCAATTTAAGAACCTTATGCAGTATAGCTGGAGCTGGAAAAAAAGTAACTTTTTTTAATTTTGATTGGAAATCACAGCGTTGGAATCTTGCTGTAGTAGCTGGAGCTATGTTAGGTGGTTTTGTGGCTACTCATTATTTGAGCGATGCTTCTAATGTGTCTATAAATCCTAAAACAATAGCGCAGCTTCAAATGATGGATATTGATGCTCCACAGGGAAAATTAATGCCAGACACCCTGTTTTCGAATGATGTTTTTGAATCTCCTAAGTCAATCTTGATTTTGATTATTGGTGGAATATTAATTGGTTTTGGATCCCGTTATGCCGGTGGTTGTACTTCAGGACACGCTATTTCGGGATTGAGCAATTTGCAACTTCCTTCTTTAAAAGCAGTAATTGGATTTTTTATAGGCGGATTAATTATGGCTCATTTTATTTTACCTTTAATTGTATAAGTTATGAAATTAGTAAAATTTATTTTGGTTGGATTTATTTTCGGAATTGTATTGACCAAATCAGAAGCGGTTTCCTGGTATAGAATTTATGAAATGTTTCAATTTCAATCGTTTCACATGTACGGGATTATTATGGTTGCTGTTTTGACAGGAATAATCGGAATCCAAATTATAAAAAAATATAATTTAAAGGACAGTTCAGGAACTCCAATCCGTATCGCTGATAAAGTACCCGGAACTTTTCGTTATCTTGTAGGCGGAGTGATTTTTGGATTAGGATGGGCTTTAGCAGGTTCTTGTCCAGGACCAATATTCATATTAATAGGAGCAGGTTTTACAAGTGTTATTTTAGTGCTTCTTGGAGCTTTGATAGGAACTTTTTTATACGGAGTTATCAAAGATAAGTTGCCTCATTAATAATATTCCATAAAAAAAGCATTCGCCGCGACGAATGCTTTTTTATGGGTAAATTTTGTAGTTTAATTAGATTATTTCTGCGCTTAAACCGGCTTCTAAAAGCTGTGTGCATTGCGGTTTTAATTTTGTAATTGGTCCTGTTTTAACGGTACATTTTCCATTATGATGAACAATTAACGAACATTGTTCTGCTTGTTCAGCTGTATGTTCGCAAACGCGCATTAAGGTTTCAATTACATGGTCAAAAGTATTTACATCATCATTATAAACAATAATTTCGTTGTTTTTAGCTGTGACTTCTTGTACGCTTACTCTTTCTCTAATTTTTTCTTTAGTACTCATTGTATTCTTTTTTTTTTTGTACTTTAATTATTTGATAATAAACAGAATACTAATTTACGTATTTTAGTGAAACCCAGTTGTTTCTTTCGAATTTTTTAACATAAGTTAAGCCTTTTTCAGTACAAGAAGCATCAATAAAAGGAATATCTTCAGTATAAAAACCACTTAACAGTAAAGTTCCTTTTGGATTTAGGCAATCAACATAGGTTTGCATGTCATTCAATAAAATGTTTCTATTGATATTAGCAATAATCAAATCGTATTTTTTGCCTTTTAATAAAGAAGCATCTCCTTCATAAACGCTGATATTTTTGCAATTGTTACGCTCGGCATTTTCAATAGAATTCAAATAACACCAGTTGTCAATATCGATGGCATCAATAGGTTGAGCACCTTTCATTTCGGCAAGAATCGCAAGAATTGCAGTTCCGCAACCCATATCTAGGGTTTTCATTCCGGTAACATCTATTTCTAACAAATGTTGGATCATCATGTGAGTAGTTTCATGATGGCCTGTTCCAAAACTCATTTTTGGCTCAATCAAAATGTCAAATTCAGCATCCGTTTTTGGGTGAAATGGGGCTCTTACGTGACATCTTCCATCTACATCAATAGGCTCAAAATTCTTTTCCCATTCTTCATTCCAGTTTACCTGATCAATTTCTTCGTAGCTATAATCAATTTCAAATTCTTCTGAGTGAAGTATATTTACGTTTTCAAGAATCATTTCGTCCCATAAATCTTTTTGAACGAAAGCTGAAATTCCTTTTTCAGTTTCAGTAAAACTCTCGAATGCGAGTTCGCCTAATTCGGCAATTAAAATTTCAGAACCCAGTTCTTTTGGTTCAATGCTAAAATGGTAGGCGATATAAATATTTGACATATTGATTTTTTTTGGCAAAGGTAAGTAAATATTTCAGGTATTTTTTAAGCTGAGAATTATTAGCAAGCATTAAAAAAAGACCTTTTTATATGAAATCAATAAGTATCTTTCTAAGATCATGAATTGGTTTTAGTGAAATTTCTGTTCCGCTTTCCCCATTAGTCGAATAATCGAATGGATTATCCAAATCTTTAATCAATAGAAACATATAAGCAATTAAGAAGGTTACGACTAATGTAAAAAACAGCGAAGCATAAAAGGGTTCTATTTTGATAATCAAAAGACTGGATCCTATTAGAAATCCCATAGCTTCCAGAATAGTATAAGCTGAACCAACAAAGTTAGTGTCTCTTATAGTATCAATTCTTAGAATCATTTTTCGAAGATTGTTTTGCTCATTTTTCATTTTGATGATATAACCGGCTTGAATTCCTTCTTTGTCAAGTTCGATGAAAAAATGATTCATATCACTTATTTTTTTCAAAATAACTTTCGTTTTTTCTTTTTTGTAAAACCAATCCACAAGAGAATTAGAAAACATTTTCTGAAACTCTATAAATTCAAGAGCCGTTAAGGTATTTTTAGTTTTGTAAATGGTGTAAGTATCATCAGCTAATGATTTCATAGATGCTGAAATTTCGCTGGGTAATTTTTCACTTTCTTTATAATCGGATAATACACCACTAATCAGAAATCCTATCAGGAATATGGTACCGGCGACTAAACTGGTGAAAAGTGCATTTAATTCAAGTACTTCCCATCCAAAATTATGAGAAAGTATTTTTAGTATGGCCAATAGAATGATTAAAGGAGTTATTCGGATTGCAATGGACCATTTCTGCCAAATTTTCTTGGCTGATTTGTTGATTAGTTCTTTAGATTCCATGAGTTTTTTAATTCTGTCTTTCTGCTAACGTATTTCTTAGCGGAGTAGTATTCGACAATTATATTTTTAATCAAAAAATCCCCAATCACTTTAGTAATTGAGGATTCTTAAAAAAATATTTTGAGTATTAGATAGCTGTTACAATAGCAACAAAATCATCTGCTTTTAAAGCAGCTCCACCAATAAGACCACCGTCTACGTCTGGTTTAGAGAAAATTTCTTTAGCATTATCCGGTTTTACAGAACCTCCATAAAGAATACTTACATTCTCAGCAATTTCTTTTCCGAAAGCTTTAAGAACTGTTTCTCTGATGAATTCGTGCATTTCTTGTGCTTGTTCTGGTGAAGCAGTTTCACCTGTTCCAATAGCCCAAACTGGTTCGTAAGCTAAAACAACTTTATCCCAAGATTTAGCATCAATTTGGAATAATCCGTCTTTTAATTGGTTTTCAACAATGTTGAAATGATTGTTAGATTGACGGTCTTTTAATTCTTCACCAAAGCAAAAAATAACAGTCATATCATGTTTTAAAGCTGTATTTACTTTATCAGCAATTAAAGCATCAGTTTCATTAAAAATAGCTCTACGCTCAGAGTGTCCTAAAATTACAGTGTTTACTCCAACTCCAGTTAACATATCAGCAGAGATTTCTCCTGTAAAAGCACCACTTTCAGTTTGGTGTACGTTTTGTGCAGCAACACTAATGTTAGTTCCTTTTAATTGATTTACTGCTGCAGCCAAGTTTACAAATGTTGGAGCAACAATTACTTGTGCTGTAGTATTTGCAGGTACTTTTGCAAGTAATTCACTTAATAATTCGCTAGTTTGTGCTGCATTTTTGTGCATTTTCCAGTTTCCTGCTACAATCTTTTTTCTCATTTTAGTAGTGTTATATTTGAATTTTTATTTTTTGTTATAGTAACGTTTATTGTTTTTTTAATTGATTTAAAGCCAAATTAATTTGTTCAAAATCAGTTTCTATGGCGCGATACAAAGCAATTTTACCCGTTTTATCAACGATAAGATATCTCGGAATCCAATCTAAATCAACTGCTTTTGCAAAAATGCCATTCATTTGATCATTTGCCATAAAATTAGCGCCATTGAGATTGTATTTTTCAATTCCCGCTTTCCATTTATCAGCAGTTTTATCCATTGAAATAAAAACATAAGCTGCTTCTGGATGCATTGCTTGTAATTCTTTTATTTTTGGCATTGCTTTTACGCAATCGCCACACCAAGAAGCCCAAAATTTAATCAACACCGTTTTCCCCTTGTATTTTTTTAGAATATCTTGAAAAGCAATTTGATTTTCAGTTGTTGTTAATAGTGTTTCTGATAATGCTTTTTTAGAAAATACTGTCTTTTGTGCATTCGATTTAGTACAGGAAATAGTAACTAAAAGGAGTAAAAAAGCAATTATTATTTCTATTTTTTTCATTGGTAACAAAGTTAAAATAAACAATTTGATTGCTGTTTTTAGTTTTTGTTTTTTTGAAGAAACTCGATTAAATTAACAAATACAGCCTTAAGAGTTATAAAAACACAAATGAAAACGTAATAGTGACCTCATTGTTATTTTCGATTCCAAAAGAATATCCTTAAATAAGCCTCTAAAAATGCTTTTTTTGGTCTTTTTTAGCTTTTTTAAGGCATAAAGAAAGCTCATAAATGCTAATTTCAGTCTTTATGAGCTTTCTTTTTTACAATTTTAAACCTTCAATATCGTTGTAATGTACTTTTTGTTTTACCGTTCCTTTTTCCAGAATTACAATACTTGGATTAGCTCTTTCTATTGTTTTTAAAGCGGTAGCATCACAGGTGTAAAAGTCAAATTTTAGATTGTATTTTTTTTGTGCTTTTTCGATTTCTTCGACTGAAGAATTAGTCATACCAATTACCTTGTATCCTTTTAAAGTAGCCTCTTGGTTTAATTTTTGCACTTTTTGCATTCCGCTTTCATCGGCTAAAGCCAAATCATAAGTCACCACCATTAATAATTTAGGTTCTAGCAGTAATTCTTCTTTGTAATCAGAACCATCTTTTGTCATGGTGAAATCATGGATAGGAGGGACATAACCTTCAGAAATTATTTTGTCTTTTCTATCTACAAATTCGGCTCCTTCCGGAATATTCATCAAATCCTTTTCGGTAAATTCTTTATTTACACCATTAACCTTATAAATAAAAGTCATTTCAACTACCGATTTTGGAGCGCCTTCAGGGATTTCCATTCCTTTTTGGATATTTGTTCCTACTTTATAAGGTCTAAAATCAATTATTGGTAAATGATTTAAAACATGATAAGCCATGAAAATAGCCGCTACTACACCCAAGGCAGCAATCAAATTTTGAAGACCTTTATTGAATAAAGGTTTTACCAGTTTTTTGTTTGCAAATAAGATAAGGATGAAGAATAATAAAACGACATCTTTAGTAAATGATTGCCAAGGTGTAAGATGCAAAGCGTCCCCAAAACACCCACAGTCTTTTACCACGTCATAATAAGCAGAATAAAAAGTTAAGAAGGTAAAAAATACAATCATTAACAATAGACTCCAAATTGTGAATTTTGATCGGTAACCAATGAGTAGCATGATTCCTAAAAGGACTTCTACAATAACTAAAAATAAAGCTAATGTTAAGCTAAAAGGAACTAAAAAGGGAATATTAAAAACAGCTTCACTAAAATATTCGGCTAGTTTATAGGAGAAACCTACAGGGTCATTTAGCTTGATTAAGCCTGAGATTATAAATAAAGCCCCAACAAATATTCTTGAAAATTGAGTGATTATTTTTTTCATAAAAGATTATTGATTGTTAGCAAATCCCATTAATATCAAGGCGAAAATGGAGTAGTTAATCATGTCTTGGTAATTGGCATCAATTCCTTCAGATACAATTGTTTTACCTTTATTATCTTCAATTTGCTTTACGCGAAGTAGTTTTTGCAAAATCAAATCAGTCAACGAACTCACACGCATATCGCGCCAAGCCTCGCCATAATCATGGTTTTTAGCTTCCATTAATTCTTTGGTCAATTTTACTTTTGCATCATATAATTGAGTTGCTTTTTCCACATTCAAATCGGGTTGGTCAACAACACCCAGTTCTAATTGGATTAAAGCCATTATCGAATAATTGATAATTCCGATGAATTCACCTGATTCGTCTTCGTCTACTTTTCGGACCTCGTTTTCTTGTAAACTGCGAATTCTTTGTGCTTTGATGAAAATTTGATCGGTTAAAGAAGGCAATCGTAAAATGCGCCATGCGCTTCCGTAATCTTGCATTTTATTAGCGAATAAGGAACGACAAATCGCAATTACCTTATCGTATTCTTGAGAAGTATTCTTCATTATTGATGTATATTTGTCTAAAATTTTCTCAAAAATAGGGATAAATTTTAAAAAGATTCAACTTTAAAATAAAGATTAAAAAATGACTATTAACTGCAAAGGACAGCTGATTGATTTATCCCAACCTAAAGTAATGGGGATTTTGAACATAACGCCCAATTCTTTTTTTGATGGCGGAAGGTATTCGAGTGAAAATGAGATTTTAGCTAAGGTCGAAAAAATGCTAGCCGAAGGAGCTACTTTTATTGATATTGGAGCCTATTCGAGTAAACCTAGTGCCGAATTTGTATCGGAAGAAGAGGAATTGGATCGGATTGTTCCCGTTGTGCAATTATTAGTCAAGCATTTTCCAGAAATTTTAATTTCAATTGATACTTTTAGAAGTGAAGTCGCAAGAGCTTGTATCGAAAACGGAGCAGCTATTATCAATGATATTTCGGCGGGAAATCTCGATGATAAAATGCTTGAAGTTATTGCTCAATATAATGTTCCTTATATTATGATGCACATGCGTGGCACGCCTGAAACCATGCAGTCAATGACCGAATATGAAGATGTTGTGAAGGAAGTTTTGCTTTATTTTTCAGAAAAAATAAGCCAGGCCAGAAGTTTAGGAATTAACGACCTGATTGTAGATCCCGGTTTTGGATTTGCAAAAACCATAGCGCAAAATTATGAAGTGATGCGAAAATTAGAGTTATTTCATAGTTTAGAATTGCCCATGTTAATAGGGATTTCCAGAAAATCGATGATTCATAAAACACTGGGAATTACTGCCGATGAAGCCTTAAACGGAACGACTGTTTTGAACACGATTGCTTTAACAAAAGGCGCTCATATTTTGAGAGTGCACGATGTGGCAGCTGCGATGGAATGTGTGAAATTGTATGAAAAACTGAATTTTTAAGGATGAAATATTTTAGTCTGATTATAGTATTGTTCTTTTTTGCGTGCGGAAATAAAGAAGATATTTTGCTTCCAAAATCGAATACAACAGTAGTTAGTGATGTGCAAGATCATTCGCCAATTTATATTTTTTTTCGTGTGAAAGACAAAGATACTTTGGCTGAAGTAAACCGAAAAAATAGCATTATTACGACCAATTGGATTCTGAATATAGATAAGCGTTTGCCCTTGCGATTGGTAATTCCGGAAGTAATGAAGTTGCAAGACAAAAAACGCAAAGAAAAAGCGCATAAAAACGAAAAAGCAGAGAATTATTATTCGTACGCTGATTCGATAAAGAAAAATATGGCTTTTATTCCTTTTACAAAAGTGTATTATACTATTGGAAAACCTAAAAAAGATGACTTTGTTTTTTATTTCAAAAAGAGAACCGATTTGGTTTGGTTGAATGGTAGAGCTATAAAAAAATCAGATTTGATACAGGAATTTTTCAGTATTCGGTTTATAAGAAGACCACGGGTAGTAATACAATTTGATAAGAATATGTCTTATGGTGAATACATTCAAAACAAGATTTTAATTAGAGAATTTGATTTATATAGTGTAAATCCAATTTCTCCAAAAGAATTTATTTTTTAAAATCAATAGAGATAAGTTATTGGTTAAGATTACAAAAAAAGTAATTTTATTGGATATAAAAGAAGCCTTACTGTTTTGTAAAATAGTAAGGCTTTTTATATTCAAAATAAAAAATTATTGTTTAATAAGCTGTCCTCTTATTTCACCAGCTGCGTAAATTCCTGCACTATGAACGTTAACATAGTAAAGATTGCCCATAAGATCGGCTTCTTGTGCAGCTGACAATGTTGCTGAGCCTGAATACCCTATTGTACCATAGCTATAACCCGGAGTAGGTGTAACAGTTAAATTAAATAGGGGAGATGCATTTACTCCCACCATTGCAGGGCCATGGATATGGGAAATAGTAGGTGTCATTGCGTTGTAGGTTCCTGTGAGTGTAAATGTTTTGGTGTCATTATAAAAAACAAGTGTAGCCATTCCTGTCGCCGCTGAACTATTGGAAGGGAATTCATTGCTACCATTCAAAGTTGCTTTAAAGGTAGTGGTATTATTAGAATACGAATCATCTGAATCATCACTATTACAAGATATACTAACCAATAAAAAAACTAAAATTGCTGAAAATTTATATAAGAGTTTCATGATATAAATTTTTAAAAAGCGAAAAGTCAAAATTGTTAACTAGTGCTAACAAATAAAAGAATAGGTTGTTTGTCGAATAATAAAATAAATTATTATTTAGAGAGCTGTTTGGTGTTAGGTTTTGATTTTTAACTAGTTAAAGTTAGTTTTTTTTAAGTTTTAATTAAGGGAAAGTTGTTGTTTTAACAAGAGTTTAACCCTGTTTGAAGCTGTTGAAAATAGGTTTTAAAGGAGTAATATTATTGATGATGATAAGGCTCATTCCTTAGAATAGTAAAACCTCTATACAATTGTTCGATGAAAATTTAATACAAAATTTATTTTTTGATATTCATATTCATGTGTAATATCCTTTGGTATAATCTAATTTTGTCTAAAGCTATTTTTGGGTTTCTATGAGGATTGTATAGGATTGGATGTTCAAGCATTATTATTAATGTAATTTTTTCTTTCTCATTAAGTTTATCAATTTCTTTTTGGAAGTAAAATTTCGAAGCTTTTTCAACTCCCAAAATATCATGTGAATAACTATCTTGTGAGAAATCAGCATTTAAAAGGGCAAATTTTAAACAGTCATCTTGTGTAAAATCTTTTTTTATTTTTAGTAAATAAAGTTTTTTTGTTAAAGAAAATCCATGTCTGTAAGGACCAATATAATTCATGATAATTTCACATTGGCATCTTCTTTCTTTTACAGTTTGATGAATTTTATTGTATATAAGGATGAATGGATTTAGTTTATTGTTCTTTGTGTTTTTCTTTAAAGAATGAGTTAGATATACAAATTCTTTGTTTGAGTTAGTCATTTAGTTTCTGTATTTTTATGTCTTTAAAAACAGTCGTTATGGAAGTATTTGAAGGACAAAGCATACTAAACTTTATAAAAGAATTGCCAAATGATGAAGCTTGCAAAGCTTAT
>NZ_JAAAPM020000039.1 GCF_009909155.2 Flavobacterium undicola
GATTGAGAATTTTATTTTCTCTTAAATCTTCTGGATGCTTTTTTTTGTAGCCATAACTTACGAAATTTAATTATATTCGTAAGGTACTAAAACTACGGTAAGTGCTACCGAAGGTTTAGTTCAACAGGTACTACAACGGATTTGAGCAATTGGCTTAATGGAAAGTTGATTTTGTATTTGGGATGATTTGCTTCGCCTATTCGCTATCGCTCGGGTGGCAAATCCGAAAATAGGGCTAAATTTAATCCCAGCCCCCCGCTACGCAAAGTCTCCGACTTTGAGTGTGTGTTTTTCAGTCTCCGACTGACTTTAAAATTCAAATATTTGAAAAACAAAATCGGTTAAAAACCGAAAGTCCCTTCCGCAAAGTCGGAGACTTTGTGGAACGCTGTGATAAACATCTGAAATTAAAATTCGTTGATCAAAAATCTGAAATCTGCTCCTCTTTATACTGAAAGCTGTTGTTTCCAAATACAACAATAATTTAAAGCATTAATTTACAAATTATTATTCTATTCATACTTATTCAAATCTAGATTAAGAATAGTACCAACTCTGCTAAACTCTTCATTAATCTTTGCATTCAAGATGAGTTGTTCATTTGTTATTGGATGATTAAAAATTAACTGATGTGCATGAAGCATCATTCCTTTCAGTTCAAAATTCTCCAACCATAATTTATTTTGTTTGTTACAGCCATGTGGACGACTTCCTAAAATGGGATGAAAAATATGTTTGAAATGTTTTCGTAATTGATGCATACGTCCGGTTTCAGGAATCGCTTCTACCAAACAATATCGGGACGTTGGTTGATTGTTAAATTCTAACTCAATTTTGGTACTTTGCAATCGATGAAAGTATGTTATTGCATTTTGTGTAATGCCATCATCATTGGTTAAATCATAATCAATCGTTAGTTCTTCGGGTGACCAACCACGTAAAATTGCTAAATATTTTTTTTCGACTTCGCGTGTGGCAAAACGATCATTCATAATTTTTAAAACGGCTGTATCCAACGCAAATAACAAAACACCAGATGTTTTGCGATCCAACCGATGAATAGGATAAACGTGTTGGCCTATTTGATTTCTCAATTCCTGAATAGCAAAAATTTTTGCATCGCGCGCATAAAATGATTTGTGGACCAACAATCCACTTGGTTTATTAATTGCTATAATATATTCGTCTTGGTAAAGAATTTCTAACATTTGGCAAAAATAAAAGAGATTTCTATTGAAATCTCTTTTTTGACTTATTTATTTCTATACTTTGCTTTTTTCATTTTAGTTCGAAAAACAAAATAGAAGATTACGATTGCTAAAACTGTTATTAAAATTGTCTCCCGTTGATCAAAAATCTGAAATATCACCCCAACCATCCATCACGATCCAAACTTCTGTATTGAATGGCTTCGGCAATGTGAGATGAAAATACTGCTTCGGAAGCATCTAAGTCGGCTATAGTGCGTGATACTTTCAAAATTCTATCGTAAGCCCGGGCCGAAAGATTCAATCGTTCCATCGCATTTTTTAATAATGATTTTGAATCTTCGTCCAGAACACAATATTCTCGGATGTGTTTGGTGTTCATTTGTGCATTATAATGAATGTTGTCCATCTTTTCAAATCGTGTCGATTGAATTTCGCGTGCTGCCGTCACTCTTTGTCGAATCGTCATACTGTTTTCGGTTTTTTGATTATCAGATAATTTTTCGAAAGGAACAGGGGTAACTTCAATATGAATGTCAATTCGATCTAATAAAGGACCAGAGATTTTACTTAAATAACGTTGCATTTCATAAGGAGAAGCGGTTTGCGCTGCACTTGGATCATTAAAAAATCCACTTGGACTTGGGTTCATACTTGCAACTAACATGAATGAAGAAGGGTAGGTGACCGTAAATTTGGCTCTTGAAATAGTTACTTCTCTATCTTCCAGCGGTTGACGCATTACTTCAAGTACATCTCGTTTGAATTCGGGTAATTCATCTAAAAATAAAACACCATTGTGTGCCATTGATATTTCGCCAGGTTGTGGATAACTTCCGCCGCCGACTAGTGCCACATTTGAAATCGTGTGATGCGGACTGCGGAAAGGTCTTTGATTCATTAATCCCACTTCTTTTAATTTCCCGGCTACACTATGAATTTTAGTAGTTTCTAAGGCTTCGTGTAAAGTCATAGGAGGAAGGATACTTGGTAAACGTTTAGCTAGCATTGTTTTTCCTGCACCGGGAGGGCCAATTAAAATAATATTGTGTCCGCCAGCCGCCGCAATTTCCATACATCTTTTAATACTGTCCTGACCTTTAACATCAGAAAAATCAAATTCGGGAAAATCCAAATCTTTATAGAATTCGGCGCGAGTATCAATTTTGGTTGGTTCCAGATTTCCTTTTCCTTCGAAGAAATCAATTATTTCTTGTACGTTTTCGATACCATAAACATCTAGTCCTTTAACTATAGCAGCTTCTTTTACATTTTGTTTTGGAAGAAAGAAACCTTTAAAACCTTCTTCTTTTGCTTTTATGGCAATGGGTAAAGCGCCACGAATGGGTTGGAGGCTTCCATCAAGGGATAATTCTCCCATGATGACGTATTGGTCTATTTCGTCTCCTTTTATTTGTCCTGAGGCCACAAGAATGCCCAAAGTAAGCGTTAGGTCGTAAGCGGAACCTTCTTTGCGTAAATCGGCAGGAGCCATATTGATGGTTATTTTTTTGCCGGGCAACATATAACCATTGTTTTTTAAAGCAGCTGCAATCCGATAACTACTTTCTTTGATAGCGTTATCAGGTAGTCCTACTAAATGATAACCTACTCCTTTATCGATGTTGACTTCAACGGTGACTGTTGTTGCTTCTACTCCAAAAACGGCACTTCCATAGGTTTTTACTAGCATGTCGGATATTTTTTATTAAAAATAATAAATTTTAAAATACAAGAATAATTTGGTTAGAAGTTTTAATGAAAAATAAATAGACGTTGGCATAATCTGCTTTGCCAATTTTCTTTTTTGCTTGATCAAAAAAGAAACAAAAAAATCAAGTCTTGCGCTTCCTCGTCGGTCAAATTAGTTTTCGAATTAGCTTCGCTCTGTTCGCCTTTGGCTCGAGTCTAAAAGAAAATAACTCGCTACGCTCAAACAGATTTTCTTTTTACGTATCCTTCAAACATTTGACACTCGACTGCGGAAGCTAAGGACAGTTAAGTATTGAAAACAACATTGTTTTTATTTATAATTCATTTAGATTACTTTTTTAGAATAAAAATTATACCTAGAACAGACGTATTTAATAATTACACCCAACGGCTTATTAATTATCGATTTCAAAAGAAATACTACTGTTTTATTTATGGAAATAAAGAATAAGATATTGCAAATAGTAATTTTTAATACTAATTTTAAGACCTAAGTGGTTGATATGATACATTCTAAAAGAATTGTTAAATAAAGGAAAAAATGTTTTTTCTGTTTTTATTAGATATTTGATGGACTTTATTTATGAAATTTAGATTATACCAGCAAAATAATTGGTTAAATCGATTTTCTTTTGCGAAAAATAAAATATAATAAGAATTCACTTTAATAAAAAGATGTTAAAATCTGGATTCTTTATGAAATTCCAAAAAATAGTCTGGTTGAAATTTAACAAATCGTTATTTTTTACATATTTTGAGCTTAGTACCCGTAAAATTTAAGGGGGTTAATTGAATTAATGGTAAAAGTTAAAACATTTGTTGCTGTTTTTTAGGGGGGCTATTAATCATTTTATATTTTTGATAAAATTTTAAACCAAAAAACAATGAGAAAAATCAGTTTAAGTGTGATAATGATTGCTCTTTTAATCGTTACACTATTTTCAAGTTTTATTTTAACTGGAAATCCAGTTCCTTCAGAAGCAGTAGCTTTCAATACAGGTGATACAGCTTGGTTGATTGTCGCTACAGCACTTGTATTAATTATGACTCCAGGATTAGGTTTTTTCTATGGTGGTATGGTTGGTAAAAAAAATGTTATCAGTACAATGTTGCAAAGTTTTATGGCAATGATTATTGTTACTGTATTATGGGTTGTAGTTGGATTTAGTTTGTCTTTTGGAACTACTATCGGAGGTTTCATTGGAGATCCAACAACTTATTCTTTCTTTCAAGGGGTTGGTACTCATACAGCATGGAGTTTAGCACCTACAATTCCTTTTATGTTGTTTGCTTTGTTTCAAGCTAAGTTTGCGGTTATTACTCCAGCCTTAATTACAGGAGCTTTTGCTGAAAGAGTTCGTTTTTGGGCTTATATGTTGTTCATGGTATTATTTATTTTATTTATCTATGCTCCTTTATGTCACATGACATGGCATCCTGATGGATTGTTCTTTAAAATGGGAGTATTAGACTTTGCCGGAGGTACAGTAGTACACATGAGTGCTGGTTGGGCTGCGCTTGCAGGGGCAATCTTCTTAGGAAAAAGAAAAGTACAAAAAGTTAATCCGGCTCGTATTACTTATGTATTGTTAGGAACAGGTTTATTATGGTTTGGATGGTTTGGATTCAATGCGGGTTCATCTCTAGGAGCTAACGAATTAGCGGTTCAGGCTTTAGGAACAACATCTGTTGCTGCTGCTGCTGCTGGTATGGCTTGGGTATTTATGGATAAAATTTTAGGTCATAAATTATCTGCTATGGGAGCTTGTATTGGAACTGTTGTAGGTTTAGTAGCTATTACACCTGCTGCCGGATTTGTAAGTATTCCACATGCAATCTTTATTGGTTTATTTAGTAGTATTGTAAGTAACTTTATGGTTAGTAAATTTCCAAAAGGAAAAATTGATGATGCTTTAGATGTATTTGCTTGTCACGGTGTTGGTGGTATGGTAGGTATGTTGTTAACAGGAGTTTTTGCTTCTAAAGATGTGAATGCTGCTGTAGTAGATCAAGGACTTATCTTTGGTGAATCTACTTTGTTTATTCATCAATTGACAGCCTTAGTTCTTGTATCTATCTTTGCATTTGTTGGTTCTTATGCTTTGTTCTTTATTGTTAACAAAATTACTCCTTTAAGAGTTACAGAAGATAAAGAAGAATTAGGTTTAGATATTTCTCAACACGGAGAATATTTGTAATCAATATTTCTTAAGTTTAATAAATATAGAAAAGCTTAGTTAACCCGTTAACTAAGCTTTTTTTTATTGCTGTAAATCGAATAGAAATGATGTTTTAGAATTAAATAATGTTATTGACTTTTAATTTACGACATTTTTTAATTAGGACTTCGACTCTGCTCAGTCTGGCAATGTAAAGGTCATTTATATTGCTTTTTGTGAAAGCAATAATACCATTTAGAAATATAAAATAATCCAATTTTCCAACTCCCTCTCCTTTGGAGAGGGTTGGGGTGAGGTAAACAAAAAACTGTTTTTTAATCTCTTGGGTTTAATTCCTCGAAGCTCTGCTTCGACTCTTTTTTTGTAATATTGTGTTGTGAGCGAGTATATACATAAAAGTCATAATGTTTCAGTTTTGTTATATCATTTTGTATGTCCTGCAAAATATAGGCGAATTGTTTTTAGTAGTAATGTTGAACAAAGTTTGAAAGAGATATGTATTGAGATTTCTAAACGATATGATATTGTTTTTGTCGAAATAGGAAGCGATCAAGACCATGTTCATTTTCTCATTCAAAGTGTTCCAATGGAAAGTCCGACAAAAATAATTCGAATAGTAAAAAGTATAACAGCAAAAGAAATATTTAAAAGGCATCCAGAAGTAAAGCAAAAGCTTTGGGGAGGAGAGTTTTGGTCTAAAGGTTTTTATGTCAATACAGTAGGAAAGCATGGGGATGAAAATACAATTCAAAATTATGTAAAATCTCAAGGAAAAGAAAAAGAATATAAAAAAATACACAGTCAACAATTATCGATGTTCTAATACCTCTGGGGCTCTGCCCCGAGGTAGTTTATTACGCAAAAAAAAACAGGGATTGCTGACAATAGCAATCCCTGTTTTTTGTGTAAAATAAATTGTTCTTTTGCTTAGAATCCTAGTTCTGCAAAAGTATTTCCCTGTTTAATATCTCCTGATTTATAGCCTTTCATAAACCAATATTTACGTTGTTCAGAAGTTCCGTGTGTGAAAGATTCAGGAACAATATGACCTTGCATTTTAGCTTGAATAGCATCGTCTCCTACAGCATGAGCAGCGCTTAGAGCCTCGTCAATATCACCTTCTTCCAGCATGTTGTTCATTTGCTGGTTGTAATGCGTCCAAACCCCGGCATAAAAATCAGCTTGTAGTTCTAAGGCAACCGATAATTTATTGGCTTCAGCCTTAGTTTTGCCTTGTTGCATTTGTCTCATTTTATCCGAAGTTCCTAATAAAGTTTGTACATGATGGCCTATTTCGTGAGCAATTACATAAGCAGTGGCAAAATCACCACCTTGTGCTCCAAATCTGGTTTTTAGTTCTTCAAAAAAAGTCAAATCCATATATACTTTTTGGTCGGCAGGACAATAAAAAGGACCGGAATCGGAAGAAGCATTGCCACAGCCTGTTTGAACTCCACCGCTAAACAAAACCACATTTGGTTTTTTATATTCTAAATTATTTTCTTCAAAAATTTTAGTCCATACATCTTCATTGTCAGCAAGTATGGTTTTTACAAAGGCTTGTTCTTCGAGTTCTTTTGCAGTTAAGTCTCTTTGTTCAGTTGGTGGTTGTTTTTGCCCTTGATTTAACTGCTCTAGTACAGGAGTAATCATTTGGGCATTTTCACCTCCAAAAACATTTATTAATAAAATGATAATTCCAAGAATTCCACCGCCAATAACTGTTTTTCCTCCAGAGGACATTCCTCTTCTGTCCTCGACATTGTCACTTTGTCTTCTACCAATCCATTTCATAGCGTTGTTTTTTTAGTTGATAATTATTTAACCCATTTTGTTAGTGTTTTTTCAATGATTCCTTTTACAATTGGTTTCGAAATATAATCATTCATGTCCATTTCGATACATTTGTTTCTTTCTTCTTTTTCTGTCCCGGCAGTAATGGCTATGATAGGAACATTTTTTCCTAATGTTAGTTTTCTAATTTCCTCAGTAGCTTCATAACCATTCATTATTGGCATTTGAATATCCATAAAAATAATATCAGGAAGACTATTTTCAAATTGAGTAATAGCCTCAAGTCCATTTGAAGCTTCAAAAATTCTAGCTTCAGGAATTGTGTTTTTTATGATGGTTCTTAGTAAAAGCATGTTTATTTTGTTGTCTTCAACAAGCAAAATTTTTGAGTTTTGCAAATTAGGATTAGCCTCAAGAAAGTTAGTTTTTTCTACAGTTACCGCTAGTTGTTTTGAAGGTTCTTTCTCTAATAAAAGATTATTTGTTTTTAAATCTAAATCAAAATAAAAACAACTTCCTTTTCTTATTTCACTTTTTAACTTTAAGTGACTATTCATTAAGTTCAGAAGCTTGTTTGAAATAGTTAATCCAAGACCTGTTCCTCCAAATTTTTTGGTAGTGGAACTGTCTTCCTGAGAGAAGGCTTTGAATATTTTTCTTTGATTTTGTTCTAAAATTCCAATACCGGAATCAACTACTGCAAAGCGTATTTTAGTTTGAGTATCGCTTGATTTTTCTTTTACAGAGATATTTAATTTAACGATTCCTTTTTCTGTAAATTTAACAGCATTGGATAATAGATTGATCAGTACTTGTTTGATTCTAACAATGTCAATCCAAAAATAATTAGGAACATCATCGGCAATATGTAACTCTAATTTTAAGTTTTTTTGATTGGCTTCAAAATGAATTAAGTCAATGACCTGGGTTAGTAATTCTTTTATTTTTTGTTTTTCAATATGTAATTCAAGTTTACCGGCTTCTATTTTTGAAAAATCTAAAATATCATTTACAATCTCCAATAAAGTATGAGCCGATTGATTTACCGTAATCATGTGTTTTTCCTGAATATGATCCAGTTCCGTTTTCATTAATAAATCGGTAAAACCAATTATTCCATTAAGAGGTGTTCTAATTTCATGGCTCATATTAGCTAAAAACTCCGATTTGGCTTTATTGGCTGTTTCTGCATATTCTTTAGCTTTAATGGCTTTTTCGGCTTCTTTACGCTTGCTAATATCAAGCATAATACCTTCGATATATTTAATTTCTCCGTTTTTAACAACAGTATCAATAAATTCATCTATCCAAACAATGTCTCCTTTCTTATTTATGATACGATAGGTGATGTGAAAAGCTTCTAGTTTTAATAATTTAGCACTTGATTTTATAAGGGTTTTTTCTAAATCATCGTGATGAATTAAATCTTTGAATCGGATTCTTTTTTCAAGGAAATCCTCTTTTGGATAACCCGTAAGTTTTTCAATCTCATCATTAAGATATATTTTGGTATAATCTTCATCATTTTCAGATAAGTATACGGTTCCAGGAATATTATTGGCTAATAATCGGAACTTTTCTTCACTCTCGTTAATAGCAATTTCGGATTCAATTCGCTCTATAGAAGAGCCAATATTCATGGTTAATGTTTGCAAAATTTGCACTTCATCATCAGCCCAAATTCTATCTTCATTCAAATCATTTAAACCAAGAACACCATGGAATTTATTTTTAACAAAAACAGGAAAAAGTATTAACGAAGCAGCATCCAATGCTTCAAGTTTTTTCTTTAATAAAGGGTCTTTTATGTTTGAAACGACAACTTGGTAAACTCTATTTTCTATTTGGGTAGGGTTAAATTCACCAAAAAAAGAATAGGGTAAATTTTGATAGTCAGGATTTAATTCTGTTAAAGTATCATTACCATTTGTCCAACGGTATTTTTGACTAATGGTTTGATTTGTACTGTCATTTTGGTAATAAAAACTGCGGTAGGATTTGGTTGCTTTTCCAATGATAATAAGCACATCCGAGAAAACATTATCAATATTTTTTACATTTAAAAATCGTTCCGTACATAAATTCATTGCCGAAAGTAATTCACTTTTGTAAGTCAATTTTTCTTCTACTTCCAGTCTTCTTTTAGATTCAAAAGCGATGGTAATACTGTCAGCAATTGCTCTGGCAAAATTAATATCTTCATTATCCCATTGTTTGATAGTATTGGTGACTTCTATACAAAGAATACCTATTAGTTTCCCGTTTATAAAAACGGGGGTGTCTATCATCGAATAAATATTATTTTTTTTAAGATAATTAGTGTGTAATTCTTTTGTTATGATATTGTTCCTGACATCAGAAGCAACTAAAGAGGTTTTACTTTCTATGGATTGAAAATATTTAGGATAAAGCGCTTTAGTCAATACGCATCCATCTGTAAATTCATTTGTTTTTGAATCATATAGTAGAAGACATTTAATTTTATCATCAAAAGACTCCCAATAGCTCACTCTATTAGCGTCGATTGTTTTAGAGGTGTTTTCGAGTATTGATTTTAATTTTGTTTCTAATGTTTCATGAATTGAATAACTTTTAGCAGTAAATTGTTTTAAATTTTCACTGTACTTTTTATTTTTTTGTTCTCTTTTTTGTTTTTCAATCTCAATATTTTTTAAAAAAGTGATGTCTCTGGAAATACTTGAGTATCCTTTTATTTTGCCCAAATCGTTATGGCTAAGCATTACTTTTTGGGTTACCCATAGCATTTCACCATTTTTTTTCAAAATAGGAAGTTCTACTAATGGAAATTCGGAACCATTTTCAGAATTACTGCTAGTGTAAAAGCTGTTTAGTATTGCGGTATAATCATCTCTAATAAACTGAGAATAATGTTGATTTAACATTTGACCTTCAGTATACCCCAAGGTTTTTAGTGTATAATTGTTTACAAAAATAATTTTGCCTTCTAAGTCAATTTCATAGATAAAATCTTGAGCATTTTGAATTAAATTTCGGTATTGATTTTGAATTTGAACTTCATTGCTTATATCTTGTCCTATTCCAATGATTAAATCGTCAGAAAATTGTTTGTTATTCCATTGGATGAATTTGATGTCTCTGTTTTTACATTGTAATTTTTGAATAAATATTTTGTCATTTATCTGACTTTCAAAAGATTCTTTTGAGGTTATTTCGGGATTTTCGGTTAATTTATAATAACCATACCCCATGATTTCTCCCACAGGATAACCCAAAATACTTTTTACATTTTCGCTACAAAAAACAATTTTATTGTTTCTATTTTTTGCCATAATCAACGAATTCCCTTTATTGATAATTTGATTGTAAAACTGGAATTTATCATTTAAATCTTGAATAGACATATGACGAATATAATTGATAAAAACCACTACTAAGGTGTAATTAAAAATAACGGTAAGTCTGTTTAAAGGTGCCAGTTTTAATAATGAAACACTAATGAGATAGCTAAAAGTGAAAGCAACAAAAAGCCAATAAAGTTTTGACGGTTTCAAAATATTGTATGAGAAATAAACAAATAAAAGAAAGCCTAAAAAAGGGATATTATCGTCAGATAAATGAATTAAATTCCTACAAACATTAAAAAAGGCAACAACAAAAACGATTCGGAAGATTTTTTTTATGTTGCGAAAAACGAAATCTGATTTTGTACTAATATAAGCAATCCCAATTAAGAAAAATGAAATACTAAGATTAGTAAATAACATGCTTTTAGGTCTTAACTTAAAAAACTCAAAGGTTAATTCTAATATTAAAACAATGATTCCTAAGAAAAGAAAATGGAGTTGACATTCTTTGTTTTCAGAATATTGAGAGCTAAAGTTCTTGATGAATTTATCCCCAATGGCATATTTAATTTTATGAAATTTATAAATCAGTAAGAAAATGATTAAAAAGATAAATGGCACAACAGTTCGATAAAGATTTTTATCAATAGGCAATTGATCCATTATATCAAACATTTTAATTACCGACAAATTGTTACCACCACTAATGCCAATGCTTTCTGTAAAGGTTTTTAATAAAAAGCTATAGTGTAGTATCATATTTAATAATTAAATGCGGAATATTTTTTAACAAAATAAGCACTGAAAGTTTGCTAAAAATAACAATAATTAAAAGAAAAACGTAATGCTTTTGTTGAAAAGATTTCAGCTGTTTTTGTAAAGGAAAGTCTTTTATTCCTCAAAACCAATAATAGTATTATAGATGGCATAATACATGGAATACAAAAAAGGAAGTGTGAAGAACAATCCAATCATAAAAAAGAAAAACCCTGTTATAACAGCTAAATAAGTAATAACCATAAGTCCTAAAAGAAGCAACGGTTGTTTTAAAACTAAAGTAGCACTAGTAGTTATGGCTTCAACGGCATTAAAATCACTGAAGATAATTAATGGAATAGCGAGTATGCTTAGAAAAGAAACGGTTAAAGAAGCTAAGATTCCTAGCATAGGAATTCCGGTTGTATCAAGGATTGAAGAAAATCCAAAACTTATAACTGAAATAATAAAAGTGACGAAAAAGAGTTCTTTGAAGTAAGGCCATTTATAATATTCAAAAACGGTAGATACATGAAATTCTTCGTCTAGGTGGGCACAATGAGCCATTTTGATAAATCCGGCAAAAAACGGACTAATCAAACAACTAAATAAAGTGACACAGCCAACGTAAGCTAATAAAAAATTATCGGATACATTTTTAGGATCAAAATTCCCAGGTTTTATTAGTTCTTGAAAATTTTTAATTCCATAAGTAAAGGCAATTATTAAAAAGGCTGCAATCATGAAAAAAACAGTGGAAACCAAAAACAATAAGCCAGCATAAAGGGCTATTTTTTTATAATTTTCAAAAGCAAGGTTAAAAACAGTTTCAAATTCTAAAGGATATCCATTGGTTTTTAAGTCTTGAATTCGGCTTTTATTTGATTTCATAGTTGATTTTAAGAGAAATAATTAATTCTTTAACGAAGGTATAAATCTAAGGTTTTTATTTTTTATGATAGAGTCTAAAAAAAATAAATTATACTGCATTCCAAATGGGATCGTTTGGTGTAGGAGCAATGATGGTTAGCGTTTCTTTAGAAACAGGGTGGGTAAAAACTAACTTTCGGGCGTGCAAATGAATTCCTCCATCTGGATTGCTTCGGTCAAATCCGTATTTTAAATCGCCTTTTATTGGAGAACCTATTGCGGCTAATTGCGCTCTAATTTGGTGGTGTCTTCCTGTATGTAAATTGATTTCTAAAGCAAAATAATTGTTGAGTTCTTTGATGATTTGGTAGTCTAAACTGGCCATTTTGCTATCAGGAACTTCTTTTAAATGGGCTTTAGAAGTATTGTTTTTTTCGTTTCTTTTGATGTAATGAATGAGTTTCGCTTCGTTTTGCAAAGGCTTGTTTTTTACAACTGCCCAATAGGTTTTTTGAGTTTCTCTATTTTTAAATAATTCATTCAATCGGGTTAAAGCCTTGCTAGTTCTGGCAAAAACTACAATTCCAGTTGTAGGTCGGTCTAAACGATGTACCACACCAAGAAATACTTCTCCAGGTTTATTGTATTTGTCTTTGATGTATTCTTTAACAACTTCGCTTAGTGGTTTGTCTCCGGTTTTATCACCTTGAACAATATCGCCCACACGTTTGTTGATTACAATAATATGATTGTCTTCATGCAAAACCTGAAGGTTGTTTTTATTTGAAAGTTCTTTCATTAAATGGCTTTATTTGAATACAAAAATAGCTGTTTTACTAAAATGATTGCGGTTACATAAAAAAGAAAATGCTCAAAATATTTCGAGCATTTTTCGGATGAATATTGACTTATTAAGTTCTATAAGCCGTTAATATTGTTCTTTTTCGTTAGGGAAATTTTTCGATTTCACATCACCTACATATTGGCTAATAGCCGAAGTCATTCCCTCGTATAAATTCATGTATCTACGTAAAAATCTAGGGCTAAATTCGTTGTTCATTCCCAGCATATCGTGTATCACTAATACTTGACCATCTACTCCTGAACCAGCTCCAATACCTATTACAGGAATCGAAATGCTTTCGGCAATTTGTTGGGCTAATTTTGCTGGAATTTTTTCTAAAACTAAGGAGAAGCAACCTAGTTTTTCCAACAGTTTGGCATCTTCAATCAATTTTAGGGCTTCTTGTTCTTCTTTGGCTCTTACGGTATAAGTCCCAAATTTATAGATAGATTGCGGTGTTAAGCCTAAATGTCCCATTACAGGAATTCCTGCATTCAATATTTTTTTGATGGATTCTTTGATTTCTTTACCTCCTTCTAATTTCACGGCGTGACCACCACTTTCTTTCATGATTCGAATAGCAGAGCGCAAGGCTTCTTTTGGATCCGATTGGTAGCTACCAAAAGGCAAATCGACAACGACTAAAGCTCTAACAGCACCTCTTACTACTGAAGAAGCGTGATAAATCATTTGGTCCAACGTAATTGGTAAAGTGGTTTCGTGTCCAGCCATAACATTAGAAGCCGAATCTCCCACAAGAATCACATCGATACCGGCAGAATCAACAATTTTAGCCATCGTAAAATCATAAGCAGTCAACATGGAGATTTTTTCTCCTTGTGCTTTCATATCAATTAAGGACTTTGTTGTAATTTTTTTATAGTCTTTTTTCGC
Organism: Flavobacterium undicola; assembly: GCF_009909155.2. Taxonomy (GTDB): domain Bacteria; phylum Bacteroidota; class Bacteroidia; order Flavobacteriales; family Flavobacteriaceae; genus Flavobacterium; species Flavobacterium undicola. The sequence goes on from NZ_JAAAPM020000039.1 coordinate 13,586, forward strand.
TGTTGACATAGTCGTAGTTTTAGGAACTGCAAAAGTAGTAAAACAAATTTGGATGAAATAAATAAACGGGATTAGTTATTTTTAAAATTGTGTTTGGCTATTCTATTCCACATTTTTCTCGCAACCATTTCACCGATTTAGCATCTGTTTCATTAAATCGCCAATGTGCCGAAATAGGCGTAATAACAATTTCTTTAGGCGCTTTTACCGAGTTAAATGCCGAAAGGGTAGAAGTAGGCGAACAGGTATTGTCGTTATATCCAGTAGAGTAAAAACCTGGAACGCTAGTTTTTCGGGCAAAATTCACCACATCGTAATACTTCATTGTATTGATTTTTTCAGAACTATTATTTTGATATTTATCGCTAAACATAAAAGGCCATCCGGCAGAACGATTGTTCAAATAACCTGTATTATCGCTAAGTGCAGGATAAAATGAAGCGATATAATTGATTCTTTTGTCGATACCGGCAGTTACAATGGTCAATGCACCTCCTTGACTACCACCAGTCACAACTACATTCTTCTTGTCAAACTCAGGAAGACTGGTCAGGAAATCAATGGCGCGAACACAACCTAAATACACACTTTTGTAATAATAATTGTCTTTGTTGTCCAGGTTTATAGCCCAATAATCTTTTAGTTTTTCTCTTACTGCTCCAAAATCAGAATCGTTAATTTCAGGAGAAACACCATGAATTTCGGTTGTCAAACTGATAAATCCCTGCTCGGCATAAGAAGTTATAGGAGTTATTTTTTTAACTCCTGCTCCCGGAGGATTCAATAATACAGGATGTGGTTTATTGTCTTTTGGTTTACTCAAATAACCATAGAGATATTGACCCAATTTATAATTTTGCAAACGCACCAAATAAACATCCACTGTAGCGGTTGACAATTCAGGTTTAGGAGTGATTACAGCATCCATTGGGATTTTATTGTTTTCGGCAATTGCTTTTTTCCAAAAGCTATCAAAATCTTTTGGCATGCTTACAGTTGGTTGGATTTCAAAAGGAGCAAAGCCTACATTGATTTCGTCTTTATACACATAACCATCAATTTTAGCCTGCACTTTTAGTTGACGAAAACCAGGCGTATTTTTTGTTCCAATGTTGATTTCGCCAACACCATTTTGTAATTTAAGCAGTCCTTTTTTCTCTGGAGCTAATTGTTCCAGACCGTATTGGTATTCTATTTCGACATTTTCAACTGGCGAACCATATCGAAGTACAGCAATTTTTATAGTAGCCTCTTCATTGAGTTTGTAGTTCCAATCCGGATGATTAGCAGTTAGAACAATATGAATTAATTTAATGGGTGCAGGGGTATTTTGAGCTTTTATACTTATTGTTAGCAGTCCAAGGAATAATGAAAAATAGGAGAGTAGTTTCATAAAAAAGGTTTTAAAAAAGTCAAAGGGCATAATGATTTAAATTATACCCTTTGGTGATTAGAATAGTTATGTTGCAGTAATTATTTAATTACTTTATTATTAACAACTACGTTTTTAAGTTTTAAGCCTTTGATAATACTCTTATCCATAGCATCATTTTTAGCTTCAATTTTTAAGTTTTCAAAAGTGAAGTTGGTTAATTTATCACGATCTGTAACAGCCATATCGTAGAAAACATCACATTTAATGTCTATATTTCTCATGGTAATATTATCGCAATAGGATACTGGAGCATCTTTTCTTCCTTTTAAATCAAAAAACTGAGTCCAAGGTTTTACATAAATCATGCTTTTAGCATAACCTGTAATGTTTTCAACAGTGATGTACTCGTATTTTTGAGGGGTATCTGGACGCATTTTCAACCATAAAAGACGTACCGCATTATTAACAGTACAGTTACGCACCAAGATGTTTTTGTTGTGAATGGCTTCGCTACCGCTTGTTAATGCTCCATGACAGAATCCAAAATCACAGTTTTCGATAATAATGTTTTCGTTTCCACCATTGCTGGCATCTTTATCAGCCCAAGGGCCTTTTCCACCTTTTAATGCAATAGCATCATCATTTACAGCCATGTAGCAACCTTTAATTAACATATTAGTACATACGTCAATGTCAATGGCATCCGTACTTGGTGCTTTAACAGGTGCATGTGGAGAGAAAATGTGTAGGTCAAGTAATTTCACATTGTTACATTGGTAATAATGACTGGTCCAGAAACCTGAATTATGTAGTTTTACGTCTTGCACCTGAACGTTATCACATTTCCAAATGAATACTAAACGTGGTCTTGAAACTTCTAGATTAGTGCATTTTGGGTTTTCTTTTCTTCTTTGCCAAAAAGCTTCCCAGTATTTCAATCCGTTTCCATCGATAGTTCCTTTTCCTGTAATAGTAAAGCCGTTTATACCATAAGCATTAACTAAAGCCGTAAAATATTCGATACTTTGTCCTTCAATTCTGGATGGCATTTTTGGATAATCATTGATATTGTCAGAACCTTTTAAAATAGCACCTTCCGTTACATGCAAATGCGTATTAGGTCTGAAAAATAAAGCACCACTCATGAAAGTCCCTTTTGGAATCACAATAACTCCACCGCCGTTACGGTAGGCTTCGTCAATTGTTTTTTGGATTGCTGCTGTTTGTACGATGCTACTGTCTTTTAGCGCACCATAATCGGTAACAGAATAAAATTTGCCTAAATCGCTTGGGTTTATCTTTGTTGCATCTAAAAACCAGTTTGGTATTTTAGTTCCATCAGGAAAAAAATCTTTATTGTTTTTTTGCGAAAATGTTTTTGGAGTAATTGCTAATAAAGCAAGAATGAATAAACAGATTTTTTTCATTTTTTTGAATAAAGGTTAATAAAGTTGGTGTCCACAAAAAGAATGCCTTTTTTAACTTTTAGCTTATTAAAGCAATCAAATTTTGGAAGAAACGAAGATATGAAAATTAAAAGCAAATGTACATCCTGCATTTCAGGCAGGATAGTTTAGTAGTAGAAACAACAAAGCAGGTTTAGAAATGCTAAACCTGCTTTGATATATTAAAAAAGTGAGTGATTTATTTTTGTTCTTCAACAAGAGACCAGGTAAAACAAGTTCCTCCTTTGCGGTCAGGTCTTGCTCCTTTGGCATCAGCTGAACATAAACTATTGGCATTAGGATCAACATTTAGATAACAGTGATTGGCTAAAGACATTAACATAATATCGCCTCTAAGCATATCTTCCCATTGGAAAGTAGAAGCATCACCAAGGTCTTTGGCTTCAATTCTAACTTCACCCATACCTGCGGCTCCTTTGATGCTAACAAAACCTCCTGTAGTTACTGATTGTAGTGCAATTCGACCATTGCCACGATCTAAAACTCTAAATTGATTGGCTTTATTAGCTGTAAAAGCACTTTTAGCATCTACGGGGCGAACAAAATTTCTCCAATTAACAAGTACACTGGCATCGGCGATACTGCTAAGAGTGATGATTTGGTTGTACGGAATAGGTTTTGTAAGTCCTTTTGCTCGAGGTTCTAAGACTTCAAAAGAATTAAAATCGGCATAACCGCCTTCTTTTCCTTCGGTATTGAAGTTAAACAAAGTATATCGAACACCCTGAAAAGTTCTTAATTGATAAGGCATGGTGATGGTGCCTCCAATTTCTTCGAAATTTTTACCATCAAAACTATAGCTTAAATAACCTTTATCAGTATCGAAATTGCAATAAGCTCTCAGCCAGATTGTTTTTTTATTGGTTGCTACATCAATGCGTTTGTTTTCTTGTTGGTTGTAGAATTGTAGAATTTGTTCTTTTTTGTTTTTGACAACTCCTAGCCACGCATAAGGTAAATTCAAAAGTGCCAGTCCGGCAATATCTCCGTCCTGAAGTTGCGAAATATCGATTTCAGTTGTAGCATAGGATTCAGGCCCCATGGCTCTTTGTGTTAGAGAGTTTCTGGCATCCCAAAAACTTTTTGCCGGAAGCGAATGCAAACGCAGGTATCCTTTTCTTTCTTTTAATGACCATTTGTTTTCTACCGGCATGTGATTCCATTGCCAGGCATTTTTTAGAGTTGGCCCATTAAAATTGTCATCGTGATCAAAAGTAGCGGTTGGTGTACCGCTAAATCCTGTGTTTGGTTTGATCCAAGTTCGAGGTGAACGTGTTAAATTGCCTTCTAATCCAAAGTAAGGCCAACCTTCTTTCCAGGTTACAGGTGAAAGATTAGTCACTCTCCCAATAGAATTATAGTCCATCATGGACCATCCCCACCATTCTCCAGTTTGAGTTTGTACAATTCCACCTTGGTGCAAAGGAATAGAACCTACATAGTTTTCAGGGTAGGTCGTTATATTGTATGGAGGGCCTTTTCTAGTGTCCCAAATTCGGGGTCCTTGGCCTACGCCAAAATTCTCCTCAGCACTCATGTTGTTTACTTCATAAGGACCATACGGATTGTCGGCACGTAAGCAAACCTGGTAACAAATAGGATCATAATTGGTATTGGTAATATAATATTTCCCATTGATTTTGTAAATATGACTCCCTTCACCAGCGCCACTTCCTGCCGGAATAATTACTTTTTCAGTTCCAGGAACTACATCCATTAAATCAGGAGTTAGTTGCACCATCTTAACTTCATTATAACCCGAAACAGCATAAATTTTTCCGTCATCGTCAAAAAGCACGGTTAAATCATGCAAATTGGCTCTCATCGTTTGGCGTTTCCATGGTCCTGCAGGATTAGTTGCTGAATACAGCTGTGTTCCGTGACCGTTTACATTAGAGAAAATATAAAAAGTGCCGTTGTGAAATCGTATGCAAGGAGCCCAAATTCCCTGACCATAAAAATCGCGACCGTTTTCAAGCCTTGCCTCCGGGCCTACATCCAGACGTTCGGCGGCATAGCTGATTAATTTCCAGTTTACGAGGTCTTTAGAATGTAATATAGGTAATCCAGGCATGGTGTGCATGGTGGTTCCCGTTAAATAGTAATCGTCACCAACGCGAATCAAATCCGGATCAGAGAATTCTTCGTAGAATAGGGGATTAGTAAAAGTTCCGTTTCCGTTATCGGATATCCAAGTGTTTTTATAAGATTCCGGAACAGGATTACTAAGCTGTTGTGCAAAAGAAAATGATGAAAATAAAGCTAATATAAAACAGCTGGTTTTTTTAATAGTATTGCTATACAAGCAAGGTTTGGTTAAGGGATTTGTTTTTTGGTTGTCCTCCATTGTATTTTTCTGGTTTTGTTAGAACAACAAATCTCGGTCTTAATTTTTTTAAAACAAAAAGAAAAGTGTAAAAAATACACGAAAAAATAAAATAGAAGAATTTCGGCTAATTTCATTTAGATTTATAAATTAATCTGATGTCAGTTCAAGGTTTAATTTTTTATAAAAAAGGAATATAAAATTACGTTTATGTTTGTATTCAACTATAAATCAAAATACTGTTGTTTCCAAGATCCAACTGTCCTTAGCTTCCGCAGTCGAGCGTCAAATGTTTGAAGAATACGTAAAAAGAAAATCTGTTTGATCCGCCGCGGCGGAGAGTTATTTTCTTTTAGACTCGAGCCAAAGGCGAACAGAGCGAAGCTAATTCGAAAACTAATTTGACCGACGAGGAAGTGTAAGACTTGATTTTTTTGTTTCTTTTTTGATCAAGCAAAAAAGAAAATTATAAAACCTAATTTTTTACTTTCAATAAAACGTTAATGCTAGCAAAGTCAAAGAAACATTACTAAATGCATCTTGACTTCGTTTGATGTGAAAAAAATAGTAGAGAAGATATATTTAAAAGGTGTGTTTTTAGCTTATTTTTTTCTTCGAAAAACTTATTAAACCATAAATAGCAGATAAAACACCAATGGCAATCAACGTTCCAATGATTTCATTTTGAGTCAAATTCGATAAAAAATAAAGAATAATAGTTATGGAAAGAATAGGGATGATTAATCCACCAGGGATAGTAAATTCGTCTGGTTTTGATTTTTGAGTATATCGCAATTTGATTACAGCAAATACCACTCCCAAATAAACAATTAAAATAGAACTGCTTGCAATAACTACCAAACTTTCAAAACTTCCTGTAGCCGCAATGATAAATCCCAATAAGGCATAAATGATAATAGCGATGTAAGGAGTAGCAAAAGAAGGATGAATTTTAGCTAAAGCTTGTATGGGTACGACTCTGTCACGGGCCAGTGCATAAAGTGTTCTCGGATTATTTAAAATATCGCCACTCAAAAAACCAAACATTGATATGGCAGCACCCACAGTTAGAATGATAAAACCAATTGGTCCAAAAACAACATTCGCTGTAGCGGCAAGTGGAGTAGCGGTAAACTGCGGTAATTGACTCCCTAAAACTCCTTGAGCTACGGTTTGAATCAGCATATAAAGCACTACAACGGCCGAGATACTAATGAAAATCGCTTTTGGAATCGTGCGTTTGGGATTTATCACTTCTCCAGAAACCACAATACCCGATTCGCAACCCTGGAACGCAAAAAATAAGACCAGAGAAGTCTTGCCCAGTTGTTGGATGTCGGGAAAACTTTCTATGGTTAGGTTGCTTGCTGAAACCGCTTCCCAGCCAAAAATAACCAGTAATAATAGAGGAATCAGTTTAGCGATGGTGTTGATTTTTACCAAACCAATACCTTGTTTTACACCAATTACATTAATAAAAGCCAGGCCAAAAAAAACGGTAGTTAAAAATAATAAACGCATCCATGCTTCTTGAAAAATAGGATGAGCCGAACCTAAAACATTAATCAGGGCATTAGAAACTGCAGCATCAGCAAGAAGAGTTCCACCTACAGTAAAGATACCTGCTATGAAACCAGCGTAAGGGCCAAAAGCAGTTTCGATATAAGAATAAACACCTCCCGTTTGGGTTACTTTGCTGGCAGCTTCGGCAAAACAAAGCATGATAAGTGCCATTAATATTCCGCAAAACACATAAGCGATAATACTGGAAGAGCCCATTGATGCGGCAACAATGGCGGGAAGAGCAAAAATTCCGGCACCAATTATAACATTCATTATATTGGCTGATAAGCCTAATACGCCAATGGTTCTTTTAAAATCCTCTTCTTGTTTTATCATCTTTTGTTGGTTTACTAATAACTTGGTTTTATTTAGCTTTTAGAAAACGAAGTTATGCAAAAAAAGATTTTGCTTGACTAAAGAAAAGCAGCTGGAACAAAAATTAAACATTTTTGTAAAAACTTTGAAAAAAATGTTGGGTTTTTGCTCATTTAAATTGTGAAAAATACAATTGGAGGTTTTGTATTAGTTGTTTAAATACTTATTTTTTTAAGATGAATAAATTTAGATAATTCTTCGGTACTGGTGTTTAACGAATGAGCAGAATATATAATTATATCCAACATTTCATTCAGCTCTTCCACAGAAAGGCTTTTATCTGTTCTCAATAAAATTGAAATTCCTAAAATATTTGCCACCGATTTTCGGACTTTATGGGAAACAGTAAACATCATCTCCTCCAAATCATTATTTACTTCATTGGTGCGGTTTACTTTTTCTATTTCTCCCTTATCTAAATTATGATTAGCAATTTTCAAGTCTTGAGTGCATTTTTCTAATTCTTTATGATGGAGAAGGAGTTCTTGCTGAGCAATTTTCAATTCATTTAACGTATAGCTTTGATCCATGATTTTGACTTTGAAATTTAAAGGTAGTCCTTTTAAATTTGCTGTAAATAAAATGTATAATTTAATTCGTTATTGTTGAGTTAAACTTTATGATAAGGTTTTTCGGCTTGGAGTTAGCTGGCGTTTTTTTGTCTGCACGTTATAAGTTTATAAAAAATCTTCGTTTGTCTTTTGCTGTCGCACCAATTTTGGTGTAAAATTTTATAGCTCTTTCGTTAAAAACAGGTGTCTGCCATTGAATATTTACGCAATTATTTTCCTCTCCTATATGTTTTAATTTTTCAAAAACTTGTTCGCCAATTTTTAATCCACGAAAATTGGGTTCTAAATAAAGGCAGTCTAAATATAAAAAGGTTTGTGCGTCCCAAGTTGAAAAGTCTAAAGTGTACGAAAAATAGCCTGCCAATTCTGTTCCGCTGTCAATTACATAGCAAAACAACTTGGGGTTTTGAGTAAAAATTGCATTTTTGAGTAATTGTACTTTGTCGACGACATTGTAAGTTGCTTGTTCATATTCAGCGTGATTTTTGCATAACTCTACCAAAGTTGCTAAATCTTTCTCTTCTAATTTTCTGATTATACAGTCCATTGCTGGTTTATTTCGGTCTTTAAAAATTCAATAAAATGTTTGAAATAGTCTGGATAGCTTTTGTTGTTCATATATGCAATGTAATGTTTCCTTTTCAATCCATTTTTGCCGATTTTTAGTGCTTTTATCGAATTGTTTTTTAAATAAGGTTGTAACGCCCATTTTGCCATCGCCATAATTCCCATATCGGCTTTTACCATTTCTATTGATGCTTCAGTAAGTGGTAATGCTGTTATTTTTTTAGGTGTTACTTTTGCTGGGGCTAATAAAAATTGGTGGATAGTAACGGTTTCCATTGGTAAAGAATGTATGAATAAGTGTTCGTTTATAAAGTCTTCGGCAACCACATATTTTTTGTTTACCCAAGAATGATTTTCTGATACTACCATCATCATTTCATCTTGAAAAAGTTCGACATATTTGATGTTCTCGTCTTTTATAGGGTCGCTGATAATGGCAATATCTAAAATATTTTCTTGTAGCTTTTGCAAAGGATAATGTGTGGCTTCCATCACAATTTTCAACTCAATATTAGGATATAAGAGATGAAATTGCTTTAAAACAGAAGGCAACCAATGATAGCTTGAATAGCATTCTGTGCTAATTCTGATTTCTCCAACTTCTCCAAAAATGAGTTGTTTTATTTCTTTTTCAGTATCAGAAAGTTTGTCTAAAATTTCGTTTGCGGTTGCATATAATTTTTCTCCTGCCTTGGTTAAAATTAATTTTTTATTGATGCGAAGAAATATTTTTGTTCCCAATTGATATTCGGCCTCTTTCAATTGATGACTTAAAGCGGATTGTGTCAAATGCAATTTGTCGATAGCCTTTGTAATGCTGCCTTCCTCTACAATTGCTTTGATTAGGCGTAAATGTCGGATTTCCATTTTTATGTACTTTAAATTCCCTACAAAATAACGAAATTAAATAGTTCGATGTTTATGAAAATAATTGTTACAAATGATGAATTTTTTTCGTTTTTATTGCATTTAATGTTGTCTTAGTTTTACATTATTATTAATCTTAAAATTTAGAAAAATGGATTTACAAATTAAATATTACGAAAACAAATTAGCCTTTGAAATGGATCCATCGGATTTATTTGATGCTTTAAATAATAATCAAAAAGTTGTCCCAGTTGATGCAAGAAAGCAATTTGGATTTGAAGCCGAGCACATTCCAATGGCTATAAATATTCCACATCGAGAAATGAATGAGGAAAGTACAAAGCATTTAGATAAAGACGTTTTGTATGTAACTTATTGCGACGGAATTGGCTGTAATGCTTCTACAAAAGGGGCATTGAATATGGCAAAACTTGGTTTTAAAGTTAAAGAATTAATAGGAGGGATTGAATGGTGGAAGTTTGATGGTTATGCTACCGAAGGAACAAAGTCAAAACAAAGTGGCGAAAAAATTCAATGTGCCTGTTAATTCAGTTCCCATTATAATGGCCTGACAAATATAGAGTTTTGGTGCTTGGCGATGTGGCGGGTTTTAAGTACAAAAGTTCAATAGCAGTACTTCACCCGCCATTATACCTAATTCTGTTAGCCGTTCGTTGTTTTTATTCGTTTTTCGGTTCATAATAAAGGATTACTGCGCCACCACTAAAGGTTTTAGTCTTTATGAGTTTAAGAATAATGCTGTTGTTTATATTTTCAAATAATGGCAAGCCGCCTCCTGCAACGACAGGGTGAACACAAAGTTGGTATTCATCAATCAAATTAAGTTTCATTAGCTGTATAATTAAACTTCTGCAGCCAACGAAAATGTCTTTGCCAGATTGTTTTTTTAGTTCTAAAACTTCTTTTTCAAGGTCTCGATTTGCCAACTTTGCGCTTTCCCATTCTGTGTTTTTCAGTGTGTGCGAAAAGACAATTTTTGGAACTTTATCTATAGCTATTGCAAAGTCGTCCATGGATTTTTCACCTGAAGGGTTTTTTATCAGAGTTTGCCAAAACTGCATCAGTTGATAAGTTATCCTTCCATATAGAATCACGCCTGCGTCATTTAACAGCTCAGCATAATGTTGATGAATTTCTTCATCAGGTATCATTGCTGTATGATCGCAAAATCCGTCGACTGTCATATTGATTACTGCAATTATCTTTCTCATATTTTGGTGATTCGGTGCTGTTACTGCGTAGGTTGTTCTGTTGGGAATTTAGAAATATCCATATAGAAAATCTCCCAGGTGTGTCCGTCAAAATCTTCTATTGTTCGTTGTTGCATAAAACCATAATCTTTCATTTCGCTTGGTTCTATTCCACCAGCTTTAAGTCCATTAGTCATCATACTGTTTACTTCGTCTATACTTTCTAGCGATAATGAAAAAAGTCCTGCTAAAGTATTTTTAGTATCTGCAATAGGTTTGGTTGCAAAGTTTGCAAACTTTTCGTGTGTCAGAAGCATTACAAAAATGTTTTCACTCCAAACCATACATTTTCCTGTATCGTCTGAAAATTGAGGATTGTTTGTAAAGCCTAATGCAGTATAAAAGTCCATAGATTTTTGGAGGTCTTTTACCGCTAAATTGATAAAAATTTGTTTTGCCATTTTTTAAAATTTTTAGTAGTTAAAGTTAATATGAAATTTTGTTTTTTTGTAGTTAAGTGTCACTGTATAATGACCGTGAACTCTGTTATTGAGATAATTCAGCTTCGGTATGAAGTGTACAAACCCAATTATTGTTTTCTTTAGTCCAGGTAGAAGTGCAAGCACATTTCATAGGGGGTTTTTGTTTATCGCCTTCCATTCCTAATTCTATTAAGTATGCTATTATCGCAGTATTTTCAGCAACTAACTGTGCTACTACATTAGAAAAATTCAATACTTTTATTTTATTGCCCTCACCTGACTCAAACATCTTTTTAAAACTGGCCTCATCTACACTTTGTACACCATTTTTGCCAGCAATTATACAAGGAAAACGAGTAAGTTTGTTTACTGTTTCATAATCGTGATTTTCCATTCCCTGCCAATATTTTTTTTCCAGTTCAATAATTTGCGTTTCCATAATCATCTTTTTATTAGTTTAACAGTTATACAAAGTTCAACCTAAAATCAAAATGTAAATACTCTTTTAACATAGATTTACAGCGGGTTTGGAATTAAATTAAGTCCTGTTTTCGGATTTGCAAAATCTCCAAAACACAAAACAAACTTTCATTAACCCTCTCAAAAGTTGTGAATAACTTTATGATGCTTTACATAGGAGTAGCTGTTGTAAAACGTTTATTTCGTACTCAAAACAGTTGTATTCGTAATGTTTTTTACAAAGATTAATCCATCATACATTTCTGAAAACTTTTTTTGCCGCAAATTATTCACATTTGGATTGAAACCTCCAGCACCGTATGTTAATTGTTTAGTTTCCTTTTTGAAGAAATTAGAGGAATTACCATTTAAAGCTTTGGCCATATCAATAAAGTAAATTTCTTCCCGTGCCTCAAAAAGTGTTTTGGCATAAGTTTTGGCAAATGGTTCTTTTAATTCGTAGGCTTTCCAACTAGGTTTTTCATCCTTGTTGGAATAATAACCCCATAATTTGCCTGTGCCAAAATCAAACCCCACACTATAATAATCATTTTTATAATATTCCTTCAAATGCCTTCCTAAATTATAAATGTTTCGTGTGCTATAATTTCCAGCATTCCAATTATTAATATGTTCGTTATGAGCCCAAATAAAAGCTTTTCCATTTTTTGATTTATTTTCTATTATCCATTTAGCATTTTCAAACATTTTCAAATCTCTATCTTGAGTATAATGATTTTGTACAAAGTATGTGTATTTTGATAAATAATTCAAGGCTCTTATTGCAGAATTGAACTCATCACTATTCTCGTCTTTAAGACCTTTTTTAAAATCTAATAAAATACTCTCAACTTTATTTAGCTTAGGAATTTGAATGTCTGCCCAATCAGTTTTTCCAGAGTATATTACTTCTTTTTCTACACAATTATCAACTACTAAAAGAAGCTCTTCATTAATAGGAATATTATATTTTTTACTAAATTTCGTATTTCCTGATTGATTTTTTTTACGTTTTGAATGTCCATACCATAAAAGCGAATTTGCTCGTCCTTGGTTTTACCTAGGTTATAATTTCTCATCCACTCCAAAAGATTGACCACTTCTTTGCGATACCAAAATCCGATGCTAAAATTTTTGGCAATAGTTTCTGCGTTTCCTTTTCCACCACTAATCCATTCGTTTATTCCAGCTTCTGAAGTGTATGAATCCTCAATAATAAACACTTTGACACCTTGGTTTTCAACCAAGTATTTGAAGAATTTAGCCTTTATATCGAAAAATTCTTTTCCTTGATGAGTAGCTTCTCCAAATCCGAATATTTTTGCATCAGCAAACTTCTGCGGGATATTATTATTGAATATGGAAAGGTTCGTATCTGGATTTGCGTCTTCAATTTTAATTGCATTTTCATTAATCCAAATTACAGCTTTATCATCTTGGGCATATGTTTGAAATAATATAAAATATGTAACGGCTGAAATAAATGGTTTTATGTGCACAATGTTTGTTTTAAATGTTTTACAACGTTCCCTTGCTACAATTGGTTTGGTACTAAATTAAGATTTATTTTTCAGTTGAGCATTAATTTCACAAATACAAGACCAACTTTAAATTAAAATCAAAACCCAAATCTTGCCAAACCGCTGTTATGCCTTCGTTGCTTTAGTTACATATTTCAGTTCCCCAATCTGTATGACCTCTTCCATCGTAACATTTCCAATTCCGCCGTATTTTTTTAACACTCCAAATTCCGCCAATCTTTTCAGCTATCATAATAATTTTTTCGGCTTTTTGGGAATCATCTTGTTGATTATCGTGAATCAAAGTTATTTCGAAAACATTTTTTTCAATTTCTTTCTTCTCAATTTTCAAATTTGGTTTGCCTTCTGAACTTGGATAATTATAATAAATAGTAATTAATTCTTCTGGCGATTTAATATTGGTATTTTTAGCAATATCTTTATTAATCATTTCCGTGTCCATATTATCGAACGATTCGCCACAAGAAATTAGAAGAAAAGTGAATAACAATATACACAAGTATTTCATAGGATTTGTCTTTTTAACGGTCCGTTTGGCAATGCGGCATAACGGTTCTCTTGCGAACTTCGGAACCGTTTATTTTCCACTTAAGATAATATTTCTTGCGAAAGATAAATGTGAATTATGCACATTTTTCGCAATAGCGTAAAACCGATGTTGAACTAAACCTTCGGTAGCACTTACCGTAGTTTTAGTACCTTACGAATATAATTAAATTTCGTAAGTTATGGCTACAAAAAAAAGCATCCAGAAGATTTAAGAGAAAATAAAATTCTCAATCA
>NZ_JAAAPM020000004.1 GCF_009909155.2 Flavobacterium undicola
AATAAGCTTTGCAAGCTTCATCATTTGGCAATTCTTTTATAAAGTTTAGTATGCTTTGTCCTTCAAATACTTCCATAACGACTGTTTTTAAAGACATAAAAATACAGAAACTAAATGACTAACTCAAAAAATTTAAATTGATTTAAGAAAGGTAAATTTCTTCAATAGCTTTTGGAGGTGTTGAATTTCTATATGACCTGATGTTGTTTATTGCTTTTACTACTTTATTAAATTCTTTAATATATCCTTGAACATCTAAAGTAGTTCTTACTTCAGGGGATGGTTCGTGAACAGTTCCTTCTCCAGAAATTTTATTATGAACTTCCATTAAGGAATTATAATCAGCTTCATCTATTTCTCTCATGTCTCTCCATTCTTTTATCAAGTCATTATTTTTGTAAACTTGTCTTTTGATGTCATTTAAAACAAATCTTTCAAAAAAGTCATTTATAGATGTTCTTAAATGTTTATCAACTTCATTAATATTTCCATTCAAAAGATTTTTTCGAATTATTTCAAATCTTTTTTCCCAATTAAGTGTAATAAATATTACCTCTCTATCTATATGTCCAGGTTGGAGAATACTATTAAGAGTATAGTAATTTGAACATTTGTGTAAACTATTTGTGGATTTATTAAGACCAATGCATTGATTGGTTTCAGTTTCATTATCGCATAATTCACATTTCCCTTTATCAATAGGAGAGCCTCCTAAAGACTGCTGTACTAGTCTATGATAAAATTCGAAATTGTGTGTAAAAACTATAACCTGATGTGTTTTACTTAATTCAATTATTTTTTCAACGACTTTATGTATATTAACTTGGTCAAGACTGGTAATTGGATCGTCAAATACTAGAATATTATTATCATCGTATTTTAATTCAGTCAGCCAATCGCAAAATGAGTAAACTTTTGCTTCTCCTTCACTTAAAATTGAGTTAATTGCAAAGTTCTCTCCACCACTTTTAATGTTGACATCTATTTTACTTTTACCATCAGGATTTGAAAATATCCTATTGATTTTGTCTCGTTTTGGAAGTTCGAAGAAATCTAAGTTTTGATTAAAAGTAACTAAGTAATCTGCTTGTATTAATCGTTTTTCGACATTTCCTTTTTCTCTGGATATTTTAGTTTTATAAGTTGAAAAGAATCCAGTTTGTGCTTTATACATTGAATGATTTACTAAATCGGCTAAAATCTTTTTTAGTAATTCTTTTTGGTTAAAACAAAACTCTAAATCTAAGAGTTCATTTAATTCTTTTAATGCCTTTGTTTTTGTTTGCTCAATATCTCCTAACGCTTTGTTGGCTAAATAAAGTTCTGTTTTTAGGTTGTTTTTATCTGATAATGCAATAATTGATAGTAGTTCAGTAAGTTCTATATTTATAGTAAAGTCAGTTGTGATATTTAAATCATCTAGTTCATTTTTTAAAGTAGATAAATCAGAGTTTTTCAAGACATTTTCGTGAACATCTTTGATATTGACAATTGTTTTAAGCAAAACGGAATAGATTTCACCAATATTTTTGTACTCAAAGTCAAAGAATTCAAAACTAATTCTATCTATTTTAGTTTTGAATAACTCAATTTCGTTTGATAATGCCTCGATTTCGGTATTAACTTCATTACCAACAATAGAATGAATTTCTTGAATAAGTTTTAGATTTTCTTCGGGTAAGACTTGATTACAATAAAAACATTTATCTATATCATTTGGATAATTTATATAATTAAAAGCAAGTGCTGTTTCAGTAATCTTTTTTATTAATTCAATAAACTTGTCGTTATTTTCATTGGGATTAAATACTAATTGATATTGTTCAAATTTTGAAAAATCTAAACTCTCTTTCAATAGTTTTAATCGAGTGATTTTTATTTTTATGGTTTCTATTTCATCCAGTAATATGTTTTTCGTTTGACAAAATGAAACGATTTTATCTAAACTAATGATTTTTGATTTTAGTAGTTCAATTTTTGTTGTAAAATCAATAACAGATGTTGTTGACTTTCTTTGAGCTGTTTCTTTTTTTTTCGTATGATTCACCGCTAATTCAAGAGAAATAAGCTCTCTTAATTTTGTAGTCAGTAATTCAGAATTATTTTGATTTATTGTAAAATATGTCTTAATTGAATTTGGCTCATTGGAAACTAAGCCATTCGAAATAGTGGTTAAATTGGAAGAATATGAAGTTAAGATACTGGCAATTTTAGCTGTTGTTTTTTCTTCTACTTTTATTACTCCGTCTCTTAAAATGTCAAAATATCCTAACCTATATCTATCAACACTCCATCCAGCTTCTTTTTTGGATAAGGAACTTTTTAAGACTTCACTATCACAGAATTTAATTTTTGAATTGTGTTGTGTACCAGCTATCCAATCTACAGTTTCAATGTCACCTGAATTAATATTTGTGCCTTTTTTTTGAAGTTTTAAATGCTCTCTTTTTTTAGTAAAATCAAACTTTGCTTTTGACTCAGCGCTACTACCGTTGTATATATTTCCTTTGATGTTCTGATTACTGTGAAAAGCATCTTTTAAAGCTTTATAATATGTTGATTTTCCACTACCATTTTTTCCGTAAATCAGAGTAAATAATGGACTGAAATCAATTTTTTTATTATCATATAATCCACCTATATTTTGATTTTCATAAATACTTAAGATCGTCTTTTCAACAATAGTGTTAGTAGAATCTGTAATTAATATTTCAATATTTTCTAATTCAATTTCTGAAAGTATTTTATCAAAAGCCGTTTGGATATCTTCAAGTTCAAGTTTACCATTTTGACAAACCTTGTTTTTAAGTTCAGTAATCCATTCTTTTTTATCAAAGGATAACTTAGATAGATCTTCAATTGCATTTGCCATTTTAATTAAGTTTTAAATTTTTTTATCCATAATACTAATTTCTCTCTCTTTAAATCACATCCCAATGACATCAATTTCTTTCATAATTCTATCTGTCTCCGATAAAGCCACAATTATCTTCTGATAATGCAAAATATCCTCATAACTTAATTCTCTTTCTTTGCGGTCTTTGAGCCACTTTTGAGCAGGTTGATAGCCGCCAATGTAAAAGTTCCATGCTACCTCAGGAACATTTTCGAAATATTGAGTATTGTTTATATAAACCCTTCCCATAGGTTCAGGTGTGTCGTTATGTGAAATGGTATCGTTTTCAACTACAAAATTGCGTTGCTCGTACTTGGGTCTTGTAACTATGTTGTCGCCATCCTCAGGATATTGCGTGATATACTTTTCTACGGTTGGACTTTCTAATAAATGGATTTGTCGCAATTCCCCGCCCAGTTTAACCAATTGCCAAAAGGTTTGTGCATCAGTTGGATACGGAACACGGGGAAAATCAATTTTTAAAAACTCTTTGTATTTTTCTCTATAAGTTGGGGAATGCAAAACCGCATAGATATAATCCAGTAAATCAATGGGAGTAAAACTTTGTTTGAACTCTGTTCGGACTTCATTACTATTAGCAAAACAAACATTGCTATCCGTTTCTTTTTCATTAGTAAAAGATAATCCCAAACCATCCGCAATTTGTTTTACAATTTCCGCATTCAGGTTGGGCGTTCTTTCGGTAGTTTCTAATAAGTTTTGTTGGTTGTTGGTTTCGGGGTAGAGGTAGAGCGGAAAAGTGAGTCCTGCTCCAAATTGCCCTGCAGTGCCTGTATAATTAATATCATTTAAACCTTTACAAATGAAAAAACCAAATAACCCTGTTATAGCTTGCCTAGGTAAGAGTAAAGATAAGTTCTCTTTCAACATATGTTTCATTACAGTAAATCTATGTCTCTGAACTTTTTTTAAATCATAATTTATTGACCTTAAATCAAACGGTCTATGATAATAAGGTTGATTATTGTCGATAAATTTTTCAAAGCTTACTAAGTTTGCATCATCATGGGTTTTTATTCCACTTGTATTTACTGTAAATAATTGATTGGTTTTGAATCCTGATTCATAATGTGTTGACAGTTCAAAATTTTTATTAATAAAAAAGAAATTAGGCTCTTTGTAGTTCAATTTATTCCATTTAAAAGATTTTAAAGAATTTTCATTTAAAAAATTATATTTGAATTCTCTTTTTCCTTGTAAGTCATAATGAAAAATTTCGCCTAATTCATTTTGCTTTTTCTTATCCGTTTTCACAAAAATATTTATCGAAACACCTTGCATAATATCGAATACATTTTGGTCAGGAGAGCCATCGGAACAAACTTCTTTTTTCTTGGCGTTTCCGTGTAAATCTAGAATATAAATTTTATCAAAACTTTCTAATAAATGTTTTCGCATTTGGCGGTGAATTATTCCATCAATAAAACTATTGTTAGAAATATAAGCTAAAACTCCGCTACCATTTTTATCAATAAAATGTTGCCCAAAACGAATGAATTTAATGTAATCGTCAGAAAGAGGTTGTATGTTTCGCTCTTTCATATCTTTTTTATAATCGGCTGTTAGTTTTTCAATCCAAGGACTTTTGTTAGTGCTACTAACGCTATATGGAGGATTTCCAATAACTACCATCACAGGCGCATCTCGCTTTATAGCATTTGCTTGGTCAGATTCGTCGGACAACCACGAACTAAAAAGAGTTTGAGTGTCAGGATGTGCTTCTTCTAAACTGTTGGTCAGGAAAATACGAAAACGTTGGTCATCAGTAGGTTTGTATCCTGTTTCAGTTAATAACATATCCATTTTAAGGTGTGCCATTGCATAAGATGCCATCAATAACTCAAATCCATTTAAGCGAGGAATTAAGTCTTTAGTAACATATTTACTCCAAATGCCTTGTTGTCCTTCAAATTTTTTATGAATGTGCTTTACTACTTCAGCTAAGAAAGTCCCTGTTCCTGTAGCTGGGTCTAGTATTTGTACTTTGTGTACTTCAACTTCTGTTTCAACTTCTTTTAGTTTAGAGCGTCTATCAGCAGTTGCTTGTGTAACTGCTTTTTTCTTGATTTTAATTTTGCTAGTATCAGCTAAACCTTGTGGTAAATCAAATTCAGTTTTTAGGATGTCATCAACAGCACGAACAATAAAATTTACTACAGGTTGTGGTGTGTACCACACGCCACGGGCTTTTCTTAAAGCAGGATTGTATTCTCCTAAGAAAGTTTCGTAAAAGTGAACCACAGGATCTTCCTGTTTAGTGCTTTTACCAAAATTCTTCATAATCTTTGCCACATCCGAAGCAAGGAAAATATTAACCAGTTCATCCACTATCCAGGTCAAACGGATGTCGAGATCAAAACCTGCAATATCATGAAATAATTTTCTAAGAAATGGATTTGATTTTGGAATCAACTCTGCTGCTTCCATTCGTGAGAATGTAGGTAAAGTTGGGTCGTGGTATCGAGCTGCAAACATTCCATAAGCAATGGTTTGAGAGTAAATGTCGGCAAAGGCTTTGTTGTCTATATCGTGAATCAACATTTGTTGAAACGAAAGCATCTGTGATTTTAACTGTGAACGTTGCTCTTGTTCATCATCATTATTCAAAGAATTTTCAATAACGCTAGCCATCAATTTTGCTTTTCCTGCCATCATTTGTGCCAATTTAGTCGGCGATTTGATGCTTTGCGATACAGTTAATGCGAAATTTTTAATCAGTTCAGTAAACTGTTCAAAATTTTCGGTTATTGGCATAATAGAACCATTTTCAATTTGAGCAATTGCAATTTTGGTGGTTAATTCTCCTTCTTTATAAAAATGAAAACCCATGTAATCGGTAAAAATCAAATTGGACAAACCTGATTTGTAGCGATCAAATTGTTCCTTTAATGTTTTACTGTTCAAATCAACGCCTATATCTTTTGCTTCAATATACCCAACGGGTATATCTTTACGTGTCAATACATAATCAGGCGCACCACAGGCTACTCGAGCGGGTTCATTAGTTACTAGAACATCAGGCAAAATTGCCATTATTAAGTTTTGTAAATCGCCACGATAGGAATGTTCTCGTGCATTTCCTGTTTGAAATAAAGTATTTAATTTAACAATGTACTGTTCAATAGTCATAATGCGTTTGTGTGATTAGCTGAGAATTCAAGTTAAAGAACTACAGCGGAAAGTATGTGTATTAATGTTGTAATTCTGATTGTTTATGATGCTAATTTATAGTTTATAAATGTAAGAAATTGTATTTAGGAATCAACAATTTGTTATAAACAATCAGGTTTTTTTCGGAAGAGATTTAGGAGATTGAACTTTGAATAAATTATTAAATTGTATTATTGATTTTTAAAGAAAGAATATTAGTGTTAATTTAGTAAAAACATTTCCCTTATGATTGAATTTAACGAAAATTACGAAGAGATTTTAATACACTCATCTTATTACAAAGTCCTTGTAAAGCATATTGAAGAATTGTATCCCTTAGTGTATCAAGGCTTGTGTTTGTATTCGTTTTTGGAACAATACGTAGAGCCTAAAATAGTTGAAGTTTTAAAATTAGAGTTTGAATACAGGAAGCAAAATTATCCTCTTAGCGGATGTACCGAATTAGCCTATAAAGACATTTGTGATTTAATCAATGATGAACTTGAGGAATATGAAAGAGAAGAATATTTGAAACAATTTGATTTAGATTTAAATCCTGTTATCGATACTGAGTGTATCTAGATTTAAGCTTGATTTAAAAGTAAAAGAGGCTTTCTTTTTGAGAGAGCCTCTTTATGCATTGGAAGGATTTTAAAGATTAATTTTTATCAATGATTTTCTTTGATTTCCTGATGCCACTTTTTATAAAATTTTAAGCTTTTGGGATTCTGCTGAAAAAAGGTACTTAAATCCGAAATCTTACTTTGGAGTTCGAAATTTTTGTTTTGCAGCTCTATCAACTCACTTGATTTGATGCTTTTTTTGATGGCTACGTAAATTGAAATTCCTGTAGTAACAAAGAAACAAAAGTTTAAAATCAATAGATAATGGAAGCTTCGGCTATTAAATTTTTGCAATGGTTTCTGAAAGTTTTTACAACTTTCGTCGATTAGCTGTATGTGTTTTTGAGATTGTAAATTTATTTTTTCAAAATACTGCTCCTGATTAATTATTATATCAGTTAAATCAGGTTTGATATTAATACTGCCTATCTTTTTTTCAAAGTTTTGTTGTACTTGAGTGTTTTTTTTAAGATTAGAATTTAAAGTGGCAGTAGCTTGAATATATAATTCTATCCACTCATCTAATGTAAGTTGTTTTTTTTCCATGATCTTATCTTTTAAAATTCTTTTTCTTTTTTCGTTTTTTTAAATTTTCATAATCATCATTGCTTACTGGAATAGTTGATACCGATGAGTTGGAAAATATGGAATCATTATCAGTATTACTTGAAATAGCCTGGGTCTCATTATGACTGAATTTATGTTCATTTCTATTTAAGAATAGTTCATTTAATTTGAGGTTACGATCCACTTCGCTTGCCTTCAAATTTGTTCCGGTAGAAAAATCTAAAAATCTGAATCCTTGTATTTGCCCTTGTTTGTTAATTGTTGGGATTAATTCTATTGATTTTGTGAGTAAAAGTCTTTTGTAGTCGTTTAAGGTTCTAGGGTTTTGTTTTAATACATCTAAATGGGCTGTTTTAATACGTTGTTTTATGTCTTTATTTAATACGGCATTCTTGGATTCGTTTTTATGTTTTAATTCTCGTGCAGACGTTATTCCGTTTTTAAGAGCAACCCGATGTGCTGCATGTTGTGCTCTTTTTCCAATAAAGTTATCTTGGATTAGTTTGCCGTTTTCTTGAACCCGATTTAATAGCACATGGATGTGTTTATGTTCTTTTTCATTGTGAACAAAAGCTATGTATTGTTGTCTATTCGGGTCAAGATCTAATTCAGTTAGAAAATCTTTAGTAATTGCTACTAACTCTGTATCAGATAGTTTTTTGCCATCATCTACTGTTGGTGAAAGTACAATTGAAATAGTGTTGTTACTACATTTTAAATTCTGTTTCTGAATGATGTTCATGTTTTCATATAACTCTTTTGGTGTAGAACCACTTATGCCGTTTCGGGTTAACTCATATCCCTTTTTATCGTTTATTACGTAATTAAACAATGCTGTCCCTCCTGGACAAGCTGAAGCTTTTCCAATCATATTATTTTAGTTTGTTTAAATGGGTTTGTATTAATTTTGTGGTTTCAACACATGCTTCTTTTACACCTGTTGTGTCTCCTAGTTTGAATAAGTTTCCAATTCTTCTAAAGTAATCGGCATATTGATTCAAGTGTTTGTAAACTAATATTTCGTCTTCTGTAAGTTTATAGGAGAGTTGATATCCCATTGCTGTGTTTCGTAGGAATTCAGAAATGGTGTTTCCGCTTTTTAATGCTTTATTTTGAATTATGAGGTACTCAGTATGAGTTACTCGGAATTCTATTTTCTTTATTCTTTTCATCGTTCTGTTTTTTTTCTTTTGCGACCATCGGGAGTAAAAGCGAGTAGTTATTGTCAGGACAGTCTTGGTGGACGTCCTGACAATGACACATCTCGATCAATTTAATCAATTTAATCAATTTATCTTCATTCGATTGAGTCTGGTTTTAGTAAATAATTAAGTAATATGATTTGAAATCATTTCAGATTACAAGTAAATAAGCTTGGGTTTTATTTCCCTTTTGTTATTTGTCAGTGTTGAACAAAAGGGAAGCAAAAAGAGATTTCAAAAATCAGTCAATAATTAAAATTGGGTTTAGTTTAGTTTATTATATATATACATGGACTAAACTAAACCAGTTTTTAGTAATGGAAGTTTGGGTTGTATTTATATGTAGTTCCTTCCTTGATAATCATTCTTTTGTTTTCGAGAAACGTTTTTAAATCCTTTGCTTTGTTTTCACCAAATACATATCCTATAGAAGCATATTTCTCACGAAGACCGTTTATCAGTTCTTTATATTTTAAAGTTTTTAATTCTAAAAACAATGATTCTAAAGCTTCTTTGTGTTTTTCTTGTGAAACTTCTAGATAGTCGAAACTTTTTCTGTCTGATTTTGTTGGACGATAATTTTCTACTAATACAGGTAGGCTGGTTTCGTCTATTGTAAAAGCAAAAGGTTCAAATTCTATATCGCGAATATTTGAAGCGGAAACATAGCTGGTATTGGTATCGTGTTCGTCCTTTGTTATCTTAAGAATAGTTTCTGCTTTGTTGTTAAGTTCTGTTCCTAAATGTCCTCTGGTATTGTCCTCGGTTTTGTTTAGATGTAGTACGGTGTGTATATGTAGTTTGTACTCATCAGTCCATTGCATAAATTTCGTTATTAAATTAGTTGCTTCACTTGGACTGTTAATGTCATAAGCTAAATCTCTAACGCCATCAATTACAACTAAACCTAATCCTTCAGTATTTCTAATTGCTTCTTCTATAATCGCAATTCTGGTTTCAGGAGTAAATCTTCTGAGAGAAAGAAATTCTAAATTTTCAGGATGAATTTTGTTTGATATTTCGGCTAATTCTACGATTCTATTGAGTACTAGCTGGCAATGAAATGGACTTTGTTCAGTATCTATATAAAGTATTTTGCTTTTGCCTTCTGGAAAAGAGGATTTATAATTTAGCACTAAATCATTAATTAAGGCTGAGGCTACAATTGCTGTGATATTAAAAGTTTTTTTACTTTTTGCTTTTCCAGTTGAAGCACTAAAGTTTCCTAAAGTTCCAATTATAGAATCGTTAATTTTTAGAATAACTGGAGGGTATTCGAAATCATCAGTTATTCTCAGTCTTGAAGAATGCCAAAGTTGAGTTACATTGGAATCCATTTTATTGTTTTTTTCCATGCCTTTACTTTTTGTCTTTAATTTTTCTACCAGCTAATTCAAGAGCAAGTTCAGCATCAACAATTATTTTACGGCCAATTTGAGTTATTGCTTTGTCAATTCTTTTGCTCTTTTTTATGCGATTTGCAGTTGGGATACTACAATTGAAAAGCTTTGCTATACCCAACATACCATAGACATATTTTTTAGGTTTGTCTATCGTTTCAAAAGGTTGCTTATTATTTTGTTGGGGATTATTCTGAAGAAATAAAAACTCTTCTCCAGTCATTTGCCAAAGCGGCTTTTGTTTTAAATCTGTGATTTCCATTTTCTAAAATGTTATGTGAAACAATAGCCTTGTACTTCGGCTTGTTATGTTCGAACATGACAAATTTAGAGATGGGTGATGGTGTAGTGTATGTGGAGGTTGATAAATAAAGTTGTTTAAAATGAGGTAGTTAGGATTTATTTTATGTGGAAAATGTGGAGTTTGTGTGGTCTTGATACTTTGTTATACTCTATTTGAAGATTTTATTAATTTGTTCAGTATATTCAATGTTAATTTTGTTTGTATCAGAGGAACAATATTTTGATTTTGAGTCATAGTTTCCCTTTTTGATTTCTAAATCGTGTAAGGTTCGTTTAAGCCAATGCTTTCTTTTGTTTTTATCGCAAATATTGTAAAGTTTATAGATCAAATAATAAACTCTTATTATTTCATCTTTTTTTATTTTCAAAGGTTTTGAATTTGAGTAAAGATTTATACTGAATATGAAATCTAATTCGGTTACATACTCAAATTGTTCATTATTGCAAACCTTATAGATTTTTGAAATTAGTTCTGTTTCAAAATAAGTTGTTTCGTCGTTGTTGATTGGTTTAATTGATCTTTTTTCTTTAACAGGAAAGTAATACTCTAGTGAATCAAGAAAGGCATTGCTTAGCTTATTGTTGATACCAAAAGTATTAGTATGGTATTTATATGTTTCTTTTTCCAGTTCTCGCTTTAAGTCTAACAGTCTGTAATGTTTGTTTTTTTCTTTTTCCCATATTTCCCGAAAATGATTGTATGTTGATTGATAATTCTTTTTATCTTCTTCATTAGCTTCTCGTAAAGCTTTTTCTGTCTTTAAATGTCTTTCATATGCCTCTTTATGAGTTGTTGCTTGGAAAGCAATATTTTGGTTATTCCTGTTGTAATACTCTTTACAAACTTCATATAGATCTATATTGTCAAAAAAAGACTTGTTTTCTTTATAAAGAGAATTGTTTTTATTTATTTCTTGATTAATCTTTCCTATTAATAACTCACGGTCTTCTTTTTGTGAATCGTTTATTAGTTCAATAATTATTGACTCAAATGATTGTATTTCGCAAAATCGTTCGTAAAAATCAAAAACAGCACGTTGTTCTTCATAGATTAGTTCTTGACGATATAATACATCCTCGTATATTTTGTTTAATTTTCTATAGCTTGGAATCAGATCTGTTACTTTATACATGATATTTTTAAGTTTTATAGCTGATTAAATTTAGTCATTGCGTCAGCTTTAATAGAATCGGCAATACCGATATAGGGTTTCATGGAGGCATAATCGCTATGTCCTGTCCATTTCATTACAACTTGCGCTGGAATCCCTAAGGCTAATGCGTTGCATACGAATGTTCTACGTCCTGCGTGTGTTCCTATTAATGAGTATTTTGGACTGTTAACTTCAATACGTTTGTTCCCTTTATAATGTATTTGATTAATTGATTCATTAATTTCTGCAAGTTCCGCGAGTTCTTTCAAATAATCATTCATGTTTTGATTACTAATTACTGGTAAAGCTTTGTTGTCCTCAAAGTTGATATTCTTGTACTTTTTAAGGATTGATTCACTATGTTTGTTTAATTCTACAATTAAGCGTTCACCAGTTTTTTTTGTTGTAAAATCTAAATGATCTTTTTTAACATTATTTCTTTTTAGGTTGTATATATCGGAGTGTCTAAGTCCTGTGTAACAGCTAAATAAGAAAACATCTCGTACCCTTTCAAGATATTGTTTTTTGTCTGGGATTTTACAATTAGTTAGTTTAGTCAATTCTTCCCAAGTTAAAAAGATTACTGTTTTGGGAGCGTTTTTCAATTTAGGTTTAAAAAAATCATAAGCTTTGTTTTTATTATAACCTTTTTTATCTGCCCATCTGAGAAACCATTTTAAAAAGCCCACTTGTTTTTCAATAGTTGAATTTCGCATGTCTTTTTCATCACGTAGAAAAATAATATAATCATTTAAACCTTTTTCGTCAAAATATTCAAAATTAAGGTTTGTCTTGAAGGAGTTTAAATGTCTTTTCATTGTTGTGAATTTCTGAAAAGTAGCATCAGTCCAGTTGTTTTGCCTCCCCGTTTCTTTAGTGAATTCATCAATCGAATCCATGAAATTTATTTTATTAGAATTAAATCCATTGGAATCATCAGATGTTATTGCGTTTTTGAATTCTTCTTTTAATTCTTTTGGAGTAGGGATAGTGTTTCTTGTTTCAAAAGTTTTAAAGATATTTTGTAGGTAGGTATAGTATTCCGAAAGACGAGTATTAATATCAGAAGAACTTTGTTTTAGTTTATTTGTACAGCCATTTTTTATGCGCTCTTTTTCATTATCCCATTTCGATGCGTCTATTCGAAAGCCAGTTGAAAAGTCAATACGATTATTTGCATAAATCACTCGCATACGTATTGGAACATTTTCTGTTATTAGAACGCCCTCTTTTTTTCTATTTTCTAGTGCAAAAATGATGTTTCTCTTAATGTTGCTCATAATTGGTTGTGATAATATTTACACCCAAATTTACACCCAGTTTTTGTGATATGCAATAATATTTTATGATATTTTATTTTATGCAAATTTCTTTATACTCTATATTTATTAGTATTTTGAGTCTTTTTGAAGTTTTAAGATATTATAGATTCGAATCCCTTTCTCTCTGCAAGAAAGCGCAACATTTGAATTAAATGTTGCGCTTTTTTTATTGAGTTTTTTACAAAGAACTCCTCACGATAAGACTGCTTTTATTTTCAATTTGTTCTTTTCTTTGGTTCAGAATCAACTCGGCTAGAATGCGTCCCATTTCTTTGAAATCGGTGGAGATGGTTGTGATCCCATCGGTTACTACTTTTTTAAGTGGGGTGTCGTTGTAAGAGATGATGCCTAAATCCTGTCCTATAATGAGTTTTTGTTTTTTAGATTGTTCGATAACATTTACCAAATGACGATCATCGGGAATGATATATAAATCTCCTGTTTGGATTTCGTTATTTTCAAAATTAGAGATGATGTCATAATGCAATTGATGTTTCTTGCAAAAAATGATAAAACCTTCTCTCATCCCTATGGGTTGTTTATAGCTGGAGAAAATTAAAATTAGTTTTTTATATTTTTCAATTTTACTTTTTCCAGATTCTAGGGCATTAAAGGTGTCTTTTGTGTGATTCTGATGTACTGAAGGATAATTTTTTAATTCAGCATTGGTTTGGTCCAGAATAAATACATCTTCTTCGGGTAAGGTTTTGATTATTGATGCAGCATTAACCAAATTGGTGGGCATGATAATATATTTGGAATAATTTCCATTATTGTCATGGATAAGTTTTTTAAAAACTTCGGGATTGAAATAATGGAAGAAGATGTCTATTTGTGCATTTCGATTGATGGTTTCCATAAACGAATTGTAAAGGTCTTCTTTAAAGGCATTTAATTCGTCGAATAATAAGAAAATGCGTTGTTCAAAACTGAAATCTTCACTTTTTACATAATAGCCTTTCCCTAAAATGGCATAGATAATTCCTCTTTTCTTGAGCTCATCATAGGCTAATAAAACCGTGTCTCTTGAAATTCCAAATTCAAGTGATACTTTATTAACCGAAGGTAGTTTGTCTCCTCTTTTTAAGCGTTTTTCGGCTATAGATATTTCTATAGACAATATTATTTGCTTGTATTTTGGGAGGTTCTGCCTTTTATTGATGGATATTATTTTCATGCTACAAAATATAAGGCGATAAATATATGCAAAATAACTGGTATATAGTGGTATGGTTTTGTGAATGAGTTTGTAAGAACAAGCTGTTAGTTTGGGGACTGCTAATTTGTTTATTATTCTATCTGAGATTTTTTACATAATAGTCTATATCTGGTAGAGAAATTCAAAAACTGGTTGGTGCTGGTTTGTAATTGTAATTGTTGTAGTTACATTTGTTAGTTATTCGATAAAAATAATATTGAAAAAAAACTGATTTGCTATTTTATTCTAAATTCTATTGAGTCGAAGTAAAGATTTTTAATAGAAAAAGTGGCAACTTTATAAAAAATAGCATGAATAGAAATTTAAGAATGTATTCAAATAAAATAGCTGTCGTTGTTAAGAGTTTGTCTTTAATGATGACTTTTTTTTCTTCTGTAGTCAATGCTCAGTTAAAAACCAGGGAAAGTGAAATTGGTTTAGGATGGAGCAACAATTCAGTCAATACTGTTATTTTTAGAAATAGCGCCCTCACTACTTTTAAGAATGTACAATATACGGCCTATTACAATCCAGAAGGGCAGCTAGTTTTAGCGAAACGCAAGTTGAATGCTAGAAAATGGGATGTAGTAATTACACCTTATAATGGTAATGTAAAAGACGCTCATAATGATATTAGCATTGCGATAGATGCTGCGGGTTATCTTCATGTGAGTTGGGATCATCATGATACCCGTTTGCGATATGCCAGAAGTAAAGTAGCTTTTAGTTTAGAACTGGGAGACGAACAAGCCATGACTGGCAAAGATGAGGCTAAAGTAACCTATCCGGAATTTCATAATTTGCCTAATGGGGAGCTGTTGTTTTGTTACCGTTCCGGAGCTTCAGGACGAGGGAATATGATTATGAAATCCTATGATGTGAAAACCCAGAAATGGACTTCATTACAAAATAATTTAATTGATGGCGAAAATCAACGAAGTGCCTATTGGCAAATTTGCGTAGGCAAAAAAGGAATTTATATTTCCTGGGTTTGGAGAGAAAGCTGGGATGTGTCAACCAATCATGATATTTGTTATGCTTTTTCTGCCGATGGAGGGAAAACCTGGGAGAAATCTACAGGAGAAAAATACAATTTACCGATTACGAAAGCTACAGCTGAACATGCTTGGGAAGTGCCACAAAATAGTAGTTTAATCAATCAAACAGCGATGACTGTTGATGATTCAGGAAACCCATATATTACAACTTATTGGAATAATGATGGTGTGCCACAATACAAAGTGGTTTATTTATTAAATGGAAAATGGAATTTACTCAATACTAATTTTCATCATAATTCATTTACTTTAGGAGGTGGCGGAACCAAAAGAATTCCGATTTCGCGCCCCGAAATTTTAGTAAACAAATCCATGTTGTACCTGCTTTTTAGAGATGAAGAAAGAGACAACAAAATAACATTGGGGTATACTAATTTGGATAAAAAACAATGGGAGTTGAAAGATGTTAGCCGTTTTACGGTAGGTCAATGGGAACCTAATTTGGATAAGGAACTTTGGGCAGAAAAAAAGCAGTTACACATATTTTCTCAAAATGTAAGTCAGGCCGATGGAGAAGGATTAGCAAAGGTAGCGCCTCAGCCTGTGAAAATTTTAGAACTAAAAAAGTTACCTTTATTGCAAGCTAAATAACTAAAAACACGTACACTAAAAACCACTAAAATAGATTGAGAATGAGAAGAAAATTAATTTTTGCGCTTTTGCTAGCCGTACAAGTCATCACGGCACAGCAACAACAAAATGAATGGGAGAATCCTAACATCGTAGAAAGGAACAAAGAAGCAGGGAGAGTTTCATTTGTTTTATATCAAAACGAGACTGTAGCGACTACTAATAAACCGGAAACTTCGGCTTATTATCAAAGTTTAAATGGCGATTGGAAATTTAACATCGTTAAAAAACCAGCCGATCGCCCTCAGGATTTTTATAAAGTGGATTTGGATGATAAAAAATGGTCTACTATTGCTGTACCATCCAACTGGGAAATGCAAGGATTTGATATTCCAATTTATACTAATATTACGTATCCTTTTCCACGAAATCCCCCTTTTATAGGAGGCGATTACAACCCAGTAGGGAGCTATAGAAAAACATTTACCGTGCCCGAAAATTGGAATGGAAAAGAAGTATTGCTTCACTTTGGATCTATTTCAGGTTATGCTCGTGTTTTCCTGAACGGAAAAGAAATAGGGATGACCAAAGCGTCAAAAACAGCAGCCGAATTTGATGTGACTTCGTTTTTACAAAAAGGAGAAAATGTATTGGCAGTGCAAGTTTTTCGTTGGCATGATGGAAGTTATTTAGAAGACCAGGATTACTGGAGATTGAGTGGTCTTGAAAGAGATGTGTATTTGCAAGCTACGCCTAAATTAACCGTTTGGGATTATTTTGTAAATGCCGATTTGGATGAAAATTATACCAATGGACTTTTTAAAACCACGGTTCAATTAAGAGCTTTTCAACTAAACAAAATTAAAAATGCCAATCTAACTTTAAGCTTGTTAGATGCTCAAGGCAAAAAAATATACAGCGAAACTAAAAAAGTAACCAATGCAACGAAGGAAGTTACTTTTAATTCAGTTGTTAATAATGTAAATAAATGGAGTTCAGAAACGCCTTATTTGTATCGTTATGTTCTAAAATTAGAAAGTGCTAATCCTGCTGAGAATTCGGTTGTTTATGGAAAAGCGGGTTTTAGAAAAGTCGAAATTAAAAATGCCCAACTTTTAGTAAATGGTAAGGCAATATTGGTGCGCGGTGTGAATACTCAAGATCATCACGAAACAAAAGGACGTACTCCTGATCGCCCAACAATGCGTAGGGATTTAGAATTGATGAAACAAAATAACATCAATGCCATTAGAATGAGTCATTATCCACACGATCCTTATTTGTATGAACTATGTGACGAATATGGAATGTATGTGGTAGATGAGGCTAATATAGAAAGCCATGGAATGGGAGTTGACGGACAAAATATTTCGGTTGAGTCTAAACATCCTTCTTATGTGCCAATGTGGTTTCCAGCACATTTGGATCGAATTGCTCGAATGTTAGAAACCGATAAAAATCATCCTTCGATTATTATCTGGTCTATGGGGAATGAATGTGGAAATGGACCTGTTTTTCATGAAGCCTATAAATGGTTGAAAAATAGAGATGCGTCTCGTCCTGTCCATTTTGAACAAGCCAAAGAAAATGCGAATACCGATATTGTGGCACCAATGTATCCAAGTATAAAATATATGAAAGAATATGCTGCTGCAACCGATAAGACAAGACCTTTTATCATGTGTGAGTATTCACATGCTATGGGAAATAGTAATGGTAATTTTCAGGAATATTTTGACATTATCAATAGTAGTCCGCACATGCAAGGTGGTTTTATTTGGGATTGGGTAGATCAGGGAATTAAAACCAAAGACAAAAACGGAAACTTTTTCTATGCTTACGGAGGTGATTTAGGAGGGAAAGACCTTCATAATGACGAAAATTTCTGTGATAACGGATTAATTAACGCGGGTAGAATTCCTCATCCAGGATTGGCTGAAGTTAAAAAAGTGTATCAGGATATTTTGTTTAGTCTAAAGGGAGAAAACCAATTGACGATTAAAAATATATTTCAGTATACCAATTTAAAACAATACCAATTCAAATTTGAATTAATTAAAAATGGTCAGTTAGTTCAGGAAAATACATTCAATGTCGATTGTGAACCTCAAGAAAGTGTAACTATCGATTTACCTCTTGAAGCTTTAAATGCAAAAGGAGAATATTTTCTGAATGTTTATGCCTATACTAAAACAGCGACCGATTTAGTTCCGGTAAACCACGAAGTGGCCAGAGAACAATTTGCTATTGGAAAAGGGAATTTCTTTGCTGAAAAAACAGTCGAAATTTCGAAAAAGGCAGCATTGAAAATCAAGAAAAAAGGCAGCATTTTATCATTCGAAACCAACACAATTGCTGGAACTTTTGACTTGGCTAAAGGAGAAATTAAAAGCTATAATTTTAAAAACGCAAGTACTGAGGTTATAACTAATTTTCCAACACCTTATTTCTGGAGAGCCCCAACGGACAATGATTTTGGAAGCAAAATGCAAATAAAATTAGCCGTTTGGAGAGAAGCACATTTAAATCCTGAAGTTAAATCGGTTACCGTAGGGAAACAAACGGATTTAGGTTTGCCAATTGCCGTTGAATATGCTTTGGCTGAAGCCAAAATACCTTATGTTGTAAATTATCTTATTCAAAATAATGGCGAAATCAAAGTAACAGCAAGTATTGATATTACCGATAAAAAAATGCCAGAAATGCCGCGTTTTGGAATGCGTTTGCAACTTCCGGGAGCTTATGAAAATTTGAGTTACTACGGTCGTGGGCCATTAGAAAATTATTCTGATAGAAAAACAGCTTCATTTTTGGGGACTTATCAGGACAAGGTGGCAAACCAATTTATTTGGGAATACATTCGTCCACAGGAATGTGGCTATAAAACCGATACGCGTTGGTTTAGCTTACAAAACAGCAATGGGTTAGGATTGAAAATTACAGGAGAGCAGACTTTAGGTTTCAGTACGCTAAATGTTTCAACAGAATCTATAGATCCGGGAACTACTAAGAATCAACGTCACACCACTGATGTGAAACCACAAGATATTGTTTTTGTTAGTGTAGATTTAGCTCAACGTGGTGTGGGTGGAGATAACAGTTGGGGTGCTCTTCCGCATGCCGAATATTTGCTTAGCACTCCAAAATACAGCTACAGTTATACCTTGAGTTTGATGGCTCCAAATAATTAATAAAAAATATGAAATCGCCATGATTCAATTATCATAAATATGAATGAAGAATGGCGATACCATATTCCTTTAAAAAACAAATATTATCTCCATATGAAACGAATACAATCTGCATTTTTAACGATTTCGATAAGTCTGGTTTTAGTCTTGTTCTCTTCTTGTAGCGTGACTAAAAAAGTAGCAGAGAATAATAGTGCTTACTTATTTGTGTATTTCACTGGGAATGCAAAAGCAGAAGAAGCCATCCGTTTTGGATTAAGCAAAGATGGCTATAATTATTACGCTTTAAATGATAACAAACCCGTTATTGCTTCTGAAACCATAAGTACAACAGGAGGTGTTCGTGATCCTCATATTTTAAGAGCTGCCGATGGCAAGACTTTTTATATGACCGTTACCGATTTGCAAACTGCCAATGGCTGGGATAACCAAGCCATGATACTTTTAAAATCGACTGATTTGGTGAATTGGACTTCTTCGAAAGTAGATATTTCAAAAGTGTTTTCTGGTTTTAAAGATGTAACTCGTGTGTGGGCACCACAAACTATTTATGATGCTAAGGCTAAGAAATACATGGTGTACTTCTCGATGTTACAGCCAGAAGGGAAAGATATTATTTATTATTCGTATGCCAATAAAGATTTTACAGCCTTGGAAACAGTTCCAAAACAGCTGTTTTTTAGTCCAACAAAAGGTTCTTGTATCGATGCTGATATTATAGAAAAAGACGGAAAATTTCATTTGTTCTTAAAAACGGAAGACACTGCCGATAAAGGAATTAAAGTAGCTATTTCGGACAAGTTGACTTCAGGATATGTGTTGAAAGAAGAGTATGTTGATCAAACTAATGAATCAGTTGAAGGTTCAGGTGTTTTCAAATTAAACAATTCGGATACTTATATTTTGATGTATGATATGTACAGAAAAGGAAAGTATCAATTTACTTCTTCGACTGATTTGAAAAACTTTAAGGTAATTGACCAAAATGTTTCGATGAATTTCCATCCAAGACATGGTACGGTTTTACCAATTACAAAATCGGAAGCACAAGCATTAATCAATAAATTCGGTTGGTTTCCAAACAGTGAAATTGTAGGGGCTCAATCAACAGCAATTAAGCAAAACAACGTTATTGTTGATGTTCAAAATAAAAAGATGTTGCTTCCCGTAAAGAATGGAACCGACTTAAAACATTTCGATCCAGAATTCAAAGTAAATCAAGAAGCAACAGTAAGTCCTACAGGAGCTCAGGATTTTTCAAATCAAGCGGTAAAGTATGATTTTGAGATGGGCGATTTAGGAAAAACGGCCTTTGATGTAGAAGCAGTAGTTAGAAATAATCCTTCATTAACAGGTTATTATGCCGATCCTGAAATTTTGTATTCGAATAAGGACAATCGTTTTCATTTGTATCCTACCAGCGATGGTTTTGATGACTGGAGTGGCGATTATTTCAAGAGTTTTTCATCAACTAATTTAGTGGATTGGGTTGATGATGGTGTGTTATTAGATTTGAAAAAAGATGTGTCCTGGACTGATGTAAAAGCTTGGGCTCCTACAGCTGCTGAGAAAAAAATAAATGGTCAATACCGTTATTTCTTTTATTATACTGGCGATGCCAAAATAGGTGTGGCGGTAAGTGATAATCCTCAAGGACCATTTACTGATATTGGAAAACCATTAGTGGCAACAAAACCTAACGGAATTACAAGAGGACAAATTATTGATCCGGATGCATTCACTGATCCAGTTTCCGGAAAAAGTTATTTGTATTATGGAAACGGATTTATGGTGGGAGTCGAATTGAATGACGACATGATTTCGGTGAATGAAAAAACACTTACGGTGTTAAATCCTGATAAAACTTTTAGAGAAGGAACTGAGGTTTTCTATAGAAAAGGGAAATATTATTTTTTATGGTCAGAAGATGATACGCGAAGCGAGAATTACAGAGTGCGTTATGCTACAACAACTTCTCCGTTGGGATCATTAAGTATTCCTAAAGATAATTTGATATTGGCTAAAGATTCTTCTCAGGGAATCTACGGAACAGGTCATAACTCGGTAATTCAAATTCCGGGTACTGACGAATGGTATATTGTGTACCACCGTTTTACCATTCCTAAAGGAATAACGATGGGACGTGCGGCAGGATTCAATAGAGAGGTTTGTATCGACCGACTTTATTTTGACGAAGAAGGAAATATCATTGCTGTTAAACCTACATTAGATGGAATTCAGCCTGTTAAGAAATAATGGATAAGACACGAATTACACGAAATAACACAAATTAGGATGTTGTAACATTGCACGAATCTGCCAAAGGTAGATAAATTGGTGTAATTTTTAGAATCACTAAAATTGGTGTAAATTAGTGTAATTTGTGTCAAAAATATAATTATGAATTTGCCAAGGTTTTGAAGGAGTTAAGAAATAAATTATATTGAAATAATCATTTGCAGTATATTGAAGTTTGAAATAAAATTTCGGTATGCTGCAAATTAATTTTATAAATAATGAGAAATTACAATTCGATATTTAAGTGTTCGTTGGTGTTTTTTTTGTTTTCAATATCGGCTAATGCCCAAAACAAATCAGCGAAAATTTCGGTGAAAAACAATCTCGATTTCTCGCGTCAAGAAGTAGTTTCTATTTCGGGAAAACAACTTTCGAATTTGATAAAAGGAAAACAAGAAAAGGAACTTCGAATTAAAAAAGAAGGAACATCTGAATTTGTTGTTTTGCAATGGATTGATTTCGATCAGGACGGAATTTCCGATGAATTGTTGTTTCAAGCTGAGGTTGCGGCTAAAGCCAAAGCAAATTATCAAGTGGTTTTTGATGGAATAATTCCGTTGACCGAAAGCACAATTACAACCTATTCCCGTTTTGTGCCGGAACGAACGGATGATTATGCCTGGGAAAATGATAAAGTAGCATTTAGAACGTATGGGCCTGATGCGCAAAAAAGAGTAGAAGAAAATCGTTCGGAAGGAACACTTAGCAGCGGAATTGATCTTTGGTTAAAAAGAACCGATAAATCCATCATCAATAAATGGTATGCCGAAAATGTGAAGAAATCAGGCTATTACCATATCGATCACGGCGAAGGTTATGACCCGTATCATGTGGGTGCGAGTCGTGGTACAGGAGGAACGGGAGTTTGGGAAGATAATAAACTGGCAGTCTCTAAAAATTTTGTGAGTTATAAAACCATTGCTGTTGGGCCATTGCGTACGGTTTTCGAATTGACGTATGCGCCTTGGAGTTCGTATCAGGTTAAGGAAATAAAAAGGATTTCGTTAGATTTAGGTTCGAATTTTTCTAAGTTCGAAATTTCGATTGATGCCAATAAACCGCTTCCAAATTATGCCACAGGAATTTCTTTGCATGAAAATAAAGGCGAAGTAAAAATAAATAAAAAAGAAGGTTGGTTTCGTCACGGAGAGACAATCGATGGAGTTTTCTTAGGCGAAGGAATCGTTTTGAACCCGAAGTTAGTTGCTGATGCTTTTTCGAATGTTTCCAAAGAAAAAGACCAAAGTAATTTGTTGGTAATAACACATCCAAAAGAAAATACGTTAATATATTATGCCGGTTTTGTCTGGCAAAAAAGCGGTCAGATTAATAACGTAGCCGATTGGGATACTTTATTACAAAAGCAAGCCAAAATAATTGCTAACCCCCTTAAAGTAACGATAAAAGGAAATAAATAAATCTTTTTTTGTAGTTTCGCTAAAACTTACAAAAAAATAGAATGGATATAATTGCAGGACTAAAAGATAAAGTAGTCGTAATAACTGGAGGTGCAGGAGTATTAGGTGCCGGATTTACAAACGTATTAGCAAAACAAGGAGCTAAAGTTGCCATATTAGGAAGAGACTTAGTAAAAGCACAGAAATTAGCTGATGAAATTAATAGTGCAGGTGGAAAAGCCTTAGGCGTTTCTGCTGATGTTTGTGATGAAGCGAGCTTAAGAAAAGCACATCAGGAAATTAATGAGCAATTAGGATTAGTTGATATTCTAATTAACGGAGCGGGAGGAAATCACCCAAAAGGAACTAGTGCTGATGTTTCTTTTGACAGAGAAAATAAAACTACAGGATTACAAACTTTCTTTGGTTTAGATACCGAAGGTTTACGTTTTGTATTCGACCTTAATTTTATTGGTACTTTGTTGCCAACTCAGGTTTTTGCTGCTGATATGATAGGAAGAGAAGGATGTAGTATCCTGAATATTTCTTCGGTAAGTGCTTTTCATCCTTTGACAAAAGTGGTTGCCTACAGCGCTGCTAAAGCGGCTATTAGTAATTTAACAGAATGGTTGTCGGTTTATTTTGCTAAAGAAGGAATCCGAGTAAATGCCCTTTCGCCAGGTTTTTTCTTAACCGAACAAAACAGAACTTTATTGACTAACGAAGACGGAAGTTTGACTGAAAGAGGGAATAAAATTCTGTCACAAACACCAATGGGACGATTTGGTGAACCAAATGATTTAGACAGTACGCTACTTTGGCTTTGTAATCCTGCTTCTCGTTTTGTAACAGGAATTGTTGTTGCTGTAGATGGTGGATTTTTAGCGTATTCAGGAGTTTAAACACACACACATAATCAAAATACAATGGGAATAGAACAAACTTGGAGATGGTACGGGCCAAAAGATACTGTGCCGCTTTCTCATATTAAAATGGCAGGAGCTACAGGAATTGTAAC
Organism: Flavobacterium undicola; assembly: GCF_009909155.2. Classification (GTDB taxonomy): domain Bacteria; phylum Bacteroidota; class Bacteroidia; order Flavobacteriales; family Flavobacteriaceae; genus Flavobacterium; species Flavobacterium undicola. The sequence continues at coordinate 23,369 of NZ_JAAAPM020000004.1, forward strand.
TGCATTACACCATATTCCAAATGGAACCGCGTGGACAGTGGAAGAGATTCAAAAAAGGAAAGATGAAATTGAAGCGGCTGGATTGACCTGGTCAGTTGTCGAAAGTATTCCTGTTCATGAAAACATTAAAACCAGAAAAGGAGATTATAAAAAATACATTGAAAACTACTGTCAAAGTATCCTAAATCTGGGAGCTTGTGGAATCGATACAGTTTGTTATAATTTCATGCCGGTTTTAGACTGGACAAGAACTGATTTGGCTTTTGAAGTGGAAGATGGTTCTAAAGCCTTGCGTTTTGACCGAATGGAATTTGCAGCTTTCGAATTGTTTTTGCTAAAAAGAAAAGGTGCTGAAAACGATTATACAGCTGAAGAAATAGCTAAAGCGACTCGCGTTTTTGAAGCGATGACTGAGGAGCAAAAAAAGCTATTGGTTAAAAATATTATTGCAGGATTACCAGGTGCTGAAGAAGGTTATACTGTAGAGCAATTGCAAGTAGCTTTAGATGATTATGCTGAAATTGGTGATGCTGAATTGAGAAATAATTTATACGAATTCTTGAAAGCAATTATTCCGGCAGCTGAAAAAGCAGGAATCGTAATGGCTATTCATCCTGATGATCCACCTTATGCTATTTTAGGTTTGCCAAGAGTGGTAAGTACTGAGGCAGACGCAAAACAACTGATTGAAGTTGTGGATAGCAAAAGTAATGGTTTGTGTTTTTGTACCGGTTCTTACGGTGTAAGAGAAGATAACGATTTAGTAGGTATGGTACAACGATTAGGTCACCGTATTAACTTTATTCACCTAAGAGCTACTAAACGTGATGCAGAAGGTAATTTCTACGAAGCAGATCATTTAGATGGCGATGTAGATATGTACGGAGTGATGAAAGCAATTGTGGAAGAACAACAAAAACGTATTACTAATGGTCGTCCGGATTATAGATTGCCAATGCGTCCTGACCACGGTCACCAGATGCTTGACGATTTAGACAAGAAAATGAATCCGGGTTATTCTGCTATTGGTCGATTAAGAGGTCTTGCTGAGTTAAGAGGTCTTGAAAGAGGAATTAGAGGAAATCAAAATTAAATAATATGAAAAGGAGCAATTTTTTTGCTCCTTTTTTGTTTAAATAGTTTAATAGATATATTCTAAAACAACTAATTTTACCATTAAGAAATTAAGTGGATTTAGACTCAATGAATCTTAATTTCTTAATGGTTGAAAAAAGTATTAATAGTGCAATTTAAAAGAAAACAGCGAACAATGAATCTACTTCAAAATCAATTTAGAGGAAAAATATTTTTTAGTGTTTTGCTATTGCTGTCTTTTTTTAGTGTGTTTGCACAGGGAACAAAACCTAAAGAAGTATTCGAAGTAAAAATAGATTCTCTATATAGAGAAGATCAGTTTTATTTTGGGTTCAATTATAATACTTTACAACAAATGCCAGAAGATGCTTCTCAACAAAAATTCTCAATTGGGATTTCAGGAGGTTTTCTTAGAGATATGCCTATTAATAAAACCAGAACCAAAGCTTTTGCTACGGGTTTAGGTGTTAGTTATAATAATTACAATCAAAATATAGGAATTAGCGGAACCGCTCAAGACGCAATTTATACTGTTTTGGGTTCCCAATCTAATTTCGATAAAAATAAATTTACACAGTTATTAGTCGATGTCCCTCTGGAATTCAGATGGAGAACATCTACTTATGAGAGTTATAAATTTTGGAGAATTTATGGCGGAATGAAATTTAGTTATTTAGTTTATAGTAAATCGGTTCTACAAGATGATCAGGGAAAAATAGTGATTACTAATAATGCCGATTTTAACAAATTTCTTTATGGTCTTTATCTTTCGGCAGGATATAATACATTAAATGTCTATGCTTATTACGGTTTGAATCCCCTTTTTAAATCGGCTGAGATTGACGGTAAAAAGATCAATATGAAGGCAGTTAGTGTAGGCTTGATTTTCTATATTTTATAACCATACAAATAGTAAAAGTATTTGTGGAATACTTCCTAAAAGTACTCCAAAAATCAATTCTTTAGGCGTGTGCGCTTTCATGATTAATCTTGATGAGGCGACAAAGCCATTCATTAAAACCAGGAAAACGATTAGAGCGATATTTTGCGTATTATGATGCAGGCTCAAGCCAAAGACAAAAAAAGTCAAAGCACTTAATCCCATCATGTGCAAGCTTGCTTTTTTGTTTGCAAATAAAAGAATGAGAGCAATGAGCGTACTAATTAAAGCGCCTAATAAGAAAAAATGTAATTCGGGATAACGGTCTAGAGTAATGCTTTTTCGAACCAAAAGAATAAGTAGAAAACATTGGATAACCAAAGGAAATTTTCGTTCCGATAATTCGGGGACCATGACAGAAGTAATTTTTCCAGTTAATCGCAACAGGAAAAAGAACATAATCGGTATTAAAAATGTGATGATGCTTACCTGAAGTAAGACAAGGTATTTTTCGTTATTTACAAAATAAGAATGGTTTGAAAAAAGATAAAAAAGAGTAGCGTATATCGGAATGAATACCGGATGAAAAAGATAGGAAAAAAAAGGAAAGATTCTTTGTTGCATTTTTTAAAAATAACTTAGACTCACAAATATAGCGAATCTGGTAAAAAGTCTTTTTCTAAATTAAAAGATTGAATTATATTTAACATTCTTTTAAATTCTTATACAAGGCTTCAGTTTCAAAAGAAGTCTTATTTTTGATGAAGTATAGTTTGTCTTAACTTCTTTCCATTCGATGAGTATAATAATAAAAAATAGTATTCCAATCCTTGATGCAAAATGGTTTGGAATCAATCCCGAAGCAACAATAGATAATATTTCGATTGATAGCCGTTCGTTACAAAATAGTGAACATACGCTGTTTTTTGCTTTGGTAGGACCTAATAATGATGCGCATCATTACATTAAAGATTTAATTGCTATTGGGGTACAAAATTTTGTTGTGACTCATATTCCGGAAGAATGTAACAATCAGGCTAATTTTCTGGTTGTCAAAAATACCTTAGTTGGCTTGCAACAATTTGCGGCCTATTACCGCAGTCTTTTTCATTTTCCTATTATTGGTTTAACGGGGAGCAACGGAAAAACCATTGTCAAAGAGTGGCTTAATTTCCTGTTGAGTCCGGATTATAATGTGATTCGAAGTCCTAAAAGTTACAATTCCCAAGTAGGTGTTCCCTTGTCGGTAATTGCCATTAATGAGAAACACAATCTGGGCATTTTTGAAGCGGGAATTTCTACCGTTGCTGAAATGGATAAATTAGAGAAAATCATAAAACCTACCATTGGTGTTTTGACCAATATTGGTTCTTCTCATGACGAAGGTTTTGCTGATTTAGAAGAAAAAATCCAACAAAAAATGCTGTTGTTTCAAGATGCTGAAGTTTTGATTTATCAAAAAAACAGTCAGGTTGAAAAATATATAAATTCTAAAACAAAAGCTTTTTCTTGGAGTTTTAAAGAAGAGAATGCTGATGTTTTTGTGTTTAGCAAAGAGATTGCCAATCATGAAACTACATTGTCTTATAAATACAAAGGGAATTCTTATGAGTTGAAAATCCCTTTTGTGGATAAGGCTTCGATTGAAAATGCGATTTCCAGTTTGATGGTGTTGTTGTATTTTGATTATGAAAGTGCTGTAATCCAATCCCGAATGGAAATGCTTTTTCCTGTCGAAATGCGTTTAGAAGTAAAAAACGGAATTAATAATTGCAGTATTATTGATGATAGTTACAGTTCGGATTTTCAGTCTTTGAAGATTGCCTTGGATGTTTTGGAAAGTCAGAACCAGTTTCAAAAGAAAACGGTAATCCTTTCAGATATTTTTCAAAGTGGTTTTCCTAATGAGCAATTGTATGCTAAAGTGGCGCAGTTAATTGTTTCGAACAAAATTAATCGTGTTATCGGAATTGGAGAAACCATCTCGGAGTTTAAAGATCAATTTTCGAATTGTATCACGTTTAAAACGACAGCCGATTTTATTTCGAATTTTGAAAAACTGGATTTCTCCAATGAAAGTATTTTGATAAAAGGAGCGCGTTCGTTTCAATTTGAGGAAATCGTGGCTTTGTTAGAAGAGAAAACACATGAAACGGTTTTGGAAATTAACCTGAATGCCATTAGTTACAACCTGAATTTCTTTAAATCGAAATTGAAGCCCAAGGTGAAAATCATGGTGATGGTCAAAGCTTTTGGCTATGGAAATGGCGGACTCGAAATTGCCAAATTGTTAGAACATCACAAAGTGGATTATTTGGGTGTGGCTTTTGCCGATGAAGGAATTTCGTTGAAAAATGGTGGAATCAAATTGCCTATTATGGTGTTGAATCCTGAAAGTACGAGTTTCTCTGCAATTATTCAACATCGTTTGGAACCTGAAATTTATAGTTTGAAAGGATTGCACGCCTTTCTTAAAATTGCAAAGCAAAAGAATCTGCAACATTTCCCTATTCATATTAAACTCGATACGGGAATGCACCGTCTGGGTTTTGAAGAAAATACGATTGAAGAGTTGATTTCGACTTTAAAAGGAAATTCAACAGTAAAAGTTCAAAGTATTTTGTCGCATATGGCTACCAGCGATGATGTAAAATATTATGATTTTGCGCTTTCGCAAATTCAGTTGTTCGATAGATTGTCTTCTAAGATAATTTCTGAATTAGATATAAAACCCATTCGTCACATTTTGAATACTTCGGGAATAAGCAATTTTCAAGAGGCACAATTTGATATGGTGCGTTTAGGGATTGGACTTTATGGGGTTTCTAATGATGCCAATGAACAGAAGTATTTAGAGAATGTAGGTACGTTGAAATCTATTATTTCGCAAATTAGAACTATTGGCGCAGGAGAAAGCGTGGGTTATGGGCGAAGATTTATGGCCAAAAAACAAACTAAAGTCGCTACAATTCCTATTGGTTATGCCGATGGAATTTCAAGAGCCTGGGGTAATGGTGTAGGCTATGTGATGGTTAATGGAAAAAATGCTGCTATTTTAGGAAGTGTTTGTATGGATATGTTGATGGTGGATGTAACCGAAATTGATTGTGCCGAAGGTGATGATGTGATTATTTTTGGCGAAAATCCAAATGTTTCTTTTATTGCCGAAAAGTTAAATACCATTCCGTATGAAATACTAACGAGTATTTCTCAGCGAGTGAAACGGGTGTTTTATCGCTAATGTATTTTTTAGCTTTGAATTGTTATTCTTGTTAAAAAAAATGTTAATTTTAAGAATCGTAAAGAAGTCTAATTTAAAAACAAACAAATATGGGATTTTTCAGTGATTTTAAAGCCTCTCTAATGAAAGGTGACGTATTGAGTTTAGCAACTGCCGTTGTAATAGGTGGTGCATTTGGTAAAATTGTTGGTTCAGCTGTAGACGATGTCATTATGCCAATTGTTGGTCTAATAACAGGTGGGGTTGATTTTACAACAAAATTTATCACTTTAGACGGAAACAGTTATCCTGATTTAGCTGCTGCAAAAACAGCTGGAGCTGCTGTAATTACTTATGGTAACTTAGTACAGGCGATTATCAATTTCGTAATCATTTCCTTTTTTATCTTTGTGGTTTTGAGGGCTGCTGAGAAGGCTAAAAAGAAAGAAGAAGTTGCTGCTCCTGCTGCACCAGCCGGGCCAACTCAAGAAGAATTGCTTACTCAAATTAGAGATTTATTGAAAAAGTAATACCGCTTCACTATATGTTCAACTAAACCATCCGCAAACGGGTGGTTTTTCTTTTATGTTATATTTATAACTTTTTGTTACTTTTTGTGAACGTCATTGTTTTGGGTTCAATATTAATTACTTTTGCAGTTCAAATTTAATATTCAATAATAAAAATATACTATGAAAATAGCAGTTGTAGGTGCAACCGGAATGGTTGGAGAAGTAATGTTACAAGTATTGGCAGAAAGAAATTTTGTTACTGCTAATGACGAATTAATCCTTGTAGCTTCTGAGAGATCAGTAGGGAAAGAAATGGAATTTCAAGGTAAAACATACAAAGTGGTAGGATTAGCTACTGCTGTGGATATGAAACCAGAAATTGCTTTATTCTCTGCAGGTGGAGATACTTCATTAGAATGGGCACCAAAATTTGCTGCAGCTGGAACTACGGTAATTGATAACTCTTCAGCTTGGAGAATGGATCCTACTAAAAAATTAGTAGTTCCTGAAATCAACGCCGGCGAATTAACAAAAGAAGATAAAATTATTGCTAACCCAAACTGTTCTACTATTCAAATGGTTTTGGCTTTAGCGCCTTTGCATAAAAAATACAACGTTAAGAGAGTTATCGTTTCTACTTACCAATCGATCACTGGAACTGGTGTAAAAGCGGTAAAACAATTAGAAAACGAGTATGCTGGAATTGACGGAGAGATGGCTTACAAATACCAAATCCACCGTAATGCAATTCCTCAATGTGATGTTTTTGAAGAAAACGGATACACTAAAGAAGAGATGAAATTAGTTCGCGAAACTAAAAAAATCTTAAGTGATAATACTATTGCAGTTACTGCTACTGCTGTTCGTGTGCCTATCGTAGGTGGACATAGTGAGGCAATCAATGTAGAGTTCTCAAATGATTTTGATATCAACGAAGTAAGAAGCATCCTTGAAAATACTGACGGAGTAATTGTTCAGGATAACTTGAAAGAGTTTGAATACCCAATGCCTCTTTTTGCTCAAGGTAAAAACGAAGTATTCGTAGGTAGATTAAGAAGAGATGAGTCTCAACCAAACACTCTAAACATGTGGGTTGTTGCTGATAACCTAAGAAAAGGAGCTGCTACAAACACAATTCAAATTGCTGAATATTTAGTGGCTAACAACTTAGTATAATACTAAATACTTTTTATAAACAGAAAGCTTCTCAATCGAGAAGCTTTTTTTATGGGTGATGTTTAGATTAATTAAAAAACTACGCAAACGGTTTTGTAGGTGTCGAATTTTATTTGGTGCCGGAGCGAAAAAAGTTTTTAGATTAGGCTTCCAAAAATTTTTTGGTCGTAATCATAACCAGGCTCATTTGGGAAATGGCCATTTAAGCCTGGAAATATTAATTGCAAGTATTTGTATTCTTTATTGTCATAATATTTTATTGAACTTAAGACATATTCTGTTAGAGATTCATTTTTAACTTCAATAAAATAAACAGGGAATCTATCAATTAAATCATCAATTTTTTGGTTGATAGGTATTATTCCGAACTTATATTTTTTGGTGTAATTTTCAATTAATTCTGTAGTTAAACCGTTAGGTAATCCGGATATAAATAATTCAGGAATTTTAAAATTTTTGTAAATTCCAGTTGAATAACCAAAAGGAGTAAATCCTATGTTTTCCATTACATAAGTCGTATGAAATCCATTTTCATCTATGTTCTTATGAACCATTTTAAAATATTTTTCTTTTTTATCTTCGTTCATTTTGGTTTTTAATATTTGGTTTTTCTTCTTTTTGTGAGCACAAACGGGACGATTGAGTAGCGGGTGTAGTAATCTTATCTTAGTGGGCACGGATTACAAATCTACCCTATCAAGGCACTTACGAGATTATGAATTAGTTCCACGAACTTGTGAAAGAAAGAAATCCTTTGAAGTGACCTTTTATTATTTTGCCTTTAGCATCAAAATAGTAATTAATTTCATATTCTCCACTGGGTAATTTATCGATTGTGACTTCGGCTGCTTCAAAATTTTCTGGTTGTGAAATTATAAGATCAGAATAAAATAAACTTGAATTTCCATTAGGAGAATAAAGACTAGCATTTTTAGCGACACTAAACAAAGTCACAATATCTAATGTTGAAGGGTCATCATTATTTTCCCTGTGTAGATAAGTGCCTTCAGGTAATTTTTTTAAAGAATAATATGAAGAGGGAATAGAAAGCCAAATATTTACAGCATTAATATTTTTGTCTCCTTCTTTAAAAATGAAATCGCTATATTCTGAATTAACCAATTCTAACATGCAGGATGTAGTTTGAAATTGGGTTGTATAATTTATATTCATTCTGCCGGCTTCTGTTTTATAAGTTTTACATTGGTACATAAATTCATTATTTAATTTAGCACTATTAATGCAGTCAGAGTAATTTTCGTTACTATCATTGGAACATGAAATAATAATAAAGAAGATAAGAAGGAGAAGAATTTTTTTCATGCTTTATTTTTTTACTCACTGTTATGGGCACAGAATGTAATTCTGCGCTAACGTTTGTTTATATTCGAGTGATCGGGTTAGCCGTTATTATCTGCAGTTTTTCTAATTATTTGATTGAGAGAATCAACAATTTCATCTGAACGTTTAGAATATTCTTCAACCAAATCTTTTACACTATTTGTTTTAAGTTGTCCGCTAGAATTCATTACCTCTAAATGAGAAGTTAGACTTTCAACTTCAAATTTTATTTCGCCTCCCACGTTTTCTATTTTTACAACTGCATTATTGGTCATTGCGCTATGTGCAAATGCATTTCTGATTGAGACAATGCGTTGGAAATTGTTAATCAATTTATTATCGAACTCTGGAAGATTGTTTAAGATTTTAGCTTTCGCTCCGGAATTTATAATAGAAGAATTCAATATTATACTCCTGAATTCTGCTTCTTTTTCCGGTTTAAAATAAAGAATTATTAATTGATTAATTGCTTCTTCAATTTCATTTAGTTTGTCAATCGTCCAACCTCGTATTTCTTGAATATTGTATTCAGATATATTTTGCTTAACGTTAAGTGGAATGTCTGAATTCTTAGGATCTATTGTTACTCCAATTGCATGCATTCCCATCGGGATTAGTTTTTTCATAAATTTTGAGCTATTACTGCTAACTTTTATATATGTGTGACAAACGTTACACAATATTTTAATTCAAATATATTAAAATATTCTTACAAATTTTTAAAAAGTTATATAGTTGTTAAGGCAATTGAACGCATTAGGATTTCTTAATTACACAGCTTAACTTTGCAACCAATGAAAAGAAAACAGCTCCTATATAGTTTTACTTTGGCAGCGGCGGTATTGTTCTCAATACTGTTTCAGTCTTTTCATAGTTATGAGCATTTAGAAAAACAACTTTCGCATAAATTCTGTGTTCACAATCATACACAGAATAAGGCCGAACTCACTCACCAGCACAAGACATTTGAGCATTGTGCCATTTGCCAATTTGCATTTGGAAGTTGTCTTTATCCCAAATTTATAAGTTACCATTTCTTTTCTGATTTTAGGGCAATCCCTTTTTTCAGTAAAGAACAAAAAGAGATTATTCCTTTCTCGGGAAGTTTGTATGCACACCGGGGTCCTCCTGTGAGTATTGTTTAATACCACTTTACTTTTTTAGCTTATCATTAAAATATTTCAATTTCACCATTAAGAAGTTAAGGGAATTTAGTTTTAATTCTTAATGCATCTAAATTTCTTAATGGTTTAAAAGAATAATGTTTTCTATTCAGATAAATCTAAAAAGTAAATAGTGTAATTCTTTTTTAGCTCACTAACAAATTGTGTTAAGTGTCTTTATTCTAATTTCACTTTCTCCTGTTTTACATCAAATATGGGAAAGTAAACAATACAATCATTTTCAATGAAAAAATATATAATTGCCCTATTCTTGGGGTTTTCAGCTATGTTGCAGGCTCAAAATGCAGTTTCAGGAATTGTCACTGACAATACAAAACAGCCTTTAATAGGCGTTTCGGTTTATGTCCCGGAATTACATAAAGGAACCATAACCGATGCCAGTGGGAAATACACTTTAAAAAATCTTCCCAATGGAACATTAAAACTCCGTTTTGAATATGTAGGTTATGCCAGCCAGAATCAGGCTATCGATAAATTACAGAAGACAAACACCTTAAATATTCAAATGATCACATCGACTTTTGAAATGGATGAGGTAATTGTTTCTACTGCTTTCAGCAAAATTCAATCTCAAAACGTGATGAAAGTCGAGCACGCCAGTATGCGTGATTTAGAGAAAAAAGGAACGGCAACCCTTATTGAAGGATTGGCAACCATTCCGGGAGTTTCTCAGGTTTCTACGGGAACTTCTATTGGTAAACCCGTAATTCGGGGATTGAGCGGCAATAGGGTTTTAGTGTATTCGCAAGGCGTTAGAATAGAAAATCAGCAATTTGGTGACGAGCATGGTTTAGGATTAAATGGCGCTGGTGTGGAAAGTGTCGAAGTAATTAAAGGACCTGCTTCTTTGTTGTATGGTTCGGATGCATTGGGTGGTGTTTTGTATTTTAACCCCGAAAAATTTGCCGAAGCCCATACTTTAAAAGCCGATTTTAGTCAAAAATTATTCTCGAATACTCTGGGAAGTAATTCCAGTCTGGGAGTAAAAACGTCAACGGAGAACTGGAAATTTTTAGCTCGAGGAAGTTACAATACACATTCGGATTACCAAATTTCAGGTGGAGATCGTGTAACCAATAGCCGTTATAATGAAACCGATTTCAAAACCGGAATTGGATATAGCAACGCTGCTTTTTCTACGGTTTTACGATACAATTTCAATAAATTGGATTTAGGAATTCCCGAAGAAGGAATAGCAGAGCAGTCTAAAAGTAAAAACACTATTTTTCCAAGACAGGGAGTGGATAATCATTTGTTGAGTTGGAACTCGGTGATTTATTTAAAAAACTCTAAACTGGACGTCGATTTAGGATATATTGCTAATGATAGAAGCGAATTTGAAGACAGCAATGAGGCTATTTTGCAAATGAAATTAAAGACTTTCAATTATGATGCAAAATATTATTTACCAAAAATAGGAAATCTGGAATCCATATTTGGAATTCAGGGAATGCATCAGACCAATACTAATTTTGGTGAAGAATATTTAATTCCTGATGCTTCTACGAATGATTTTGGTGTTTTTGGAACGGCTAATTACGAATGGAAAAGCAACGTAATTCAAGGAGGATTGCGATTTGATAACCGAAAAATTACTACTATAGCTCATGGAATTGCTGGCGAAGAAGGTTCTTTTGAATCAATCGATAAATCTTTTGATAGTTTTAATGCTTCTTTGGGTTACAAAACCAATCTGGCTGATAATTTAACGATGCGATTGAATGTGGCTTCCGGTTTTAGAGCACCCAATTTAGCCGAATTAAGTTCGAATGGTGTTCATGAAGGCACCAATCGTTACGAAATAGGAAACAGCGATTTAAAAACCGAACAAAACCTGCAAACCGATTTGAATTTGGAATACGGGAACACACATTTTGAGTTTTTCGTAAACGGATTTTACAATCACATCAATAATTATATTTATACTTCGCCTACAGGAACGCAGTTAGAAGACAATGATGTTTTCGAATACATTCAGAACAACGCCAAATTGTATGGAGGCGAAGTAGGCTTGCATTTTCACCCGCATCCGTTGGATTGGTTGCATTACGAAACCAGTTTTGAAACGGTTACTGGTAAAAAGCAAAACGGCGAATATTTACCTTTAATTCCGGCTAACAATTGGAACAATACTATTAGAACCGAATTCAAAATTAAAAACTGGTTCGAAGAAGGATTCGCCACTTTGAATGTTAATACTACTTTCAATCAGGACAATGTAAGCGGTTTCGAAACGAGTTCAAACGGTTATACTTTGATGAACTTAGGTTTTGGAGGAAAAGTAAAATGGGGAAAAACGGCGTTTAATGTTAATTTGAACGGGAATAACTTATTCGATAAAAAATACATTGCCCATCTTTCGAGATTAAAAAACGATGGAATTCCAAATATTGGACGAAATATTGTTCTGGGAGTGAATTTTAATTTGTAAGCCTCTCGCTTTGGCAAAATAATAAAACAAAAACGCTATTCGAAAGAGTAGCGTTTTTGTTTTTTAGTTTAGTCTTTTAACGAAACACATTATTACCATATTTTAACTCTTTTTTCAGGAGCTAAATACAAGGAATCAGAAGGTTTTATATTGAAAGCGGTATAAAATTCAGGAATGTTTCTTACCACTCCATTGATTCTGAACTTTTGTGGAGAATGTGGGTCACTTGCCACTTGCCTTCTCAATACTTCTTCACGAGTTTTGCCTAACCAACTTTGTCCATAACCAATAAAAACTCTTTGTTCTCCTGTAAATCCATCTAATATGGGAGACTCTTTGTTGTCGAGGCTCAATTTGTAGGCTTTTAAAGCAATTGATAGACCTCCCAAATCTCCTATGTTTTCGCCTTGGGTAAATTCTCCATTCACATTCAGATCAGGAAATACTTTGAACTCATTGTATTGAGCTACTAAAGCTCTTGTTTTTTGTTTGAAGGAATTTAAATCTTTTTGTGTCCACCAGTTGCGCATCATGCCGTCCCCATCAAAAGTACTTCCTTGGTCATCAAAACCATGTCCTATTTCATGTCCAATTATAGCGCCGATTCCACCATAGTTTAAGGCATCTTCGACTGACATGTCAAAGAAAGGAGGTTGTAAAATGGCTGCTGGAAATACAATTTCATTAAGAGATGGTTCGTAATATGCATTTACAGTTTGTGGAGTCATATCCCACTCCGTTCTATCAACAGCTTTTCCTAATTTGTTTATTTGTCTGTTGTATTCAAAGATGTTGGCTCTTTGTATATTGCCATAGAGGTCTCCTTTAATGACTTTTAAAGTGGAATAATCTCTCCATTTGTCAGGATATCCAATTTTTATAGTGAATTTAGATAATTTTTCTAAAGCCTGTTTTTTAGTTTTAGAACTCATCCAATCTAAATTTTGAATACTCTCTCCATATGCCTTAAGAAGATTTTTAACAATTATTGTTATGTGTTCTTTGGCTTCAGGGGAGAAGTGTTTTTCAATATATACTTTGCCTACAATTTCGCCAAGGTTTTTGTTTACATTATCAACGCCTCTTCTCCATAACGGTTGTTGTTTTTCGATGCCAGAAAGAGTTTTGCCGTAAAAGTTAAAATTTTCGTCTGCTAAAGCAAGGTTTAAGGATCTAGCAGCTCCGTGAATGACACTCCATTTTAAGTAGGCTTTCCATGTTTCCAATGGGGTTGTTTTTATGATGCTGTTGAGCGATTTGATGTAGTCTACTTGTGTAACTACAATGGTTTTTTGGTTAGTGATATTTGCATTTTTTAACATTGAGGTCCAGTCAAAATCAGGCATCAGTTGGTTTAAATCTTTTATATTGTATTTGTTATAAAGTTTGACCATATTTCGGGTTTGTTCTTTTTTCATGTGTTTCGAAGCCAAAGCGGTTTCTAAAGTCATGATTTTTGAGGCAAGTACAGTTACGTTTTTTACACCACCCAGATGAAGCATTTTTTCAATATGACTTACGTATTTCTTGCGGATTTCCTCTGATTTACTATCTTTAAGAAAATAGTATTCTCTTTCGGGTAAGCCTATGCCACTCTGCCAGGTATAAAGCATATATTGAGTTGGTTTTTTAAAGTCTTTTTCAACTCCCACGATAAAAGGGATTTGGTTACCGGATTTATTGGCATAACCAAAATAAGCAGCTAAATCAGTATAGTTGGCAATGGCATCTATTTTTTTGAATTCGGGAATCAATGGTGTAATTCCTTTTTGGTCTCTTGTCTTGTTATTCATGAAGGCTTCGTAAAAGTCTCCAATTTTTTGTTCATTTGAACCATTCGTAAAATCGCCTTTTGAGGAATTTTCGATAATCTTTTTTATGTCTTCTTGCGCTTTATTATTAAGGATTATAGCTGTTCCGTAAGAAGCTTTGTCTGCAGGTATTTGAGTTTTTTTTATCCAAGTTCCGTTGACATAGGCTTCAAAATTATCACCGGGTTTTATCAATGTATCCATGTTTTTTAGAATAACTCCGGAAAGCAACGCTGTTTTTTTGTCACAGGCTAGAAGCAAGAACAGAGTTACCAATAGAAACGAAAATTTGATTTTCATGATTGTCATATTTAGATTACCAAATATAATTAAAATCGAGAAGCTTCTTATTCATTGTGGTGATAGTTTTTGTTTAAAATTAGCTATAATTCAGTATTTTAGTAATAATGGGGCTTGGTTGAAGTTGTAATACAAATCTTCTTCAAAAGAAAAACTAGAATTAAGACTTTCTCTTTTCATAAGGACGCAAACTATTTTTCTATTTTTGTCTAAATCAATAGTTCCATTACTATGCGAAAAACAATTATCATAACCACAATTATCAGCTCTATAATGACATCATTTGCCCAGACTTCAAAAGCCATTTTATATCCGGAAACCAGAAAAGATGCAACGGTAGATGATTATTTTGGAACAAAAGTCAAAGATCCCTATCGCTGGCTCGAAGACGACCGTTCGGCTGAAACTGCTGCCTGGGTAAAGGCTGAAAATAAAGTTACGAATGTCTATCTAGACCAAATTCCGTTTCGAAATCAACTGAAAGAAAGACTGGAAAAACTGTGGAATTATGAAAAAACAGGAGCGCCTTTTATAGAAGCTAATTTTACCTATTATTTCAAAAACAATGGTTTGCAAAATCAGTCGGTTTTGTACCGTAAAGATGTTGCGGGCAAAGAAAGTGTTTTTCTGGATCCGAATACTTTTTCTAAGGATGGAACGACATCGTTAGGAGAATTTGCCTTTTCTAAAGATGGTTCAAAATTAGCCTATTCCATTTCCGAAGGTGGCAGCGATTGGCGAAAAGTAATCATTATGGATGCTCTGACTAAGGAAGTTTTAGGGGATACTTTGGTTGATGTAAAATTCAGCGGCTTGTCCTGGAAGAGAAATGAAGGATTTTATTATTCCAGTTATGAAAAACCTAAAGGCAGCGAATTATCGGCTAAAACCGACCAACATAAATTGTATTTCCATAAACTGGGAACTGCCCAAAAAGAAGACAAAATCATCTTTGGCGAAGACCAAAAACGACGCTATGTTGGCGGCAGCGTTACTGAAGATGATCGCTTTTTGGTCATTACTGCGGCTACTTCAACCTATGGAAATGAGTTGTACATTCAGGATTTGTCAACGCCGGAAAGTCCCATCGTGACTATTGTGGCTGATTTTAATAGCGACAATACCGTTATGGATAATGATGGAAATCAGTTGTTCATAGTGACCGACAGGAATGCGCCCAACAAGCGAATTGTAACAGTAGATGTCAATAATCCAACGCCGGAAAACTGGAAAGATTTAATTGCCGAAACCACTCAGGTTTTAGAACCTGCCACTTGCAGCGGATACATTTTTGCACATTATATGAAAGATGCAGTTTCGGTGGTGAAACAATATGATTATTCAGGAAAAGTATTGCGCGAAATTCAGCTTCCGGGATTAGGCTCGGCGGATGGTTTTAGCGGAAAGAAGAAAGACAAAATGGTCTATTATTCGTTTACCAATTATATTACGCCGGCAACTATTTGTGCTTTTGAACCGCATTCGGGAAAATCAACAGTGTATCAAAAATCAAAAGCCGAATTTAAAACAGAAGAGTACGAATCCAAACAAGTATTCTACACTTCGAAAGATGGAACCCGAATTCCGATGCTCATTACCCATAAAAAAGGATTGCAATTAAACGGCAAAAATCCAACTATTTTGTACGGTTACGGCGGATTCAATATTAGTCTGACGCCTAGTTTTAGTATTGCTAATGCGGTGTGGTTGGAAAACGGAGGCATATTGGCAGTGCCTAATTTACGTGGTGGTGGTGAATACGGAAAAGAATGGCATGATGCAGGAACCAAGTTGCAAAAGCAAAACGTTTTTGACGATTTCATTGCCGCAGCCGAATACCTAATTGCCGAAAAATATACCTCTTCTAATTTTCTGGCCATCCGCGGAGGTTCAAATGGCGGTTTGCTGGTAGGAGCCGTAATGACGCAGCGCCCTGATTTGGCTAAGGTGGCTTTGCCCGCAGTTGGCGTTTTGGATATGTTGCGTTACCATACTTTTACCGCAGGTGCGGGTTGGGCTTACGATTATGGAACCGCTCAGGATAGCAAAGAAATGTTTGAATATCTCAAGGGCTATTCGCCATTGCATACTATTAAAAACGGAGTGCAATATCCCGCAACCCTGGTTACCACGGGCGATCATGACGATAGAGTAGTGCCGGCACACAGTTTTAAATTTGCCGCCGAATTGCAATCCAAACAATCCGGTTTTAATCCGGTTTTAATCCGAATCGATGTCAAAGCCGGTCACGGTGCCGGAAAATCAGTCGCGGCAACCATACAGGAAAATGTCGATATTCAGGCTTTTACGTTGTTCAACATGGGAATTACCCAATTACCGAAATAATTTCTAGGAGCAGAACGAGACCGTTTTTAATAACGTTTTGTCCCGCTTTCCGTTATATCTCTTGTTCCGCAAGCTCCACAAGAGGATGCCACTTCAATCGGGGCTATTTAGAAAGTACTTTTTTTATAACAACATTTCACACCGTCAGTCGAGAGATTGCTTTCAGCCAGTTCGGCTAAAGCCTCGAGTGGCGGTTTTTTTATGTTTTTATTTTGTTGAAAACTAAAAAACGAAGCGGCCAATTGTAGGCGGGCCAATTGGTTTGTTAATTGTAATTTTATTAGATAGATTTTGTTTAATCTAATTTTTAAATTATGAAGATAAAAGAAATTGCTCAGAAACTTAGTGAAGAAGGAACTTCGGGTTTTGAAATAACTAAAAGAAGAGGAGTGTTAACTAGTACATGGTTAATTTATAAAAAGGGAAATAATTATTATTACTTTGATATTAACGAAAAAATAAATTTTGATGAAAAAAATAAATATTCTTTGGAAGAACTTGAAGTGGAATTCCAGAATTTATATTTCGAAATTAATTGTAAAATTTATTAATACTAGTCTAGTAATTAATTGTTAATAGTTTCGATTTTATTTAGTTCAGATATTAAAATTTTTTTCACATCAAAAATGTGCTCTTTCTTAAGAGGGATGCCAAATATGAAAATGTTATTTGTTGATTGGTTAATATTGTTCTTGTAGCTGATTTTTTTTATTTCGACTTTATCTGAAGGATAACATAAGAATCCATATTTAATATCAGTTTTGCTAAATGATGAATATGCCATAATTTGATGTAAATCATGTCGGTGGTCATCTTTTAAATTTTCGCTTTTGTCAAATTTGTTGTAAAGGTTCGATTTGTATTTAGCATCAATAAATATAATAAGCTTGTCTTTTTGGTAAATAGCATCTGGTTCAATATGTTTTAATTCCCAAGAATATCGATTAGAAGTTTTAGAATGAAATTTATAATTTGAAAATAAATGTCCTCCAGTTTCTTTTGAAATTTCTTTGAAAATATATTGAACAAACTTCTCGAAAACATCAGAAAAGTCAACTCTCCATGCAGTACTGTCTGTGAAATTGAAATTTAATATCCGATTAGCTTGGTTTTTGCAATTCTTAACTTTTAGAATGTCAGCTGATTTTATAACGATATTATTTGTTGAAATAGGTTTGTGTAAATAGAGTTTTTCATCAATAAATGCTAACTTAGTTCTGATTGAACTTTTTATTCTTTGCGGTGTATTTGATGATAAAAGTTCCAATTTGCATAAGTCAAAAACATAACGAATTTCAGAATATTCTTTATGGAACTCACTTAGAATGTTTTTTCTTATTGGGAATTTTAACCGATTTTCGATTTTATACTCTTCATTTATATATTTATTCCAATTTACTTGGCCTGTTGGTTGAGAAGTTATCTTTTCAATATTGTCAAATTTTCTCCAAGGAGTTTTAATTAATTCTTCAAGAGAATCAATGAATTTTAAAGCTTCTAAATATAATGGAGGGCGGAAATTTTCCCCTGAAGCTAATGGTAGACTGTCTATTACTTGAGGGCTAATTTCGGTTCCTAAAAGATTAAGAATTTCGATATAGTCTTCAAACCTATCCCGTCCAGTAAATCTGGGCATTACAACAAAATCGCCAATTTGTTTACCTGTATCTGACGCTCTTAAAGGAATGGTTCCGATAAATTCTGAAGTACGGAAAGCCAAAGAAGTGTTTTGGTCTGTGCCAATAATGAATGGCTGAACACCTAAAAAACTGAAATTATTTGAATTGTAATCGATAAATTTTTGTAAATATTGACCTAAATATCGCTTATCTGCTTTTGTAAACCATTTCTTTCGCAAAGCGAAGCCACTTAACAAAATTGATTTTTCTGTTAAGCAAGGTATTTCACAAAAAACGTCTAATGGCTTACTCATTCAAAAAGTGATTGATTAATTCTAGTTGTGAAATAATTATTGAACTCTTCTTTGGCATTTGTAACTAGACCTTCTTGTAGATATTCCTTTATTAATGGAAATATTTCATACTTGATTCTATTATTCATTTCTTCATCCGATGATGAAATGAAATAACCTTGTCCTGGTTGTAATGAAAGTTCATTACTTGTTGCATACCAATCAAATATTTCTTGTATTCTGCTAAAATCTTCTTTGTAAAATTGTTTCGAATTAATTTGTTTTGGTTTTAAAGTGTACCATGCAAATCTTCTTCTTAAAGCAAAGTCTACAACGGCTAAACTTCTGTCTGCAGTGTTCATTGTGGCGATTACATTAAAATTCTGTGGAAGTTGATTAATCTTAAAGCCAGGATAAATTTCTATTTCAATATCAGAATCTTCCATCTTGTGTTCGAATAGATAAAATATTGGCCCCAAAACATTTGATAAATTAGCTCTGTTTATTTCGTCAATTATTAAAACAGTTTTCTCTGTTTTATGCTCCATGGCATATTTTAAAGCTTCTACAAAACTTCCTAGATTCTCGATATAACTAAGTTCTTTGCTTTTTACATCTGGTCTAATTCCATAAATGAAATCAGAGAAACTTGTCTCAGCGTGAAATTGTGTAAAAAATGTTTTTGCTTTTATTTTAGCTGATACTAATTTAGCTGTTCTTGTCTTTCCTGTACCAGGAGGACCTTGAAGCACAATGAATCTTCTTTCGTTGAGTAAATTTTCGATTTCTTCAGCTTCATCAATTTCCTCTTTTTTCAAAAAAGGTTCAAGGGCTTCGGTAATTGCTTTTCTATGTTCTTTGTTTGATGGCCATTCTCTTAATTTTGCATAACCCGCAACAAAAGCTGCAATTATTTTCTTACCTTCTTTGCTTTCGGGATTGTCTACTATTTGACAAACAGGTAATACTTTACTGTACGTTTTTATAGTGTTTTTTATATGTTGCAAATCACTATTTCCAGTTATTGTTTTTGGTAAACTTGTTTCAATATCTGAAAAATCAGACTTATAAAAACCTCTTTCGTTAATTAAGTTTGAAAACAATCTTCTAAGTCCTGGATAAGTTGCTAATTCATAGTCATTTTTAAAACCGCTTGAGCCAATGCCTAAACAAATTAACCATGGTTTATTAATTTCGTTGGGGAAAATAGTTAATGAAAAATCATGAAATGGTCCTGAAGGATCTTCCTCAGGATGAATAAAACCAAAATATGCACCGTTATCTTTTAATGCTTCTTGTTTGGTGTTATTGCGCTCTATGTACGGTTTGTTAAATTCATTTTCGACTTTGGCACCAAATTGTTCAGCTTTTTCCTTTATAAATTGTCTAATGTTATCTATAATCATTTTTTTGTTTTAAGTATTTGTTATTATTATAGTCTAGACTATACAATTGAATGTGAATAATAAGCTCTATTCATCGAATAAATCTTTAATTTTCACATCAAGTGCTTTTGCTAACTTTTCAACCACTTCAATGGAAACATTTCTTTCTCCCTTTTCAATAGTTGGTAAATAAGTTCTGTCAATATCTGCAAGATGAGCAAGCTTTTCTTGAGAGAGTCCTTTTGCTTTTCTGAGTTCTTTGATTTTTAATCCGAATTTTTGCTTGATATCCATAATTAACAAAAATTGAAAAATGTTGCCTATAATACAACGGAGTATAGTCCGGTTTTTTTATATTTGATAAATATTATAAATTAGATGAGCTATCACACTAAAATAATTTTCGGAAAGGAACAAGTAAAGAAGTATCATAATAATGAAGCTTTTAATGATTGTGAAAAAAGTGTCAATTTTAAAGTTTTTGTTTTTGAGACTAAAGCAGAAAGAAGTGCTTTTTATAAGGGTATTGCAGAATCGATGGGTCGACTAGAATTTGAGGTAATTAATGAATTCGAAGATAAAATTAATAATGAAAAAGAGGAGGAAAACAAATTTGATTATTGGGCATTCATCGAAAAGTATTATCCGAAATATCATTCTTGTGATAGTATTTTACTCAGTGATATCTTAACGAGAAAACTTCAAGGAGAAGAAATCTGTGATAAAGACGAAGAATATATAAAAGATTGGGATATTAAAAAGGAATTATTTGAACTTGATAAAGACCTACTTTGTGTAGCTTTTGAAAATTACTTTAATAGTATTTACGCTGAAGAGATTCATTGAAAGGTATTGCGGAGTTCCTTCCTTCGTCAGGAAGACAATAATGGGGAGTTTCTTTGTCAAATGGTCTAGCATGACAAGTTTTTGCATAAATTATAATCATAATGTTTTACTAATTCATTCGTTTTTTGGTTTGTTGTTGGTTAATTTAGGGAAATAATTATAAATAAAGCAGACTATGAAAATCCAATTTAATACAGACAAAAACGTAGAAGGTCACGAGAGAGCAGAAGCTTATTTTTCTGCAGAATTAGAAACAGCATTAGCCCGTTTTGAAGAAAAAATTACCCGTATTGAAGTACATGTAGGGGATGAGAACAGTGCCAAATTTGGAGTTAACGACAAGCGTTGTTTAATTGAAGTGCGTCCTGCAAAATTGCAGCCTATTGTAGTTACGGAACATGCCGATAGTGTAGAGAAAGCATTTAGAGGTGCGCTGGATAAAATCAAGAAAACCCTGGCTACTACGTTTGAAAAACAAAAAGCCTTTTAAATAAATTCAGTTAAGGATTAAATACAAAAGACAGTTACTTTTTAAATAGTAACTGTCTTTTTTTATGCTGAAATTTTAGTAAAGTTTATTGCTCAAATAATAAAGCAGCAAGTATTTCGTCTCTTTTGTAAATGTCATTATAAAAATGAATCGTTCCATCGTTGTCTACCCAGGCAGTGAAATAACCTATGTAAACTGGAATCCGGTTTTTCAGCGTGTACCAGTTTTCTTTGCCACTGTTCATGGCCGAATCAATTTTTTCGGAATTCCATTTTGGGTCGTTTTTTAGGATTTCAATGGCCAGTTCTTTGGGTTTGGCCACACGAATACAACCGTGGCTAAATGCTCTGGCTTCTCTTTCAAACAGACTTTTAGAAGGCGTGTCGTGCAGGTAAATGTCATTCGAATTTGGGAATAAAAACTTGATTAATCCAAGTGAGTTTTTAGGTCCCGGTTTTTGTCTGACTGTATTTTCAAACCATTCCATGTCGTGTTCGGCTAAATAATTCGGATTTTTAGCAATGTCTGGAAGAATTTCTTTTTTTAGAATACTCGTAGGCACATTCCAGTACGGACTAAAAACAATGTATTTCATAGGAGCGCTAAAAATAACGGTTTTGTTCATGGTTTTACCCACTACGACTTTAGAGCGCAACACTACTTCCTGGTTTTTGAAATACGATAATTGGAAAGAAGGAATGTTGATGGCAATTAATTCTTTTGCCTTTGGAATATCACTGGAAACCCATCGGCAGCGTTCCATGTTGATTATGATGGTTTTGATGCGTTGGCTAATAGGAACGTTTAAATCCTGGATCAATTCTTTTGAAATAATACTACTAGGAAGAAAGCCTCTTCGGAGTTTGTAATTTAAAACTGCCTTTGACAATTTCTTGTCATAGATGGGACTTCCCGAATTTGTTTTGAGATCTTCAGAGAGAAATAATCGCTTTCTGATTTCGGCAATGGCTTTAGCACTGTCGCCTATTTTATAAGAAGTAACGGCGGTGTCAATAGTAATGGTATTCCATCCCCCTTTTTTCTCCATTTCACGGTAATGTTGAAGTGCTTTTTTGAGTAGAGAATATTGACCAATTAAGTTTTTCTCGTCTTTGTTAATTAAAGAAGGATTGCTTAAAAGAGAATCTAAATAACTAATGTAAGATTGTTTTTTTCGGGGAATATACCATTCTATCTCTGTCGATTTTTTAGCATCTAAGCCGTGGTACACATTCATGGCATAAAAAAAGTACAAGGATGAATTTAAGAGTTCGGTTTCAATATTTGGTTTTAGATTGTTTTCGGAACTGCTGTAAAGTTCTACTAATTTGTCTTTGTAAGGAACTTTGATTTGGATTCCTTCTTCGTCCAGATTATTGATTTTGTCATATAATAAACTTGCAAATTCATTCATGCCGTTTTTGTCAAACCAAACATAATGGTATTGGTGTTTTTGGTACAGTTTCTTTACATCTGCCTGATATTTTTTTAACAGAGGATAGGTTTCGAAAAATGAATCGACGGCAGTGCTGTCAAAAATGGTTGTGTCTTTTTCAATTGTATCAGAAGCAAGAGCATTTACATCATTTTTTTTACAAGAGAAAAGGGAGCTTAAAGTGAGTAGGCTAATAATAGAAAAAATGAAAAATATTTTCTTCATACAGTAGTTTTTTGGGTTTACAGATTGTGCTACGTTTATTTCTGAAATTTGAATCTAATGGGGTGAAATAAAGCAAAATGACAATCTTTGATTTATGAAAAATTACAACTTTTTTTTCGATTTTTGGCGTTTAGGCTATTTTTTGTTTGATTTTTTTGGATTGCGGAAAATATTTTTCTCATTGAAAGGATTGAAAATCTTTAAAATTGATAATTTTTTTAAACGAAATTGTCTTTGGTGTGTTAAAATAAGGTTATTTGTTATGAACTTGTTTATTTTAGGGGTGTAGATGTTAGAAATGTAAATTATTTTTAAATTTGCCCCCAAAATTAATGGGTTAAAGTAAGAAAGTATGAAAATCGAGAAACGTTGGATCATTTCTTTTGTTATTATTAGTATTGTTTGTATTTCCGGACTTTTTTGGGAGGCACCTTTAGAATCTAAAGCTGTTCATTCTCAATTTGGAACTGCAGATCAAATTGTAGCTGCTGATGTTGCCTGGATGCTTACTTCTTGTTGTTTGGTGCTAATTATGACACCAGGATTGGCCTTTTTTTATGGAGGAATGGTAGGAAAGAAAAACGTAATTTCTACGATGTTGCAAAGTTTTATCTGTATGGGTGTGGTTACTTTAATATGGGTTGTAGTTGGGTTTAGTCTGGCTTTTGGAGAACCTATGGGAATTCATATTGGAGATGGCTTTTATAGTTTTGTGGGTGATCCTACTACCTTTACTTTTATGGATTTTGTGGGTGTTCTGCCTCATAAAGAAATTGCAAAAACAGTTCCGTTTATGCTTTTTGCTTTGTTTCAAATGAAGTTTGCTGTTATTGCTCCGGCTATAATTACAGGTTCATTTGCGGAGCGTGTTCGTTTTATTTCGTATTTACTTTTTATCTGTTTGTTCAGCATATTTATTTATTCTCCTTTGTGTCATGCGGTTTGGTACCCAACAGGAATTTTAGGTTCTTTCTTTGGTGTTAAGGATTTTGCCGGAGGAACGGTAGTACACATGAGTGCCGGATTTGCGGCATTAGCAGGTGTTATTGTTTTAGGAAAGAGAAAAAACAGCAATCATGTACCAACGAATATTCCGTTTGTTTTATTAGGAACAGGGATGCTTTGGTTTGGATGGATTGGTTTTAACGCCGGTTCTTCTATGGAAGCTAATGGTGTTGCTGCAATGGCTTTTGGAACAACTACTACATCTTCGGCAGCTGCAATGTTGACTTGGATCTTTTTTGACAGAATTAATGGCCGAAAAGTTTCTGCTCTTGGAGCTTGTATTGGTGCTGTGGTAGGATTGGTAGCTATTACACCTGCGGCTGGTTATGTAACGGTTCCGGAAAGTATGTTTTTTGGTTTCATTGCGGCTTTAGTGTCTAATAATGTAGTGTATTCTAAATATTTAAAAGGAATTGATGATACTTTAGACGTTTTTGCCTGTCATGGTGTAGGCGGAATTATGGGAATGATTTTGACGGCTATTTTTGCTCATGGAGAAGACGCCAGTTTGTTACACGGTGGTTGGAGTGTTTTTGGACATCACATGACGGCATTGCTATTAGTTTCTATCTATACTTTTTTTGGTGCTTATTTGTTGTTTAAAATTACCAATAGAATCATTCCAATGCGTGTTTCGGAAGAATCAGAAATTATGGGATTGGATTTGTCACAACATGATGAAACGTTGTTTCCTATTGAGTGTGCAGAGGAGGTATATTAAAATTTGTAATCTAAATAGCTGTTTTTATTTTCCAAAAGGGTGCCCTTGGTCTTAATATATTTGCTTAATTTTGCGCAAATATTTAAAAAACAGTGGGAAGTAAAAATAAATTAAAAAGATTCAAGGAGAACGAAACATTCAATAACGTTTTTCAACCAACAAGAGAAGAAGTAGTAGGTAATTTGTTTCCTTTGAGAGGAAAATGGAATACTGATTTTTTCAAAAATGACAATCCTTTAGTATTGGAATTAGGTTGTGGAAAAGGAGAATATTCAGTAGGATTAGCCGAAAGATATCCTGATAAAAACTTTGTTGGAATTGATATCAAAGGAGCTCGTTTTTGGCGAGGTGCTAAAACGGCTGTAGAAACGGGTTTGCATAATGTAGCCTTTATTCGTACTCAAATCGAATTGATTAATCATATTTTTGCTGAAAACGAAGTGGATGAAATTTGGATTACTTTTCCAGATCCTCAAATAAAATACAAGCGTACTAAACACCGAATGACCAATTCAGAGTTTTTACAATTGTATAAAAAAATCCTTAAAAAAGACGGTGTTGTTAATCTTAAAACCGATAGTGAGTTTATGCACGGTTATACATTAGGATTGCTTCATGGTGAAGGGCATGAGGTTTTATACGCCAATCATAATGTTTATGTAAATGAAGGAAGTCCTGAAGAAGTGACTGCTTTTCAAACTTTTTACGAAAAACAATATTTAGAAATTAACAAAGCAATCACCTATATTCGTTTTAAAATTAAAGATTAATTGCGCTGATTTTAGAACTTTTTTCGGGTATTTCTATAAGATAATAGGCCTATGAATTTAATTATATCCTTGTTTTCTGGTTTTATTTCGGCTTTTATAGGAATCACTCCTCCAGGTTTGTTAAACATGACCGCTGCTAAGGTAAGTTTGAAAGAAGGAAGGCGTAATGCTTTTTGGTTTGTTTCAGGTGCGGTAGTGGTTATTTTTATTCAGGTGTATCTGGCTGTTTTGTTTGCCCGAATTATAAATGCCCGTCCGGATATTATTTTATTATTACGCGAAGTGGGATTTGGCATCTTTGGTAGTTTGACTGTGTATTTTTTATGGATTGCCAAACAGCCTAAAATCAAGCAGCCAAAGATTAAAAAGCAGAGTAAAAAGAAGCGTTTTTTTCTTGGAATGTTGCTGTCTGCACTGAATTTTTTTCCTATTCCGTACTATGTTTTTGTGAGTATTTCGTTGTATTCCTATACTGTTTTTTCTTTTGATGTTACTTCGGTTTTTACCTTTGTTAGTGGAGCGGTTTTAGGTTCTGTTCTTGTTTTTTATTTTTATATTGCCTTTTTTCAGAAAATAGAAAAAAAGGCCGACTATCTTCTTAGAAATATGAATAAGATAATTGGTGGTATTACAGGATTGGTTGCAGTAATAACTTTAGTCAATATTTTAGAGCATTATTTAAAATAATTGTTTTAGGGATTTATGTATTTAAAATGACATAAATAATTATCCTATTGTCGGTTTTTGGAGCTATGTGTCGAATGTTTTTTTCTGGTTGGGTTGCGATTGTTGTTCACTCTTTTTCTGGGTATTTGGGTTGTGTTTTTTTCTTCTTAGGATCCTTTTTTGATTAGTTTTAAGGAGGTTACAGGAGTAGTTCCGCAGGAATATGAAAAAATGATGAAATGATTATAATGGATTCAAATAATGCTAATTTTTTTGAGAGAGTTTATGAGGTTGCAAGACAAATTCCTTATGGTAGAGTGACTTCTTATGGTGCTATAGCTAAATTTCTTGGCGCTGCCCGTTCTGCGCGAATGGTGGGTTGGGCTATGAATGCATCGCATACAATGGAGGATGTTCCTGCGCATCGGGTGGTGAATAGAAAAGGCTTACTTACGGGTAAATTTCATTTTGACGGAACCAATTTGATGCAGCAATTGTTAGAAAACGAAGGCATAAGAGTAGTCGATAATCAAATTGTTGATTTCGAAAAATATTTTTGGAAACCTGAAATGGATTTGTAATTATTTCCTAATTTTTGAAAAATTTACAAATAATTACAAAAACAAACCTCATTAATCTATAATAGGCAAAGTAACATCTCTTAAATACCAATATCCATATTCTGATTTAAAGCTAAGGCTTCCGTCTCCTGAATAGTTGATTTTAGTATCTGTTCCTTTTATTTTTGCCCAGAAATCAATGTTGAATCTTACGATAGCATCTTGCTCGTCAAAAGTAATTTCTTGAAATTCAAAAAATGTCATTTCAAATTCTTTAAACAAAGAACGGAAGTTGTTTAATGTAATATGATTTGTAGCTTCCTCGCTGTGACTTCTATGGTAATAATCATCTTTTGTATTGAAGAACATTCTCAGAAAATCTTCGGTATCACGTTTTAAATCGTATTCGTGATTGGGATAGAATTCCTCATAAATAAAGCAAGTTTGTAATCCTGGTATATGCATATCCGTTATTTCGTGTTCGAATAATTCTTCGGTTATGAATTTGTAAATCAGACGTTCTTCGTTAATATAATCAGCTAAAACATCCAAGTTTATATGGTGATTTTGCATTAAAAGTTGGGTTTTTCCCAGTTCAATTATTATTTCATCATTGGTTAATGTTGATTCGGGTTTGTATTCTGGCTTGCCTAATTTTTCGAAAATAGTAATTTGATTTGCATTTTTAGCAGCATTTTCGAAATTTGTAATATTATCCAAAAACTGCCCCTCAATTTCGGGAGGTACATTTGTATTGCCTTCGCTGAAATAACTCGCTCCATGTTCAATAGAAAGTTTTAATTTTTTGAATTCATTTTCATCATGAATGTCTAATTTAGGAAGTTCTTCTTCCTCGCTATTATTATCTTTAATAGAATTGTTTTTTTGGACAAATTCTGCCATTCGCAGTACATAATCTTCGGCGGATTCTCCGTCGTTCATTGGAATGTTTTCTAATGTACTTTGAAAACTATCTATCAAATTGGTGTAGCGATCGAAAATAGTTTTCAATACTTTTTCATTTCTAGTTTCCCAAAAGCGTCCTTCGTCATGAAGTTCGAATTTTTCAAAATAAGTGGTGTTCAAGTAATCGAAAAGGAAAATTATCTTTTTATGAATTTCAATTCCTGCATATTGCGTTTTGGTATGCAAATAATATAAATTTTTATCTTCTTCTTCTTCTTCTTCTAGGTTTTTTAAATGCTTGTTGATTTGAAGTTTTTCGACGCCACACATTTTTCCATTAGAAAGAAAGCTAAAACTGACCATTTCGCATTCTGGAGGCGAAATACAAATGCCATATAAATTCTCTTTATCTGGGTTTTGTGTAAAGGTGAGATTTGGGAATTCGTTTTCAAAGATAAAATACTCCCAATGGTTTGTTTTTGCAATAGCAACGACTTCTTCAATCATCAAAGCTAAATCGGCTGGGTTTTTAAAATTGCCTCGGTAATGAATACTTAATCCCATATTTTTTGACTTTAGATTATAAAAATACTATTTTCTCGAAAAAAAAACATATTTCAACTAAATATAAGTACTCTATTTCACTATCAATAAATCCGATCTAAAAACTTTATAATAAGAACTTAATCCGTTATCTTTGCAATCTCAAATCAGTTTAAATAAAAATATTGTTTTGACTGAGATTAGCAATTGAAAAACAGTAAACTTAGTAATGAAATTAGATAGAAAAGAAATTCTGAAAGCCTTAGAGACAATTACTATTGCAGGAGAAGGAAAAAATATGGTAGAAAGTGGAGCTGTTACCAATGTAATCACTTTTGGAGATGAGGTAGTGGTTGATTTGGTTTTGCATACGCCAGCAATGCACATTAAAAAACGTGCCGAAGACGATATTAAAAAAACAATCCACGACTTAGTTTCTGCCGAAGCCAAGATTAAAGTTAATATAAAAGTAGAAGTTCCGGAAAAACCTGAAATTAAAGGAAAGTCAATTCCGGGAATTAAAAATATTATTGCTGTTGCTTCTGGAAAAGGAGGAGTAGGAAAGTCTACTGTTACGGCTAATTTAGCAGTAACATTGGCTAAAATGGGATTCAGCGTTGGTATTCTTGATGCTGACATTTACGGTCCATCTATGCCAATTATGTTTGATGTAGAAAATGAGAAACCAGTTTCGATTCTTGTTGATGGAAAATCAAAAATGAAACCTATTGAGAGTTATGAGATAAAATTACTTTCAATTGGATTTTTTACTTCGCCAAGTCAAGCGGTAATCTGGAGAGGACCGATGGCTTCTAAGGCATTAAACCAAATGATTTTTGATGCTGATTGGGGAGAATTAGATTTTATGTTAATCGATTTAC
Source organism: Flavobacterium undicola (assembly GCF_009909155.2). GTDB lineage: Bacteria > Bacteroidota > Bacteroidia > Flavobacteriales > Flavobacteriaceae > Flavobacterium > Flavobacterium undicola. The sequence continues at coordinate 52,010 of NZ_JAAAPM020000004.1, forward strand.
CTCCGGGAACAGGTGATATTCATTTGTCAATCATGCAATCACTTCCGGTTACCGGAGCAGTAGTGGTAAGTACACCTCAGGCTGTGGCTTTGGCTGATGCCAAAAAAGGAGTTTCTATGTTCATGTCAGAAGCGATTAACGTACCGGTACTTGGAATTATCGAAAATATGGCTTACTTCACACCTGAAGAATTGCCTAACAATAAGTATTATATCTTTGGTCAGGAAGGAGCAAAAAATCTTGCAGAAGATTTAGGAGTGCCATTTTTAGGTGAAGTTCCAATTGTTCAATCTATTCGTGAAGCGGGTGATTATGGTCGTCCTGCGGCTATGCAAACAGGATCAGTAATTGAAACTGTTTTTGAAAATATTACACGTAAAGTGGTTGAAGAAACGGTAAACAGAAATGAAAGTTTACCTGCTACCGAAGCAATAAAAATTACTACTATGGCTGGTTGTTCAGCAGTAAAAAAATAATTTAATAAAAGAAAATGACAACAGAAGAATTAACAATTGAAGTTCAAAAAGCACTTTCTGAAATCAGACCTTTTTTAGAGTCTGATGGCGGTAACATTAGTCTTGTTTCTATTGAAGATGATAAGCATGTAAAAGTGCGTCTTGAAGGGGCTTGTACTAATTGTAGTGTGAACCAAATGACACTTAAAGCTGGTGTTGAGACAACTATTAAAAAGTTTGCTCCGCAAATAGAAACTGTTGTGAATATTCTATAGACAATCTATTCGTTTGTCTGATATTATTATTTACTAAAACTGTTATATTCTTAAATCAATCAATTCCAAATAGTAAAAAATGGATGTATTAATAAAAATTAAAGATAGAGAAGGTGTTATTCATGAATTGCAAGCCCCTACAGATATGGCTATGAATATCATGGAACTTTGTAAAGCATATGAATTACCTGTTGAAGGTACATGCGGAGGAATGGCTATGTGTGCTTCTTGTCAATGTTATGTTTTAAATGATGTAGGCTTGCCAGAAATGGGAGAAGATGAAGAAGCAATGCTTTCTGAAGCTTTCTATGTGAAGTCGAATAGTCGTTTGGGTTGCCAAATTCCAATCACCGTTGACTTAGAAGGTCTTGAATTAGAATTAGCTCCTGAGAGTTAATATCTCTCATCTAAATAAATATTAAAAGCGGCTGTTTTTCAAATCGAAAAACAGCCGCTTTTAGTTTTGTAATATAGCAACTGCTTTAGGAAGCAGGCGTTGTACAAATAAGGCGTAAGCATCTGTTGACGGATGTAATCCGTCACTGGCAACTAAATTGCTGTTGCTTAGTCCTTGGCGTGTTATATCGGTAATGTTGATGTAGCTAATTGCATTTGCTTCGCAATAGGATTTTGCAAAGGCATTATAGCGGTCAATTTCGGCTGAAATAAAAGAGGGATTGCCATAACTTTGTCCAAAAGGAGTAAAAGCATAATCAGGAATCGAAATTACAATCAATTTATTTTTATCGCCTTTGGCAAGATTAATGGCTTTGACAACTAATTCAGGAAATTCTTTTTCGTATAACGAAAAGGCTTTGTTTTGATATTGATTGTTAACGCCTATTAAAAGTGTTACTAAATCGTATTTGGTGTTTGTATTTTTGGTTTCAATTGCCGAAATCAAATTAGACGTTGTCCAGCCTGTTTGAGCAATTATTTCGAGAGAGAAATTATTCTGCTCATTTAAATTTTTTAAAGCTTTCTTAAGTTGTTCAGGAAATCGGCAGGTTTCGCATACACTTTCGCCAATGGTGTAGCTATCGCCAAGAGCCAAATAGTTAATGGTTCCTGATTTGGTAGGAAGTTGTAGTGAAGAATCTGTTGATGGTGGCTTTGTTTCAGATTGCATAATTGGATCTTCGCTGCTACAGCTTGTGGTTATAACAAAGGTAAAAAACGTAACTAGTATTTTTATTGTTGTTCTCATTATTATGAAATTAAGGTTTTCCTTTCTCTAATAATAGTTACGTTTTTTATCTAATCTTGGATTGAAATTTAAGCCATTTCAACCTTCATTGTGATAATTTCTTCGATGGCATCCCAAAGTTCAATTCTTTTTTCGAGTGCTAAAATAGATATTTCTTTTACTTCTGTCCATTTTTGAGCGTCGTCTTCGCAAAGTTCGTTAATCATTTGCATTGCCATAGGGCCGTGTTCGTCGGCATCTAATTCGATATGTCTTTCGAAATAATAAATCAATTTGCTTAAATCCGTTTCCGGGAATTGCTCTTGGAAATTTTTTAGAATAGCATAAAACATACTCGGAATTAAATCTTCTCTACCAAAAGTAAATGCCGCGGCAATTTCATGCGGTTTCCCTTCTTCGATTACCCGGAAAGTGAAATCCAGAAATGCTTTAATATTGGGGTGTAAGTCGCTCTTTCTTATAGCGACAAATATGTTTTGTAAAGATTGAATTTCAGATAAGAAAATGTTGATCTTGGTAGTGTCAGCTCCACAGGCTTCCATCGCTTCAATGTACATTTCGTAATGACTTTGATGTCTGCCGTCAAGTGTTAAATCGGTTTCTTCAGCAAGAACAATTTCGTTTATCAAATATCTTGTCTCTGGGTTTGTAGTGGCAAACCAAGGTGTAGTAGTACAAGTTAATCTTGATTGTAGGGCTTTTAATAAAGACATAAAGTCCCAAACGGCATACACGTGATTTTCTAAGAAGATATGTAAGTCTTCTATAGTTTTTACTTTGCTGTAAAGAGGGTGCTGTAACAGCGTGCTTTTTTGAGCTTTAATGCTGTTGTTAATATGTTGAATGTTCATTGTAAAATAATTTGACGTAAAGATAAAAAAGCTAGCATTTTTCAAGAGAATTTGATATCAATTTTATCAATACTTTAATAAGTATTTCTTTTTCTAAACTCTAAAACTCTTGTATTTATATTTACGAATTTACACTGTATGTGGTTTTAATTATTTACGAAAAAGAGATTATTTAAAAGCAGAAAGTCCGGTGATGTCCATTCCGGTAATCAATAAATGAATATCATGTGTGCCTTCGTAAGTAATCACCGATTCGAGATTCATCATGTGACGCATAATCGAATAGTCTCCTGTAATTCCCATAGCTCCTAAAATTTGACGTGCTTCGCGAGCGATGGTAATGGCCATGTTTACATTGTTTCTTTTTGCCATCGAAATTTGGGCAGTGGTCGCTTTATTTTTGGTTTTTAAAACTCCTAATCTCCAGGTTAATAATTGTGCCTTAGTGATTTCGGTTATCATTTCGGCTAATTTTTTCTGTTGTAATTGCGTTCCGGCAATAGGTTTGTCAAATTGGATTCTCTCCTTGGCATAACGCAAGGCAGTATCGTAGCAATCCATGGCTGCGCCAATAGCACCCCAGGCAATTCCATAACGCGCAGAATCTAAACAACCCAACGGTGCGCTCAATCCCGATTTATTGGGTAATATGTTTTCTTTTGGCACTTTGACATTATCAAAAATTAACTCTCCTGTTGCTGATGCGCGTAATGACCATTTATTGTGGGTTTCAGGTGTTGAAAAGCCTTCCATGCCACGTTCTACAATCAATCCATGGATTCTTCCTTCTTCGTTTTTTGCCCACACTACCGCAATATCAGCAAATGGAGCGTTAGAAATCCACATCTTGGCTCCGTTTAGTAAATAGTAGTCTCCACTGTCTTTGAAATTGGTGGTCATACTTCCGGGATCCGAGCCATGATTAGGTTCGGTCAATCCAAAGCATCCCATTAATTCACCAGTAGCTAATTTTGGTAGAAATTTTAATTTTTGTTCTTCGCTGCCGTATTTCCAAATGGGATACATCACCAACGAAGACTGAACCGAAGCTGTAGATCGAACACCAGAGTCGCCTCTTTCGATTTCCTGCATAATCAAACCGTATGAAATTTGGTCTAATCCAGCTCCTCCATATTCGGTGGGAATGTATGGGCCGAAAGCGCCAATTTCAGCTAAACCTTTAATGATTTGCGTTGGAAATTCTGCTTTTTGAGCATAGTCTTCAATGATGGGGGAAACTTCACGTTTGACCCATTCGCGTGCGGCATCACGAACCAATTTATGTTCGTCCGTCAATAGTTCGTCAAGGTTGTAATAATCTGGAGCTTGAAATAAGTCTGGTTTCATGATTTGGGAATTGAGTGTCTAACAAAGCTACTAAAGAAATAGAACAAAAAGGAAAGTTGATGGAGTTTTGTAATGAAGTCATCTTGACTTTTTAGTTTTTAATTTTTTAAGCGCAATAATTATAAAAGCAAGGAAATTAAATCCTATCCAACTTGTAAGGGTAGTGTCGAACCGATTAAGGATTTAGCGATAGCTGTCCATCCATGCATTAGTTCTTTCGATAGAATATGTTCTTTGTAAAGTTCTTCATCTAACAAGCGATCCGAATTCTGACTGCTATTTCTTTTATTGTAGGCCATATTAGCAATTATTTCTTTCTGTTGGCAGGCCAAAAGCAAATTATCCGAATCAAATCCAGCATCTGCATTAATAAAGAGTCCTTTTACTGAAATATCTGCTGATTCAAGTGTTGCGGTTATGTCTTCAAACTGAACCTCAATATTATACAGGTCATTATGATTGCCAGATATAGGTGTGGGTATTGCTAAAGTAATGACCTGACTGTCAGTGATATAAAGAGTATTAGTTGTTTTTTTTCTTCCCTGATAACCGACCTCTTCGTCACCTCGTAAAACTGTAGTATGGCTACCATCCAAATCAGCACTTGACAGGTCTATTAAAGATTTATATTTTTTCAGCAATTTTATCCAACAATCTTTCCAGCTACCTTGCCTGCGCCAGTTTCTATAATGTCCAAAAACAGTTTTATAACTAAGCAAATAATGACATTTGGATTTATTTACAAAAAAAATACAACCTATGACACTTTGTTCAAAGGTTGTATTTTGAATATCTCTAGTATTTGAGAATTTTGGTTTGAAATATTTTGGATTTATATTTTAAAAACAAGTAATGGTTTGGTTGCGTGATTAGCGAGGTCTTCGCTAATGCTTCCTGTGAAAAAATGGGAAAGACCGGTTCGACCATGAGTGCAAAGACTTATCAGGTCGGCGTTTATATCTTTAGAGAAATGAATAATGCCTTTTTCTATGTTTAAATCATTGTAAATGTGGCTGGAGAAATTTTTTATTTCAAATCCACTAATAAATTGCTGAAATATTTTTTTTGTGATGGCTGTGGTTTTAAAACTGTTTGGTGTGCAGATGGTTACTAAGTTGAGTTTGGCGTCGAATAAATTTGCAAAATCAAGTATTTTTTGGAACGGTTTTTTTATTTCTTCTGAAAAGTCAGAGGCAAAAACGATGTTTTTAGGGTTGAAATCGGTGGTTTCTTCTTTGATAACTATAACAGGAACAGTGGATAGACGAACTACTTTTTCGGTATTGGAGCCGATAATTATTTCTTCGATTCCTGAAACACCATTGGAGCCCATTACTACTAGATCGATGTTGTTTTCTTTGCTATAAGAAAGGATGCCGTGTGAAGCTTTTTCCAGTTTAATAGATTCGACAATAGGGATGTCTTTTAGGTAGTGTTGCTCTTTTATATACTGCATTGTCTCTTTTGCTTTTTGTATAAATAGCATGATTTCAGGTATTGCAGCTCCGCCTGTGATGGCATCATTCATCTGGCTGGGAATTTCCAGCATGTGTAAGAGGTGTATCTCGAAATCGTTTTTCCGCGCTATTTGTGCTGCGGCTTTCAGGGCATTTTCAGCTTGTCTGGAGAAATCGGTAGGGACTAAAATACGTTTCATAGGTTTTGGTTTTTTTGGGTAAGGTTGGGATGTTTTTATTATTCAAATAAAGGTAAGGAATAATTTTACAGCAATCAATTATTTTTAGTTTATAAAAATAAACACTATATTTGTGCCGTTATTTATTAAAATCTAGATAATGAGGGGACTAAATGTCCCCTCTTTTTATAAAAAATATGACATTTAAAGAGAAAGTAAATACGTTATTGGTGGAGGCTCTTGAAGAAAAGCCTACGCTTTTTTTGATTGATTTGACTATTAATGATGCATTTAAAGTTATGGTAACTTTAGATGATGATAATGGTGTAATTTTGCAGGACTGTATTGATATTAGTCGGGCAATTGAGAATAATCTGGATAGAGAAGAGCAAGATTATTCTTTAGAAGTAGCTTCAGTAGGCGTAGGGTCGCCGTTAAAAATGGTTCGTCAGTATAAGAAAAATATTGGTAGAACCTTGATTGTGACTACAAATGCTGAAAAAATTGAAGCTGAATTAGTTGATGCTAATGAAGATTTTATAATTTTGTCTTGGGAAGCAAGAGAGCCTAAAAAAGTAGGAAAAGGAAAAGAAACAGTACAGAAAGAACAACAAATACCTTATACAGAAATCAAAGAGGCGGTTGTTACAGTAACATTTTAATTTAAAGAATTCGCATGGAAAATTTAGCATTAATCGATTCATTTTCAGAGTTTAAGGATGATAAACTTATTGATCGTGTAACGCTTATGGCAATTTTAGAAGATGTATTTAGAAATGCATTGAAGAAAAAATACGGTTCAGATGATAATTTCGATATCATTATCAATCCTGATAAGGGAGATATGGAAATTTGGAGAAGGAGAGTAATTGTTGCTGACGAAGATTTAGATTTCGAAAATGAAGAGATTACTTTGACCGAGGCTAGAAAAATCGAAGCAGATTTTGAAATTGGAGAAGAAGTTTCTGAAGAAGTAAAATTGATTGATTTAGGAAGAAGAGCTATTTTGGCATTGCGTCAAAATTTGATTTCTAAAATACATGAACACGATAATACAAATCTTTATAAGCAATTTAAAGATTTAATAGGCGACATTTACACCGCCGAAGTACACCACGTAAGACCAAGAGTTGTTATTTTAGTGGATGATGAAGGGAATGAAATTGTTTTGCCAAAAGAAAAACAAATCCCATCTGATTTCTTCCGTAAAGGGGATAATGTTCGTGGAATTATAGAAAGCGTTGAATTAAAAGGAAATAAACCTCAAATTATTATGTCTAGAACTTCTGAGAAGTTTTTAGAGAAATTATTTGAACAAGAAATTCCAGAGGTTTTTGACGGTTTGATAATGATTAAAAAAGTAGTGAGAATTCCGGGTGAAAAAGCAAAAGTAGCTGTGGATTCTTATGATGACAGAATTGATCCGGTAGGAGCTTGTGTGGGGATGAAAGGTTCTCGTATTCACGGAATTGTACGTGAGTTAGGTAATGAAAATATTGATGTTATTAATTATACTAATAATATTCAATTGTTTATTACAAGAGCATTGAGTCCGGCAAAGGTATCTTCGATTAAAATCAATGAAGAGACTAAAAGAGCTGAAGTGTTTTTGAAATTAGAAGAGGTTTCAAAAGCTATTGGTAGAGGAGGACACAACATTAAATTAGCTGGTTTGTTAACTGGTTATGAATTAGATGTTATTAGAGAAGGCGATGTTGCCGGAGCTACTGCAGATGAGGATGATGTTGAATTAACAGAGTTTTCAGATGAAATTGAAGAGTGGATCATAGAAGAATTTGCAAAAATTGGATTGGATACTGCAAAAAGTATTTTGAAACATGATGTAGAAGATTTAGTAAGAAGAACAGATTTAGAAGAGGAAACAATTCTGGATGTAATGAAAATATTGAAAGAAGAGTTCGATAGTTAGTTCTATACTTCTAATAACACAACGAAATAGGTAATAATAAAAAGGTTATATGTCTGAAGAGAGAGTAATAAGAATAAACAAAGTTTTAAGGGAATTGAATATTTCTTTGGAAAGAGCTGTGGATTATCTTAAAGATAAGGGGATTGCGATAGAGTCAAATCCAAACACAAAAATTTCTGATGATGTATACAATGTCTTGTGCGGTCAATTTGCGGGTGACAAAGGGAAAAAAGAGGCTTCAAAAGAAGTTGGCGAAGAGAAAAGAAAAGAGAAAGAAGCTTTACGTATAGAGCGTGATAGAGAGGCGGAAGATAAGCGTAAGCAAGACGAAGAATTACAAAGACAACAACAGGAAGTAATTAAGGCAAGAGCCGTAATTTCAGGACCTGTTCAAGTTGGTAAAATCGATTTAAATCCTGCAAAACCTGCTGCTCCTCCTGTAGTTGAAGTGAAAGTAGTTGCTCCTAAACCTGAAGTTGTTGAAGAGAAACCGGCTGCTAAAATTAGTACTCCAGAGAAAATCGAATCAGATAAAAAAGAAGACAAACCTATTGTTGCCGAAGTTAGCAAGCCTGTTGTTGAGAATATAGCGCCTAAAAAAGAAGTTAAAAAAGAACAAGAGCCAGTTGCTGCTGCTCCTTCTCCAGTTAAAAAAGAAGAAGTAAAAGAAGTAGCTAAGGCTGATAAAGAGGTTGCGAAAACTGAAGAAGCGCCAGCTGAAGAGGCTATTGCAACGCAGTATCAAAAACTTTCTGGAGCTAAATTAACTGGACAGACTATTGATTTATCACAATTCAATAAGCCTAAAAAGAAAAAAGAAGATCCTAAAATTACTCCTAATAAGCCAGGTGCACCTGGAGCTGCAGGAGCTAATGCAAATAAAAATAAGCGTAAGAGAATTGCTCCTAAACCAGGAACACCTAATACGCCAACTACACCTAGACCTCCGGGAACTCCAAATCCTAATAAGATAACACCTAATGCAGGTGGTGGTGGATTTAATGCCAATAGAGGTGCCAGACCTGGATTTGTAAAAGGAAATCGTCCTGCTATTGTTGCTAAAGTTGAGCCAACAGAAGAGGAAGTAAAAAATCAAATTAGAGAGACTTTAGAAAAACTTCAAGGTAAAAAAGGAGGAAAATCTAAGGCTGCTAAATATAGAAGAGATAAAAGAGATACCCACCGTCAAAAATCTGACGATGAGCAAAGAGCTTTAGACGAAGGAAGTAAAACTATTAAAGTTACTGAGTTTGTTACTGTAGGTGAAATTGCAATCATGATGGATGTGCAAATTAACAAGGTGATTGGAACTTGTATGTCACTTGGTATCATGGTTACTCAAAACCAACGTTTGGATGCGGAAACATTAACTATTGTTGCAGATGAATTTGGTTTTGATGTTGAGTTTATTACAGTAGATATCGAAGAAGCTATCGAGATAGTAGAAGACAAAGAAGAAGACTTAGTAAACAGAGCACCTATTGTTACAGTAATGGGTCACGTCGATCACGGTAAGACCTCTTTACTGGATTATATCCGTAAAGAAAATGTTATCGCTGGTGAGTCAGGAGGAATTACACAGCACATTGGTGCTTATGGAGTAACTCTGGACAATGGTCAAAAAATTGCTTTCTTAGATACACCAGGTCACGAGGCGTTTACCGCGATGCGTGCACGTGGAGCTCAAGTTACCGATATTGCAATTATTGTAATTGCTGCCGATGATGATATCATGCCACAAACTAAAGAGGCTATTTCTCATGCGCAAGCAGCTGGTGTGCCAATTATATTTGCCATCAATAAAGTAGATAAGCCAAATGCTAATCCTGAAAAAATTAAGGAGCGTTTAGCAGGTATGAATTTATTAGTAGAAGACTGGGGTGGAAAAATCCAATCTCATGATATCTCTGCTAAAAAAGGAACAGGTGTTAAAGAGCTTTTGGAAAAAGTTTTATTAGAAGCAGAAATTTTAGATTTGAAATCAAATCCAAATAAAGCAGCTCAAGGTACTGTTGTAGAAGCATTCTTAGATAAAGGAAAAGGATATGTTTCGACTATCTTAGTACAACACGGAACATTAAAAATTGGAGATTACTTATTAGCAGGTAAGCATCATGGTAAAATTAAAGCCATGCATGATGAACGTGGTAATGTTGTTACTGTTGCAGGTCCTTCAACGCCAGTATCTATTTTAGGTCTGGACGGTGCAGCTACTGCAGGGGATAAATTCAATGTGTTTGAAGACGAAAAAGAAGCAAAACAAATTGCTGCTAAACGTTCTCAATTAATGCGTGAACAATCTGTACGTACACAACGTCATATTACATTAGATGAAATTGGTCGTCGTATTGCATTAGGTCAGTTTAAAGAATTGAACGTAATCCTTAAAGGAGATGTGGATGGTTCTGTGGAAGCATTATCTGATTCGTTTTCTAAATTGTCTACTGAAGAAATTCAAATTAATATTATCCATAAAGGCGTTGGAGCGATTACTGAAACTGATGTTATGTTGGCTTCTGCTTCTGATGCGATTATTATCGGATTTAACGTTCGTCCTGCTGGAAATGCAAGACAACTTGCTGATAAAGAAGAAATCGATATCCGTTACTACTCAATTATCTATGCGGCAATTGACGACTTGAAAGATGCAATGGAAGGAATGCTTGCTCCAGAAATGAAAGAGGAAGTATTAGGAACTGCTGAAATTAGAGAGTTATTCAAAATTTCTAAAGTGGGTACTATTGCCGGATGTATGGTTATGGATGGTAAAATTACCAGAAATGGTAAAATCAGAATCATTAGAGATGGTGTAGTAATTCATGAAGGTGAGTTAATTGCATTGAAACGTTTCAAAGACGATGTAAGAGAAGTTGCTAAAGGTTACGATTGTGGTATCCAAGTAAAAGGATTTAATGACATTGAAGAAAGAGATGTTATTGAAGCTTACCATGAAGTAGCAATCAAGAAAAAATTGAAATAGTATTTCAACTATATTTTTATAAGAAAATCCCGAGCAATCGGGATTTTTTGTATTTTAGTTATATATAAATAATTTATGGAAAGAATTTTTGTTTATTTGAGCCTCTTTTTGGTTTTGATGTTAAATGCTCAAAATAAAAAGTTTCATTTTATAACCCTTAATAATGAAAATAATAAGGAAATTGAAACTGATTTCTATGTTGATAAAATTTATGATGCGAGACAGTTTAACCAAAATATCGGTTCTGCACAAAAATCTATTGCTAATTTAAACGTGCAAATAAATTTCGAAAATTCATTAGTAGATGAATTTGGTTCGTTTTTGTCAAAGGTTTATCCAAAGAAAGATAATAAGAGATCCATTTCAATTAGAATTAATGATGTTTATTTGATTGAGTCAACTTCATCAAATAAAGAAACGGGCTATGCAACAGTTGTTTTCGATGTAATTGAAAAAATTGAAAATAAAGATTTTATAGTTGGCTCCTATTCTTCAACTATTGAAAGTTCTGGTTATGATGTGACTTCTAAACATGCTGAAAGATTGATTTCGGCTATAAAAAAATGTTTTGATGATTACAGTTTGGCAAATAGTAAATTTAGTAGCCCTATTGAATTTAATCCTCTAGTTGTAATTGGGACTAAGAATGTTCAGGGGCCTATTAAGAAAGGTATTTATTTAAGTTATACAGATGTTCTTAATGGGAATTCGCTAAATGTTGATAATTATACAATTACTAAATATCAGGAGGGTAATTGCTTGTTGAATAATCATACAGGAAGGGTGGAAAATTGTTATTATGGCTTTAGTGATGGTAAGTCTTTTTATTTGAATGCTTCTAGGTACTCTACGGTGAAATACTATTTGAGAACAGAAATTTTAGGAGATAATTATTATATAGATGAAGTGAATTATCATTCAACTGATTTTTCTTTTCTGAAATCACAAGGTATTTCTGCTTTGGTGTTGTTTCCTGATTTGAATGCTAATACTGTTCCTTTAGTGATAAATAGGTTTAATGGAGCTCCTGTTCTTTTGACTAATAAATATATGGTTGATTTATTGACTTCGGATAAAGAGTTGTTGAAAGAGTATAAAAAGACCTCTAGAGGAGTTTTAGATAAAAAGAAGTTTTATAAGCAATATTATAAATATGATTAAAAGCTTTTATGTGTATTCTATGTTTATTGATGCTGGTATTTAGAATTAATTGAGTGTTTGTTAAAAGGAATATTTTTCAGAATGTTTTTTAATGTGGTTTTGTAAGTTTTTAAAATGGAGAAAAACCGATGAGTCAAAACAAGTTTAATTTGCGACTTTTTAGGCGATTTAGCCAATAAAAAAAGAGCCTAATAAAGGATAAAATCACTTTATTAGGCTCTTTTTTTTATAACAAATAGTGTTAAAATTTTATTTTTTAGGTTTTATTAAAAAAGCATTTTCATAGACTTTTTTAATTTCGACCAAATTTCTTTCGGCTTCAATTCGGCTTTTAAAATTTCCTATCCAAACTTTGTAATTCGGTGTATTGAATACGATGGTTTCGTCTAAATCGGCAAAATTTTGTTTGCAGTCGCTTAAGGTCTTTTTCGCTTTTTCGCTGACACCGCTGAAGACTTGGATTTTATATCGCTCATTTACAGCTATTGAGCTGTTAATCTTTCTTTTTTCGTTTAGTAGTTGTTCGAATTTAGGATTTTGCTGAATGTTAATTTTTGCTTCCTGAGCTGATAATTTTAGGCTTAAAATACTTAGATAGGCAATGTAAAAAATGCGGTTTTGAATAGTTAAAATTCTCATAACGTGAAGATTTTTAAGTAAAATTACTAATTATATACTTAATGTGAAATAAAAAACTTATTTAGAATAGATATAAATTGTTGATTGGGTTGTTTTAAGGTTTTGAGAATAGTTCTTAAGTCGTATTTTTGTGGCTGTTTAAAATAAAGGGACATTTTTTATATGAAATTGTTGTATAAAAAACTGTGCCAATTTTTAGTAGATAATCATTATACTTTATGAAAAAGGTGGGTAACCATAATTCGAACTCAAGGAAAGTGTTTTTATGTTTAGCAATGATGCTAAGTTTTTCCTTCTCTTCATTTGCGCAAGATGCTGCTCCTGCAGCTGCAACCGAGGCTGCTCCGGCAGCTGCTACAGCTGGTGGTGATCCAGTAAAAGGTAAGGCGCTTTTTAATTCTAATTGTGCTGCGTGTCATAAGCTTGATGCTAAGTCAACAGGTCCTGCACTTAGAGGAGTTGCTGAGAAGCATGACATGGCTTGGATCTATAAATGGGTTCATAATAGCTCTGAAGTGATTAAATCAGGAGATGCTGCTGCTGTTAAATTATTTGAAGAAAATAATAAATCAGTAATGACTGCTTTTCCTCAGTTAGCTGAGGCTGATATTGATAATATTATAGCTTATACTTCTGAAGTAAAAGCTGAACCAGCAGCTGCGGCTGGTGGTGCTGCTACTCCTCCTGGAACTAATGTTGAAGGTGGAAGTTCTAATAATGTAATTTTAGGAGTTCTTGCTTTAGTTTTAGTGGTTTTAGTAGTGATGTTGTTTATGGTAAACAATGTCTTGACGAAAGTTGCTAAAGCAAATGGTATTGAAGTTGCTCCTAAAGCTGCTCGTACTCCAATCTGGAAAGCTTTTGTTAAAAATCAATTTTTAGTATTGGTTTCTTCTATCTTCTTATTATTAGCTAGTGGGTATTTTGTTTACGGCTTTTTAATGCAAGTAGGTGTTGATCAAAATTACCAACCTATACAGCCTATTCACTATTCTCATAAAATTCACGCTGGTGATAATGAGATTAACTGTAAATACTGTCACTCTGCAGCCAGAGTAAGTAAAAATGCAGGTATTCCTTCTTTGAATGTTTGTATGAACTGTCATAAAAACATTTCTGAAGTTGCTGAGACTACAGCTACTCCTGAGTACAGCAAAGCATTTTATGATGCGCAAATCCAAAAATTATACGATGCCGTTGGTTGGGATAAAGCAACTCAATCTTATACAGGAAAACAACAACCTGTTAAATGGGTTCGCATCCACAATCTGCCTGATTTTGTTTATTTCAATCACTCTCAACACGTAACTGTTGCAGGTATTGAATGTCAAACATGTCACGGTCCTGTTGAAACTTATGAAATTCAAAAACAATTTGCTCCATTAACTATGGGTTGGTGTATTAACTGCCACAGAAAAACTGAAGTTAAAATGGAAGGAAATGGGTATTACACTAAAATACACGAAGAACTTTCTAAGAAATACGGTGTGGAGAAATTGACTGAAGCACAAATGGGAGGTTTAGAATGTGGAAAATGCCACTATTAATCAAATTATTAAGATTTTAATATATATATATACAATGTCATCAAACAAAAAATACTGGAAAAGTGTTGAGGAACTAGAAAATGGTTCTATTGTTGAGGCGCTTAGAAATAACGAGTTTGTTGAAGAGATTCCTACGGATGAATTTTTAGGGAATGCTGATGCGATGTCATCTTCTTCAACTTCAAGACGTGATTTTCTAAAGTACGTTGGGTTTAGTACTGCAGCAGCTACACTTGCAGCATGCGAAGGACCTGTGAACAAGTCGATTCCTTATGTATTACAACCAGAGCAAATCATTCCTGGAGTAGCAGATTATTATGCAACTTCTGTTTTTGATGGTTTTGATTTTGCAAATCTACTTGTTAAAACACGTGAAGGGCGTCCTATTAAAATAGATAATAATACTATTTCGGGAGCTAAATTTGCTGCAAATGCTAGAATTCATGCCTCTATATTGTCATTGTATGATAATATGCGTTTAAAAGCGCCTAAAGATGGTGGAAAAGATTCTAACTGGTCAGCTGTAAATTCGAAAATTAAATCAAGTATTGCTGAAGCGAAAGCTAAAGGTGGTCAAGTGGTTTTCTTAACGAATACATTAGCAAGTCCTTCAACAGAAAAATTAATTGCTGATTTTATTGGTGTAAATCCAAATGCAAAACATGTAATTTATGATGCTGTTTCTTCATCTGAAGCTTTAGATGCTTTTGAAGCTGTTTATGGCGAAAGAGCTTTAGTGGATTATGATTTTGCAAAAGCTTCACTTATTGTTTCTGTAGGAGCTGACTTCTTAGGAGACTGGCAAGGTGGAGGATATGATGCTGGATATGCACAAGGAAGAATTCCGAAAAACGGAAAAATGTCTCGTCATTTCCAATTAGAAGCTAACATGACTTTGTCTGGTGCTGCTGCTGATAAGCGTTTGCCGATGTCGGTTGCTAATCAAAAACAAGCATTAGTACATATATATAATGTAATTACAGGTTCAGCAGTTGCTGTAAATCTGGCACCTGAATTTAAAGCAGAAGTTACTAAAGCGGCTCAGCAATTAAAAGCTGCTGGTTCTAAAGGACTTTTGGTTTCAGGTATCCAAGATAAAAACGCACAATTATTAGTATTAGCAATTAACCAAGTTTTGGCTAGTGAAGCTTTTACTACTGTAGGTGTTAGAGAAATAAGAAAAGGTTCTGATGCAAAAGTAGCTCAGTTAATTAATGACATGAAAGCAGGTAGCGTTCATACTTTAATTATGAGTGGAGTGAATCCAGTTTATACTTTGGCCGATTCAGCTTCTTTTGTTGAAGGTCTTAAAAAAGTAAAAACTTCTGTTGCTTTATCTTTGAAAGAAGATGAAACTGCAGCTATCTCAACTATTGCTGCTCCAGTACCTCATTACTTAGAGGCTTGGGGAGATTTAGTTTTAACTAAAGGAACTTATAGTTTAACACAACCAACGATTCGTCCATTATTTGATACAAAACAATTTCAAGATGTTTTGATGTCTATCAATGGTCTTACTGGAACTTACTATGATTATTTAAAAGCATATTCTTCATCATTTATTGCAGGTTCTACTTGGAATAAAGTTTTACATGATGGAGTATTTGTTGGAGCTCCTGCTGCTTTATCTGGTGGTGCTGCTGATTATACTGCTGCTGCTTCTGCATTGGCTAAGTCAAAATCAGCTAGTGGATTAGAGTTAGTTTTGTATACTAAAACAGGTATGGGAGACGGGCAACAAGCAAACAACCCATGGTTGCAAGAGTTTCCAGATCCAATTACAAGAGTATCTTGGGATAACTATGTTACTGTTTCGGGAGCTGATGCCAAGAAATTGGAACTGTCAAATGAAATTGTTGCTAATGGTGGTTTAAATGGTAGCTATGTTACTATTACAACTGCTGATGGAGCTAAATTAGAAAACGTTCCGGTAATTGTTCAGCCAGGTCAGGCAGTTGGTACTGTTGGTTTAGCTTTAGGTTATGGTCGTAAAGCGGCTTTAAAAGAAGAAATGCAAGTAGGTTTAAACGCTTACACATTATATAAAGGTTTTAACGATGTTCAATCAGTAACATTAGTTAATGCTGGTGGAGAACATGAGTTTGCTTGTGTTCAAGGTCAGAAAACCTTAATGGGTAGAGGAGATATCATTAAAGAAACTTCTTTAGAAATCTTTAATACTAAGGATTCTGCAATTTGGAACGAAACTCCAAAAGTATCTTTGAATCATAAAGAAGTTGAAGCAACTACTGTTGATTTATGGGAATCTTTTGATCGTTCTGTAGGGCACCACTTTAACCTTTCTATCGATTTAAATGCTTGTACAGGTTGTGGAGCTTGTGTGATTGCTTGTCATGCAGAAAACAATGTACCGGTTGTTGGTAAGACTGAAGTTAGAAGAAGTCGTGATATGCACTGGTTGCGTATTGATAGATATTATTCTTCTGAAGAAACTTTTGCAGGAGATAATGAAAGAAAAGAAAATATTGCAGGTTTATCTAGCTCACTTTCTACATTCAATGAAATGGAGAAAGCATCAGATAACCCACAAGTTTCTTTCCAACCAGTAATGTGTCAACACTGTAATCACGCACCTTGTGAAACAGTTTGTCCAGTTGCTGCAACTTCTCACGGTCGTCAAGGTCAAAATCATATGGCTTATAACAGATGTGTTGGTACTCGTTACTGTGCTAATAACTGTCCTTATAAAGTACGTCGTTTCAACTGGTTCTTATACAATAAGAACAGTGAATTTGATTATCATATGAATGATGATTTAGGACGTATGGTATTGAATCCAGATGTTAACGTTCGTTCTCGTGGGGTAATGGAAAAATGTTCTATGTGTATCCAAATGACACAAGCAACAATTTTAAATGCTAAGAGAGAAGGAAGAGAAGTGGTTGACGGTGAGTTCCAAACAGCTTGTTCTGCAGCTTGTTCTAGTGGAGCAATGATTTTTGGTGATGTTAATGATAAAGCTAGTAAAGTAGCAAAATTAGCTTCAGACGAAAGATCTTATCACTTATTAGAGCATGTGGGAACAAAACCAAATGTGGTTTATCACGTAAAAGTTAGAAATACTTAGAAATAAATTTAAAATCAATATAAAGGAATATGTCTCATATATACGACTCTAGTATTAGAAAGCCTTTAGTTATAGGTGATAAAACTTATCATGATGTAACAGTAGATGTGGCAGCGCCTGTCGAAGGTTTGGCTAATAAACATTGGTGGATTGTTTTTACAATCGCCTTAACAGCCTTCCTTTGGGGGATAGGATGTATAGTTTATACAGTATCTACAGGTATTGGAACATGGGGATTAAATAAAACAGTTGGTTGGGCTTGGGATATCACAAACTTCGTTTGGTGGGTAGGTATTGGTCACGCTGGAACTTTGATTTCTGCGGTATTATTGTTATTCCGTCAAAGATGGAGAATGGCGATTAACCGTTCAGCAGAAGCAATGACAATTTTCTCAGTTATACAAGCAGGTTTGTTCCCAATTATTCACATGGGACGTCCATGGTTGGCTTACTGGGTATTACCTATACCAAACCAATTTGGATCTCTATGGGTTAACTTTAACTCGCCATTGCTTTGGGACGTATTTGCAATCTCTACTTATTTATCAGTATCGTTAGTTTTCTGGTGGACTGGTTTATTGCCTGACTTTGCAATGCTTAGAGATAGAGCGATTACTCCATTTAATAAAAGAGTATATTCTATCTTGAGTTTTGGATGGAGCGGTAGAGTAAAAGATTGGCAACGTTTTGAAGAAGTATCTTTGGTACTTGCTGGTTTAGCAACTCCTCTTGTACTTTCTGTACACACGATTGTATCTATGGACTTTGCTACTTCTGTAATTCCAGGATGGCATACTACAATTTTCCCTCCTTACTTCGTTGCTGGAGCGGTTTTCTCTGGATTTGCTATGGTGAACACCTTACTTATTATCATGAGAAAAGTATCTAATCTAGAAGCTTATATTACTTTACAACATATCGAGTTGATGAATCTTATCATTATGATTACAGGTTCTATCGTAGGTGTGGCTTATATTACTGAGTTGTTTATCGCTTGGTATTCAGGAGTAGAGTATGAGCAATATGCATTCTTGAACAGAGCTACTGGACCTTACTGGTGGGCATATTGGTCAATGATGACTTGTAACGTATTCTCTCCACAGTTTATGTGGTTTAAGAAATTAAGAACTAGTATCATGTTTTCTTTCATTATTTCTATTGTTGTAAACATAGGAATGTGGTTCGAGAGATTCGTAATTATTGTAACTTCTCTTCATAGAGATTACTTACCATCTTCTTGGACAATGTTCTCTCCAACATTTGTTGATATTGGAATTTTCATCGGAACAATAGGTTTCTTCTTTGTATTGTTTTTATTGTATTCAAGAACTTTCCCTGTAATTGCGCAGGCAGAGGTTAAAACAATTTTAAAAGCAACAGGAGATAATTACATAAGAGAAAGAGCAGCAAATAAAGATTCACACCATGAGTAGTAGTAAAGTAATATACGCCATTTATAATGACGATGATGTATTGATGAATGCGGTTAAGAAAACCAGAGCAGCTCATCATCATATTGAAGATGTTTTTACTCCATTCCCAGTACACGGTTTGGATAAAGCTATGGGAATAGCACCATCAAGATTAGCAATTTGTGCCTTTTTGTATGGATGTGTTGGTATCTCTTTTGCAACTTTCATGATGAGTTATATTATGATTCATGACTGGCCTCAAGATATTGGAGGAAAACCAAGTTTCAGTTATATCCAAAATATGCCGGCTTTTGTGCCTATTATGTTTGAGATGACTGTATTCTTTGCAGCCCACTTAATGGTTATTACTTTTTATATGAGAAGTAGATTATGGCCTTTTAAAGAAGCTGAGAATCCAGATGTTAGAACTACTGATGATCATTTCTTAATGGAAGTAGCTATCAACGATAATGAAGAAGAATTGGTTTCTTTTTTCAAAAATACAGGTGCTGTAGAAGTTAAAGTAATAGAAAAGAATTAATTTAGATATGAAAAGGGTATATAAAATAACACTATTGTTAGGCATAACTATTTTAGTAGCTTCATGTCATAATGATAAAGCGCCGAATTATCAGTATTTTCCAAATATGTATGAGTCAGTAGGCTATGAAACTTATTCAGAGTCTAAAGCTTTTGCTAACGGAAGAGAAGGTCAATTGCCTGCTCCAGGTAGTATTAACAGAGGTTTTGAACCTTATGAATATGAAAATTCTACTGCTGGATATGAATTGGCTAAAGCCAATTTAAAGTCACCACTTGATTCATTAGATAGAAATTCTGGTAAAGGAAAAGAACTTTTCGAAATCTATTGTATTAGTTGTCATGGTGCAGCTGGTAATGGTAAAGGAAAATTAGTTGAGAGAGAAAAATTTCTTGGAGTTCCTAGTTATGCGGATAGAGATATCACTGAAGGAAGTATTTTTCACGTTGAGACGTATGGTTTAAATGCAATGGGTTCTCATGCAAATCAATTAAGTAAACACGAGCGTTGGTTAATTGCTGACTATGTGCTTAAACTTAAAAGCCAATTATAATTGTTGAACAAACTGATCGTAATAGATATGTATACATTTTCAAGTAAATTAAAAACTTTTTCTATCATCTTAATGGCCGTTGGTATATTAGGAATAGGGTATGGTTTTTTAAACGCACCTAAAGATATTCATGAAGTTGAGAATATCCTTGCCGCAGAATCTCACGGTGGACATGGTGAAGCACATCATGAAGAAGCTAAAGCTGCTGAAGGAGCTCATGCTAAAGCGGAACATGCAACTGCAGAAGAAGTTAAAGAAGCTGCTGAGCATGAAGAGCATTTAACTCATGTTTTGCACCAATTACAAAATAAGCCATGGGCAGCTTTATATGTTGCTTGTATTTTCTTTATGCTTATTTCTATGGGAACTTTAGCTTTTTATGCTATTCAACAAGTTGCTGTAGCTGGATGGTCTCCAGTTTTATTTAGAGTTATGCAAGGTATAACAGCTTATTTGCCTGTTGGTTCTGCTATATTCTTTATAATATTAATTTTATGTGGTCTTCATTTTAATCATTTGTTTACTTGGTTGGTCGAAGGTGTAACTGACCCTACAAGCGCTAACTATGATAAAATGATTGCTGGTAAATCAGGTTATTTAAACTTCGGATTTTGGATTGTTAGAGCTGCTATTTTCTTGATTGGATGGAACTTATACCGTCATTATTCAAGAAAAAACTGTTTAGCTCAAGATGAATCTAATGATAATACATTCTATAAAAAGAACTTTAAATTATCAGCTGGTTTCTTAGTATTCTTCATCGTTTCTGAGTCTATTATGTCTTGGGACTGGATTATGTCAATCGATCCACACTGGTTCTCTACATTATTTGGATGGTATGTATTTGCAAGTTTCTTTGTAAGTGGTATTACTTTGATTGCTATGGTAACTGTTTATTTAAAATCAAGAGGTTACTTAGAGCATGTGAATACAAGTCATATCCATGATTTAGCTAAATTCATGTTTGGTATCAGTATCTTCTGGACTTACTTATGGTTTTCTCAATTTATGTTAATCTGGTATGCAGATATTCCTGAAGAGATTACTTATTTTATTACTAGAATTCAATTATACAACCTTCCTTTCTTTGGAGCTGTTGTTATGAACTTTGTATTTCCTTTATTGATTCTTGTCAATACTGATTTCAAAAGAATTACTTGGGTAATTGTTATGGCAGGTATCGTTATTTTAGCAGGTCATTATATTGATTTCTTTAATATGATTATGCCTGGTACAGTTGGCGATCAATGGTTTATTGGTGTTCCTGAAATCTCGTCCGTTCTTTTCTTCCTTGGGTTGTTTATTTTTACTGTATTTACAGCATTAACTAAAGTTCCTTTATTAGCAAAAAGAAATCCTTATATCGAAGAAAGTAAACATTTTCATTATTAATTTTTAAAGAGATAAACAGATGACAAGTTTGTTGGTAATTATAGTTTTAGTTTTATTAGCTGTTGCTTTATGGCAATTGACTAAAATATTCGACCTTACTCAAGTGGGTTCTTCTTCAGATAGTTCTCAAGTAGCTAATGATAAAGACAATAATATTCAAGGATATTTAATGTTTGGTTTTTTAGCATTCTTATATGTTTTTACTATATATGGTTTGCTTACTTGGGGAGATATGCCACTACATACTCCAGCTTCAGAACATGGAGTAGAAGTAGATAGATTGATGAATATTACTTGGATTTTAATTTTTGCTGTTCAGGCAATTACTCAACTTTTATTGCATTATTTTGCTTTTAAATACAAAGGTAAAAAAGATCAAAAAGCCTTGTATTTTGCTGATAACAATAAGTTAGAAGCTTTATGGAGTATTATTCCTGCGGTTACATTAGCTGGTTTAATTCTTTATGGATTATATGCTTGGACTAACATTATGTTTATTGATGAGGACGAGGATACTATTGTAATTGAGTTGTATGCTCAACAGTTTAAATGGACTGCTAGATTAGCTGGAGAAGATAATGTATTAGGTAAAGCTAATGTTCGTTATATTGAAGGTGTAAATACTTTAGGAGTTGATTTGTCAGATAAAAATGCACAAGATGATATTGTAGTTTCAGAATTACACATACCAAAAGGAAAAAAAGTACACTTTAAGTTGCGTTCTCAGGACGTTTTACACTCAGCATATATGCCTCATTTTAGAGCACAAATGAACTGTGTTCCAGGTATGGTTACTGAATTTGCTTTTGTTCCTACTTATACAACATCAGAGTATAGAGAATTACCATACATGATTGAAAAAGTAGCTCATATTAATGAGTTAAGAGCTAAGAAAAGTGTTGAGTTAGTTGCTAAAGGTCAACCTGGTTTAGATCCTTACACTTTTGATTATTTGTTGCTTTGTAATAAAATTTGTGGAGCTTCTCACTACAACATGCAAATGAAAATTGTTGTTGATACACCGGAAGATTACAAAAAATGGTTAGCAGATAAAACTACCTTAGTTAAAGAAGTGAAAGCTTCATTAGAAAAACCTGCTGATGACGTATCAGGAGAGGCTAAAGGGAATGATACAGTAGCGGCTACTAAAGAAGTTGCTATTAAATAATTATTAAGAAAATTTAAAGTATAATATATGTCAGCAGAAGGTCACGATCACGCTCACGATCACGAACACGAACACCACCATAAAGATACATTCGTTACTAAATACATTTTTAGTATTGATCATAAAATGATCGCTAAACAATACCTTATTACAGGTATTATTATGGGGGTTATTGGTATTAGTATGTCTTTGCTTTTTAGAATGCAATTAGCTTGGCCAGAAGAATCTTTTAAAATATTCAATATTTTATTAGGTGATAAATTTGCTCCTGATGGTGTGATGGCTAATGATGTTTATCTTGCCTTAGTTACAATACATGGTACCATCATGGTATTCTTTGTGTTGACAGCTGGTTTGAGTGGTACTTTTAGTAATCTACTTATTCCGCTTCAAATTGGTGCCCGAGATATGGCGTCTGGATTTATGAATATGATTTCTTACTGGTTGTTTTTCTTATCAGCCGTAATTATGTTAAGTTCATTATTTGTAGAAGCTGGTCCTGCATCAGCGGGTTGGACAATTTATCCACCTTTAAGTGCTTTACCTCAAGCAATTCCAGGTTCTGGTGCGGGTATGACACTTTGGTTAGTTTCAATGGCTATCTTTATTGCATCTTCTTTAATGGGATCTTTAAATTATATTGTTACTGTAATTAACTTGAGAACAAAAGGGATGTCTATGACCAGACTTCCTCTTACAATCTGGACATTTTTTGTTACTGCTGTTATTGGGGTAATTTCTTTCCCAGTATTGTTATCTGCAGCTTTGTTGTTAATTTTTGATAGAAGTTTTGGTACTTCATTCTTCTTGTCAGATATTTATATTGCTGGTGAAGTTTTACATTACCAAGGTGGATCTCCAGTTTTATTTGAACACTTATTTTGGTTCTTAGGACACCCTGAGGTTTATATTGTAATCTTACCTGCGATGGGTCTAGTATCTGAAATTTTGGCTACAAACTCTCGTAAACCAATCTTTGGTTACAGAGCGATGATTATGTCAGTTCTTGCAATTGCATTTTTATCTACAATTGTTTGGGGTCACCACATGTTTATTTCAGGTATGAATCCTTTCTTAGGATCGGTATTTACATTTACTACTCTATTGATTGCAATTCCATCTGCTGTAAAAGCGTTCAACTGGATTACAACTTTATGGAAAGGTAATTTGCAATTAAATCCTGCTATGTTGTTCTCTATCGGAATGGTTTCAACTTTCATCACTGGAGGTTTAACAGGAATCATTTTAGGAGATAGTACTTTAGATATTAACGTTCACGATACTTACTTTGTAATTGCTCACTTTCACTTAGTAATGGGTATCTCTGCACTTTACGGAATGTTTGCTGGTATTTACCACTGGTTCCCTAAAATGTACGGAAGAATGTTGAATAAAAACTTAGGTTATATTCACTTTTGGGTAACAGCGGTTTGTGCTTATGGAGTTTTCTTCCCAATGCACTTTATTGGATTAGCTGGTTTACCAAGACGTTATTATACAAATACAAACTTCCCATTATTTGACGATTTGCAAAATGTGAACGTATTGATTACAACATTTGCATTAGTTGGTGGAGCTTTCCAATTGGTTTTCTTGTACAACTTCTTTAGTAGTATTTTCTACGGTAAGAAAGCAGTACAAAACCCATGGAGATCTACTACATTAGAATGGACTACTCCTGTAGAGCATATGCACGGAAACTGGCCTGGTGAAATTCCTGAAGTACACCGTTGGGCTTACGATTACAGTAATCCAGAACACGAAGAGGATTTTGTTCCTCAAACGGTTCCAATGAAACCAGGTGAATCAGTTTTACACCACTAAAATATTTTATAAAGACTGTCTGAAAAGACAGTCTTTATTGTTTTATATAAAATTCCAAATTCCAAAAAGGTTCAGTCTTTTTGGAATTTGGAATTTTTTATTTGGGATTTAACTGTTTTACAAACTGATTACTTTGTCTATCTTTGTTACATGAATGAAAATTTAGACCCAACAAACAAAGGATACAATCCTGATGAACTTGATCTTGAAAAACGATTAAGACCTCTTTCTTTTGATGATTTTGCAGGACAAGATCAGGTTTTAGAAAATCTTAAAGTTTTTGTTGCTGCAGCTAATCAACGTAATGAAGCCTTAGATCATACTTTGTTTCATGGGCCTCCGGGACTTGGAAAAACAACATTGGCTAATATTTTGGCTAATGAGTTAGAAGTGGGTATCAAGATAACTTCTGGGCCAGTGCTTGATAAACCAGGAGATTTAGCTGGTTTGTTGACTAATCTTGAAGAAAGAGATGTTTTGTTCATTGACGAAATTCATCGTTTGAGTCCTATAGTTGAAGAATATTTGTATTCGGCTATGGAGGATTTTAAGATTGATATCATGATTGAATCAGGGCCAAACGCAAGAACGGTTCAGATTAATTTAAATCCGTTTACTTTAATTGGTGCTACAACCCGTTCAGGACTTTTAACAGCACCTATGCGTGCCCGTTTTGGAATTTCTTCTAGGTTGCAATATTATACTGTTGAATTGTTGACTACTATTGTACAACGAAGCGCTTCTATTTTAAAAATGCCAATTAGTATGGAAGCTGCTATAGAAATTGCTGGTAGAAGCAGAGGAACACCAAGGATTGCAAACGCTTTGTTGCGAAGAGTACGCGATTTTGCCCAAATAAAAGGCAATGGAACTATTGATATTGAAATTTCGAAATATGCCTTAAAAGCGCTTAATGTAGATGCTCATGGTTTGGACGAAATGGATAATAAAATTCTGATTACCATAATTGATAAATTCAAAGGGGGGCCTGTAGGATTGAGTACTTTGGCAACTGCTGTTTCCGAAAGTAGTGAAACCATAGAGGAAGTTTACGAACCTTTTTTAATTCAGGAAGGTTTTATTATGCGTACTCCACGAGGACGTGAAGTTACCGATAAAGCTTATAAGCATTTAGGTAAAATTAGAACGAATATTCAAGGAGGACTTTTTTAAAGAGAAGCTGGAAGTAGGAAGTTAGAAGTAGAGGGATGGAGACTGAAGTTTTTAAGAGATTTTCTTAATTGTATTTTACTTCCAACTTCCATCTCCTAGCTTCCCACTTCCCACAATAAATATAAACGTATGAGTTTTAAATTCGAAAAATTAATTATCTGGCAGAAATCTATGGATTTTGGAGAAGAGATTAATACAATTATTAAAGAATTTCCAAAGCATGAAATGTATAATCTTTCTTCTCAAATATTAAGAGCATCGGATTCTGTGGCTTTAAATATTTCTGAAGGGGCTATAGAACAGTCTAATGCTGAATTCAATAGGTTTTTAGGTTATTCTGTCCGATTGTTGGCTGAAGTTGTTACTTGTTTGTACAAGGCAAAAAGAAGAGGCTACATTAGTAACGAAGTTTTTGATAAATTATATAATGATTCGTTTGATTTGATGAACATGACTATTGCTTTTAAAGCTAAATTGAAATAATAATGGCTTCTTCTAACTTCCAACTTCAAGCTTCCCGCTATACCTCATTCATTAAATCCGAAGCCAAACGCCTCGGATTTTTATCTTGTGGTATATCTAAAGCTGGTTTTTTGGAAGAAGAAGCACCTCGGTTAGAAAATTGGTTGAATAAAAACCATAACGGTCAGATGGCCTATATGGAGAATAATTTTGACAAACGCCTTAACCCAACTCTACTCGTAGATGATGCTAAGAGTGTCGTGTCGCTTTTACTTAATTATTACCCCGAAAAAGAACAGATTGTAGACTCGTATAAGATTTCGAAATATGCCTATGGTAAAGATTATCATTTTGTCATTAAAGAAAAATTAAAAGAATTGCTTTTTTCGATTCAAGAAACTATTGGAGAGGTTTCGGGTCGTGTTTTTGTGGATTCTGCACCTGTTTTGGATAAAGCCTGGGCTGCCAAAGGCGGTTTAGGTTGGATAGGGAAAAACAGTAATCTATTGACTCAAAAAGTAGGTTCTTTTTATTTTATAGCTGAATTAATTATTGATTTGGACTTAGAATATGATAATGCTACGACTGATCATTGTGGAAGCTGCACGGCTTGTATCGATGCTTGCCCTACACAAGCTATTGTTGCTCCTTATGTTGTTGATGGAAGTAAATGTATTTCTTATTTTACCATTGAGCTGAAGGAAAATATTCCTATGGAAATGAAAGGACATTTTGATGATTGGGTATTTGGATGTGATACCTGTCAGGATGTTTGTCCTTGGAATAGATTTTCTAAAAGTCATAATGAACCATTGTTTAATCCTAATCCTGCTTTGCTTTCGATGACTAAAAAAGATTGGGAAGAAATGACAGAAGAAACGTTTAAAATAGTTTTTAAAGATTCGCCTGTTAAAAGAACTAAGTTTCAAGGATTAAACAGAAATGTTAATTTTTTGAAGGAATGATAAATTTATGGCCTAAATTTTAAATTGTTTAGTGGCTGTTTTTTGGTGATTTTTTTTTATATTTATAGTTCTTAAAAATTCTCAATATGACTGTAAATCAAATATTAAGCACGAAAGGGAATAATGTGTATTCAATTATTTCGACTATTAGCGTTTATGATGCTATTAAGGTAATGGGAGAAAAAAACGTTGGGGCAATCCTCATTATTGAAGATGACCAACTAAAAGGAATTCTGTCTGAGAGGGATTATGCTCGAAAAATTGTTCTTAAGAATAAATCTTCAAAGAGCACTTTAGTACACGAAATAATGGTAAGTAATGTAATTACTGTTACGCCAACAGATGATTTGGATAATTGTATGGAATTGATGATTTCAAAAAGGATTAGACATTTACCTGTTGTGGAAGACAATAAAGTCATTGGACTTATTTCTATTGGGGATGTTGTAAAATCAATTATTGAAAAACAAAAAGAAACAATTCAATTGCTGGATTCTTATATCAATGGGACTCAATCTTAGTTTTTGATTTTAAATATAAAAGATATCTTCTGGCCGCAATTTTTTGCGGCTTTTTTTATGAAATTAATTGTTGGATTTTTATAAAAGAATTATGAAAATGTTAACTTTTTAAGTTAAGACTTCTATCTTTGTATATAAGATAAAACTGCTATTACTGTTGTTGGTTTCCTGGAATAGGAGATTGGTAAAAGCAATTTTAAACAAAAAAACTTTTATAAAAAAATTAGATGATTGCACACTTACAAGGAAAGTTAGTTGAAAAATCGCCAACACAAATTGTTATTGATTGTGGTGGAGTGGGTTATGATGTTCATATTTCATTACACACTTATTCATTACTTCCTAATTCTGATTTTATAAAAGTATTTACCTATCTTCAAATAAAGGAAGATGCGCATACATTATTTGGTTTTATTGAGAAATCAGAAAGAGAAATTTTCAAATTACTGATTTCGGTTTCAGGTATTGGGGCAGGAATTGCAAGAACTATGTTGTCATCACTGGATCCTAAACAAATCACTAATGCTATTGCATCAGGAGATGTGGGAACCGTTCAGTCTATTAAAGGGATAGGGAGTAAAACGGCACAAAGAGTAATTTTGGATCTTAAAGATAAAGTATTAAAGTTGTACGATTTAGATGAAGTTTCTATGTCGCAAAGCAATACAAATAGAGATGAAGCGTTATCTGCTTTAGAAGTTTTAGGATTTGTTAGAAAAGCTTCAGAAAAGGTTATAGAGAAAATTATAAAAGAGGATCCAGATGCATCTGTAGAATCTATTATCAAACAAGCATTAAAAAGCTTATAAAGGCACAGTAAAAACCAATTGTATGCATAAAATCTGTATTTTTTTGGCGGTTTTATTATGTGGTTTTGTATCACTAGCTCAGGTAAATCAACCAGTTCAAGATACAACAAAAAGAGAGTATTCATTAGGGAAAGTCCAAATAAAAGACCCTAAGAGTATTCTTTCGGCATATACCTATGACCCAAAAACAGACAGATATATTTATACTAGTTCTGTTAATGGATTTTCAATTAAGTATCCTCTTATTTTGACTCCTAGAGAATATGAAAACTTAGTTTTGAAAGAATCGATGAAAGATTATTTCAAAAAGAAGTCAGATGCAATTGATGGAAAAAAAGAAGGAAGTGAAGCCAATAAAAAGGATTTGTTGCCTAGGTACTATGTGAAATCAGGTTTATTTGAATCTATTTTTGGAAGTAACACCATTGACGTAAAACCTACGGGTTCTGTTGAAATGGATATGGGAGTACGATATACAAAACAAGACAATCCTTCGTTTTCTCCAAGAAACAGATCAAATCTTTCTTTTGACTTTGACCAGCGAATTAGCATGAGCTTGATGGGGAAAGTAGGAACTAGATTGAATGTAAATGCTAATTATGATACACAATCTACTTTTGCTTTTCAGAATTTACTAAAGTTAGATTATACACCAACAGAAGACGATATTATCCAGAAAATTGAAGTTGGAAATGTGAGCATGCCTCTTAATAGTTCTTTAATTAGGGGAGCGCAGAGTTTGTTTGGGGTTAAGGCACAATTGCAATTTGGTAAAACGACAGTTACGGGTGTTTTTTCTGAACAAAAGTCGCAAACAAAAACAGTTGTTTCTCAAGGTGGTGGAACCATACAGAATTATGATATTTATGCATTAGATTACGATAATGATAGACATTTTTTTCTATCTCAGTATTTTAGAAATAGATATGATACAGCATTAAAAAACTATCCTTTTATAGATAGTAGGGTCCAAATAACCCGATTAGAAGTTTGGGTTACTAATAAACAAACCAGATTGAATACTACTTCTAATAATCTTAGAAACGTTATTGCTCTCCAGGATTTAGGAGAAGCGCAGTTGACAGGATTACCGGATAATGAAGTGGTAGTTTTAGATCCTTCCACAGGAATGTTTAATAATCCGGCAGATTCTCCAACCGATAATTCGAATAATAAATATAATCCTGCCCAAATTCAATCGGGTAATGGATTATTGAATTCAAATATTCGTGAAATTGCAACGGCAAATTCTGGTTTTAATAGTTCGGTGAGTGAAGGACAGGATTATTCGAAACTTGAGAATGCTCGAAAATTAACAACTAATGAGTATACTTACCATCCGCAATTAGGGTATATCTCTTTACAACAAAGATTGTCAAATGATGAGATTTTGGCGGTAGCTTATGAATATACAATTGGAGACCAGGTGTATCAAGTAGGGGAATTTGGGAATGATGGTGTCGATGCAACTCTTGTTACAGGTACACCACAATCAACTCAGGCAGTTGTTACACAGAGTTTGATTTTGAAAATGCTGAAAAGTAATTTAACCAATGTCAAAAATCCAGTTTGGAACTTGATGATGAAAAATATTTATCAAATTCCAGGTGCTTATCAAGTAAAACAGGAAGATTTTAGATTTAATATTCTTTATACTGATCCGTCACCTTTAAATTATATTTCTCCGGTAACAGGAAGTACATTTCCGCCAAGTCCATCACCAGAAAATAAAGTTGCAGAAACACCATTGTTGAATGTTTTTAACTTAGATAAATTAAATTATAATAATGATCGTCAAACAGGTGGGGATGGATTTTTTGATTTCGTTCCCGGTTTAACGGTAGATTCTCAAAATGGGCGTATCATTTTTACCACAAAAGAACCTTTTGGGGAATTACTTTTTAATAAGTTAAATGATCCTAATAATTCTAAAGATTATGACGATCCGGCAAATTATAATGATAATCAAAGGAAATATGTTTTTAGGAGTATGTATCGCAATACTCAGTCGGGAGCATTGCAAGACAGTGATAAGAATAAGTTTTTACTAAGAGGAAAATACAAATCGTCTGCTGGTGATGGAATCCCAATTGGGGCTTACAATGTGCCTCAAGGTTCGGTTGTGGTTACTGCTGGAGGTAGAGTTCTAGTTGAGGGAGTAGATTATAGTGTGAATTATCAATTAGGACGTGTTCAAATTTTAGACCCTTCATTGCAGGCTTCTAATACTCCGATTAATGTTTCTCTCGAAAATAATTCCATTTTTGGTCAACAAACCAGAAGATTTATGGGGGTAAATGTTGAGCATAAATTTTCGGATAATTTTACTTTAGGAGGTACCTTTTTAAAAATGACTGAAAAGCCATTTACTCAAAAATCCAGTTATGGACAAGAATCGGTAAATAATACTATTTTTGGATTCAATACCAATTTCTCTACTGAGGTTCCGTTTTTTACAAGATTGGTAAATATGCTTCCTAATATTGATACCGATGTTCCGTCGAATTTATCGGTAAGAGGGGAAATTGCATTTTTAAAACCGGATACTCCTAAAGCAGATCAATTTGAAGGAGAATCAACACTTTATGTTGATGATTTTGAAGGTTCGCAATCTACTATCGATATGCGTTCGGCCTATGCTTGGAGTTTGGCATCAACGCCTGAAGAGAATACTCGCAGTACTTATAATTTTAATGCGAAAGCCAATGATTTGACTTATGGTCATAAAAGAGCAAAATTAGCATGGTACACTATTGATCCTATCTTTTATGTTCAAAAACCATCTGGGATATCTAATGATGATATTTCGTTAAACTCAACCAGAAGAATTTATAGTGAAGAGTTGTATCCGTTAACCGATATAGCGCAAGGACAAACACAAGTAATCAATACTTTGGATTTGACTTATTTGCCGTCAGAAAGAGGGCCGTATAATAATAATTCTAATTTTGGTTTAACTCCAAAAGATAATTTTGGGGGTATTATGCGTTCGCTGAGCTCAACTAATTTCGAACAAGGAAATGTGGAGTACATTCAGTTTTGGGTTTTAGATCCTTATGTGGGTAATGGAAAATCACAAGCTACTAATACGGGTAAAGTTTATTTTAACTTAGGAGAAATCTCCGAAGACATATTGAAGGATGGTAGAAAGCAATATGAGAATGGACTAGGGCCAGATCAAGTAAAGGTAAATCCACAACCAATTTGGGGAGATGTTCCTGCTTCGCAATCCTTAATATATGCTTTTGATGCAGACGCAAACAATAGAAAGAATCAAGATGTTGGATTGGATGGTTTGACAAATAATGCTGAAGCTACTATTTATAATAATTTTGCTTCTGAACCGGATCCAGCTGCCGATGATTATACTTACTATCTTAATACTTCGGGAGGAGTAAAAGAGCGTTACAAAAATTATAATGGCGTAGATGGTAACTCGGCTGTTGATATAAATGATCCTAATCGAGGCGCTTCGACTGTTCCAGATGTGGAAGACATAAATAGAGATAATACGATGAATACAATCAATGCTTATTATGAATATAGCATTGACATGAAGCCTGGTATGCTAGTGGGGCAAAATTACGTAACCGATGTCAGAGAAACTCAAGCGACTTTGCCAAATGGGGAAGTGACTAGTGCAAGATGGATTCAGTTTAAAATTCCGGTTTCGTCACCTGAAAACACGATTGGTAATATTTCTGACTTTAGATCTATTCGTTTTATGCGAATGTTTATGACAGGTTTTGATGATGAAGTAACATTGCGTTTTGGAGCTTTAGATTTGGTACGAGGCGAATGGAGAAGATATACGAGTACCTTAGATCCTAATGATACTAACGTTGCCGATGATAATACAGAATTGGATGTTACAGCGGTTAACGTTCAAGAAAACAACACAAAATGTCCAGTGAATTATGTTACTCCTCCAGGGGTGCAAAGAGAACAGTTGTATAATAATAATACTTTGATTAATCAAAATGAGCAATCCTTGTCATTAAGAGTAGCGGGTGATGGTTTAGAGATTGATGATGCTAGAGCGGTTTTTAAAAATGTAAGTGTAGACATGCGTCAGTTTAAAAAACTGAAAATGTTTTTACACGCCGAATCTTTGAAAGGGCAAATTCCATTGGAAGACAATCAGATGGTTGGGTTTATACGTTTTGGTAATGATTTTACTCAAAATTTCTATCAAATTGAGATTCCTCTAAAGGTAACAAAAACTACAGATGGTAATTGTAAATATACTCCCGAAGAAGTTTGGCCTGAAGCCAATGAAATAGATTTAGCATTGTCTTTGTTAACCAAGTTAAAAATTAAAGCTATGGCAATAGATGCCAGTACGCTGCCATTGGATGGAGTTTATTATTTAGATGATGATACAACTATTCCGGGAGATCCAGATGGACGTGATGGCGATAGTAAATTAAGATTGGGTATTAAAGGAAATCCTAATTTCGGGATGGTGCGTACTTTGATGGTCGGAATTAAGAGTAATGAACCACATCAAGACCTGAAAGGAGAGGTTTGGTTCAATGAGCTTCGTTTAGCTGATATGGATAATCATGGTGGTATGGCTGCGGTGTTAAATGTAGATGCTAATTTTGCTGATTTTGCAACAGTTTCTGCAACTGGAAAAATGAGTACAGTAGGATTTGGTACTATTGAACAAGGTCCAAATGAAAGAAGCAGAGAAGATATTCAACAATATAATATTGTGACCAATTTGAATTTAGGGAAATTGTTGCCTAATAAATGGGGGATTAATTTACCTTTTAACTACAGCGTAGGCGAAGAAACTATTAAGCCGGAATACGATCCATTTAATCAGGATATTAAATTAAAGCAGCTTTTAAGTGAAACGGATGATGCTGATGTAAGAGCTAATTTGAAAAACAGAGCAATAGACTATACTAAGCGTACTAGTGTTAATTTTATTGGAGTAAGAAAGCAAAGAGGAGCTGAGCAAAAACCACATATTTATGATCCTGAGAATTTTACTTTTTCACAATCGTTTAATAAAGTAGAGCGCCATGATTATGAAATTGAAGACTATCTTGATCAGCAAGCCAGTACTTCGGTTGATTATGCTTATACTTTTGATTCTAAAGCAGTAGAGCCTTTCAATAAAACGAAATTCATGAAGAAAAGTACTTATTGGAAGTTATTGAGCGATTTTAATTTTAATTATTTACCTTCTAATGTTACTTTTAATACTAATATTAATAGACAATACAATCGTCAACAGTATAGACAGGTAGATAATGTTCCTGGACTTGAATTGAATCCATTGTACCGAAGAAATTTTGGTTTTAATTACAACTATGGTTTTAATTATAATTTGACTAAATCGTTGAAATTTAGTTATGCTGCTTCAACGAGCAACATTGTTAAGAATTATTTGGATCAAGATGACCAGCCTATAGCTGATTTCTCCATTTGGGATAGCTATTGGGATATTGGTGATCCAAATCGACATACACAGCAAATTATTTTAAATTACGATATTCCTATTAATAAGATTCCGCTGTTTAGTTTTGTAAAAGCGAATTATTCTTATACAGGTGATTATAGTTGGCAGAAATCAGCAAATGCTTTGTCTGAAATAGAAGTAGGTGGCTCGGCTTACAATTTAGGAAATACGGTTCAAAATGCTCGTACCAATACTTTGAACACTACTTTTAATATGGACATGTTGTATAAGTATTTAGGTTTGTCCAAAAAACCAAAAGTAGCAGCCAGAACTCCAGCTGTTGCCCCAAAACCAGGACAAAAAATTACTAATGTTGCTCCAAAACCGCAAGCACAAGGCAATGAATTTGTAGATGGATTGATGGGAGTTTTGACTAGTGTTAAGAATATTCAAATTAATTATTCGGAAAATAGTGGTACATTATTACCGGGATATACGCCGAGTATTGGATTCTTAGGTTCGTCCAGACCTTCATTAGGATTTATCTTTGGAAGTCAGGATGATGTAAGATATGAAGCTGCTAAAAATGGTTGGTTGACCAACTATCAGGAGTTTAATCAAAACTATACACAGGTGAGTAATAAAGTATTAAGAGCTACTGCTAATGTCGATTTGTTTCCTGATTTGAAAATCGATTTGACAATGGACAGATCACTTTCTTCAAATTATTCTGAGCAATTCGATGTGTCTGCTGATGGGACTTATAATTCGCGTTCTCCTTATAATTATGGAATGTTTTCTATTTCTACGGTGTTAATCAAGACTGCTTTCTCTCAAAGTGATGAGAATGCTTCGGCTGCATTTGATGATTTTAGAACAAATAGACTTTTGGTAGCAAACCGATTGGCAACAGATCATTATGGAGCTGTAGTACCACGTTATGATGCTTCAACTCTTCCAGCGGAAAATCCGAGTCTCCCGGAAACAGATTTAGCAAATCCTAATAACCCGGAGCGAAAAAGAATTATTTCGAATAATGGATATCCGATTGGATTTGGAAAAAACAATCAATCTGTTTTATTACCGGCATTTGTAGCGGCTTATACAGGAGTCGATGCTTCGGGTGTTTCTACCGGGATTTTTAGAAGTTTTCCAATTCCTAACTGGACAGTAAAATACAATGGTTTGATGCGTTACGGTTTGTTTAAAAAGAATTTCAAGCGGTTTTCTTTGCAACATAGCTATAGAGCGTCTTATACTATTAATCAATACCGATCTAATTTTGATTATGATAAAGACCCATCAGGAAAGGATGATAGTGGCAATTTTTACAATAAAACAATTATGTCTAATGTGAATTTAGTGGAGCAATTTAGTCCTCTTGTTCGAATGGATTTTGAATTGAAAAACTCACTAAAAGTGCTTACTGAAATTAAAAAAGACCGCGCTTTGTCGATGAGTTTTGATAATAATTTATTAACCGAAGTAAAAGGAATTGAATACATAGTAGGTTTAGGATATCGTTTTAAGAATGTTGTTTTTTCTTCAAGACTGGCTGATAATCCTACTGGAGTTATTAAAGGAGATATCAATGTGAAAGCCGATTTGTCGTATAGAAACAATCAAACCATAGTGCGTTATTTAGATTATGATAACAACCAATTAGCAGGGGGGCAAAATTTATGGTCTTTGAAATTAACGGCTGATTATTCATTTAGTAAAAACCTAACGGCTATTTTCTATTACGATCATTCATTCTCTAAAGCAGTGATATCGACTTCGTTTCCTATAACTAATATTCGATCCGGATTTACACTTCGATACAATTTTGGGAATTAATTTCTTGAATCTCGATAAGATTTAATTCGAAGATTGTTACATTTGCCAAAAAAAACAATTATCATATATCAATTACTATTATTATGAGTATACCAGCAAGTTTAAAGTACACTAAAGATCATGAATGGGTAAGTTTAGAAGGAGATATTGCAACAGTAGGAATTACACATTTTGCTCAAAAAGAGTTGGGTGATATTGTCTATGTTGAAGTGGAAACTTTAGATCAAACACTTGAAAAAGATGAAGTTTTTGGTACTGTTGAAGCAGTAAAAACAGTATCTGATTTGTTTCTTCCTTTGTCAGGAGAAATTGTTGAATTCAATACTGGATTAGAAGATGCTCCAGAATTAGTAAATTCAGATCCTTATGGTGCTGGATGGATGATAAAAATTAAAGTTTCAGATTTAGCTGAATTCGATACTTTATTAACTGCTGAAGGCTATAAAGAACTTATAGGTGCTTAAGAAAATTTGTTTAGGTGCTGCTTTGTCTTGGACAGGAATTATTTTGTATTTGTGTTTAATTAAGGCAAGTAATCTTCCCAGTGTCGATATTATCTACCTTGATAAATTCGTTCACGCTTTTTTTCATTTTGTTTTTAGTCTATTGTGGTTTTTAGTACTTCGATTTTATTATAAAAATCAAAGTAGTACGAGGCTTTTGGGGATTGTTTTTTTTATCTCTCTCTCTTTTGGGATTACAATAGAACTATTTCAGACATTTTTTACTATTTCAAGAAATGGAGATGTAATAGATGTTTTATCTAATACAACGGGTGCTTTGTTAGCAATTTTAATTCTTACACTTTTAGATAAGAAAAGGCTTTTTGTATAAAAACTAAATAAAGAATCCTGCTAAGGCGGGATTTTTTTATTGTTTATTTTAAACATATGTATCCCAGAATTTTTTAGCCCTGATGGAAGCGGCATACTTTAATACCAGGGTTTGGTATTAAAGATATAGCGGACAGCAGGAATAGCTACTGATAATAATTAACAATACATTAATAGCCAAAACTAATTTTGGAATGGTGTTTTGTTAGTTTTTAATTTCTAAATTTGCATAGTGTTTAAGGAATTAAAGACTTTATATTTATAAATTTTAAATAAAAAAAATATGGCATTAGCAATAACAGACGCTACTTTTGAAGAAGTAGTTTTGAAATCAGATAAACCAGTTATGGTAGATTTTTGGGCAGCATGGTGTGGACCTTGTAGAATGGTTGGGCCAATCATTGACGAATTGAGTACTGAATACGACGGAAAAGTGGTAGTTGGGAAAGTTGATGTTGATGCAAACCAAGAATTTGCTGCAAAATACGGAGTGAGAAACATACCTACAGTATTGGTTTTTCATAACGGAGAAGTCGTAGGAAAACAAGTAGGAGTTGCTCCGAAACAAACTTACGCAGATAGTTTAGACGCTTTGTTGTAATCGTAAGATTATGATTTATATGAGAAAAAGGTTTGGCGAAAGTCAAGCCTTTTTTTCTATAATTAATTCAAACCCGACAGTTTTTTAAAAGCGGTCGGGTTTTTCTTTTTTGTTATCTTTGAGAGATGAAGATTGAATCGCAAATAGGGAAAATTTCCAGTTTTCAGCATCTGGAGTTGTTAGCAAACCAAGTGGTGGAAGGTTTTATTTCGGGCATGCATAAAAGTCCGTTTCATGGTTTTTCGGCAGAGTTTGCTGAACATAAGGTGTATAATGCAGGTGAAAGCACCAAACATATCGATTGGAAACTGTTTGCCAAAACAGATCGATTGTACACCAAGCAATTTGAAGAAGAAACCAACTTGCGTTGTCATATTATTATCGATAATTCTTCGTCGATGCATTATCCGAAATTAAATGGGAATCAGGATTTTTATGAAAACAAAATAGGATTTTCTGTTTTGGCTTCAGCCGTTTTGATGAATCTTTTAAAGAAACAACGTGATGCAGTAGGGCTAAGTGTGTTTTCGGATACTTATGAATACTACGCGCCCGAAAAAGGCAGTGATCGTCATCATAGAATGGTATTAAACGCTCTGGAGAATTTATTAAAAGAACCAGTTGTTAGTAAAACTACCGATACGATTACTTTTTTACATCAGATAGCCGAGAAGATTCACCGTCGTTCGATGATTATTTTGTTTACTGATATGTTTCAAACTGGAGAAGAGGAGCGTTTGTTGAATGCTTTGCAACATTTAAAATACAATAAACATAAAGTGGTTTTGTTTCATGTAGTAGATGGAAAAACGGAACTTAATTTTGACTTTGATAATGCCCCACGGAAATTTATTGATGTAGAAACTAAGGAAGAAATAGTTGTTTTTGCTGATAATGTCAAGGAAGAATATGAAAAACAGGCTTCTTTATACTTTAAAAAGTTAGCTTTAAGTTGTGCTCAAAACAAAATCAAGTACGTTCCGGTAAGTGTTAGGGAAAATTTCGAAAAAATAGTGTTGACTTATTTGGTTGAAAAACAAAACTTTGGCTAGATAGTAGAAAAATATATTATTATTTTTAATAAAAACACTTGTGTAAACAGAAATCTATTGTATCTTTGCCACCGCAATAAAGCAGAGGTTTGGTAGTTCAGTTGGTTAGAATACATGCCTGTCACGCATGGGGTCGCGGGTTCGAGTCCCGTCCAGACCGCTAATATTGGGAAAGCCTTTCGTAACTGAAAGGCTTTTTTTTCCACTATACGGTATATAAAGCTAGTTGTGTTGTTTGGTTAGCATTTGTAACGCTAACCGCGGTTTAGTAGTTAGACCAATGAAAAGCTTTTCACTTAAATGTGAATGGCTTTTTTGATTTAAGAGCTATTTTAAATAAGATTTATTTTTTTGTTTTAAGGCTTGTTTTTAAAGAAAATTATATTGTATATTTGCACTCGCAATAAAGCAGAGGTTTGGTAGTTCAGTTGGTTAGAATACATGCCTGTCACGCATGGGGTCGCGGGTTCGAGTCCCGTCCAGACCGCAAATTTGCAAGAAGCCTTTCTTAACGGAAAGGCTTTTTTTATTCTATAATACCTGTTATCTCGTTTCAAGAACGGATAGATTTTGCAGAAAGCCTTTTTTTATTGCATAAATTTTGTTTTAGCTAAAGAGAAGCTCTTTATACTCCCAAACAATAGAAATAAATATGCCTAAGTAAATTACACAAAGCATAAATTGAATAAAACTGGAGGCTAAAATACCTAAAACTGATCCAGTTGCAGCTTTTAATGCTTGCTCTACATTTTTAGTATCAAAAAATAATTCACCAACTAATGCCCCTACAAACGGACCAATTATAAAACCGAATGGAATTGGAGCCAACAAACCAATAATAAGCCCAATATTTGTTCCCCAAATTCCAGCTTTACTGCCCCCAAATCGCTGAGTTCCTTTTGCTGGTAAAATATAATTGGCAATAGAAAAAACAATAACCACTAACAATATCATTCCTAAAACCCAATAATTAACTGGAATTACACTTGTAATATAAAGCATAACTATTCCTAACCAGCACAAACTAATACCAGGCAACACAGGCAGAAAACTACCTAGAATCCCAATAAACATACACACTAACCCAAGTATCAGAAGTAAAATATCCATAAATTAATTTTGAAAAAATAATTTACAGAAAGTTAGGAAGATTATTTATTTTCCAAAGCATCTCAAAAAAATAATTGTATTTTTATAAAATATTAGTCTAATTCAAAAACAAAGCCTTGAAGTACTATTACTTTTTTTTAGTTTTCACCTTATTTAATTCCTGTCAATACTTCGAAAAGCAAGTGCCGTCAGAAAAAGAATTATTGCAAAAGGAATTGAAAGCGATTAACTGGAAAGAGGTTGACGAATATCCTTCGTTCGTAGATTGTGATAAATTAGAAGAGAAAACACAGCGTCAACAATGCTTTTTTGATTATTTAACCCAGCTCATACAGGAAAAATTACGTGTAGATACGCTTTCGGCTTTGTATCCTGAACTCGATACAATTGAAGTCAAAGTGACTGTTTTTCCTAACTCTAAAATGCAATTCGAACCGCAATTCCCTAAAGATTCGGTTGCTTATGACACCATTAAAATCGACAGTATACTTCACGCCCGATTGGTAAATTTTCCAAAAGTAAATCCAGCTATCAAACAAGGAATTCCTGTAAAAACCCAATTTATTCTTCCTGTAATTATTAAAGTGGAGTAAAATGCCTTTTACATTCTCACATCCAGCTATTATTCTTCCTTTTTTAAAAAACAAGAGTGTATCGTCAACTGCTTTGATAGTAGGGTCTATGTCGCCTGATTTAGAATATTTTTTTCGAATGAAAATTCAAAGTGAAATCGGTCATACTTTTTTAGGAATATTTTTGATTGATTTCCCTTTAGGGTTTATTATCATGATATTGTTTCATGAAATTATAAAAAAACCTTTAATAGAAAATACTCCTGAATTTTTTCAAAAAAGGTTGAGTGGGTTAAAAGAGTTAAATTGGATTGAACACTTAAAGAATAATTTTATTACGGTATTAATTTCATTCTTTTTAGGTGCTGTCTCTCATGTTTTTTGGGATTCTATGACGCATTGGAATGGGTATTTAGTAAATCATTTTCCTTTTTTTAATATAGAAATATACAGTATTCCATTATATAAAATAATTCAACATTTAAGTTCTATAATTGGGATTGGGGTGATTTCTATTTATTTTATTAAAATGCCTATTGAGAAGACGAACATAAAGAAAATCGATTTCAATTATTGGTGTTTAATTCTGTTGTTTTCAATAGTGTTTGTTGTAGTTCGTTTCTATTTTGGAACCGAATTCAATAAGATAGGTAATGCAATTGTAAGTGTTATTTCGTCAACAATTATAGCTGCCTCATTAGTTGGAGCTCTTTTTAGAAATCGAAAAGTAGTTTAAAACCTCCTTCCTTTCCATTCGTATTTCCCAAACGCAGCATACAAAGCCACACTTACACTGAAAAAAGGATAAAACAAACTGCTTAATATCAAATAGCGTATTTTGTTTTTTGTTAAAAATCGATTCGTTCTATAAATCAAAATGCTATCAATAATAAATTTTGAAAGGAATAACAAAAAGATATGTAGAAAAAGAATAAAACCCATAACCCATAACCCATAACTCAAAACAGAAACCAAATTCCCTGTAAAAACAATTAATCCTAATGCTTTCCCAAAACTACTTTGGTACGAAGTGGTCTTCGAAGCCCAGCGAACTCTTTGATAAAACAGAGCTTTCCAGTTGTCAACTGGTTTTGTGGAGACAATAGTATTTTCTGATTTTAAATAATGTACTTTTTTGGGAAATCTTGCGATGGCTTTTTGTAACAGAAAAACATCATCGCCACTGGCAATAGTATTGTTTCCTTCAAAACCATTGAGTTCTTTAAATAGTGATTTGGTATAAGCCAAATTCGCGCCATTACACATAAAAGCTTTTCCTATTCCAAAACTGCCAATGGTGGCTCCTTGTAAGCTAGCCAAATCCAGTTGCTGAAAATGGTATAAAAACGAATTGTTACATTCGTAAGTAACCGCCCCAGCAATCATAGAAACTTCATGCGTTTGAATGTAATTGTCTAAGGTTAAAAGCCAGTTTTCAGGAACTAAGCAATCGGCATCGGTAGTAATAATCCATGCGGTTTTCACTAAAGGAATAGCGGTTGTAATGGCATCTTTTTTGGGAGAATTCGAAACTCTAATATTGTCGATTATTGATATTTGGAATTTGGAATTTCTGTTTTGGAATTTCTCATCAGAATCATCATCAACCAAAATCACTTCAAATAAATCCGTTGGATAATTCATTTTCGAAATGCTTTCTAAAAGTAAGGGCAAATTTTCGGCTTCATTTCGAAAAGGAATTACAATTGTAAAGGTAGTTTTTGGCTTTAGGCCAATAGCATCGTAGTTTTTTACTTTTGTAAAACCATAAATTAAAAGCAAAATAGTTGCAAAATAAATGGATAATATGAAGAGTAGAAAAAGCATTATGCGATTCCTTTGGATTTGAAATTCAATACATAATAACTGCCAATTACCACCGGAAGCACCACATTAAGAAACCACATCAAAGTAGAAATAAAAATCACAATCCATTCGTTTATACCTAAAATTCCAAAGAAATAAACCGCAACACTCCCTTTGACAGCGAAGTCTAAAAGCTGAAAACTAGGCAAAGCAGAAGCTAAAAAATAGACACTTGAAATTGCTGCAATGAGGGTTAGGTAAGGTAAATCAACATTAAAGGCGAGAAACAAGAAATAGTATTGATGTGAGAAAACAATATAGCGACAAATCCCAAGGAAAATATTGCGTTGGTGAATGCTTTTTGGAATTTCATTAATCTTATGGATTAATTTTTCTATCGAATACCCTTTAATCGTTAGTTTTTTTATCGAAAAAAGCAAAGCCAAACCACTAATTAAAATCCCAAAAAGAATCAAAACGGCGTTTGATGTAATAATATTAAACTCCGCATTGAAATACAACAAACCAAAAAAACCAAAAATAATAGTCAAAATCATTTGGATTCCGTTGCAAATTAAGTTTAGTAAAATTACCTTTTTTGTGTCTGATTTATTGAAAAACAGGGCTTTTCCAGCATATTCGCCTACACCGTTTGGAGTAAATATTCCAGCGGTTAAAGCGGCAAGTACTTGTTGGGTTGCTTGGGCTACTGTGATTTTATGAATGTATTGCGCCAGATTTTGCCATTTTAAGATTTCGAAATAACGGTTTAAAACACTCAAAAACAAAATAAAACTGATTCCTGAAACCGACTGATTTTTTTGGAACAAAACAATAAATTTTTGCCAATCCAGTTTATCGTTATTCGCCAGCTGATCGTAAATAAAATAAAAGGCACCAGCTACAATCAAAATTTTGATTAGAAGTATGAGGAATTGTTTAGTTTTGTGAGGAATTGAAATCATGCTGCAAAGTAAAGGAAACTATTGCGAAAAAGCTATTTCACAAAGATTCACAAAGGAAGCATAAAGACACGCAGAGAAATTAAAAAACTTTGCGAATCTCTGTGGTAACTTGGCGGTACTTTGTGTAACCCAAACAAAAAATCACTTGACAAAAGAACGCATCATATTAGGGATTGACCCGGGAACAACCATAATGGGTTTTGGTTTGATACGTGTTATCAATAAAAAAATGGAGTTCGTTCAGCTTAACGAATTGCAATTGTCTAAATACGATAATCATTACCAAAAACTGAAAATCATTTTTGAACGTACTATTGAACTAATCGAGACCCATCACCCTGACGAAATTGCCATTGAAGCACCTTTTTTTGGTAAAAATGTTCAGTCGATGTTAAAGTTAGGTCGCGCACAAGGTGTGGCTATGGCGGCAGGACTTTCAAGAGATATTCCTATTACCGAATACGAACCCAAAAAAATAAAAATGGCAATTACCGGAAACGGAAATGCCAGTAAAGAACAAGTTGCTAAAATGCTGCAACAGCTTTTAGGTTTGAAGGAACTACCTAAAAACCTCGATTCCACAGATGGTTTGGCGGCTGCAGTTTGTCATTTTTTTAATTCTGGAAAAGTGGTGGCAGGGAAAGGTTATTCGGGTTGGGATGCTTTTGTGAAACAGAATGAAGAAAGAGTCAAGAAATAGTGGTCAGTGGTCAGGTTTTTAGTGATCAGTTGTGTTGGTGTTGAAAGTAATCAGATTTTTAGTGATCAGTTTATCTGCTGAATACTAAAAACCTGAACACTGAATACTAATTAGAGGAATATAGAGTTCAATTTTAAAAAGTATATATGAGATTTCAAGATTTGTTAGCTTATAAAAAAATCATTTGCTTTGGCAATGAAGATTTTTGAAATAACACAGAAATTCCCAAAGGAAGAAACCTATTCATTAACAGATCAAATTAGACGTTCTTCAAGAAGCGTTCCTGTTACTATTGCAGAAGCGTATAGAAAGAGAATTTATCCTAGACATTTTCACAGTAAATTGACCGATTCTGACAGCGAAAATTCAGAAACACAAGTTTGGTTAGAGTTTGCATTTGCTTGTAAATATATATCCGAGACAATTTATCAAGAGCTTACTTCGGAAAGCTTAGAAATTGGAAAACTAATTAATTATATGATATTAAATCCAGAGAAATTTGGAGTAAAAAAAGAGTAAAAATGTAGTGGTCATTCATCAGATTTTTAGTGGTCAGTTATCCTGAATACTAAAAAACTGAAAACTGAATACTTTTCAAGACTGATTACTAAAAAACTGAACACTGAATACTAATCTATGAGCGGCATATATATTCATATCCCTTTTTGCAAGCAAGCTTGCCATTATTGCGATTTTCATTTTTCGACTTCAATGAAGAAGAAAGATGAGATGGTTTTGGCTTTGGCAAAAGAAATTCAGTTGCGCAAAAATGAGTTTGAGAATGAAGTTATCGAAACCATTTATTTTGGAGGAGGAACACCCTCGGTATTGCAGATTGCAGATTTAAGATTTCTGATTGAAACAGTTTATGCAAATTATAAAGTTGTCGAAAACCCAGAAATTACGCTTGAA
Organism: Flavobacterium undicola; assembly: GCF_009909155.2. Taxonomy (GTDB): domain Bacteria; phylum Bacteroidota; class Bacteroidia; order Flavobacteriales; family Flavobacteriaceae; genus Flavobacterium; species Flavobacterium undicola. Next base: position 95,749 of record NZ_JAAAPM020000004.1, read on the forward strand.
GCTAATCCAGATGATTTATCTAAAGAACGAATTATTGAATTATCGAAAACTCCAATAAACCGTCTGTCCATCGGAATTCAATCTTTCTTTGAAGATGATTTGAAAATGATGAATCGCGCACACAATTCGGCGGAAGCCAAAAAATGTCTGGAAGTAGCGACAAAATATTTTGATAATATTTCGCTGGATTTGATTTATGGTGTTCCTGGAATGAGCAACGAAAAATGGAAACAAAATATAGAAACCGCTTTGAGTTTTGGGATTCCGCATATTTCGAGTTATGCCTTGACGGTAGAACCTAAAACAGCCTTGAATAAATTGATTCAAACGGGGAAAATTGCAGAACCAAAAGATGAGGTGGCTTCAGCACATTTTATGATTTTGGTCGAGACACTCGAATCCAACGGATTTGTTCATTATGAGTTGTCGAATTTTGGCAAACCAGATTACTTTTCTAAAAACAATTCGGCTTATTGGTTGGGTAAAAAATACATCGGAATTGGGCCTTCGGCACACAGTTATGATGGGATTTCCAGAAGTTGGAATGTGGCTAACAATGCACTTTATTTGAAATCCATTCAGGAAAACAAACTTCCGAATGAAACTGAAATTCTTTCCATTGCTGATCGCTACAATGAATATATTATGACGGGTTTGCGAACTATTTGGGGCGTTTCGTTGGATAGAATTCAAGCTGAATTTGGACAAGATTATTTGGATTATTTATTAAAACAAGCAGATAAATTCTTAAACGATGATTTGCTTTTTGTTGAAAATAATATCCTAAAACCAACTAAAAAAGGAAAGTTTTTGACGGATGGAATTGCGAGTGATTTGTTTTATTTAAATTTGGAATAATTTAACCACTAAGAACACAAAGAAGGCATAATGGCCACAAAGCTTTGTGTACTTAGCGTTAAGCTTAGTGCTCTTTGTGTTTAAAAACTATGAAAGCAAAAATCAACAACTTTTTTATATAAAATATGATTATCGTTTCTACAGATAAAACCAAATTTGACATTCCTTTTATCCATAATTTTCTAAAGGATATCTATTGGTCAGCACCCAGAACTATTGAAGAAGTACAAATTTGTATTGCAAATTCCTTTTGTTTTGGAATCTATCTTGATGACAAGCAAATTGGTTTTGCACGTGTTATTACAGATTATGTGGTTTTTGCGTATTTGATGGATGTTTTTATTGACGAAAAGTATAGAGGAAATGGTTATTCGTCTATTCTGATTGACGCCATGATGAACGAGCCAGAATTAAAAGAGATTAAAATTTGGAGATTAGCCACGACAGATGCTCATTTTTTATATCAAAAATTTGGATTCAATTCGTTGGCACACCCAGAGAAATTAATGGAAAAAATAGTGATATGAACTTAGAAACTTTTTATGAATATTGCCTTTCTAAAAAAGGAGTGACAGAACATTTTCCTTTTGATGAGGATACTTTGGTTTTTAAAGTAGGAGGTAAAATCTTTGCTTTATCGTCATTAAAACAATGGGAATTAGGAACTCCATCTGTTAATTTAAAGTGCAATCCTGATTTAGCAAAAGAATGGAGAGCACAATTTGAAGCTGTTCAACCTGGTTTTCACATGAATAAAAACCATTGGAATACGGTTGCTATCAATTCAGAAGTTTCTGATTCGTTTTTGAAAGAGATGATGGATCATTCTTATGGTTTGGTTTTTAGTAGTTTAACTAAGGTAAATCAAAAAAGTATATTAGATTTAGATTAGCTTTTTTGTAGATTTTAAAACCCAGTTATTCCTTTTATAGTAATTTACTTGGTGTTTTATTAGAGTAAGAAACAAAAGTGTACAAAATTTGTTTTTTAAAATTTAATTCCTCACATTTGTAATGTAAACGTTTACATTTATCAAATTGTCAAATTTAAAGTCAGTAGCAGAACATTCTAAGGTTTCCATAGCCACAGTATCTAGGGTAATTAATAATGACCCAAAGGTAAGTAAAGAAACTATGCTCAAAGTTCAAGCGTCCATAGCAGCTTTAGAATACAAGCCAAATCGTGTAGCGCAAAGATTAAGAAGTACCAGCAAAAAAACAAAATTATTAGGTTTGATTATTCCAGATATTCAAAATCCTTTTTTTGTTGATGTAGTTAGAGGTGTTGAGGATTATGCTTATCAGCATAATTTTGCGGTTATGATTGGTAATTTTGGTCAGGACGAGAAAAAAGAAAAACTATACTTAGACATTCTTCAGTCTGAAAATATTGATGGTTTGATAGTTGCTCCTATTCATGGAAAAGATAAGGGAATTGAAAATTTAGTTAAAAAGAATATTCCTGTTGTTTGTATTGATAGAGGATTGACAGAGATTGATGTTGATGTTGTGAAAGTGGATAATGAGCAAGGAGCTTTTAATGCGATTGATCATTTGTTAAGTATAGGTCATAGAAAAATTGCATTTATTTCAGGTAATTTTAAAATTCCAACATATATAGAGCGTTTAGCGGGTTACAAAAGAGCCTTAAGTGACTACGGAGTTGCTTATAATGCCCATTTAGTTTTTGCAAAAGACACCGATTATAAGAGTGGATTTGAAATTGCAAATAAAATTTTAGATTTAAAGGAGAGGCCAACAGCCATTTTCTCAGGAAATAATCTATTAACATTAGGAGCTCTTGAAGCGATACATTCAAGAAATATTAAGATTCCAGAAGAGATTTCGATTATTGGTTTCGATGATATGCCATGGTCTATTTCGTTAAATCCGCCATTGAGTGCTGTTCGTCAACCGGGTTTTGATATGGGTAGAAAAGCAGCAGAGATGTTGTATGAAAGGATTCAAAATCCAAATAGTAAAAAAGAAAAAGTTATTTTAAAAACAGAATTAATATTGAGGAAATCAACTGCTCGAATAGAATAGTTTTTTTTATTTCAAAAAATGTAAACGTTTACATTTTTTGAAATAAAAGATGTTGAAGGTTATTTTGCTGTATTATAGTGTTTTATGTTAAAAGGAAAAGAATGAAAGAAATTGTAATTTTAAATCCAAATCGTGTTGTTTTCGGGGAGGGAAGCATGCAGCGGTTTGTTAGTGATTTTATAGAAAAAGGATTTAAGCGAATGTTTTTGGTAACAATTGCAGAGCTTAGAAGTACTTTGACTCCTTTTTTAGAAGAATTGAAATCACAAGGAATTGCAATTGTTACTGATGAATCTATAGTGAGTGAACCTACATTTGATGATTTCAATACCATTTTGGGAAAAGCAATTGCTTTTAATGCGGATAGTGTTGTAGGTATTGGAGGAGGAAGCGTGTTAGATGTAGCTAAGTTAGTTGCAGCTCAGCTAAAAAATTCACAGACCTTAGATGAAATAAAAGGAATTGGGAATCTTAAAGAGCGAAAAACCTATGTAGCTTGTATACCAACAACTTCCGGAACAGGAAGTGAGGTTTCTCCAAATGCTATTTTTGTAAATAATCAAGGAGAAAAAGTAGGGATTATAAGTCCGTTTTTAGTTCCTGATGCTGCTTATATTGATCCCGTTTTGACAGTATCTTTGCCTAGAAATATTACAGCTGCAACAGGAATTGATGCTTTGACACATTGTTTAGAAGCATATACCAATAAATTTGCGCATCCTTTTGTGGATTTGTATGCTTTAGAAGGGGTTCGCATTATTGCAAAATACTTAAAAAGAGCTTGCGATGATGGAACTGATTTAGAAGCCAGAAGTCAAGTGGCTTTAGGAAGTATGTATGGAGGTATGTGTCTTGGTCCGGTTAATACGGCCGCAGTTCATGCTTTATCTTATCCTTTAGGTGTAGAATATCATATCCCGCACGGATTGTCAAATGCGTTGTTGTTGCCTTCTGTAATGGAGTACAATATCGAAGCTAATGCCAGTAAATATGAACGAATAGCGGAAGTTTTAGGGGCAGAGAAGAAAAACAGCTCTAGAGAAACAGCCTTAGAAGGAGTGAAAATCATGAAACAATTGATTGACGATTGTGGTTTGCCAACTGGCTTAGGTCAGGCAGGTGTGAAAGAGGAATCTATCGCTAAATTAGCAGAAGAAGCTATTAAAGTACAACGATTATTGAAAAATAATATTAGAGAAATTGCTGTTAGTGATGCAGTTGCTATTTATAAATCAGCTTTTTAGTAAAATAAAATGAAGAATATAAAAAAATATAGTGGAGTTGTAGTGCCAATGGTAACGCCTTTGCGCGCTGATTTGAGTATTGATTTAGATGCTGTAACCGTCTTGGTTAATCATTTAATTGAGGGTGGTTGTCATCCTTTTGTACTAGGAACTACTGGAGAATCAAGCTCTATTTCTTTCGAAAGTAAATTAGCCTTGGTTAAAAAAACAGTAGAAGTAGCTAAAGGAAAAGCCACGATTTATGCTGGGATTTCCGGGAATTGTTTCCAAGAATCTTTAGATCAAACTAAAGTTTACACTGATTTAGGAGTTGATGTTCTTGTTGCTCACGTTCCTTATTATTATCCGTTAAGCCAAAATCATATTTTAAATTATTTTAACCAATTAGCATCGGCAGTTTCGTTGCCATTGATTGTTTATAATATGCCAATGACAACCAATATGTCTATTGATTTAGAAATAGTTGATGCTTTGAGTAAGCACCCAAATATCGTTGGTTATAAAGAATCTGAAAGAGGCGAAGAACGCATGGCAAAAGCAATCGGACTTTGGAAAAACCGTGAAGATTTCTCTTATTTATTAGGTTGGGCAGTTAAATCCTATGAAGGAATGTTGCTGGGAGCTGATGGATTAGTGCCAAGTACTGGAAACTTAACACCGCAATTGTATAGCACGATTTACGAAAGTGTTTTGGCAGGAAATAATGAAGCTGCGCAAAAAGCACAGGAAAAAAGTGATGCCATTTCTAAGGTGTATCAGGAAAATCAAATAGTGACTAATGCCATACCAATACTCAAAACGATGTTAGCACATTACAATCTTTGTAAGAATGAAGTATTGTTGCCAATGTTAAAAGTCAATACGATCAATGAGCAAGAAATTCAAGCAAAAATAACTGAATTTGGAAACGATTTAAAAAGCTTAAACACAATTTAATAATGGGGAATAGAAAGCCAATATTAGGGATAACGATGGGAGATCCCGCAAGTATAGGACCCGAAGTTGCCGTAAAAGCTTTATTAGATTCTACTATTTATGAAGTGTGCCAACCTGTTTTAGTAGGTGAAGCCGATGTTTTTGAACAGGCAATTCAGTTTTGCGGATTGGATTTAAAAATAAATAGAATCTCAAAAATTGCTGATGCCAAATTTGAAAAAGGCACAGCAGATGTTTTTGATTTGAATTACATGAATATCGCCGATTTAAAGATGGGCGAAATCACAGCCGAAGCAGGCGATGTGGCTTTTAGAACCGTTGTTAAAAATATCGAATTGGCTTTAGCCGGAGAAATTGACGGAACGGTTACAGGTCCCATAAACAAAGAATCGATTCAAAAAGCAGCTCATGTTTTTGCAGGCCATACTGAAATATACGCCCATTATACCGATACTAAAAAATACGGAATGTTATTGGTGGAAGAAAATCTAAGAGTCATCCACGTTTCAACCCATGTTTCTTTGAGACAAGCTTGTGACTTGGTTAAAAAAGATAGAATTTTGGAATGTATTTTCCTTATTGATGATGCCTGTAAAAAGTTAGGAATTGCAAATCCTAAAATTGGCGTTGCAGGATTGAATCCGCATGCGAGTGATGGAGGACTTTTTGGTTATGAAGAGGAGCAAGAAATACTTCCGGCAGTTCAAGAAGCTTTAAAAAGAGGATTCAATGTAGAAGGGCCAATTCCTGCCGATACGTTGTTCCCTAAAGCAATTGGAGGTGTTTATGATGGTTGTGTGGCGATGTATCACGACCAGGGACACATTCCTTTTAAAACAATAGGATTCAATTGGGATCAAGCCAAAGGACAAATGAAAAGTGTAAGAGGAGTAAACATTACGTTAGGGCTTCCTATAATTAGAACTTCAGTTGATCACGGGACTGCGATGGAAATTGCAGGAAAAGGAATAGCAAGTCCGGACGCTATGGTTCTTGCCATAGAATATGCGGCAAGATTACATAGAAATAAACAAGATAATCTATAGAAAATGATAGCAGTTATATCAGATGATTTTACAGGTGCTGCCGAAATAGGCGGAATAGCTCTTCGCAACGGATTTAGCGTTACGATAGATACTAGTGTAAATTCAAATTATGACTGTGATGTTTTAGTAATAGCAACAAATACACGCTCTTTGTGTAAAGCTGATGCTCAAAAACAGATTAAAAAAGTTACTCAAGAGCTACTTAAATTAAATCCCGATTTTATTTATAAAAAAACCGATTCATTACTTCGTGGAAAAGTAGGGGATGAACTCATAGCTCAACTGGAAGTTTCCGGAAAGAAAAAAGTATTACTAGTTCCTGCAAATCCTTTATTGCATCGAACTATTGTGGATGGTGTTTATTATATAAATAAAATTCCGCTGATGGAATCTAATTTTTTTGGTGACGATTTTGCTAAAGGCGCAACATCAAATGTTTTAGATATGATTGGTAATGATTATAAAGACCAATCTTTTTCAATTTCTCTAGGGCAGGAAATGCCTCACGAAGGATTTATCATTGGGAATACTTTGACCAATGAGGATTTGATGGCTTGGGCTAATTTGATTGATGAAACCATGTTACCAGCAGGTGGAGCCAGTTTTTTTAATGCAATTTTAAGAAAAATTAAATCAGAAAGAAAAAAAACAGTATCTTCCCTCACGTTTGGCAAAAAAGCCTTGTATTTATGCGGTAGTAATTATCAGCCTAGTAGAGAGGTGGTTAGGAAGGCGAAAGAAAATGGCGCTTGTGTTTCTTATATGCCGAGTACTATTTTTTGTGCTAATAATTACGAGGAAATTATACAAAAATGGTCAAATGAAATTATTAAAATTATTCAGAAGAAAGATAAGGTTGTTATAGCTATAGATGAGTTAGAATGTGAAGGTGTAGAGGATGTCTCTAATAAAATTAATGATATATTTGGAGTGTTAATAAAAAAAGTGCTTGAAAAAGTAAGTTTGGAAGAATTATTGATAGAAGGAGGTGCTACAGCCTATTCGATAATTGAACATTTAGGATATAAAAAATTTTACCCGGAGCAAGAACTATCTCAAGGTGTAATAAGGATGGAGATTGAGCAAACAAATAAAATGCATTTAACCCTAAAACCCGGAAGTTATCAATGGACTAAGTCTATTTGGAAATTTTAAAATTATAAAGCATGAATGAATCTTCGTTACACCTTATTGACTACTTAATAATAATTTTATCTTTATTAGTTACCCTGGGAGTTGGAGTAAAGTATTCAGGAAAAAACACTAATACACAACAATATTTTGCAGCAGGGGGGAATATTCCGGCTTGGGCTATTGGAATGTCAATTTTTGCAACTTTAATCAGTAGTGTAACATTTTTAGCATACCCAGGCGAAGGTTATAAATCCAATTGGATATTACTCATCCAAGGTTTTATGGTGCCGGTAGTTCTTCTTTTTTCAATACGATTTATTGTGCCTTTATACCGTAACGTGATTGGATTGAGTGCCTATGAATATTTCGAAAAAAGATTCGGTTATTTGGCAAGAGTTTATGGTTCTTTAGGATTCATTTTTGCCCATTTTTCAAAAATGGGATCTGTATTATATCTATTATCATTAGCGTTGACTTCAATGACGGGTATAGATCCATTAATCATACTTTGGGTCATAGGAATTGCAATTATATTGATTACCCTTTTAGGAGGAATGGAAGCCGTAATTTGGTTAGATGTTATCCAGGGATTTTTACTTATTTTAGGAGGATTAGTAGCCATCGGAGTCATTATTTTCAAGACTGATGGTGGGCTTAGTGCCATTGTAAATTATGCCGTTGATCATGATAAAATTGGATTCGGTCCTTTTAATTGGGATTTTGTGAATCTTACTTTTTGGGTTATGTCTATTAATGGTTTATTTTATGCCATACAAAAATACGGAGCCGATCAGACTATTGTACAAAGGTATCTTACAGCAAAATCAGATAAAGAAGCCATAAGAGGTTCAATCATTGGAATAGCAATTACGGTGCCTATATGGACTCTTTTTATGTTTATTGGAACGGCATTGTTCTCTTTTTATGCCATAAATAATTTAGAGTTACCCGTAGGAATAAAACCAGATGCTGTTTTTCCGTTTTTTATAACAACTCAACTACCTCCGGGACTAATCGGATTAATATTATCCGCACTTATTGCAGCGGCTATTTCCAGTTTAGATGCCGATTTGAATTCTTTGGCAGCAGTAGGAGTAGATGATTATTATAAGCGATTAATGCCTAATAGTTCGGGAAAACAACAGCTTAGTTTTGGGAAATTATTAGTTGTTATTGCTGGTATTGGAGCGATTTCAGTGGCTACTATTTATATAAAATTAGGAAGTGGAGTTGGAATATTATCCACCGTTTTTATGTTGTATGCTATCTTTTCGGGTGGAATTGCAGGAATGTTGCTGTTAGGACTTTTTGTAAATAGAGCTAATCGACAAGGTTTGAATGTGGGAATTGTAGCTTGTATGCTCTTCACCAGTTATGCTTTGTTAACATCAACTTCTACAGGAAGCGGAGCCAGTAGCCATCTTGTTTTAGATTTAGGTTCATTCAATTTTACACAACACAAATACATGTTAGGCGTTTATAGCCATTTTGTATTGTTTTTTGTAGGTTGGATTGCCAGCTATTTCTTTCCAAAGGTTGAGGTGCCTAATCATCTTACCTATTATGGTTATTTAGAGAAAAAGAGAAAAGGAATTATTTAAAAAAATAGAGTGTTAATTAAAAGCCTTAGTTGTTTAACAGAAAATAACTAAGGCTTTTTTGTGTATTTTTATACCAAATACAAACTATAATTTAGTTCAATCGTTACGGTATTATCAAAAATAATAACAAAGTAAAGCTTGAATAATTAACTTCTATTTATGAAATTAGGTATTACTTTTGTAAAGTAAAAAAGGACTATTCAACCAATATAAAATTAAGCTAAATAATGAAAGAGCAAATAAAGAAGTTTTTAAACGAAGAGCAAGATCCTAAGGCTATTGAGAAAATCACCTCAAAGTTGTATGATTTATTGATGAAGAATGAAGAAATTGGGTATATCGCAGTTCAAAAAAAACCGGCTATTACTGTTTTTCCCGATAGTATTGTTTTGACTAATAAGCGAATTATTATCTGTCAGCCTAAAAACTTAGGGCTTTCGATGGATTTTGTTGATTATACCTGGGATCAAATCGAAGGAACTTTTGTGAAAGAAAACATTCTGGGTTCAGAGTTTTCTTTTTCTACTAAAACCGATATGACAGTATCTATTGATTACATCCCGAAAATTCAAGCCCGAAAGATCTTTACTTATGCTAAGGAACAATTGGATATTCTAAAAACCGGATCAGCTCAAAACACCGTAGCTATTCCCGAAGAGTCTGTAGAGGAAATCGAAGAAATGGAAACCGAAGAGGTAACTAATTATGCTGAGATTATGCCAGCTATTCCTAATTATGCGGAGCCTATTCAAGAAAATACCACTCAATCTATTGAAAAACCAACAAGCGAATTGACACAAGACGAACTTTTTGCGAAGCTACAGAATTATAAAAAATTACTTGACAACGGATTGATTTTACAAGGAGAATATGATGCCTTCAAAAAAGAGATTTTAAGTTTGATGTAGTTATTGTAAATCATATAAAAATCAATAGAAACGGGCTTTAGCCCGTTTCAAAATTAAAATTTCTAAAAGGCTTTAGCCGAAATCTAAATACGGATTGGGCTAAAGCCTTTTTTTATACATAATCCAATCATCTGGCTAAAGCCAGACGCAATTGATAAAAATGCACAAATCTAGAAATTAGGAATCCAGTTTGAAACCTTAAGAGACATAATACGGAAATAATAATACCTCTTGAAGTTTTGTAAGATTTATTTATATATTAGCAAAAAATAGAATCTGGAGTTTGTCAGACGAATCCACCCAATTTAAGGTAGATAAGTCTGGTTTCGTCAGACCTATTATAAGTTAGGTAAGGCTGCGTACGACCCGTAAATAGAACGTTATTATGATAGACATGAATATTGATTTTTTCAAGAAACTGTATCAAAATGATATAATTTACCATTATACAAAAGCATCAACTGCAATAGACTATATTTTCTACACGAATCAATTAAGGTTTAGTAAAGTTCGAAAATCAATCGACCCTATTGAAAGTAAGAAAGCTCGTCGAGGTACTATATATTTCGAAGATACTGAATCACTTTTAAATGATCATTATACTGATGCAGATGAATTGCACAATTTTGTTAATGATTTAGAGGAAAAATTCAATTTGATCTGTTTTTGTCAGAACAATATGGGCGAAGATTTTGCAAGCAAAAATTATATTTCTAGCTTCGAAGGGCATCAAGAATTATTTGGATTTACAAAACTCCGAATGTGGGATCAATACGCCGATAATTTTGCTGGAGTTTGTATTGCATTTTCTAAACAGAAACTTCTATCACTAAATCAAACCAATCTTGAATTAGTTGAAGGTAATGTCAAATATTTGTCTTTTCAAGATTTATTGATTAAAAAACTCGGTGATATTCAAGGAGACCACTTACGAAACGTAGGTAAAGAAAAATATAAGGAGCAGTTAGAGTCGATTATAAAACAATCATTCTTTTTTAAACATATCGATTACTCTGGTGAAACCGAATACAGAATTGGAACTTTTTATGACGAATCAAAATGTGCTTTTGAAATTTTACAAGACGAATTGTTACGCGAAAATATGATGCTTAATATTTCTGGATGTGTCGAAGCAATCTTCGTTTCTAGTTACGCTAACAAAAAACAGAAAGACGAATTGCTTAGATATGCAGATAAATTGAAAGTCAAAATTATAGAGATGAAATGGGAACATAATTCATTTAAAGTATCTGACTATAGAGAATCTAATAAGTTTTTAGAAAGTCTCATTAAAAGAAAATAGTTAAATAAGCCCTAGAGAACCACTATGTTTTTTTTATTTGTATTGGAGTATGAATATTTTTGAGGAACCCTGTCAGAGTTTTAAACTCTGACAGGGTTTTAATACCAAAATAGATAGAAAAAAAGAGTATTTTATAAAGTTCTTTTTTGTTTCTCTAAAAAATTATTGGATTGCAGTTCCAGTAAATTAGTTGCATTTTTTCGTTGCAAATCATATAATTGCTTGTCTTCGGCAATATCCTGATATACTTTGTCGTGCATGGCAGCACTGGTTTTTACCAGCAAACTTCGTTGGTATTTGTCTTGTTCCAATGTGGTTTTTAAAGCAGTTTCCAAATCCTCTAACTTATAATCGTATTCACCTTTTGGAGATAATAGTTTGGCTATAATCGGGGAAGTTTCAATGGCAAGAAACAATAACATGATGAAATAGGAAGGCAGTGAGGGCAATTTACTCAGCGCATTAATTCGCGCCATCAGGCCATCAAAACCATCAATTATGGGTTGGGTTTCGGTTACTTTTTTGTCTAAATCCGCCTGAAGCGTTTTGTTCTGATTTTCTTTTTCGGCAATTTTTGCCAGATTGTTTTTTCTAATAGTGTCGAGTTCGGTTGAAGCCAAATTATGTTTGGCAATTTTTTCCTTAAAAACAGGGCCTTTTCCCAGTTTCATGGTGCCTTTGGTTCCTTCGGCTTCGGTAATATAGGTTTCGTATAAGGTGTTGACTTCTTTTTCTTTTTGGATAATTTCAGTCTTTAAAGTCGCAATTTCAGCCTTGTTTTTATCCAAATCCGATTTGAAATAATTAGCAACTTCTTTTTTATTATTCAAAGCCATGGCATTTTTTTCTTTCAATAAAACGGTGTTGATTTCCTTTTCGAAAATTTTAATTTCCAAAGGTTTCGAAATAACGATAGCGATGATGATTGCCAAAATAATTCGGGGTGTGGCTTGCAGAAATTCGCTTCCAAAACGCTCTCTTTTTCGAATAGTGGATACAATAAAACGATCCAGATTAAAAATGAGCAAACTCCAAATTACCCCAAAAGCAATTGCGGGATACACGCTGTCAAACACGGTGAAAAGTGCATAAGCACTGGCTATAAAAGCCATCACTGCGGTGAAGAAAACCGTCGCGCCAATACCTACATATTTCGTTTGTTCCCCTTCAGAGCAACCTTCCAAGAGGTTTTTGTCGGCTCCGGAACAGAGGATAAAAAATGATTTTAACATGATTGATTTTTTTAGCTTGTGTATAGATTACAAATTTAACGCCAAAAAATGAATCATAGTGTAAATAATTGATTATGTATTTATTTATGATTTTGTAAAATGAAAAAAGCTGTTCATTTTGAACAGCTTTAATCGTTTTGGGCGGGATTGTATAGAGAACAGAAAATTTACTTTTTTCTTTTTTGCTTGATCAAAAAAGAAACAAAAAAATCAAGTCTTACACTTCCTCGTCGGTCAAATTAGTTTTCGAATACTAAAAGAAAAGAAACTCGCTACGCTCAAACAGCTTTTCTTTTTGCGTATTCTTCAAACATTTGACACTCGACTGCGGAAGTTTAGGACAAGACAGGCATCGTAAAACAGTATTCCATCTAAGAACTATAAAACACAAAACCCGACATTGAATACTTGTCGGGTTTTGTGTTTCTGAAAAATATTGGATTTAAACTTCTGGAGCTCCAGCAAGGATTTCGTTATTAGCATAAGACTCAAATTTTACAAAATTTGCTTTGAATTTTTGAGCCAATTCGATTGCCTTATTATCATATAAGTTTTTGTCTTCCCAAGTGTTTCTAGGGTTTAAAATTTCGCTAGGAACTTCAGGACAGGATTCGGGAATAGCCATTTTAAAAACAGCATGATTGTGATAATTCACATTATCTAATTCACCGTTTAAAGCCGCTGTAATCATCGCACGGGTGTATTTTAATTTCATTCGGTTTCCGGTGCCGTAAGGGCCGCCAGTCCATCCTGTGTTGATTAACCAAACTTTTACATCGGCATCTTTCATTTTTTTGCTCAACATTTCGGCATATCTTGTGGGGTGCAACGGCATAAATGGCGCTCCAAAACAAGCCGAAAAATTAGGTTGAGGTTCGTTGATTCCTGCTTCGGTTCCTGCAATTTTTGCGGTATAACCCGAAATAAAATGATAAGCCGCCTGACCCGGAGTTAAGCGGGCAATAGGAGGCAGGATTCCAAATGAATCGGCAGTCAGGAAAAAGATATTTTTTGGATTTGTACCAATAGAACCCGCTTGGATATTATCGATGTGGTCAATTGGGTAGCTTACGCGAGTGTTTGGAGTGATGGAAATATCGGTGTAATCGACTTCGTTTGTTCCATTTGTGAAAACAATATTTTCTAATAATGCGCCTTTTTTAATGGCTCTAAAAATATCAGGTTCGTTTTCCAGGCTCAAGTTTACTACTTTGGCGTAGCATCCACCTTCAAAATTAAAAACAGTATTTTCGCTAGTCCAACCGTGTTCGTCGTCTCCAATTAATTTTCGGTTTGGGTCGGCAGAAAGGGTTGTTTTTCCGGTACCGGACAATCCAAAGAAAATAGCAGTTTCTCCATCTTCACCCACATTGGCACTACAATGCATAGACAACGCATTTTTGAAAACGGGAAGAATGAAGTTCAAAGCAGAGAAAATCCCTTTTTTCATTTCGCCCGTATAAGCTGTTCCACCTATGATGATGGTTTTTTGAGTAAAATTTAATATCGCAAAATTTTCATTACGCGTTCCATCTGTTGTAGGGTCGGCTAAGAAACTGGGTGCACAAATCAGTGTCCATTCAGCAATAAAATCAGCCAGTTCTTTTTCTTCCGGTCTGAGAAACATATTGTAGCAAAATAAGTTTTCCCAGGGTGTTTCAGTAATGACACGAACATTCAATCTGTAATTCGGGTCGGCACAAACATAAGCATCTCTAACAAAGATTTCTTTATTCGATAAATAGTTCGTTAGTTTAGTGTATAAAGCATCAAATTTTGCCGGTTCAAAAGGAATATTGACAGCTCCCCACCAAACTTCATTTTCAGTAATGCTGTCTTTTACAATAAAGCGATCCTGTGGCGAGCGACCTGAAAATTTCCCCGTATTGATGGCTAAGGCTCCAGTAGATGTTTCTGTACCCTCTCCACGATTCAAGGTCATTTGGTGCAATTGATCTGGCGTTAATTGATAGTGTATTTCCGCGTTTTTAATTCCGATATTTTCAAGCGAAAACAAATTTTTGACAATCATAAGGCAGCTTGTTTAGTAGTTCTTAGGTTTCTATATTAAAGATAAAACATATATTTTAGTTCCTCTTTTGAAACTCTAATTTTTATCGGACTTTTTTGTGATATTATAGAACAAAACCGCCCAGGCACTAATTAATAAAACCCCACCAATAGGCGTTACAAAACCAATTACTCTAAAGTCAATAGGAGTAAGGCCATTTGTGGCTAATAAATAGATGGAACCCGAGAATAACAGCACTCCCGAAAGCACTAGATTATAAATGATTTTTTTTGTTTTCGAATTTAAAACAGGCAGTAGCCCAATGAATAATAAAAATAAAGCGTGATACATTTGGTAGCGAACTCCCGTTTCAAAGGTGGCCAATTGTTCTATGCTGAGTACTTTTTTAAGTGCATGAGCGCCAAAAGCGCCTAAAATTATTGCAATCATTCCGAGTAAAGCCGCTGTTGAAATTGTTTTTTTATCCATTTTTGTTCTGTTTAGGTTCTACACAAAAGTATTCGAAATCAAAGGAATCCAAAAGTTTTTTGGAGGATAGTTTGCCGTTTATTATGCTAAAGTTTTGTGAATTTTTATTCGAAAAGTAGATTGATTTTTTTACCGCAAAGCAGGCAAAGTTTTTTCGCAAAGATTCGCAAAAGTTACACAGAGTTGCGCAAAGATTAAAATAATAATTTGCAACCCCGGGCGATAGCGAATAGACGAAGCAATTTGCGGTTATCTTTAACTTCTGTTATTTAAGGGCTACCATTTGTCTTAGCGCAAACATTTGCCTATTTTTGAGTTATATTTTCAAGCTATGAGAACCGTTTTAATTATTGGTGCAGGTCGATCCGCTTCATCGCTGATTCAGTATCTTTTGGAAAAATCCCAAGAAGAGCAATTGCATCTTGTAATTGCCGATTTGTCTTTGGAATTAGCTCAAAAGAAAACCAATAATCATCCTAATGCCACTCCAATTGCCTTAGATATCTTTAATGAAAAGGAGCGAAGAGCCACAATTGAAAAAGCGACTATCGTAATCTCGATGTTACCGGCACATTTACATATTGAAATTGCTAAAGATTGTCTGGTTTTTAAGAAAAATTTGGTTACCGCTTCCTATATCAGTGATGCGATGCAGGCACTGGATGCTGATGTAAAAAAGAACGGACTCATTTTTATGAACGAAATGGGCTTAGATCCCGGAATCGATCACATGAGTGCGATGAAAGTAATTGATGAAATCAGGGAAAAAGGCGGAAAAATGCTTTTGTTCGAATCTTTCTGTGGTGGACTAGTAGCTCCCGAATCGGACACCAATCTTTGGAATTACAAATTTACCTGGGCACCTCGTAATGTGGTTTTGGCAGGACAAGGAGGCGTGGCAAAGTTTATTCAGGAAGGAACGTATAAATACATTCCGTATGATTCTTTGTTCCGACGTACCGAATTTTTAGAAATAGAAGGTTACGGCCGATTTGAAGCTTATTCCAACAGGGATTCTTTAAAATACAGAAGCATTTATGGCTTAGATGCTATTCTCACTTTATTTCGCGGAACAATTCGTCGTGTTGGTTTTTCCAAAGCCTGGAATATGTTTGTGCAACTCGGCATGACCGATGATTCTTATGTCATGGAAGATTCCGAAAACATGAGTTATCGCCAATTTATCAATTCTTTTTTGCCGTATCACCCAACCGATTCGGTGGAGATAAAAACCCGTTTGATACTCAAAATCGATCAGGACGATATCATGTGGGACAAATTATTGGAGTTGGATTTATTCAACGACAAGAAAATAGTTGGACTTAAAAATGCCACTCCTGCCCAGATTTTAGAAAAAATCCTTAATGATAGTTGGAAACTTCAGCCCGATGACAAAGACATGATTGTGATGTATCACAAATTTGGTTACGAAATCGATGGCAAAAAAGTACAAATGGATTCCCAAATGGTTTGCATAGGACAAGACCAGACTTATACCGCGATGGCAAAAACCGTTGGGCTGCCTGTTGCCATGGCTACCTTATTAATCCTAAACGGAAAGATTACAACTCCCGGAGTACAACTCCCAATCCGTAAAGAAGTGTATTTACCAGTTTTGGAAGAATTGGAGCAATATGGAGTCATTTTTCATTCACAAATGCTGCCTTATTTGGGGTATAAGTATAGTTGATAATTTGGGCGTTCCCTCGTTGAAAAAATAATATTAAATTCCAGATTTTTCAACGAGGTCAGGCCGTACGCTATATCTTTTGCTTTTTTCGATATTTATCATAACCTATAAAAATAATTACAGCTATAATAAAATAAATAAAATAGGAGATTGGTTCTCCATTTCCTCCGACGGTCGTAAACATTCTGTTCCATCTAATTTTATGAATTCCTTTACCATCATTATTCCAACTTAACCAAATAAATATAGGCTTACCAACCACATGATCAAAAGGAACAAATCCCCAAAATCTTGCATCGATTGAATTGTCTCTATTGTCGCCCATCATCCAGTAATAATCTTGTTTAAAAGTATAAGTGGTGGTAAGATTACCGTCAATGAAAATTTGATTTCCTTTGATACGTAATTTATGACCTTCATATTCTGTAATTAATCGTTTATAAAGAGGTAGAATATCTACATTGATTGCAATTGTCTTTCCTTTTTCAGGAATATAAATAGGCCCGTAATAATCAGCATTCCAGTTGTAGTTGATATTGTGAGGGAATGTTTTTAAATTTCTGAATCCATTTTTGTCTTTTCTCAATTCTAGGTTTTCTATATAAGGATTGTTTTTTGCCTTACTGGCGGCTTCCTTTGTTGCTTGAACAAAATAATCTCCAGATTTAGGGTCATAAGCTATTCCGTCTGTTATGTCATATGATTTTAATAGATTGGAAACTTGTTCATAACTAGAAAATTGGGTTTTAAATTTAATAGTATAGGAGAATTGTAATTTTGCTCTATCAGGCATTTTTGATGGTTGTCCATTGATAAATACATAACCATTTTTGATTTCTAAAGTATCTCCTGAAATTCCAACACAGCGTTTTACTAAATTTGTTTTTTTGTCTATAGGTTTATAATAATTTCTATCAGGATTAAAATTATTCATATCCAAAAGAGTATCGGCCGGTTGATTAAAAACTACAATATCATTGCGTTCTATTTTTTGAATACCTGGTAATCGCATATAGGGCAATTGAAAAAGATTCTTTAATGAAGATTCTTTTTTTGAAATGTCATCATCAAATAAATACGATTTCTTTTTCAGTAAAGGAATTGTATCATGCACCATCGGTAACGCAACTGTAGTCATTGGAATTCGTGCTCCATAATGAAATTTACTTACAAATAAATAATCTCCAACCAATAATGACTTTTCTAATGATGAAGTTGGAATTGTGAAAGGCTGAATAAAATACGTATGAATAATAGTTGCAACAACAACGGCAAACAATAGCGAACTAACTGTTTCTTCTACTCCTGACTTTGGTTTTAAGTTTCGATTGGTGTTGTGTTCTAATTTATCAGAAGTATAGTTTAAATAAGCGATGTAAAATCCGAAAGTAAAGATTGCTAATAATGTGTGATATATACTGTTTTTGCCAAAACTTCGAATAGTTTCAACCCAAACTACGGCAAACATTATTAAATTTATAACAGGAATAAAAAATAAAAATACCCACCATTTAGGTCTATTAATGATTTGCATTAATATAACAGAATTATAAATTGGAATTAATGCTTCCCAAGATTTTCTGCCAGCTTTTACATATAATTTAAAAGTGCAAAAAAAATGAATAAGTTGGATAATGATGAATAATATTAAAAGCTTAGACATTTGAATAATTTAAAAGTTTTGGACAAAATTCGTTTAAATTATTGCTAATAATTACCAAATTCATGAATCTGGCAAACAAAATCATATATGATTTTTATTTTTTCATAAATAATTCTCGATAGTCAATTGCTGTAGTCTTTGTGATATTCTTGAAAGTTGTATTAAAAGAAGATATACTATTAAAACCACTTTCATAAGCAATAGCTGAAATTTTATAATTATTATAATCGGGGTTTTCTAAATATTTTTTCGCTTCTTCAACGCGATACCTTGCAATATATTGAGAGTAGTTTGTATGTTCAATTTGATTAATAATTTGAGATAGCTGCTTCGATGAAATATTCATTTTTTCTGCTAATTTCACTAAAGTTAATTCTGGGTCTAAATACAATTTATCTTTTTCCATAAATTGATTAAGTTGGTGTGAATATTCTCTTGCAATTTTTGTATTTAATGTTGAATTGGAATATTTTTCTTTTTGCATTTCAAACAGCCACAAATTTTTGTAACCTAAAACAGCCATGAAAATATTTATAAATGAAAATAAGAACGTACTACTTGGGTAAAAAGGCACTATATCAAAAAAGATGAGTATAGCATTAATAAATACTAAAATGGTTGATAGTATAAAAAAAAGCAACCACTTTTTAATTGTTTCTTGCCTTTCTAAAACAATCGTATCACTTTGGGTATTTATAAGCCAGTATAAACTATAAAAACAATAAATTAAACCATGTAAAAATAGACCCAAGTAAAAAATACTTGTGTAGGTAAAATTATTATTTGGGACAAATACACTATAAATAGTTATTAAACAAAAAGGAGTAAAATGCAAGTAATATTCTATTTTTTTTATGGAAGTATTATTATAATAGCGATGTTTAACATAAAACCAAGTATAAGGACCAATTAATAAAAACAAGCATAAAAAAAAGGCTAAAAAAGAATCAGTCATTTCATAATAATTATGAAATATTGCTTTTGTAGCACGAAGGCTTAATACTAAAAAATATAGAGATAAAAAAAGATTTGCTTTTAAACCTTTATCTTTTTTTACAAGTAGTAGTTGTATGCTAAATAAAAATCCTAAAATAACACCTATACTACTGATTAATAATTCAAAACGATTAAAAAATTCTGATTCAATATTCATGCTCGCAAATAAACTAAAATCTTAGGTATATTACAATTTATTTTTATTTATATAGAATGAAAATTATTGTTTGTGTTTTGAATATGTAATCTTCTTTCTTTTAAGCAAAAAAAATGCAATAAAAAATGCAATAAAAAATGCAATAAAAAATGCAATAAAAAATGCAATAAAAAATCCGTTCATTACTGAACAGATTTTAGATTTTACGTTTTAGATTTTATAGAAATAGGTAAGCTGTATAGTGTTCGAACAGCTTCTCCATTTATAGTTCCAGGATTCCATTTAGGAGATAATTTTAAAACCCGTACTGCTTCATCTCCTGCTCCATGACCAAAGTTGTCTCGAAGTATTTTATAATTAGATAAAGTCCCATCTGCCTCAATAATAAATGTTAAGTAAACTTTTCCTGTTAACTTTACCTCTTCAGGTGTTTTAGGTGTTATGAAATTTTCGCCTACAAATTTATAGAAAGCCTCCATGCCTCCCGGATATTCTGGATTTTCTGTTAATCCGGCTGTACTGTAGATTGCACTAGGATCTTGGTTTTTTGTTTTAACATTTTTTGGGTCAAATTCATCAATGATGAATGTTTTAGGTTCCTCTTTTTCTGTTTTTTCTATAATTTCTTTTTCAGATAAGGGTTTGTCATTGTTATTACGAATAACTAATGGTGGAGCAAGTTTTTTTTGTTTCGCGGTTAAATCGGAATATTTTTTCTTTGCAACTACTTTTCCTTTTTCATCTTTAATTTCGAAAGTAGTTTTCTTGTAATATGCTTCTCCATTCACGTAAATATTCTTTCCATCTTTTTGTGGGGTTTCTTGTGCTACTACTTTGGTACATACAGAAAGTACAAGTGTTGTCAATAATGGAATTAGAATTCCCTTTTTTAAGAATGCTCTTGATGCGGATGCGGTTTTTGTCATCATAATTAATCTTTTTTTGGTTACTGAATAATTTAAATTACTGGCCAGGTAATAGGTTGGGTTCGCGTTTGCTTTAGATAAAAGTAAATTTTGGTAAAACGGAACATTTTTATGCGATTTCACGACTTTCTCGTCAGCAAGGAATTCGTGGTTGAGTTGGATTGCTTTTTTATAGAAAATAAATAGGGGATTGAACCAAAAAATTACTTTTAATATTTCGATAAATAAAATATCTAAAGTATGTTTTTGATTTACATGAATTAACTCGTGGGTGTATAATTCGTCTTCAATTTTTCGATCATGATAATCCGATTCATTGATGAAAATATGATTTAAGAAGGTATAAGGAAGTGTTTTTTCTTTTACTAAAACCAGCTTTGCATTTTTGTAATTAATGGTTGGATTCGTTTTTGTTCTAGTGTTCAATTTCCAAATGTTTAAAACGAACCGAAGTAATAGTGCCAAAGTAATTACTCCATACAGACTCCAAGCGGCTATCAGCCAATAATTAGTAGGATCTTCAATGATAGGCATACTAGTTATTTTTTCCATTGGAATAACACTAGGAGTAGTTTCCTGATGGGGAATTTCCTGAATTATTTCGATAGTTATAAAAGGAATGGTGAATGAAAACAGCAAGCTAAACAATAAGTAAAACCTATTGAACTGATGCATTTTTTCTTTTTCCAAAAACAAAAAATAGGCGATCAAAAGAACACCTAAACTAAGACTGGATTTGATTAGAAAGTCGGTCATTTTTTCTTTTTTTGAAGTTCTACATCGATGATTTTTTTTAATTCTTCTAATTCCGTTTCGGACAAATTAGTTTCTTTGGTGAAAAATGATGCAAATTGCGAAGCCGAATTATTAAAAAAATTACTAATCAATCCGTTGACATGTTTCGAGAAATAATCTGATTTTTTGACCAATGGATAATATTCTCTTGAGTTACCATATTCAGTATAAGCGACGAATTTTTTATCAATCATGCGTTTTAATAAAGTGGCAACCGTAGTCGTTTTAGGTTTTGGTTCTGGAAAAGCTTCGAGCAAGTCTTTCATGAAGGCTTTCTCTAGTTTCCAAAGGTGTTCCATTAATTGTTCTTCTGAATTGGATAGTTGCATATTGATGTTTTATTAAAATTATTTTATTTCTTCTGAGACTACTTTTCCTTTGTTATAGTTACGAGTTATTGTTAGCTTACCTTTGAAGTCATAATATTTCCAGATTCCAGAATAGTACCAATGTAGTTTTTTCGTGTTTTGGTCAAGTTGTGTATTTCCTTTGGATTCTAGTTTTCTGTTTTCATGGAACAATTTAAGCTTACAAAAGTTTTTATGATAAAGCTCTTTTTTAATCAGTTTACCGTTTAGATAGTATTTCCATTTTTTTATTGGATCATCATTTTTATAGGTTCCAATGGATTTATAGTGCGCGCTATCTATTGAGTAATTTTCAATCCATAATCCTTGTCTTTTTTTATTTATAGTATGATTCGTTGTTTTTGTTTTACAAGAATTCAAGCTAATAATTGCAACTAAAAGGATAAAGATTTTCTTCATTTGCTCTACATAGTAAAAGTTTACTCTACAAATGTAGAGTAATAAATTGAATATCCAAATTTTTTACAAAAAAAATCCGTTCACTCAGTTTAGAATGAACGGATTAAAAATATTTTTTCTTTGTGACTTAGTGCCTTTGTGGCAAAATCTATTTTGAAAGCTCCACAAAATATTTATAAAACAACGGAATGGTTTCGATTCCTTTTAAATAATTGAAAATTCCAAAATGTTCGTTGGGAGAATGAATGGCGTCGCTGTCTAGTCCAAATCCCATCAGAATGGTTTTACTTTTTAGTTCTTTTTCGAATAAGGCTACAATGGGAATACTTCCGCCTGAACGCACCGGAATGGCAGGAATTCCAAAGGTTTCGGTGTAGGCCATATTAGCGGCTTTATAACCAATGCTGTCAATAGGGGTTACATATCCCTGACCGCCGTGATGCGGAGTTACTTTTACCGTAACCGCTTTGGGAGCAATAGCGATAAAATGTTTCGTGAATAATTCGGTGATTTCTTCCCAGTCTTGATTCGGAACCAGTCGCATCGAAATTTTGGCGAAAGCCTTAGACGGAATCACGGTTTTGGCACCTTGACCGGTGTAGCCGCCCCAAATTCCGTTGACATCCAGCGTAGGACGAATGGCGTTTCTTTCATTGGTAACATAGCCTTCTTCGCCATAGACATCCTTTAAATCGAGTGCTTTTTTGTACTCTTCGATATCGAAAGGCGCTTTTGCCATTTCGGCTCTTTCTTTCAGCGATAATTCTTCGACCTTATCATAAAATCCCGGGATAGTAATGCGATTGTTTTCGTCGTGAAGTGAAGCAATCATTTTGCTTAGAATATTAATGGGATTGGCTACAGCTCCACCGTACAATCCCGAATGTAAATCCCTGTTAGGTCCTGTGATTTCGACTTCAACATAACTCAAACCGCGTAATCCTGTGGTTATAGAGGGCTGTTGATTTGAAATCATTCCGGTGTCTGAAATTAAAATGACATCGTTTTTTAGTTTTTCTTTATTGTTTTCGACAAAGCTTTTTAAGTTAACGCTGCCTACTTCTTCTTCGCCTTCAATCATGAATTTTACGTTGCAAGGCAGGGTTTTGCTCTGGATCATGTATTCGAATGCTTTGACGTGCATGTACATTTGGCCTTTGTCATCACAAGCCCCACGGGCAAAAATAGCGCCTTCAGGATGAATGTCGGTTTTTTTGATTACGGGTTCAAATGGAGGAGAGGTCCAAAGTTCCATAGGGTCGGGCGGTTGTACGTCGTAATGACCATAAACTAAAACCGTTGGTAAATTAGGATCGATTATTTTTTCGGCATAAACAATAGGGTAGCCGTCGGTTTCACATATTTCGACATTATCACAGCCGGCTTTCTCCAGACTTCGTTTTACGGCTTCGGAGGTGTCAATTACATCTTGGGAATAAGCAGAGTCAGCACTTACAGATGGAATTTTTAATAGTTCAATTAATTCGTTGATAAAACGCTCTTTGTTTTGTTGGATGTAATTTGTAATGTTTTCCATTGATTGTGCTGGGTTTTGATACTTTCAAAAATACAAAAAACAGAATTATAATTTTTTTTAATTTTTTACTTTGAATATTGGAACTTATCATTATATTTGCACCCACAATTGAGCGGATATGGTGAAATTGGTAGACATGCCAGACTTAGGATCTGGTGCCGCAAGGCGTGTAGGTTCGAGTCCTATTATCCGCACTTTAAAACCCAAAATACTAATTTTTAGTATTTTGGGTTTTTTGTTTTTCGGGATTTATTTTTTAAATAAGCCATTTTATAAATGTGTTTTTTGCAAAATATAAGAACCCTGAAATTTCTTGATGATAATGATGTAGTAAGTTTGGCTCCAATTGTTGAGCCAAATGATATAGATACAAAATCACTTTGATGATTTTTGCTGTTTCTTGATCTTTTTTAAAACGTTTGTTTTTTCTTTTTAGTCTTTTTTTTACCGATGTGGTAATTTTGTTTTGTAGCTGTTCGGACGTGTCCTGGATAAATCGAACTGTTGCAATCATAATAATTAATAATTGATTAGAGTGCAAAGCTTTTAATACTCTTGTTTCGTTTGAAGTACGAAATTGTACTGTTTACGGTACGCTATTTATTTTGTAGTTTAAACCATTCTAAAGCAGTTGAATAGTCTTTTTTTCTTTGTGAGTTTGTGGTTTGTGTTTTGGTTTTTATTTTAGAAAAATCCTCCTCGTATTCCTTAATGAACCAAAGCCTAAATGGTGCGGGTTTTTGGTGTATGAATTTGTCTTCAAATAAACATCTGTAATAATAACTTAAATCTTCATAACGTCCTGTTGTGTTTTTTTGCTTTACGAATTCATTTAAGATATGTTCAAACAAATCAAAACCATTATTCGAAAACATTTCGCCGTATTTTTCTTTTATGATTATTGTGTTTTTTTTAACTGTTGAGGTGTCGAGCAAATCGAACGGTTCGGGCTCTTTTTCTTCAGAAATTAAATTCAAAAATATTTTATGAAATATCTCATGAATGTTATTTGTTTTAAAAAGCACATATTCGTAATCTTTTTGTTCAAGAGTGCGAATAGTGACTGAATACTCGAATTTAGTTAACTTATTGCTTTGTAGATGAAAATCAAATAGTAGTAAACTGTGGGCTTTATATTCATCAGGAATTCTATCAAATGTAGTCTCAATATCATTCAGTATATCTATTTTAACTTTTGATTGTTTGATAAGTATATCTTGACAATAATCGTTATGTTTTCTATTAAGCTCCACTAATAAATTTAAATCTGAATTTTTGCTTAATTCATAAATTGTATGTCTTATCTCAAAATCACTTAATTTCTCACCACTTTCGAAAAAAGTCAATAGGTTACTTTTCTTAATCTTGGTCTTTTTTGGTTCAAGTTTTTGGAGTTGGTCAATATCAATATCTATGCTTTTAATTATTTCTTCAAGAAATTCAATTTCGTAATAACATAGTTTCCCTTTGATAATACTATATAACCCCGATAAATCAACTAAAAAGTTGTTTTGTCAAAATCATCAATCATATTTTGAGCTATTAACATACTGTCTTCTACAACCGATTTAGGAATATCTCGAATAATGCCATTTTCATCAAACCAAAACTTTCTTATTGATTCTCTTTCTGTATGTAATCGAGTTATTTCAGAATATATTTGCGTATTCACATATTCTTTTATGTGGTCTAATGCTAATTCACATTGTAAAAAAAATTCGTCTTTTGTGATAAAATCTTCTCGTTCTGCTACTTTTTGTTTTCGAATTAGTATTTTTCGAAATAATTCCATTTGCAAATCAAACATAGGTTCTGCGGGTTCGCTAGCAACTGGATTTTTTGTTTCGAAATATGTATCTGTGATTAAGTATAAATACTGTTGTCTGTCCATTATTCTGTTCTGTATTAAATATAGATTTCATTATGCAATTTGGATGGATAATCCTAATGCATTGATTATTTGGACAAAATTTGAAATTTGTAAATCAGTTTTACCTTGTTCTATTTTAGCAATATAGGCGCGTTCTTTGCCTATTTGGTCGGCTAATTGTTGTTGTGTTAAATTTTTTTCTTTGCGTTTCTCTTTTATCAATTCGCCATAATAAAAAGACAATGTTTTTTTTGTAAACTCCTCTCTTTCGGCTGTGCCTTGCTTGCCATATTTTTCGTCTAAATAGTCATTGGCTGTAGGCAACTCTCTTTTTATTCTTTCTAAATCAAGTTTTGGTCTTGCCATTTTTCTAAAATTTTGATTGCTGATTTTATTTGTTTGTGATAATCTTTTGTAGATTTTTTTATAAATCCATTTAATAACAAAATATTTCTACTTTGGGTTATGTTGTCGTGGTCTATTGTAAAAACAATAATTCGATATTCGTTATTGACCTGTACTCGCATTTCATAGAAATCGGTGTTGATTAATTTTTTTGCTATTTTGGTATTAATTACGGCTTGTGTTGTTATTATTTCTACTAGGTAATCTATTTTATCCGTTACATTGGTTTCTGAATTGTTTAAAAAATCTATAAATTCCGGTGTTTTGAATATTGTCCTCATTGTTATGAGTCTTCTACAAATGTAACGAATTAGTTACTGTTTTTTTTATTTTGTTTCTTTTTTTAATATTTCTGTTTATGGGTTTGGTCTTTGCTTAGTTATTATAAAGCTACATAAATAAATTGACGTTTGAGTCTTTGTCCAGTCCTGAAAAAGGGATACGGTATTAATAAAAAATTAAATGTATTTTTGTCTTTCAACTACAAATGCTGAAAGCAATACATGGATATTAGACCCTTTATAGATTCAACTTATTTAAAAACGGCTTCGCAGGCGGTACTAGACGAAAACCAAAATCAGCTTGTCGTAGAGACTTTTATCAGAGAAGCTATTGAAGAGCGTTTTAAACTCATCATGATTCGCCCTGAAATGGTTGCTATAGCCAAGAAAATGATTACAGAATCGGAATCCAATCTCCAAATAGGAACTGTAATCGATTTTCCCCAAGGGCAATCCAGTATTGAAGAAAAGTTACGCGAAGCCATTCAGGCGATTGCTGATGGTGCTGACGAATTGGATTTTGTATGCAATTATGAAGCTTTTAAAAATGGTAATGTAGATTTGGTAAAAGAAGAAATTCTAAGAGGAACTCAATTAGCATTGGATAACAATAAAATAATTAAATGGATTATTGAAGTTGCCGCTTTGGGTGATAAACAAATAATTCAGTTGTCGGCTTTGATAAAAAATGTTGTCATGGCTAATTTTAAAGAATCGGATTATGCTGCTGTTTTTGTAAAGTCTTCCACGGGTTTTTATCAAACCAGCAATAATGAGCCTAACGGAGCCACCATTCCTTCGGTAATTATGATGATCGAAAACGCATCGCCACTTTCAGTAAAAGCAGCTGGTGGAGTACGAACGTATGAAGATGCAGTGGAGATGATTAAATTAGGTGTTAAACGCATTGGGACATCGGCAGCAAAAGCAATTGTAAATGGAGAAAACAATAAAAATGAGTATTAAAAGAAGGGTTATAAACGATATGAAAAAAATAGTGCCAATTTTATTTTTGTTCTTTTTTATGACGTTGGGTTATTCTCAAACTCAGGATTTGAATTCTGATGTAGTGCTGAATTCGCAACGATTTCCTGTTTTTTCAGCTTGTAAAAATTTAGAAGCAGCAGCATTAGAAAGTTGTTTTTATAATGAAGTGCAGGAGTTTGTTTTTCAAAATTTTGTGGTTCCGGAAAATTTGGTACAGAATAATTTCAACGGAAATGTCAAAGTGCTTTTTGAAGTTGATGCGAATGGCGTTTTTAAAGTGATTTATGTGAATGCGGTTGATGAAAAATTAATTCAGGAAACCAAGCGTGTTTTTACAAAATTTCCAAAAATCATTCCTTCCACTTATAATGGAAAAGCGGAATATTCGAGATATAATATTACGATAGCTATTCCGTTAAAAAGCCCGGCTACATTAGCAGCAGAGAATTTGGCAAAAGCCGATATTCTTAGAAATACTACCCAGCAATTGACTGAATTAGATAATATAGTATATAAAAAATACAATAATCCGGAGTTTGAAAGTCATTTGAATATTCCTTTTTCGCATAGTTATTATGCGCAATTTGATGCTTCTTTAAATCAGGTAGGAAGTAATAATCATACAGCTTCAAAACCCTATTCTTATGCTGAGGTTGGTAAATATTACAACTTTAAACAAGAAAATGAGAAGTTAAAAAAGAAAACTTCCGGCTGGTGGACGAGAAAATTATGGAATGAAAATACGGTAGAAATACGAGGGGAAGATTATTGGTTTACTTTAAATCCTGTTTTGGATTTGCAAGTGGGTAAGGCTTCTCGTACTGCTGCGTCTTATACTTATGTCAATACTCGTGCGATTAATTTTAGAGGTGGTTTAGGAAAACAATTGAATTTTACGACCACGATTTTTGAAAGTCAAGGACGTTTTGCGGATTATTACAATCGTTATGCCGAGTCGTTAAAACCTTCCGGAGGGAATCCGGCGATTATTCCGGGAATAGGTATTTCTAAAGACTTTAAAACCGATGGCTATGATTTTCCTTTGGCGGAAGCCAATTTGACTTTTACTCCAAGTAAATTTTTGGATTTACAATTGGGTTATGGAAGAAACTTTATAGGTGATGGTTATCGCTCTTTGTTAGAAAGTGATGGCGCTAGTCCGTATCCTTATTTTAAGCTGAATACCAAGTTTTGGAAAATAAAATATACCAATACTTATATGTGGTTAAAGGATGTGCGTACTGATGTTACTGTAGATAAAACCTATGCAACTAAGTTCATGGCAAATCATTACCTGAGTTGGAATGTTTCTAATCGATTGAATTTAGGTTTCTTCGAATCGGTAGTGTGGACGAATAAGAATGACAGAGGTTTTGATGCGAGTTTTGTAAATCCAATTATTTTTTATCGTTCGGTAGAGTTTGGCTCTTCTTCGAGATCAGGAAATGCGCTTTTGGGATTGACTTTTAAATACAAATGGGATAGCCAAATTAACTTTTACGGGCAGTTTCTGTTAGATGAATTTTCATTGGGAGATATTAAAGAAGGAGATAATAGTTGGAGAAATAAATACGGATACCAATTAGGTGCGAAATATTACAATGCTTTTAATGTGTCCAATTTATTATTGCAACTGGAATACAACCGAGTACGACCTTATGTGTATTCGCATTCTGAGCCAATTACTAATTATGGACATAATAATCAAGGTATTGGTCATCAGTGGGGTAGTAATTTTGGTGAGTTTGTTGCTATTGCCCGCTATCACAAAGATCGGTTTTTTGCCGATGTGAAATTAACAACTGCTACAAGAGGTTTTGATTTTGATACAACTGCCAATGATTTGAATTATGGTAGTAATATTTATAAGGATTATGATTTAAAGAGAGCTTCGAATAGCGGTGTGAAAGTAGGACAGGGAAATAAGACCAGTTTTTTCATGGCTGATATTCAAGGAGGTTATTTGATAAATCCATCAACTAATTTAAAACTTTTTGCCAGTTATATTTATAGAGATTTTAATCCAATGCAAAATACATCCACAGTATTTAAAGAAAGTGCCAATTGGTTTTCTATAGGTGTACGATCGGATGTTTTTAATTGGTATTTTGATTATTGATAAATAAGGTATAATGGATTAACTAAATAAATTTTCAAGAAGTTGCTCTAATTAGTTTTGATGCAAAAATTGTATCTTTGAAGTAATAAAAGACAGATTGTTATGAATTTACAGTTGACAAAAATGGAGCTGATAGAAATGCTTTTAAGTACTAAAAAAGCGACTGTGTTAAAGAAAGTAAAAGCTATTTTAGAAGAAGATCAAGCTCGATTAACAGAAGAGGATTATAAAATTATAGATTCGAGAAGAGAAGCCCATTTAAGAGGTGAAAGTAAATCTTTTTCATGGGAAGAAGCGAAACAGCAGATTCTTAAATCATAGTTTTGTGAAATATACGCTAGAAATTAAAGAAGAAGCAGTTCTTGATATTAAAGAAGCCTATCTTTATTATGAAGAGCGGAAAATAGGTTTAGGGGATCGTTTTTTAGATACTTTGGAAATCTATTTAGAAAGAGTACAGCAGTATCCTGAACATTATCAAATCAGGCGAAAACCTTATAGAGAAGCTTTTATTAAAGATTTTCCGTATTTAATTATCTACGAAATAGAAGGGGCTAAAGTAATTGTTTATGCTGTTTTTAATACTTGGAAAAATCCAAATAAAAAACCGCTAAAGAAATAATATAACATCTTCATTTGTTATTTTTACTAGTGGCTCGTTAGAAGATAAAACGTGGTTTTTACAGCATATTTAGATAAATAAATTTTCAAGATCTTACTCTGAAAAAGCTTAAATTTTTCTTCAACAATATTTTATGATTTGTTTTTTGCCAAATCCCTTTCGATGAGTTACTTTTGCAGCAGTTTTACAAAAACCTAATGAAAACGGCATTGAGCACAACTACAAATACATTTTCCCTTAAAGCGATTTTTACCGATTTTAAAGAAATCACCAAAGCTGGATTGGCTATTAGTGTGTTGTTTTCGTCTATTGCGGGATATCTTTTAGGTTTTAATGATGGGCAGCCTTTTCAATGGTCGGTTTTATTGATGCTTTGTGTAGGTGGTTATTGCATGGTAGGAGCTTCAAATGCCTATAATCAGGTAATTGAGAAGGATTTAGATGCTTTGATGGATCGAACTAAAAATCGCCCGGTTCCTTCAGGAAGAATGTCTTCAAATATGGCGTTGGTAGTGGCTAGTTTACTTACCTTAATTGGTCTTTCATTATTGTATATGATTAATCCTAAAACAGCGATGTTTGGGGCAATTTCAATATTTTTATACACCAGTGTGTATACACCGCTTAAAACACTTACCTCTTTGTCTGTTTTTGTGGGGGCTTTTCCAGGTGCTATTCCTTTTATGTTGGGCTGGGTTGCTGCTACTGGCGATTTTGGAATAGAGGCAGGAACTTTGTTTTTAATTCAGTTTTTCTGGCAGTTTCCTCATTTTTGGGCTATTGGTTGGTTTTTGTATGAAGATTATGAAAAGGCAGGTTTTTTCATGTTACCTACCGGTAAGAAAGATAAAGGGACAGCATTGCAGATTATTTTATATACTGTTTGGTTGATTGTTGCTTCGCTGTTGCCATCAATTGGATACACAGGTAAGTTATTTATTTCTCCAATAGCAGCAGGTGTTGTTTTTTTATTGGGGCTTTGGATGCTTTATTATGCGGTTCAGCTGTATAAGATTAAAACGGCAAAAGCGGCCAGAACTTTAATGTTAGTAAGTGTTTCTTATATTTCATTGTTACAATTGGTTTATATAATTGATAAATTTTTAAGATAGTTATGGGAGTTACAATGACAGTAGATGAACATAAAGCAAGAACGGCAAGATCATACAAGTTGATATTGTTGTTTGCTATGGTTAGTATGACTATGATGTTTGCAGGGTTAACAAGTGCTTTTGTGGTAAGTAAGTCAAGAGTGGATTGGTTGAAAGATTTTCAATTGCCAACGGCTTTTTATATTAGTACAATTGTGATAATTGGATGCAGTGTGACTTTTCACCTGGCAAAAAAAGCAATTCAAAAAGACAATAAAAGCCTGACAACTAGCTTGCTTTTGACAACCTTGGCTTTGGGTGTTTTGTTTGTGATTTTACAGTTTGTAGGTTTTGGTCAAATTGTAGAAAGTGGTTATTATTTTACAGGTGCAGAGAGTTCAATTACAACAACTTTCTTGTATATTGTTACTTTAATGCACTTATTGCACTTGGCCGGAGGCTTAATTTCACTTTTAATTATAATTTATAATCATTTTAAACAAAAGTACAATTCGAGTCAAACTCTTGGAATAGAACTAGGTGCAATGTATTGGCACTTTCTAGATTTTCTATGGGTTTATTTATTTGTATTTTTATATTTCTTTAAATAAGAAAAAAACGTAAATTTGGGAACTTTTTAACGAATAACTTTTATGGAAGCGACAGTTACTACTGCAAATAGTGAAGAAAAAACTTGGGGAGGCGGCAATGAGCCAATGGGAGCAAGTTATGGTAAAATGATGATGTGGTTTTTTATCGTATCTGATGCCTTAACGTTCTCTGGATTTTTAGCAGCTTACGGTTTTTCTAGATTTAAATTTATTGAAACATGGCCTTTGCCTGATGAAGTGTTTACTCACTTCCCTTTTATGCATGGGGTTGCGGCACCTATGTACTATGTAGCATTTATGACTTTTATTTTGATTTTTTCATCTGTAACAATGGTTTTGGCTGTTGATGCGGGTCATCAATTGAAAAAGAACAAAGTTGTTGTTTACATGTTTTTAACTATTATTGGAGGTTTAATTTTCGTTGGCTCTCAAGCTTGGGAGTGGAAAAACTTTATCAATGGTGAGTATGGAGCTATCGAAACAAAAGGAGGAAGTATTCTTCAGTTTGTTGGTAAAGATGGAAAACAAGTAGCGCTTGCTGATTTTGCAGCAACTTTACATGAAGAAAGAACTCAGTTGTCCAGGAGTCATGGATCTTGGTTTATGGAAGAGTCTACTCAGCCAACTTATTCAGTAGCTGAAGTACAAGCTGGTTTCAAAGCACATCCTGATTTGTTGATTAGAACTGAAGTTATAAAAGATAAAAAGAAAACAATTCTTTCCAGAGCTGAATCTGAACTAAGATTAGGTCAAGCTGCTTTAGTAGTTGAAGGAGCAAACTTAGAGAGAAATGAGTATGGAAGTAAATTATTTGCTGATTTCTTCTTCTTTATTACTGGTTTCCACGGATTCCACGTTTTCTCTGGAGTAATTATCAATATCATTATATTCTTTAATGTATTGCTTGGAACTTATGAGAAAAGAAAAAGTTATGAAATGGTGGAGAAAGTTGGACTATACTGGCACTTTGTCGATTTAGTATGGGTATTTGTATTCACAGTTTTCTATCTAGTTTAATTTTTAAAGTTTATTTATTATGTCACACGAATATGTATCAAACACAGCTAGAATCTGGAAAGTATTTGGGATTTTATCAGTAGTTACAATTATAGAGGTTTTTTTAGGTATTTATAAGCCTGATGCTTTACATCTTAGTTATTTTCTTGGCTTAAGTTTGTTAAACTGGATTTTTTATGCACTTACTATTTTTAAGGCATATTTCATTGTATGGGCTTTTATGCACATGGAAGGGGAGGAATCAAGCCTTAGATGGGCTGTAGTTTTACCAGTTATTTTTCTTGTCTTATACTTACTTTTCATTCTGTTGACTGAAGGGCATTATATTTATGGGGTTTTTAAAGATTCAACCATTAAATGGAATTTTTAACACTATATTAATTCAAAAAAAGGGCACGCATTGCGTGCCTTTTTTTATTTTTGCATTTTAAAATTAATTTTCGATAATGAAAAAAAATATAGTTCTTTTTATACTCTTCGTTTTGCCTATTGTAGCTTATCTTTTCTTTGCTTCAGGTGTTAATAGTTTTACTAAACTTCCCGTTATTACTCCTAAAGTTGCTGATTTAGGAAAATGGGAATCTTTAAAGGGAGAAAAGGTTAGTTTAGATAATAAAATTACTATCCTTGGTTTTTCAGGAACTGAGATTTTAAAGAACAGAGGGAATCTTTTTAATTTAAATGAAAAGATCTATAAGCGATACCATACCTTTAATGATTTGCAGTTTGTGATGATTTGTCCATTAGGAACTGAAAAGGATATAAAAAATATTATGGATGCTTTTGATGACTTTACAGATGTTTCTCAATGGCATTTTGTTTTCACAACTCCTGAAGAAATTCAATCTTATTATAAACAATTGAAATTAGTCAAGCCATTAGATGCTAATGCCGGAACTTCTAATGTTTTTATAGTAGACAAGGAAAGAAATTTGAGAGGAAGAAAAGATCAAAAAGAATATAAAGAAGGCTATGATAGTTTTCACCTTTCTGAGTTGAGTAATGAGATGTTAGATGATTTTAAGGTTATTCTTTATGAGTACCGCGCTGCTCTTAAAAAGAATCACAATGCTACCAAACAATTATAAACACACCATTTTATGTTGAAAAATAAATCATATATCGGGATTTCGTTTATTGTTTTAATTTTCGGAATTTATGCAGTTCCAAAGATTATTTCACGTATTCAAAATGGAGATGTTGTTAAGGCCGATCGTTTAGATAAAGTGTCGTCTGGCAGTAATTCAGAAGAAAATTTGATAAAAATTGGTCCAGCGCCAAAATTCGAATTAACAAATCAAGACAATCAAAAGATAAGTAATGCAAGTTATAAAGGGAAAGTTTATGTTCTGGAATTTTTCTTTACTACCTGTCCTTCTATTTGTCCAAAAATGAATCAAAGTATGTTGGTTCTCGAAAAAAAATTCTTTGGGAATCCTAATTTCGGAATTGTTTCTATTACAATTGATCCTAAACATGATACTCCTGAGGTTTTGAAATCTCATGCTAAGCTGATAGGTGTTAAGTCTTCTAATTGGAATTTTTTAACCGGCGACAGGCAAACAATATTTGATTTGGCTAACAAAGGGTTTAATCTTTATGCAGGAGAAAACAGCAAGGTAAATGGCGGATTTGAACATTCAGGGATGTTTGCTTTGATCGATAAAAATGGTAATATCCGTTGTAGAAAAGATGATTTTGGAAATCCAATTTTGTATTATGATGGATTAGAAAAATCAGGAGTTAGAGATATTCAACAAGATATCAGTATTTTATTAGCAGAATAAGTTATGAAAGAGCAAAGTTTAGAAACAAAATATAATAAGTGGATTGTGCTGTTGTCAGTTGCAATTCCGTTAGTGGTTGCAATCCTTTTTGGAGTTAATTTGAGAAAATTGGGTTATGATGTACAACCACTTTCATTTTTACCTCCTATTTATGCTACTATAAATGGAATTACTGCAATTGTGTTGGTTTTGGCTGTATTGGCTATAAAAAAAGGAAATAGACAATTACATGAAAACTTAATGAAAACGGCTATAGCTTGCTCTGTTGCCTTTTTAGCGATGTATGTAGCCTATCACATGACTTCCGATTCTACAAAATTTGGTGGAGAAGGAATTATAAAATATGTGTATTACTTTATATTGATAACTCATATTATTCTTTCGGTTGTTATTATTCCGCTAGTTTTAATCACTTATGTTCGTGCATTGGCACAAGTATTTGATAAGCATAAAAAGATTGCCAAAATTACTTTTCCTATTTGGCTGTACGTTGCAGTTACAGGTGTTATTGTGTATTTAATGATTTCTCCTTATTATGTTTACTAAAGTCAGAAGTCATAAGTTAGAAGTTAGAAGTGAAAATGGTAAAGTGAAAATTCTATTTTCTATTTTCTGTTTTCTATTTTCTATGTTTTTTTCTCTTACGACTAACGCTCAATGCGCTATGTGCAGAGCTGCCTTAGGTGGCGATGCTAACATAGAGAAAGCAAAGGCAGTCAATGATGGAATTGTTTATTTGATGGTTATTCCTTATTTATTAGTAGCTGTAATTGGTTATTTTGTTTATCGAATGAGGAAAAATAAAACGAAGTAGTTTTATTTGAAACCGTCAACGGTAATGTTGATTTCTCCATTTACTTTTACAAAAGCAATAATGGCATTTTGGCTCAGTTCTATTTTTTGAAATTGAATGTCGTCTATTTTTCCGTTTACAAATACACCCGTCATTGGCGAGTAATTGTTCAGGTAGTTTAGCATTGTTTTCTTTCCTTCTTCAAGATTGGGTTTAATCGAATAGCGGCAGTTTTCCTGAATTTTTCTTAAAATGATGCCTTGAGCAAGCCAGTTTGCGGTACGCATTAATTTGCTTTTGGTGTCTAAAGCATAATTCAATTCATCAAAATAAATTTCTTTTTTCTCGGGATTGTATTTTGGAAATCCTGCTAAATATATCGTTCCATTTAGTGAACCGGTTAAATCTAAGGCAATGACCATTTTTCCGCTTTTGTGCCAGATGTTAACGTCTTCTACTTTTACCTTTCTTGAGCCAGAGGCAAATTCTTCTCCGGTAAAATTTTTCTTCATTATTCTGGAAGCGTCTGCATAACTGGAAACAGCAGTAATATTTGCTGTAATTTGATTCGGAATTTTACTGACTGCTTTCAATGTGATTTGATTGGCATTGAATTTAGTTTCCGGAACCTGACCTATGATGGTTTCCATATTGCATTTCATGCCCATTTGCAATACAAACGATTCGTTTTTTAAATGAGCTGCTGTTGAATAAATTTCGACAGGAACAATTCTAAGCCAACTTTCGTAAGCTTCATTCATTTGAAAAGGAGTGCAGATTTTTTGTAGAGCCGCCATGACATTGGGTTTAAAATCCGTTGATTTTTCGATAGCGTCATCAATCTTTTTTTCTATTTTGGATTTGAATAATTTTATAGAAGGATTGATTAAGTAAGTTACAGGCATGTTTTTACCAAAAACGCTCATAGTTGGACTTTCGTTCCAGTCTAAAGAACTCAATTCGGTTTGGGTTTTGAGTTTCCAGTTGTTTAAACTTACTGAGCTGTTGAGAGTGACAACTCCGTTTAAATTAAATTCTTTGGTGTTGTAAAGTGAAACTCCCATTGTTTTTGTTCCAATTCGGTATTTTATGATGGCTTTTAACGGTAATATGGTGGTGATTTTTTCAGAACTGTCAATGCTACTATTTTTGATAGTAATAGGAGCGAGTTTCCAAATTTTCATTTCAATATCGTCGTCTTCTATGTTGCTATCGTCATAGATTAATCCGTTTAATGCAGTGTTGGTTTGGTTTTCAATGTCTTTTAGTTTGATGCTAATAGGTAAATTGATAAACGAAGGAACATTATTGTAAACAATCGGACTGGCATCATCTGGCTCAGGTTTTAATGTGGCAATTCTTTGAGAAGTAGAACAACCTATAACAGCCAGCAGGCTAGTGAAAACAGTTAGAAAGATAATTTTTTTCATTGGATTGATTTGAAGCTGTAAATTTAGAAAAAGCTTTTAATTCCTGTTAAAAAAAGAGAAAAGTAAATGATAAGGCTTTTATTTGTTTGATTTTTAAATGTTTTTGAAGGATGTGATTATTCTTAGCTAGAAAAACTTATTTTTGTGTAGTAACTTTACTTCATTTTAGTTCGAATAAATATGAATCCAAAAAAATATTTTAGTTTACTACTCTTTGTAATAATTAGTTTTTATTCGAATGCACAATCTCGTCAATGGTCTTTAGAAGATTGTGTAAAATATGCTTTAGATCATAATATTTCTATTAGACAATCAGAGTTAGATACTCAATCGGCAGGGATAGATAAGAATGATGCTTTTGGACGTTTTTTACCTACGGTATCGGCTAATGCTTCTCATTCCTGGAATATTGGTTTGAATCAGGACATTACTACCGGACTTTTAAAAAATCAAACTACTCAGTTTACTTCGGCAGGAGCTAGTGTAGGGATTGATATATACAAAGGATTGCAAAATTTAAATACGCTGAGAAAAGCGAATCTTTCTATAGTGGCTGCAAAATACCAATTGCAAAAAATGAAAGAAGATATTGCTCTTAATGTTGCCAATGCTTATTTGCAGGTACTTTTTAATAAAGAAAACTTAAAGGTGCAAAACAATCAATTGACTATCGATACCAAACAATTGAATAGAACTCAGGAATTAGTCAATGCAGGGACTTTGCCTAAAGGCGATTTATTAGATGTTAAAGCTACTATTGCTGCCGATAATCAAAAAGTAATTAATGCTGAAAATGCTTTGCTGATTGCTAAGTTAAGTTTGACTCAGTTGTTGCAACTGGATAGTTTTGAAAATTTTGATGTTACTGAATCTAATGAATTTGAAATGAATCAAGCTATTTTATCCCAAACACCAACAGCAATTTATGACAAAGCAAAGCAAGAGCGCGTGGAGTTGAAAATTGCTCAGACCAATCTGGAAATTGCCCAGAAAAATGTAATCATTGCTAAAGGTGCTTACCAACCTACATTGAGAGGTTTTTATAATTTTAATAGCCGTGTTTCTTATGCCGATATTGCTTTAAGAGACAGTAATACAGGAGCTATTATTGGTACTCAATCAGCACCAAAATTTATGGATCAGTTTAGTGATAATAAAGGACAATCGTTCGGAGCTCAGTTGAGTATTCCTATTTTTAATGGTTTTTCTGTTCGTAATAATGTCGAGCGAAACAAGGTGAGTTTCGAAAAGTCTAAAATAGCTTTAGAAAAACAGGAATTAGATTTGCAACGCAATGTGTACACTGCTTTTACCGATGCAAAAGGAGCTTTGAAAGCTTATGAATCGGCAGTTCAAGCCTTAGATGCGAGGTCAGAATCCTATAATTATTCGAAAGAAAAATTTGAAGTTGGTTTGATGAATTCATTCGATTTAAGTCAGTCTCAAACCTTGTTATCTGCGGCACAATCAGAAGTGTTGAGAACTAAATACGATTATATTTTTAAAACTAAAATATTGGAATTGTATTTTGGAATTCCAATCATAAAAAATTAGATAAGTTATGTCAAAAAGAAATATTTATATCCTTGTTGCTGTTTTTATAGTAGTAATAACTTCTTTGATAATATTAGGAAAAAAAGGAGTTTTTGGAAATAAAGCCGATGTTAAAGAGATAGAAATTGCTAAGATTGTTCCTATGACCATTGTTGAAACAGTTTCGGCAACGGGAAAAATCCAACCAGAAATTGAAGTTAAAATAGCTTCGATGGTTTCGGGCGAAATTATTGATTTGCCTGTAAAAGAAGGGCAAGTAGTTAAAAAAGGAGATTTGTTAGTAAAGATAAACCCTGATTTGTATTTGTCCAGTTTGAATAGAACTGTTGCGGGTTTGTCTGGTTCTAAAGCGGGACTGACACAAAGTGAAGCACAATTTAAAGAAGCTAAAGCCAGTTATGATCGAAATAAAGTTTTATTTGAAAAAGGTATTATTTCTAAATCAGATTGGGATAAATCAGTTGCTTCGTTTGATGTTGCTAAAGCGGCAAAACAATCGGCTTATTTCAGTGTTCAAAGTGCTTCGGCATCGGTTAATGAGGCTAAAGATAATTTAGGGCGAACAATTATTTACGCTCCAGCTGATGGAACTATTTCGATGCTAAATGTTGAATTAGGAGAAAGAGTATTGGGAACACAGCAAATGACCGGAACGGAAATTTTGAGAGTGGCCAATTTGAATAATATGGAAGTGGAAGTGGATGTCAATGAAAATGATATTGTAAAAATTAAAGTAGGCGACTTGGCTAATGTTGAAGTAGATGCCTATTTGAAAAAACAATTCAAAGGAATTGTGACCAGTATTTCTAATTCGGCCAGTTCGACTTTGACAGCCGATCAGGTAACGAATTTCAAAGTTAAGGTTCGAATTTTAAAAGAATCTTATGAAGATTTATTAGTTGGAAAACCGGTGACTTATTCGCCATTCAGACCGGGAATGACTGCCACGGTAGATATTATTACTAAAACGAAGAGAAATGTTTTGGCTGTGCCAATTAGTGCCGTTGTGGTAAAATCGGATACGACTGCTGTAGCTATTTCAGATAAGGAAATACCGGATCCTAAAGAAGATAAAAAGGAAGCGCCTAAAAGTGATAAAAAATTAGAGTGTTTGTTTTTAAAAGTTGGCGAAAAAGCTAAAATTAAGATTGTGAAAACAGGAATTCAGGACGATACTAATATTGAGATTTTAAGCGGAGTTAAAAAAGGCGATGAAGTAATAACCGGACCTTATACCATAGTGAGTAAAGAATTGAATTCGGGAGATAAAGTCAGTATTAAATCGGAAAACAAAAAGAAATAAGCCGTTTTCTTTTGGCTGTTGATTTAAATTTTTTTAGACCTTTGCAAAAAGAAAAAAGACATTGAATTATATACTTAACATAGAAACCGCAACAAAAAATTGTTCCGTTTCCATTGCCAAAGATGGCAAAACTCTGGTTTGTAACGAAATTGCCGAAGAAGGCTATTCGCATGCCGAACGTTTGCATGTGTTTATAGAGGAAAGTATAAAAGAAGTGGGTATCACTTATAAGGATTTAGTTGCTATTGCAGTGAGTCAGGGGCCAGGTTCTTATACTGGACTTAGAATAGGTGTTTCGGCGGCAAAAGGATTGTGTTTTGCTTTAGGAATTCCATTAATTGCTGTAGATACGCTACAATCATTAGCGGCTCAGGCCAAGATTGAATCTGGTTTTGTAGTACCAATGTTAGATGCGAGAAGAATGGAGGTTTACAGCGCTGTTTTTTCGGCTAAATTAGAGTTAAAAAGAGCAATTCTTGCCGAGGTTATCACCGAAGATTCTTTTCAGGAATTTGAAGAAACATTGTATTTTGTTGGCGATTGTGCCGAGAAATGTCAGACTGTTTTAAGCAAATCTAATTTTGTCTTTTTAGAAACTATAAAATACCCTTCGGCTAACGAAATGAGTGCTTTGAGTTATGCCAAATTTTTAAAAAACGATACAGTAGACGTTGCTTATTTTGAGCCTTATTATTTGAAGGATTTCATGATAACGACTTCAAAAAAGTAGTAAGTTTTTAGAATTTTATATATAAGCCTCTAGAGGTTTTTATTAAGTACATTTATTAAAAAGGAAATTCTATGGAAAGTTTAATAGGTATAACAGGTTTGTTTATAGCATGGTTAACATATCATAAAACGTTTAATGGTAAACCTACTGAGGAAAGAAATAATTTATTAGGTGTTTTTATAGCTACGCAAAAGCTTCACTTAGAAGTTCAATCAATAATTCAAAAATATATTGATGAAAATGATGGGGCAAGCCACTTATTATATCCCGATATTACTTTTCAACAATATCTCGATTTAGCTAAACAAGAATTTGAAAAAGGACTCTCTGATAAGGTTTATGATGATTTAAAAAATAATAAGGATTACACTAAAAGTAATATTGCAACTTTTCAAAATATGATTGATATACAACATAATGCCTTAATGCAGTTTAGAACTCAATTATTTTTTTTGAGTAAAACTTAATGTGAACTAGGTATGCATAAAAATAAAAAAAGAAAGCGTTTCAATTGAAACGCTTTCTTTTTTATAAGTGAGTTTGTATTAAGCATTAATCGCTTCCACTTGAATTTTTTCATCATTTAACATGCTTTTCAACATGTTTTCGATTCCTGATTTTAAAGTAAAAGTAGAAGATGGACAACCGCTGCAAGCTCCTTGAAGAATTACTTTTACAATTTTGCTTTCTTCATCATAAGATTCAAAAGCAATGTTTCCACCATCGGCTGCTACTGCAGGTTTTACATATTCTTCCAGGATGTTGATGATTTGTTGCGAAGTAACATCCAGTTTGTCGAACTCTTCGGTTTTGATTTGCTCTTGTTTTTCGGCATTGATTACTACGCTGTCGTCAAGAACAATTCCGCCATTCTCGATGTATTCTTTGATGAATGTTCTTAACTCTAAGGTAATTTCATCCCAGCTGTTCAATTCGTATTTTGTTACCGAAATATAGTTTTCGTCAATAAAAATTTCTTTTACATAAGGAAATTTAAATAATTCTTTTGCTAAAGGCGAAGAAGCAGTTTGATCGATGTTTTTGTATTCAACTGCATTTTTTGTCAGCATTCTGCTCACCACAAATTTCAAGGCCGAAGGATTAGGAGTCGTTTCTCCATAAACCGTAATAGGCTGTTTTTTTGGTTTGTTTTCATCAATATTTATGATGATTCCACCATTGTTTACAAAGCTTTCAATTTGTTCAGCAACAGCGTCTTTAACATCGTCCCATTCAACAATACTAAATCTTTCAACTGCAATGAAATTACCTGAGATATAAACGGTTTTTACAAATGGTAAATAAAACAATTGTTGTGCAAGAGGAGAGGATTTAGCCTCGTCTATATTTTTGAATTCAAAACTTTCGTTTTTAGTGATAAAATCTTCAAATTCAAACTTTAATATAGTAGGGTTTTGTGTTTCTTTAATGGATACTTTTGTCATAATTTTTGTAAATTTTTACAAATTTAGTAAAGTTATTTTCTATGAATAACTATATTTGAATTATTAACGAATAAATTAACTTAACTTTAGTTTTTGGGTTAAGTTTTTTTTGCTTTTTCACTTATCCTGATTAATATTTTTTAAATGTATACCAAAATTAAATATTTTATAATCTGCTTTTTTATCGGCTTGTACTCTTATTCTCAAGAAGGAATTCCTGTTTATTCAGATTACCTTTCTGATAATTATTATCTGTTACATCCGTCGATGGCCGGTGCTTCTAATTGTGCCAAATTACGTGTTACTTCCCGTAAACAATGGTTTGGTCAGGAGGATGCTCCATCACTTCAAACAGCGAGTTTTCATGGTAGAATAGGAGAGAAAGCGGGAGCTGGAATTATTCT
Organism: Flavobacterium undicola; assembly: GCF_009909155.2. Lineage (GTDB taxonomy): Bacteria > Bacteroidota > Bacteroidia > Flavobacteriales > Flavobacteriaceae > Flavobacterium > Flavobacterium undicola. The sequence continues at coordinate 137,536 of NZ_JAAAPM020000004.1, forward strand.
TTTTAATGACAAAAATGGCTATCATTCTCAAAAAGGAGTGAAGTTAACTTATGCCTATCATTTGATGTTTTCAAGAGATGAAATCGATTTGAATCAGTTGTCTTTTGGTATTAGTGGAGGTTTAATTCAAAGTCAGTTAGACGAAACATCTTTTATGCAATCTGGAGATTATGATCCCATAATTGATGGTACGATAGTTCAAAAAGATTCTTATTTTAATGTCGATTTAGGAATGTCTTACAACTTTCTGGATTTTTATGTACACGGAACTGTTAAAAATGCAATTGAAACCAGACGTGAAATTTATTCAGGATACGAAAGTGATAATCTGAGAAAACTTATTTTAAGCACAGGTTATGTATTTGGGGATAAAGATAGAATTTTATGGGAACCTTCAATACTATTTCAATACACTGAGTTAACTACAGAAAAGACTATTGATTTTAATTTGAAGGCTTATAAAACTATGGATTTTGGTACCTTGTGGGGTGGTTTGTCTTATAGAAGCAGTTTTGATGGAGCAGAATTTAATAATGGAAATGGAATTTCAAGACAAAGATACCAAGCCATTACGCCAATAGTTGGAGTCAATTTTAATAATTTTATGTTTGCCTATACTTATTCTCATTTAGGAGGAGAAGTTAAGTATACAACAGGAGGTTTTCACCAAATTACTTTAGGACTTAATTTGTTCTGTAAACGTGAGAAGTACGAGTGTAACTGTCCTGCAATCAACTAAATTAATTTACATTTAGAAATGGTAATAAAAACTGTTAATGGGATATCGCCTAATATTCCAGAAGATTGTTATGTAGCCGAAAATGCTACTATTGTTGGCGATGTTAGTTTTGGCGCTTCTTGTAGTGTTTGGTTTAACGCGGTTCTTAGAGGCGATGTCAATTATATAAAAATTGGCAACAAAGTCAATATCCAAGATGGAGCTGTTGTTCATTGTACTTATAAAAAATATCCAACGATTATAGGGAATAATGTTTCTATTGGGCACAATGCTATTGTACACGGTTGTGTGATTCACGACAATGTTTTGATAGGAATGGGAGCTATAGTGATGGATAATTGTACTGTTGAAAGCAATTCTATTATTGCAGCAGGTGCAGTGATTACTCAAAACACTGTAGTTACTTCAGGTTCTATATGGGCTGGAGTTCCTGCTAAGAAAGTAAAAGATTTAGATCAATCCAGTTTTGCCGGAGAAATTGAACGTATTGCCGAAAATTATTTATTGTATTCCAGCTGGTATAAAGAAGAGGAATAGAGTTTATAAATTAATTTTTTCGAAGAAAGAAGTCTTATAGCTTTCGCTGATAGGAATGCGTTTGTCTGCAATTAATACCTTATTTTTTTGGATGGATTTCACGTATTTGATATTGATAATATACGAACGGTGAATTCGGGCAAAACCTTTAGATGAAAGTAAATTTTCGAGTTTAATCAAACTGATTAAGGTTAGCGTAAATTTATTGTCGGTAGTGTATATTTTGACATAATCTTTCAAACCTTCGATAAATAAAATATCCGAAAAATTGATTTTTACATTTTCATATTCTGAACGAACAAACATAAAATCGGGTTCGATTTCCGGGGCAACTACTTTTGGAGCAGCAGCAGCTGGAGCAAGATTTTGGGAATTAAATGTTTGTTGGGCACGCATCACCGATTTCAGGAAACGATGAAAAGGAATTGGTTTTACTAAATAATCGACCGCTCCAAGATTAAATCCTTCTACGGCATAATCCGAATAAGCTGTGGTGAAAATGACTAATGGTTTTTTGTCAATCGCATTTAGAAAATCAATACCTGAAAAATGAGGCATTTCGATATCTAAAAATATCAAATCAACACTAGACGTATTGATCATTGCAATGGCGTCAATAGCATTGTTGAAGGTGCTAATGAGTTCAAGACTTTCTATTTTGCTAACAAATTCTTTGATTAAATCAACCGCTAAAGGTTCGTCATCTATAATTACACACTTCATTTTGTTTCGTTTTCCAATGGTTCTAGTTTCAAATTCAAATGAACGCAGTATTTGTTATCCGTTTGATTAATGGTTAATTGGTGTGCATTTGGATACAGAATATTCAATCTGTTTTTAATGTTTGTTAGTCCAATTCCAGAGTTGTTAGGGTCTTTTATTTGGTTTTCAATTCTATTTTCAATCCAAAAATCTAAGTTGTTATCTTCTATGCTAATTTTAATTTTTACATAGGTAGTTCCTTTATAATCGGTTCCGTATTTAAAAGCATTTTCGATAAACGAAATCAGCAACATGGGTTCAATAGACTTGTTTCTGGTGTCGCCATGAATATTGATAAAAATATTTTCAATATTGTTTAATCGCAACTTTTGTAAATCAATATAGTTTTTGATATAGTTGATTTCCTTTTCTAAAGATACCGCTTTATTGTCAGTTTCATAAAGCATGTAGCGCATCATTTCTGATAAGGTAACAATAGCATCTGGTACAAGGTCCGATTTTTTATAGGCCAAAGAATAAATGCTATTTAAAGCATTGAATAAAAAATGCGGATTAGTTTGTTTTCTTAAATAGTTTAATTCGGTTGCTGTTTTGCGCGTTTCAGAAATTAATTTGTTTTGTTGATTGGTGTAAAATTCTGAAAGTGTTTTAATTATTGTACTTATCGTAACGATAAATAAATAAAAAAGGGATGGGAAAAACTTGAAAAAAAAGGGTGGTTTTTTTAGAAATTTTTTCTCGGGGATGAATTCTTTTCCTGTTGCATCAAATAGTTTTTGATGTGGGAAATTGTGAAATTCAGGAGTAAAATAAAAATTTTTAAGGCAGGTAAAAAAGGCAACTATAGAAAATATAATTCCCAGATAAGCGGCATATTTTTTTTGCAAAAGCAAATTGGGTACAAAATAAAAATAATTAGCATAAAATAATAAGATGCCGCCTGACCATTGTACGTAAAATTCGGCATCTATACTGGTGAAATTTTGGTAAAATGGCAATAAGGAGGCAATTATTAAAAAGCACCAAATGATACTGTGTATCAGTATTTTGTTTGTATTGTTGTTTGTAATTCCCTCTAAGTTCATCTAGATTTTAATTGACAATAAAATTAAATCTTTTTTTGTAATAGTAGGCGATGTTTTGTGTTTCAATTTGTCTAAAACTAATTTGCCTACTTTTAGTGCTTCCTCTTCGCTTTCAAATGATTTTTGATTCGGAATTACCGGTATTATAGATTGTTTTATAATGATTTTGTCATCGTTTTTAATCGTATATCCCCAGCCAGTTGGTGTTTTTATAGATTCTAAATTGAAGTCCTGCTTCTTGTTGCAAGAAAAAATAAGCCATAGAAAACTGAGTAATAACAGTTTTTTTGTAGTGCTTAATAAAAAATTCTTCTGGATGTTAGTCCAGAAGAATAAATTAGGTTTTGTATTAATTGTCATCGTCATTTTGTTCTTCTAATGGTTTAAATTCCCAAGCATCATCATAATAGGAAGAGCCTGATCTGCCGAGTAATACAAATCCTCTTTGGTTGATTGAAAAACCTATAGCATCTGTTCTTCCTGAACCTTCCAGAGCTGTTTTTTCTTTCCAAACATCGGTAGTAGGATTGTATTCCCAAATGGTTTTAGAGCTTTCTCCACAAGCAACATATCCTAATCCATTTATTGAAAATGCTGATGCATTAGAACGAGTAATTGCATAATCGTCATTGTAAGTGTCATCGTCATCATCGTCTTGATCAATATCACGTTTTTTGATCCAGGTATCAGTACTTGGGTCAAACATCCAAAAATCAACCTGATAAGCTCCATTATTGACACCTGTTCCTAAGTAGGCTTTGTCATCAATAATAAAAACGGTAGCGTTGCGTCTTTTGTTTCCGCTAAAACCATTTACTTGTGACCAGGAATTTGAGTTAGCATTATATTGGTAAAAATCCTTTAGATAATTCCCATCGTATCCTGTACCAAAATAAGCTTTTCCACCCACTTGAAATCCAACAGCCGAATAGCGTGCAGTACCGGTAAAATCAGCTTTTTGAGACCAGCTGTTTGTGTTTGGATTGTATTGGTAAAAATCCTTTAGTTTATTGGTTCCATCATATCCTAAACCGATGTATCCTTTTCCGTCTAATTCAAATCCGGATGCCGAACTTCTGGCAACACCTGTAAAATCAGCTTTTTGTTCCCAATAATCGCCATCTGAATTGTAAGCCCAAAGGTCTTTTAGATATTCGTCTCCTGTATATCCTGTAGCAACATAAGCGTACGAACCAATCACGAAACTTGTTGCGCTTGATCTTGCAGGGCCGTCAAATGAAGATTTTTTAATCCAGTTACCTAACAACTCCTCATCGTCGTCATTGCTGCACCCCACAAATACTAATCCCATTAATAGCATGGTAATTATCGTTCTTCCTTTTAAAATAGTCATAATTTATTTTATTTGTTACTGTTTGTATTTTATGCCAATGTTAAAGAGGTAACCATCATTAGCGTTGAAATTAAATTTTGTTGTTCCTCTATCGTTTGTTAATGTGTATTTTTTGTTAAAATCATATCCTCCCTGAAAACTCATGAACCAGTTGCGATCAATATTTCTTTCATATTCTAATGCGGTTGTCATTTGAGAAAAACTCATTTTGGAAGCACTTAGATTCGTATTGATTGCCTTTGCCTGATCGAGATTGTAATATTCTCCACTGAAAGTATTTGTCAATCGGAAAGCGTTTCGTTCGTTATTTGAATAGCTAATGCTCGAATTTGGGAATCCTATTTCAATTGCGGTACTAGTGTTTAGTTTACTATAAAAGGCAACTGTAGGAAGTACTTCTGCTTTCCCGAAAACGGTCATCCTTTTTACTCCCAGACGAATAGTGTTGTTCTCGTTAAAGGCATATTTAATTCCGGTTCCACCAAGGATTGTAACGTCAGAAAATCCCAAACTCTTTTCAAAAGTAGCTACTGTTTTAAATTCGAAATCCAAATCCATTTTGTTATTGATTTGATGTACGAGTCCGAAGTTGTTTTCTATTCGATTGTATTTATTGTTGTTGTTCTCGGAATAATAATTTTTCAGGTTATAATTTAAACTTGTGTTTTTATAGCTAAGGCTATTGGTGATTTTGTTTTTCGAATCTAAATTTTCATCAAAAGAAAAGCCTATTCCGGTTTCGTTTTTGGTTATTTCTTTTGTCGGAATCGTTTTTAGATTCAATTCTAACGAATAGCTACTTTGAGCAGATATTTTAAGAATTGAAATCATGAAAATTAGAGTTGTAAAATATTTTAACTTCATTTATTTTTTTATTGCTTCAAAAGTAGACTCAATATCTATTTTAAAAAAAGAAGATATATAGATGGCTGTTTTTAATAGACAAATCGGGATTTTCTTGGGTCGAATCAATTATAACAACACGGATTGATTCTGTAGCTTAAAAATGGTCTTTTATAGATGTAAAATCCTTGGTTGTATATGTTGTTAGGCTTTGTGGATAGTGCTCTGCTATATTTGTTCAAAAATTTTTATGTATAGATTATTTATAGTATTGTTTTTTGGAGTTATGCTTACTTCGTGTAACTCTGATGTAGATGCAGGAGAATTTGTAGTAGGTTCTGATAATTTATCGGTGACTAATAAAGTAATACTAATCGATACTGCCACTGTTGAAGTTTCAACTATAAACTTTGATTCATTGGTTACTTCCGGGCAAAGTCGAATTCTTTTAGGGAATTATGAGGATCCTATTTTTGGGAAGGTAAATTCAGATAGTTATTTTCAGCTTTCGTCTTCTGGTTATAATTTGCAAACAACGAGTTCAGATACTGAGGGAGCTAATTATGTTTTTGACTCTATTCGAATGGTTTTGGTACCGGATAGATATTATTATGGTGATACTACAAAAGTGCAATCGATAAGTATTCATCGTCTGTTGCAAAAGGTAAAATCAGATTCTGAAGATGATACTAATTTTTATAACAATTCGAAATTTACCTATGATCCAGCAGCTTTAGGGACAGCTTCATTTGCACCTAAACCATTTACTCAGGATACTGTTTTTGTAGCAATAGATAATACGTTTGGAGAAGCCCTTTTTCAGAAATTAAAAAAGAGAGAAATAACTACTGAGGATGAATTTATAGAATATTTTAAAGGTTTGGTTATTCGATCTACTTCGGCAAATTCATCATGTGTTATGGGTTTTAATACAGCAGCAACATTGCAATTGTATTATTCGAAAAAAGTAACCGATTCTAAAACATCAATTTTAAAAGAGTTTACAATTACTGATGCCAGCAAGCAATTTAATAGAATTTCTTTAGATCGAACGGGAACAATACTGAAGGATTTACCTGGAACAACCGAACGCTTATCGAGCAATTTAACCGAGAACAAATCTTTTATTCAATCCGGAACGGGATTAGCCTGTAGGATTGATTTTCCTAATATCAAACAATTGAAATACATTACTGAAAAAGGAGCTATTGTGGATGCTCAGTTAATTATTAGGCCTGTAAATAATAGCTATTCTAAAAGCTATCCTTTAGCCGATTCCTTGAGTGTGTATGTTGCTGATAAGTTAAACAGGTTGAGTGGTACGCTCAATTCGGCTTCGGGATCTCCTATTTATGCGGTGCTGAATAAGGATAATGACGAGTTTGATGAAAACATTGGTTACAGCATTCCATTAGGAACTTTTATACAAAAAGAAATGGTTAAAACCTCAGATTCTAAATCGGCGTTGATTTTAACGATTCCGAATATTTCTAAAGCAGTTGATCGTTTGGTTTTGGGTAACCAGAAAAATGTGGGAAATAAAATTCAATTGAAAATTTACTATATCTCTTATTAGATGAAAAATACAATCGCATTACTATTCTTTTTGATTTTAGTTTCTTTTAGCTCTTTTTCACAAAGTTTGTCCAGTTCTCCTTATTCTATATATGGTTTAGGAAGTTTATATGATTCTGATTTTGGATCCCTTTCGGCTATTGGTTCTTCGGGAGTTGCCTTGCCGTCTAACCGATTTATAAATAATTTGAATCCTGCTTCTTTAGGATTCATGTATCAAAATCACTTTTTGTTTGATGTAGGAGGAAAGGCTATTCAAACCTCATATCAGGATGTGTCGAAGAAAGAAAGTCGGAATAACGTACAGTTTTCGCATATAGCATTTGCTTTTCCATTAAGTACTAAATCGGCAGTTAGTGTTGCATTAAAGCCTTATTCAAGTGCCGGATTTAAAATATCAGATTACAAATTACCTATTCAGGATAGTAATGAAGAGTATACTTTAAGTGCTACAGGCACTGGAGGTTTAAATAATTTTGATATTTCTTATGGTTATCGAATTGGAAAAAAAGTAGCATTAGGATTGACATCTTCGATTCTTTTTGGAAGTACGACTGACAATAGAGAATATGTTATTGCAAATTCAGTCACTACTATTGATAAAGAATCAAATTACAATGGAGTCCGACTTAATTTAGGTGGTCAATTTAAAGTAGATTCTACTTTTACTATTGGTGCCAATTTTAAATCGCCATCCAAAGTCAATGCTGCTAAAGTGCAATCGGTGATTACTTATAATGCCAATTTAGATGCTTCTAATACTATAGAGTCTCAAGCGAGTTCGGATGTTGATGATTATTTTTTACCATTTGAATTTGCTGTTGGTATTAATAAGCAGTTTAAGAATAATTTGAGTGTGAGTATGGACTATGAAAAAGCTTTTTGGAAAAACACTGATCAGGCTGATATGTATGGGAATTATTTGAATCAGGATAAATTTAAATTAGGTTTTTCGTATCGAAAGGAGAAAGATTTAAGAAGTTATTTTGATCGCATTCAGTTCTCCACGGGAATTAATTATGATACTGGTTTTCTTGAAATAGACAACAAAAGAATTGCAAATAAGGCGGTTTCTTTTGGGATTTCTTTGCCTATTGAAAATACTTTTTCAGCACTTAATATTTCCTATTCTTATGGACAAAAAGGGAGAATAAGTAATGGTTTGATAAAGGAAAATTATCACAAGATCTCTGTTAATTTGTCTTTAGACGGGATTTGGTTTGTCAAAAGAAAATTCGAGTAATTAAAAATCTTTTTCTTGTACAACATAATCATTCCCTATAATGTTTTGTAAAACACCAGGGTTTGTATTTGTGTAAAAAATGGGCTTGTTGTTATTATCTTGATTAAAGCCGATTTCATGTAATATGTTTTGCGTTTGTCTTGCCACGGCCAAACCAGAATCGATTATCTGAATATGATCGGGGATGATTTTTCTTATTTGAGGGATAAGATACGGATAATGACTGCAGCCCAGTACAAGAAAATCAATGTTGGCTTCAATCATAGGCTTCAAATAGGAGTGAAGCAATTGCGTCATTTCCGCTGATTCGATTTGACCATTTTCAATTAATTCAACTAATCCGTAGCCTATTTGTTCTATGATTTTAGTGTGATAGAACATTTCGGTAGTTTTGTTAAACAGCTCGCTATTCAAGGTTCCTTTAGTAGCCAGAATGCCTATAACTTGTGTTTTTGAGTGTATTGCGGCGGGTTTTATGGCTGGTTCAATTCCTATGAAGGGAACGTCATATTTCGCCCTCAATTCTCTTATGGCATTGGTAGTTGCCGTGTTGCATGCCACGACAATGAGTTTGCAATTCATGTTAAGTAGAAAATCAGTGTTTTTCATACTTAATCGAATGATCTCTTCTTTGGATTTTTCACCATAGGGAGCATTTTTACTATCAGCTAAATAAATGGTTTTTTCGTTGGGTAAGAGATTGTGAATCTCTTTCCAAATTGAAGTTCCTCCTATACCAGAGTCAAAAACACCTATGGGTTGCTTGTTATCCATTGAAACAAATTTAAGGGGTATGGATTAATTTTCCTAAAAATAAGATATAAAAAAACCGCTCGATTCTGTGTAGAAAAAAGAGCGGTTTTTTTGGTTTTATGAGTTTAGAATTAGAATCCTAAGTCTTTTTTAACGTCAGCAGTTATGTTTGGACCATCAGCTAATAAAAGAGAAGAACCATCTAATACGTATTGGAAACCTTTAGCTTTACCTACTTTTTGAATAGAAGCTCTTACTTTTTCCATTAATGGTTTTACGATATCAGATTCTTTTTGTTGTAATTCTTTTTGAGCGTTATCTCTAAAGTCAACAATTCTTTTTTGCATGTCTTGAACTTCTTTACCGCGTTCTCCATTTACAGCATCAGTTACTGTAGCTGATTCTCCTTCGTATTTTTTCAATTTAGCTTGGTATTCTTCTACCATTTTTTTGTAATCTGCATCGTATGTTCCGCTTAATTTTTCTAATTGACTTTGAGCTTCTAGCATAGCAGGCATTTTTGCCATTATTTCACTTACATCTACATGGGCTGTCTTTGCTTGTGCATTGATAGTTTGATTTGCTCCTATAACGAATAGAGCGGCAATTAATAAAGTTTTAATTTGTTTCATTGGTTTTAAAATATTAAGTAATTAATTTATTGTTTAAGTTTTTCTTCTTTAGCTCTTTTGATAGAGTCTCTTTGTTGAATAATTTTTAATCTTCTTTGTTCTAATTCTTTTTTACGATCTTCAATAACCTTTTTTCTGTCTTCCAGCGTTTTTGCTTTTGCATCGGCTGCTTTTTGTTTGGCTAATTCCACTTCGGCTTGAGTGTCTGGAGTTGCCGCTTTTTGAACTTCTGTTTTAGCGGTATTTATACTCTCTGTTTTCTTAGCTGTTTCAGGAACAGTCTCATTTTTTTTAGCGGCTCTGTCATTAAGAATTTGTTGTCTTCTTTCTTCTAATGCTTTTTTACGATCTTCAATAATTTTGTTCCTGTCTTCAAGAGCTTTTGCTTTTGCATCGACTGCTTTTTGTCTTGCTAATTCTGCTTCTGTTTGAGTGTCTGGTGTTGCAACTTTTTGAACCTCTGTTTTAGTTGTTCCAGAAACCGTGCCATTTTTTTTAGCAGCTCTATCGTCTAGAATTTTTTGTCTTCTTTCTTCGTATTCTTTTTTCTTTTGCTCTTGAGCCAGTTTTCGGTCTTCTATTATTTTGTCTCTAGCCGCTTTTCTTTCGTCTAATGCTTTTTGCCTTTGTGCAAGCTCCGGATTGCTATCTATTGCATCTTCTTTGCTTTCTTTTTGCTGTTCCGCTGCCAATTCTTTTTTGCTCAGCTGTTCTCTTTTTTCTGTGCGATTAATTACTCTTAAAACCTGATCGCTAATATCAAATCGTTTATCAGCAAACAGCAAGGTTAAATCAGAGGATTTGTCAAAAATAAAATCGTATTTTTTTGCTTCGGCTATATCTTGAACTGCTGTGAATACTTGATCTTGTATTGGTTTTACTAATAATGCTTTTTGACTCATTAGTAAACCATTTGGGCCAAATCTCTTTTGTTGTAAATCTAATAATTCGTTTTCAAGAAAGGTAATTTCGCTTTCTCGTTCTTCAATTAACGATTTTGTTAACAATGGTTTTTCGGCAGTAAGAGCCTCCTTAACTTTATTAATCTCTAATTTTTTTGTTTCTATTTCCTGTTTCCAGTTTTCTGCTTTCTGTTCTAGCAGAGTATTAGATTCGTTATAACTGGTTACATTTTGTAAAATGTACTCCATGTCAATATAACCTACTCTGTTTCCTCGAGCTTGCGAATGAAGGCTATTTACAGCTATCGTGGCTAAAAATAGAAATAAAAAATGTTTTCTCATAACTTATAGTATTAGAAAATCAGAGACCAATTTTTTTAGAATTGTTGTCCAATAATGAAATGAGTTTCCCATCCATTTGGTTTTGATGTTCCTGGCAAGGCGTCAAACCCATGAGCAAAATCAATTCCTAACAATCCAAATGCTGGCATAAATACTCTTAAACCAACTCCCGCCGAACGTTTAATGTCAAACGGATTGTAGCTTTTGAAATCTTTAAAAGAATTACCTGCTTCTAAAAAGGCTAATGCATAAATTGATGCTGCTGCTTTTAATGTTATAGGATAACGCAATTCCATAGAGAATTTATTGTACACTGTAGCTCCAATTTGTTGACCTGCTGCATTTATAGGTGTCAAAGAATTGTTTGGATAACCTCTCAACTGTACGGTTTCTCTACCGTCCATAGAGTAGTTTGCCATTCCGTCTCCACCTACATAAAATCTTTCAAATGGTACTAAACCTCTGTCCTGGTTGTATGCGCCAAGGAATCCAAATTCAGTTAATGTTCTTAAAACAAATTTACCATAAACTTTGGTATACCAATCGGCTTTGAATTTAATTTTATAATATTCTAACCAATTGTATTTCTTTTGATCCACTTTAGAAACATCTTCTGTCGCATCTGCTGCTGAGTTTGCTCTTATATAAGTTCCAGTACTGGTCTTTTTTAAATAATCACTTGTAGTAGGGATCCCGTTACTGTTATCAATAGTTAATCCATCAGCTGGATCATATTTTAATTTGTATGCCTCTTGATTTTTTAAATTGGCATAGTCTGTACCATTGAATAAAGAATATGGTGGAGTAACTTTTGCAGAAATACTAAATTCAGAACCATAAGTTGGGAAAATTGGATTCACCCCTTTATTACTTCTTGAAAGTCCTACGGTATAAGCAAAGTTTCTTGAAGCTCCGTCTCCAAAAGTAAATAAGCCCGTGTTATAGTTATTCAAATCATAATGTTGGTAACTGATAGATTGCGATAATACAAAGAAATCATCAGGAACAGTCAATCGTTTTGCAAGACCTACAGATAAAGTCAAGATGTTAAAGCTTTTAGTTTTATCTACTTTATAAGTTACGTAATTGTTTAAGAATTGTTTACTATACGAAATAGAAGAGCTAAATTGAACTGGTTTCTTTTGTCCAAACCAAGGCTCAGAAAACGATACACTATAAGTTTGGAAATAAGTACTTCCTTGTAAACGTAAAGATACTTTTTGACCGTCTCCCATCGGCAATGGTTTGTAAGCCGATTTGTTCATAATGTTTCTTGCCGAGAAGTTATTGAACGAAAGCCCTAATGTTCCAATGAAACCACCTCCGCCGTAACCACCTTGAAGTTCAATTTGGCTAGAACCTTTCTCTACAAGGTTGTATTCAATATCTACTGTACCGGCTGCGCCATCTACATTTTTAAATTTTGGATCAATAGCTTCCGGGTCAAAATAACCTAATTGTCCAATTTCACGAACGGTTCTTACCAATTCTGCTTTGCTGTATTTTTCGCCCGGTTTTGTTCTTAATTCTCTGTAGATTACACGGTCATTTGTTTTGTCGTTTCCTACTACAGTAATATGATTAAAATAGGCCAAAGGTCCTTCGGTTACTCTAATTTCGAAATCAATAGTGTCATTGGCTGTTTTTACTTCAACCGCATTGATATTAGAGAATAAATATCCATTGTCTTGGTATAAATTCGTAATGTCTTCACTGTCAGGTTTTGATTTGTCAGCGATTCTTTTTTCAAGTAAAACACCATTGTAAGTTTCTCCTTTTTTAATACCTATCATTCTATTCAAGAATTGATCAGGATAAACAGAATTACCTAAGAATTTGATGTTTCCAAAATAGTATTTGTTTCCTTCTTCAACATTAACCTTAATAGCTAAAGTGTTTTTGTCTTCATTATAGGCTACCGTGTCCGAAACAATTCGGGCATCTCTGTATCCTTTTTCTTTGTAAGATTCAATTACTTTTTCTAAATCGGCTTTGTATTTGTCTTTAACAAATTTAGATGCTTTTAATACGCGAATAGGATTTTTTTGTTTCGTATCCTTCATCGCTTTTCGCAAAGTTTTGTCTGAAAGTTTAGTATTGCCTACAAAATCGATGCTGCTAATTTTTATTTTATCTCCTTTGTCTACGCTTACTACCATGTTTACTTGGTTGATAGCGGCAGTATCTTTTACGGTATTAATGTTTACTTTGGTATTAAAGTAACCATCTTTTTTGTATTTGTTTTCGATGTAGTTTTTAGTCGTAGTTATTAAGTTTTCGTTTACTACTTTACCTTTAGTTAGACTATTATCTTTTATTAAAGCTTCGGTTTTACTTTTCTTAACTCCAACAAATTTAACGTCGTTTAGTTTAGGAAGTTCTTTGATATCTAAATCAAGATAAATACTATCGTTTTGGATATGATTGATATAAAAAGCAATCTCATCAAAAAGGCCTAGTTTTCCTAGCTTTTTGATGGCAGAACTAATTTCTTCACCGGGTACTGTGATTTCTTGACCTTTTTGTAGTCCGGCAAAGGTTACTACAGTTTGGTCGTTAAAACTGATTTTGTTGGTTAATTCAACCTTGGCTAATATGTATTTTTTACCTTGATCGAATGGTACTCTGTCTTGTGCCTTAATTTGTGAAAAACTTCCCAAAAATACTAGGGTAAGTAATGCTTTTATACTTTTATTCAACACTAAAAAATTATTTAATTTGTTCACTTGTTTTTCCAAATCTACGTTCTCTTTTTTGATAACTCATGAGTGCCTCATAGAGGTGCTCTTCTCTGAAGTCAGGCCACATAACTTCAGAAAAAAATAATTCAGCATAAGCAATCTGCCATAGTAAGAAATTGCTTATCCTGTGTTCTCCACTTGTTCTGATTAATAAATCTACATCGGGAAGATTTTGCGTGTAAAGATGCTCATTTATAATTGAATCGTCAATAGAGTCTATTGAAATTATATTATTTTTAACTTTATCAGAAATCTTCTTTACCGCATTTACTATTTCTTCTCTTGAACCATAACTGAGGGCTAGTGTTAAGGTCATTCGAGTGTTGTTTTTTGTTACCTCTATTACCTCAAGGAGCTTTTTTCGAGCCGATTTTGGCATCATGTCTAAGTTTCCTATGGCATTGAGTTTGATGTTGTTTTCTTGAAAAGTAGGTAATTCTTTTTGCAGTGACTTTGTTAATATTTTCATTAAGGTGTCTACTTCCAGTTTTGGTCTATTCCAGTTTTCGGTCGAAAAAGCATATAATGTTAGGTTTTCGATTCCTAATTTAACACAGTTTTCGATTGTAATTTTTACTGATTTTGTACCGTTTTCATGACCTATTGTTCTTAAAAAGCCTTGTTGTTTTGCCCAACGACCATTGCCGTCCATGATGATGGCTAGGTGTTTTGGCAGATTGTTTTTATTTAAAGTATCTAGTACGCTCATTTTTTATTGTGGACAGTAACAGGGCTTTTCTCCAAAGGTATACGTTAATGTAAACCCTGAAAAAACATACCAATCATTATTATTTAAATTTCCAAACCGTAATGCACTTAAACTTTCCTCTTTAGGGTTACTACCGTCAAGATTGTCAGTAAATGTATAGCGGGCTCCAACTTCAGCTCCTAAGATAAGACTCCTTGAGATTTTTGATTTTATTCCTATAATTATAGGAATCGCAATCGAGTTCTGTCTCTTATTTGTCTTCGTTTCTCCTGATTGAATATACAAATTATCATACCTAAAAAGATTAATTCCAGAGGCCACATAGGGCGTAGTTTTGTTATCTAAAGTATGAAGATCGAAATCAAAAAAGTTGAATTCAAGGCCTAAAGATAGTTCTTTTATGCTATTTTCAAAATGATAGCCTCTCAGACTTCTACTTGCTTCTTTAGAATCGAGGTCATCGGCACTAATAGTAGACTGAGAATAGGAAACTCTCCAGGAATGTCTGGGGCTTTTGTTCCATTTGTATAAAATACCAAAAGCAGGCTCATTTGGAGCAATATAGGTCGTTGAACCTACATCGCCAATATAGTTACTTCCTCCAAGAAAAATACCTATTTCGTGTATTTGTGCCTGTAAGCTTACGCCAAGAAATAAACCGACTATTGTGCTTAAAATTTTTTTCATTTTCATAGAAAATCGCTTGCAAATATAATAATTATCAATACGAATCAATGCCCATTAAAATAAATGTACTTTTTTTTGAAAAAAATAATTTATTCTAATAGGAATTCGTTTTTGTTATACTAAAACGATAATTTTTGACTGTATTGTATAAATTAGGAGATAAAAGATTAATTTCTTTTGTCTTCTCCCCAAAGCAATTTGCTTCTTAATGTTTTTAAGAAGGTTTCGTTAGGTATTTCGACCATATTAATTTGAAAAGGAGTTTTCTTGATGGTCAATATCGATTCGTTTCCAACGGAAGTAATTCTTGAATCTAATGAAACTAAGTAATTTTCTTCTCTTCCGGAAACTTTTAGCATAATCTCTGTTTCGTCAGGGATTACCAGTGGTCTTGCGTTAAGATTGTGTGGGGCAATAGGTGTTATTACTAAACTTTTTACATCAGGCGTTAAAATTGGGCCACCACAGCTTAAGGAATATCCTGTAGAACCGGTAGGTGTCGAAATGATAAGTCCGTCAGCCCAATAAGAATTTAGGATTTCTCCGTTCAGATAGGTTTCTATGGTTATCATCGAAGTGGTATCTTTTCGACTAACAGAAACTTCGTTCATGGCAAAATTGATGTCATTTAAAGCTTCGTTTTCTGGGGTAGAAGTTAGACTTAACAGCGTTCTTTTAGAAAGAGTGTATTTTTTGTCAATGACAATTTGTAAAAACTTATCAATGTTTTCTTTTTGAACTGTAGCAAGAAAGCCTAGTCTTCCGGCATTGATTCCTAAAATAGGAATACCCGAATCGCGAACTAGGGTTGCAGCTCTTAATATAGTTCCGTCTCCTCCAATGCTTAAAAGCATATCAAAGCTGGAGTTTAATTCGGTGTGGGAACAAAAGGTTTTGTATTCCTTTTCGATTATTTTTTTTTCTTGAATTAAAGCTAAGAATTTGGATTCGATAACTATTTCTATATTATTTCTATTAAAAAACGTAAAAATGTCTTTTATGATTGGTTCTGTGCTATTTTGATAATATTGACCGTAAATGGCTATTTTCATTGGTATTACATGTTAAGATATTTGTCTAAATAGTCTGAACGTTCTTTTAAGTTAGTGATATAAGAGTCTTCGTGATGTTCTGAAATAATTTCGTAATTGTATCTTCTGAAAGTTTGGATAATTTCATTGATGGCTCCAGAGCTAATTTTTATGGTAACTTCAACGCTATCAATATCAGCTTCCGAAATAAATAATCCTAAGAGTTTACCGTTGTTGCTCTCCACAATCTGGGTAATTTGACTCATCGAATAATCTAAAATGCCTTTTCTTATTTTTACGATGGCTCCCTGCTCTTTTATGAAAGGAGTTTGATGGAAAAAATTGATGATGTCTTCCATTTCATAATAGCCAACATATTTATTGTTTTCGTCTAAAACAGGAATCAAATTAGAATGGTTTTTAGCAAAAACTTCTAAAACTTCTAACCAAATAGCATTGGTTCTGATAAAAAAAGTTTCCAGACTGTATTTGTAATCCGATATTTTTTTTTGTTCTTCAAAAGTTTCAAGATCTTCAGCCGAAATACTTCCTATATAGATGCCTTCTTCAACAATAGGAAAATGAGAAAAATTGAAATCGACCAAAAAATCCCTAACAGTTCCAATAGTTTCTTGGCTGTCAATAGGTTTGAAATCAGTAGTGATGTAGTTTGTAATTTCCATTTTGTGTGAGTCCTCAATTTTTATGCAAAATAATCAAAAAAAGGCAAAATCGCCTAGCTTTTACTTTGTATTTTTGTAACCAAATTATAGTTTTTCGTAATCAAAAAGTGTTCCAATGACAAAATTAAGTGTAAACATCAATAAAATAGCTACTTTACGTAATGCCCGTGGAGGGAATGTTCCTGATTTATTAAAAGTAGCCACCGATATTCAAAAATTTGGAGGACAAGGAATCACCATTCATCCGCGTCCTGATGAGCGTCACATTCGTTATCAGGATGCCCGCGATTTGAAATCAATTGTTTACACCGAATTCAATATCGAAGGCAATCCGCAACATAATTTTATCGATTTAGTTCTCGAATGCAAACCGGAGCAAGTTACTTTAGTTCCTGACGCTATTGGAGCTATAACTTCTTCTGCAGGTTGGGATACAATAAAAAACCAAGCCTATTTAACGGAGATGATTCAGGAATTTCAACGCAACGGAATTAGAACTTCTATTTTCGTAGATCCTGCATTAGAAATGATTGAAGGTGCTAAGAAAACAGGAACGGACAGGATCGAATTGTACACCGAAGCTTTTGCACATCAATACAGCCTGGGAAATGAAAAAGGAATTACTCCTTATGTGGCATCCGCGGTTTTGGCTAACGAATTGGGTTTAGGAATCAACGCAGGACACGATTTGAGTTTAGATAATATTCAGTTTTTCAAACAAAATATCCCAGGATTATTAGAGGTTTCTATCGGTCACGCTTTAATTGCCGAAGCTTTGTACCTTGGGTTAGAAAACGTAGTGAATATGTATCTGCTAAAATTAAAATAATCGAGAAGTACTTTTAACTAATAACGTATAACCAATAACTTTTATGTTGTATTCAAAAATAGAAGGAGAAGGAAAACCTTTTTTAATCATACACGGATTTCTTGGAATGTCAGACAATTGGAAAACCTTAGGGCAACAATTTGCTGGCGAAGGTTTTCAGGTTCACATGATTGATATGCGCAATCACGGAAGAAGTTTTCAATCCTCAGCATTTAGTTATGAATTAATGGTTCAGGATGTTTTTGACTATTGTCAGGCTCATGCTTTGCAAGCCATCAACATTCTTGGACATTCGATGGGAGGAAAAATAGCGATGCTTTTTGCAACCCGATATCCAGAATTGGTTGAAAAATTAATTGTTGCCGATATTGGTCCTAAGTTCTATGCTCCACATCATCAAACCATTTTGGCAGGATTAAATGCTGTAGATTTTTCGGTTAAACCAAGTCGCGCTGATGTTGAAGCAACTTTAGGTGAATACATCACCGATTTTGGAACCAAGCAATTTTTATTGAAAAATTTGTATTGGCTAGAGCCAGGACAATTGGCTTTCAGATTTAATTTGGCTGTTTTGACTAAAGAAGTTGGAGAAATAGGAGTGCCTTTGCCATCCGAATTGGTTTTTGAAAAATCAACACTTTTTATCCGTGGCGGTAATTCTAATTATATTTTAGACTCAGATGTTGAAAATATAGCGGTTCATTTTCCATTAATGAAACTGGAAACGATTCCAAATACAGGACATTGGCTTCATGCCGAAAATCCAGCTTTGTTTTATCAAATGGCCATTTCATTTTTAAATTAGTTATAAAATATCATATTTTGAAATAGTACAGAACAGCAACTTTCGAGTTGCTGTTTTTTTTTATGAAAAAAATTAAAAATTATAATTTTGATAAATGTGATAAAAACACTTATTTTGCTTTGCTTATAAAATCAACTATTTTTATAAATGGTTAAACTATGATAAAAATGAAAACAGCTATTCGCTTTTTAGCAAAAAATAGTAATGTAAAAAGGTTTGCATTATTTTTTATGGTCATTGCACTTGTATCTGCTTGTAATTCCTTGAAGAATAAGGATTCAAAAGAGAAAATGAATGCTTATTTAATGACTTATTTCAAAGATGATACTCACGGATTGTATTTTGCATTAAGTAATGATGGTTATACTTTTACTGATGTTAACGCTGGAAAACCAGTTATAGCTGGTGATACTATTGCTGAGCAAAAAGGAATTCGCGATCCATATATTATGCGTGGTAACGATGGTTATTTTTATTTAGCAATGACCGACTTACATATTTATGGTAAACAAAAAGGCTACCGAGATACAGAATGGGAACGTCCGCAAGAATTATACGATTGGGGAAACAACAGAGATTTAGTCTTGATGAAATCAAAAGATTTGATTCATTGGTCACATTCTATTTTGGATATCAGTAAGGCATATCCTGAACTGAATGCGGGTTGTGTTTGGGCACCCGAATTGATTTATGATGAGGTAAAAGGTAAAATCATGATTTATTTCACGATGCGTCAGGGTAAAGGACGTACTAAATTGTATTATGGGTATATGAATGATGCATTTACGGCTCTTGAAACTGTTCCGGAAATTCTTTTTGAATATCCGGATAGTACAAAACAGATTTTAGATGCTGATATTACAAAACTGCCAGATGGAAGATTCTGTATGATGTATGTAGCACAGGAAAATCCGGGAGGTATTAAAATGGCATTTTCGGATAAAGTAAATAGTGGTTATGTTTATCAGCCAGACCAAATTGATTTCGAAAAAAAATCATGTGAAGCTCCAAATGTATTTAAACGTATAGGTGAAGATAAATGGGTGTTGATGTACGATATTTTTAGTGTAACCCCACACAATTTTGGATTTGCAGAAACCACCGATTTTAAAACATTTACTAATCTTGGTCATTTTGATCAAGGAGTGATGAAACGAACTAATTTTTCGGTTCAGAAACACGGTTCAGTAATCCATTTGACTAAAAAAGAAGCGCTCAGTTTAGCGAAACATTGGAATACGAATTTCTCATTTGATACTAAAAAATAAATATGAAGTCAATATTTAAAATAGCATTATACAGCATTTTGTGTGTATACAATTTAAGTGCTCAAAAGAAAGATTTAAAAGGTTATCTTTTTGCCTATTTTGAAGGCAAAGGTCCTGCCGAAAAGCAAGAACAATTGCGTTTTGCAGTAAGCGATGATGCAGTGAATTGGAAAGCGCTAAACAATAATGAACCAGTAGTACCATCTAAAGAGATTTCTAATACTGGTGGTATTCGAGATCCGCATATTCTGAGAGGTGCAGATGGAAACAGTTTTTATATTGTTGCTACCGATATGAATACTAAGAAAAATGGATGGGATTACAATCCGGGAATTGTTTTGATGCATTCCAATACTCTTTTGGATTGGAAATCATCGGTAATTGATTTAGAAAAATTATACCCTAAGAAATTTAAAAACATAAAATGGGTTTGGGCTCCACAGACTTTTTATGATGCCAAAGTAAAAAAGTATTTGGTTTATTTTACAGTTCGTTACAAGGATAATTTAAAATTAGATTTTTATTCGGCTTATGCTAATAAAGATTTTACTGGTTTCGAACAAGAGCCAAAACTAATGTTTAGTCCAAAAGATGGTGCTATTGATGGCGATATTATTTATAAAGATGGTATTTATCATTTCTTCTACAAAGGAAATACAAAAGACGAAAACGGAAAGGAAATCAAAAACGGTATCAAACAGGCTACAAGTAAAAAGCTGCAAGGACCTTGGGAAGAAAGTTTCGAATATTTAGACTCTTATGCTAATACAAACACAAATGTAGAAGGTTCTTCAGTTTTTAAATTGAATAACAGCGACGAATATATCTTAATGTATGATTTGTATTCCAGCGGAAGATATGAATTTCAACGTTCTAAAGATTTATATCATTTTACAGAAAAAACCGAATCGTTTACTAAAGATTTCTTTCCAAGACACGGAAGCGTTTTAGGAATTACAGCAGAAGAAGCAATAAGATTACAGGAAAAATGGGGTGGCGTTCCTCAAAGTTTATTGACTGCTAAAGATGGAACTATAAAACGAGTAATAATGACTACCGAAGGAGTTGCAAAATAAGTTTCGAATATTGGTTTTTTTAGGACTTGAAATAATTTCTTTCTTTAAACTAATGGCTATAAATTAAAATAATAGTATTTTTGAAACAACAAATACAAAGCAAATGAAATTAATTATTAGAGTTTTAGTCACTGCTATTTTAGTCCTACTGATTTCACATTTTATGACAGGTGTGCATGTGGCCAGTTTTACTACATCGCTTTTTGTTGCTATTGTTTTAGGATTGCTTAATATTTTTATTAAACCAATTTTGGTTTTGTTCACTTTGCCTATTACTTTTTTTACGCTGGGATTATTTTTATTAGTCATCAATGCTTTGATTATTATACTATGCGATAATATTGTGGGTGGTTTTGATGTGGATACTTTTTTCACGGCTTTGATATTTAGTATTATACTGTCGGTATCACAATCTATTGTGAATCTGTTTTTGGGAGACAAATAGTTGCAGGAATCTATAAAAAAATCATAAATACAAATTGATTTCTCTTTTGACGGAGTAAAATCATTAATTTTGTATTCAATAAGGATTTAAAAATGAATAAAATCTACATCATAGTATTTTTGTTACTGGGCTTCTTCTTGATGCCGGGTGCAACTTATGCATGTGGGTCTGGTTCAGGCAATCATTCCTGTAAAATGGAAATGTCTTCCAAAACAAAGATGAAAGATTGCTGTAGTAAAAAATCAAATTCTAAAGATTCAAAAGACAAAGGTTGTTCCGGGAAATGCGGACAATCTATGTGTAGTGTTTCTTCGGTAAATATTGGAATCACTTCTTCGATTCAATACGAAATTCTGAATACAGCTTTTAGCTTTTCAGAAAAAAAACAAAATTTCTCTCATGCTATATCCTTCCCTTCTGATGGATATGTCAGCCTTTGGCTTATTCCTAAAATAGGCTAATATCTTCTCTTGATAGCCATTGGTGTATCAAATTCAAAGCAAATTTGCTTTACAATCATCTTAACTAATTATAATTAAATTATAGCAACTTGTTGTTATTCGGTTATGTTTTAGTTATTCAATCAAAGATTATTCAATTAAAAATCAAACAGTAAATTTACTTAATCGATAATTTCGATTAATTATGTTTCTGTTACATAAAATGAAATCAAAATGAAAAATATAGTTATCGTATTAAGCATATTCTTTGCAATGTCTAATACAGTTGTAGCACAAAAAGCTACAACAAAGGAAGAATCTAAAGTAATTTATGTTTGTCCTACGCATGCTGATATGCAGAATTCAAAATCTGGAAAATGTCCGAAATGTGGAATGGAGTTGACAAAAATCACTGAAAAAGTTGATCTTCATCCTTTAAAAGGAAGCCAGCCTACAAGTAAAGTTGTAGTAAAATATGTTTGTCCAATGGACGGATCTACTTCTGATACCGAAGGGAAATGTTCTAAATGTGGAATGGAATTGAAAAAAGTCACTGAAAAAATTGATCTCCATCCTTTAAAAGGAAGCCAACCAAAAAGTAAAGTTGTAACAGGATATGTTTGCCCAATGGATGGTTCTACTTCTGCAATTGGTGGAAAATGTTCTAAATGTGGAACGGGAATGGTGAAAATTACTGAAAAAATTGATCTCCATCCTTTAAAAGGAAGTCAGCCAAAAAGTAAAGTCGTAACAAAATATGTTTGTCCAATGGATGGATCTGTTTCTGATATCAAAGGTCAATGTCCTAAGTGTGGAATGGAAATGACTGAAAAAAAGTAAAAATCTAACCGCGAATTTTATGAGTTATTATGAACTAATGAAATTCCATAATTTAAAATAAAAAAAATGAAACTACTTATAAATTCTGTGATGACAATTGCCTTATTGTTTTCAATAACTTTTGCTAGTGCGCAAATTAAAAACAAAAAAACAGAGACTGTAAAAATTTCAGGTAACTGTGAGATGTGTAAAAAGAACATTGAAAAAGCAGGAAATCTTAAAAAAGTAGCTTTAGTAGAATGGGATGTCGATTCTAAAATGGCAAAAATAACTTATGATTCAGCTAAAACAAATCCGGATGAAATTTTGAGCAGAATTGCCCAAGCTGGTTATGATAGTGAGAAGTTCTCAGCTACCGAAGAGCAATACAAAAAACTCCATACTTGTTGTCAATATGATAGAGATAGTGCTGGGACTATTGAAAAGGAAGATAAAAAGCATCACTAATTAGTCAATTAATTTGCTACAGTCTTTAGGTCATTTTTTATATTCCAAAAAGACTGTAGCAAATAAATGAATATCAAAATTCAAAAGAGATGAAAACAGATATAATAAAAAAACGATTGATTGTCTTAGTAATGTTACTGGGCATGATAAATTCGTATGCCCAAATTTCAAAAGCCGAAATCATAGCTACAGGTTTAACCTGTTCGATGTGTTCCAATGCCATTAACAAACAACTTAAGGCAATGCCAGAGGTTGAAAAAGTAATGATTGATTTGAATAACAATACTTTTGTGGTTAACATTAAGAAAAACAGTGTGATAACTCCGCAACAATTAAAAGCCAATATTGAAAAAACAGGTTTCTTTGTGGGTTCCATGATTTTGACAATAGATGTAGATAATTTACAACTAAAGGACAATACTAGCTTTAAAAATGAAAGCGGTACTTATGTTTTTGTAGATGCCAAAGAAAAAATAGCTAATGGAACACTTAGACTGAAAGTATTGAATAGCGGTTTTGTAACTAAAAAAGAGTACAAACAATCGGCTAAGATGTTGTCGAAATATTTAGCCTTAGATGCTCAGGAAGGAACTTATTTTGTAAAAACAATATAGTGATGCGATATTTAATAATCTTGATGCTGAGTTTATTGTCATTGCAAATTAATGCCCAAGAGTTGTTTGTAATGACCGAACCGGCCAGTAATATGCCTACAGGCTCAATAGGAGTAAGGGATATGAGTCACTTTGCGTTTAAAAAGACTGCGGATTACAATTACCACAATATGCCAGAGTTGATGTGGGGTGTTAACAAAGATTGGATGCTTCATGCTTCGGCTTTTTTTAGTAATAAACAGGGTAATTTGGTCTTAGAAGGTGGAAGTCTATATGCTAAGTACCGTTTTTTTTCTAGTGATGATCTTCATAGTCATTTTAGACTGGCGGCTTATGGAAGAATAAGCACTAATAATGCTTCGATTAATCAGGAAGACATAGAAACGATGGGAATGAATTCAGGTTATGAAATAGGAACTGTTGCTACCAAATTGATTAATAAAACAGCTTTGAGTGCTAGTGTTAGTTACGAAAGGGCGTTGAATAATCAGGATTATGCTTTTCCAGATGCATTTAGTAATAGCGCGATGAATTATACTTTTTCGATAGGGCAATTGATGTATCCTAAAAAGTACACTAATTTTAAACAAACAAACATCAATGGAATGTTAGAGTTTTTAGGGCAACGATTGAACCAAAATGGGAAATCTTATCTAGATGTTGTACCTTCGATTCAGTTTATTTTAAACAGTCAGGCTCGAATAGATTTAGCTTATCGACGCCAGATATATAGCAATATGGAACGCACAAGTACCAGTGGTATTTTGCTGAAATTTGAGTATACTTTTTTTAATGTAACCAATTAGTTTTAATTCTTTTAAATTTAAAAATGAAAAAAATAATTCTTTCTTCTGTCTTATTAGCACTTGTGGTGCTAAGTTGTAACCAAAAAAATAAAGAAACAGGAAGCGAAAATGAGCAAACGATAGCGCAAAGCGACGAAAAATACAGCTGTCCTATGCATCCTGAAGAAACAGGAAAAAAAGGAGATAGCTGCAAAAAATGCGGAATGGATTTAGAGCCGGTAAAAGAAGCTCAAGAAGCTCCTGAAGAAAAGATAGAAGAAATTGTCCCGGTAAGCGATGCCGTTAAAGCATCCGTTTCAACCGAAGCGATTATCAATGCCTATTTGAAAATTAAAAATGCTTTGGCAAAAGATAATGGTAAAGATGCAGCCGCAGCTTCAACGGATTTTATTAAGGCAGTTTCGGCTACTAATGCTGATAAAATTGATAAAAAATTAGCGGAAAAGTATTTAAATGTTACTGAAGACGCTAAAAAACAAGCTGGATTGATTGTTTCTAATTCAGGAAAAATTGACCAGCAAAGAATTTATTTTGCGGTTTTAAGTAAGGATATAACCAGCTTGATTGCCACTTTTGGAAGTAAACAAAAATTGTATCAGGACTATTGCCCAATGTATAATGAAGGCAAAAATGGCTACTGGATAAGTGAATTTAAAGTAATCAAGAATCCGTATTATGGTTCAGAAATGCTGGAATGTGGAGGAATGATAAAAGAAATTAAATAGTTTTTTTAAGTATAATATTTTAAAATTTAACCATTAAGGTAGTTAAGAAATTAAGCAAAAAACTTAATGACTCTTAGCTGTCTTAATGGTTTTAAAAGATTTAGATGTTTATAGTTTTTTATTATTTTTGAAAAAGATTTAGATGTTGCAACTTTCAGAAATTTGGATTTATCCTGTAAAATCACTGGCAGGTATTCGTTTAGAGGAATCCCGGGTAACCCAAAGAGGATTGGAATACGACAGACGCTGGATGTTAGTGGATGAGGAAGGTGTTTTTATCAGTCAAAGAACACATCCCAAATTAGCTTTATTTCAGCCAAAAATAGAGAAGGATATTTTTCATATTTCGCATGCTGATTTGTCCAAAGGCAGTGTGTCTTTTTCTCTTTCTCAGCAAAATAACAATGCACTGTCAGATGTTATGGTTTGGGAAGATTGTGTAGCAGCCGTTGAAGTGGATGCCGAAATTTCGGCTTGGTTTTCGGAAATTCTGGGCTTTAGCGTTCGATTGGTCTATATGCCTGATGAAAGTCAGCGAAAAGTAGATCCTGATTTTGCCATTTCTCCAACTGATATTACGTCGTTTTCGGATGGATTCCCTTTCTTAATTATTGGTCAGTCGTCGTTGGATGATTTGAATTCGCGATTGGCAGAAAATTTGAGTATTCGTCGTTTCCGACCTAATTTTGTTTTTAGCGGAGGACAAGCCTACGAAGAAGAAAGCTGGAAGGAATTTACTATTGGTACATTGCTATTTTATGGAGTGAAACCCTGTGGGCGCTGTATTATGACAACCGTTAATCCCGAAAAAGGAGTTTTCTCGGGTAAGGATCCTTTGTTTACCTTGTCAAAATACAAGAAAGTAGGTGAGAAAGTGATTTTTGGGCAGAATGCAATTGCAAAACAGGACGGAAATTTAAAAGTTAGTGATGTTGTTACAGTTGTGAAACACAGTGACTCAAAATAGTTTTGTTTCTTGAGAAAGGCCAGTTATTTCCAATGAGGATGTTTAAAAAGAAAAAGTAGTATTGTTTTTAATAACGGATGTAATATCAATTTTCTTCATATTCTAAATATATTTTAAAAGTAGAGCCAATATTTATTTCGCTGTTGACTTCAATTTTACCATTCATGGATTCAATTTGGTTTTTGGTAATAAATAACCCAATCCCCCTGGAATCAGCATGATTATGAAACGTTTTATACATTCCAAAAAGCTTCTTTTCGTGTTTTTTTAAATCGATTCCTAAGCCGTTGTCAATAAATTTTAAAATAATGTATTTATCGGTTTTTTTCGCTTGTATTTTTAAGTAACTATTTCTTTCTTCAGAGCTGTATTTAATAGCATTCGAAATTAGATTCATAATGATGCTATCTAAGTAAGCTGGAAGTGCTTTGACAGTAGTGTCTTGATTGACTTCGTTTGTAATAGTTATGTTTTGTTTATGAGCCTGAATCATTAGACTGCTAATATTATTTTCAATAACAGGCTTTAACAAAATGGTTTCCAGTTTTGCTTTAGCAGATAAATTAATTTGAACTACATCGGTTAGATGTTTTATCGTTTCAGAAAGGTTGATAGAGGATTTTTTTAAATAATCAAAATAGTCAGTTTGGCTAAAATCCGGAAATTCTGATGCAATCAATTCAATTAGAGAGCTGATACCTCCGGAATGTGAGCGTAAATTATGCGAAACGATATATGCAAAGTTTTTTAGTCTTTTATTTTGAGATTCGGCAATTTCAAGTAGTGTTAGGATTTCTCGTTCTACTTGTTTCATTTGGGTAATATCAGTGGCTATTCCAAGAAATCCGGTAATTTCACCTTTTTGCTTAATGGCTGACATAGAAAGTAAAACAGGAAAAGTACTGCCGTCTTTTCGCTTATAAGTCCATTCTTTGGTTTCTGATTTTCCTTTTCGTACGTTATTTACAAAGATGTTAAGCCCTTCTATTTGTTCGCCTGTTTCCTCAAAATGTTTTTGACCGGCCTTTATCATTTCCTCGGGAAGGTGAATGAATTGAGGTGTTTCTTTATCAATAAGGTCGTTAGCATTATATCCTAGCAATAGTTCGGCACCTTCATTAAAAGTTTTAATGATTCCTCTGGTATCCGTCCCAATAATGGCCACTTGCGTGCTGGCATTCATTATGGCTTCATTATAAGCAATCGTATTTTCTAATTGGATTTCGGTGTTCTTCAGGGATGTAATATCTACAAATTGGGAGATAAAATAGAGGATTTCTCCCTTATTATTTTTAACAATGGAAACCGCAAGAATGATATAAACTAATTGTCCGTTTTTATGAAAATATCGTTTTTCGGTAGTATAACTATCTTGTTTACCTTGAATTAGTCTTTTTAGTAAATATAAATCAGTTGTTACATCCTTAGGATGGGTTATTTTTTTAAAGGTAAGATTCAAAAAATCTTTTTCTTCATATCCTAAAATGGAACAAAGTTTTTTGTTTACTTTAAGCCATTCTCCTTTATGGTTCAATAACGCCATACCGACAGCTGCATTTTCAAAATTTCCTCTGAAAGCTTCTTCATTTATGCGAAGTTGTTCTTCGATTTTTTTCTTTTCTGTAATATCTTGGAAAGTTCCTATGAGTTTGATGATTTTATCATTTTCTACCCATGCTTTTCCAGAAGAACGCACCCATTTGAAGTTATTTTTTGCGGTAATAAAACGACATTCGACATCAAAATCTTCTCCTGTTGCTATGGTGTTTTCAATGGCATTTGTAATGATATGTCTATCATCAGGATGGTAAAATTCAATTGCTTTTGATTTGTCGTAAATTAAATTATTAGGTACTTCATGAATGTAGTACACTTGGTCTGTCCAAAAGGTGTTACCCGTTATTAAGTCTAATTCCCAGGCGCCAATATTATTTATTTTTTGACTTTCATTGAATAATGCTGAAATTTTCTTCAAGCTGTTATTTTGTTCTTTTAGCTCAAATGTTTTTTTACGAAGTTCCAAAAGGTTGATCACTTGACTGGCTAGCATCTTTAAAGACGTAATTTGTTTTTTAGTTAGTGTTTTTGGGGAATCATCTATTACACAAATTGTCCCTAGCGGAAAACCATTTTCTGTTACCAAAGGCATTCCTGCATAAAAGCTTACTTTTGGATGTCCTGTTACTAAAGGATTGTCATGAAAACGTTCGTCTATAGTCGCGTCTTCAATAATGAAAATGTCTTTTGGGTGATTGATAGTGTGTGCACAAAAAGCTATTTCTTTGGGAGTTTCACGTTCTTCTAAGCCATGATGTGATAAAAACCATTGTTTATCATTCGTAACTAAGCTGATTAAAGAGATTTTGGTATCGCAAATTTGTGCCGCCATTTGAGTCAAAAAATCATAATCTTCCCTTTCTAGCTCTCCTATTATTTTATAAGAATCCAGTTCTGCAAGTCTTTCTTTTTCATTTTCGGGTATGATTGGCGTTTTCATTTTTGTAAATCGGTTAGAATGTGGTTTGGTTGTGTAAAAGCGAAGACTACATGTCAAGTAGGTTTTTATTTATAAATATATAATTTAATAATAAGAAAGTAAAATTTATTTTGATGATACAGATGAAATAAATGTAATACAGAATTGATATGATTGGTAGATTTTTAAAAATAAATCAGCTCGCATACAGAAGTTAAACGAGCCGATTGTAATTTTAGTATTGTTTTGAATAAGAAAACGTTAGTTTGTAAGTTGATTCTTTTTTCAGGTTTCAATAGGATACTTGGGGCAATTCTATTCTAAACATTAATGGCTATGGTTGTCATAATGATTTGAGTAATTTGGTTTTTGTAAAAAAAGAGAATTGTTGTTTATGTGTTTATTCATACGAATTAGGGTCGTGAATTTAAAGTAACTTCTTGTTATCGATAGTATTACTTTTTTAATTCGATATTTTCATAAAAGGCCTGTTCCAATTGATGCTAAATAAAGGTTTTAAAAAGCATTTAATTCGTTTTCACTGAACGAGATTAAGCTTCTGCTTTTTATAATGTTTGCCCAAAGGTCAGCAAGTTATTATCAGGGTCAAGCAATGAGAATTCTTTTTGTCCCCATGGTTTTAATGCTAAATGTCCGTTTGGATGGATGGGTACTTTGTTGTCTAATAAGGATTGGTACAATTGTTCAATAGCATCCGTTCGGATGTAAACTTGTCCGTAGTTTTCTTTTGGGTCAAGTTCTTTAAACTCAAAAAAATGAATTTGAATACGGTCTTTTTGAACCATAAGGTAACCGTCAAAATCAGCGCTGCCAAATTCCTGAAAGCCTAGTTTATTGATGTAATAATCCCGGGTTACAACTTTATCCCGCATCGGCAACTTTGGATGAATGGCTGTGAGCATGTTTTTAAATTTTATTTTAATACTATTCTCGTTTTTAAGGAATACTTAGGACAGTTGGTTTTTAATTAGTCTGAGTTTTTATCCACTTTAGAATTTCTGTTAAAGCAGTAGGAGAAAAAGTTTGTTCTATTGTTGCGTATTCTTGCGGTGAACCCGTTTTGCATTCTTGAAATAGATGATTTAAGTTGGGTAGTTCTTTTGCAGTTACTTTTTTATTTCCAGCTTTTGATAATGCTTCTTTTATTGCGCCTAAATTTTCTTTTGGAGGTACTTGCAAATCTTTTTCACCATTAAGAGCTAATACGGCGCATTTGACTTTTTCTAATGTAGGTGCAGGATTGTACTTGATGAAATAGTGCATCCAAGGAGTTGCGATTTGTTGAACCTGTAGTTTTACAAAATCATCATCACTCATTCCTGCTGGTTTTTCATTGTTAGGATTGTCTTTTAACGTTTGTTTGATGTAGTTTGTTAAATTGATATGCAATTGCTCCGTGTTTGTAGATTTGTTTACAATATCAAATATTTTTCTATTGGCCAATTTGTTTTTTTGTAAATTCTCATCACTAACTCCTGATGCTTTTCCTATTAATTGTTGTTGCAATAAAAGCAATTGGTCACCTTGGATTCCTGTTCCCGCCAATAAAACAATAAAAGCAACATCTTTTGATTTACTGGCAACCATTGGTGCAATTATTCCACCTTCACTGTGACCGATTAAACCAATTTTACTTTTATTAATTTCCTTTCTAGTTTTTAAATATTCAATTCCAGCTTCAACGTCTGTGGAGAAATCCAGACTTGTAGCGGTTTTGAAATTGCCTTTGGATGCTGCTACTCCTCTGTCGTCATAGCGCAAAACGGCAATTCCATTTTTTGTTAAATAGTCTGACAAAACAAGGAATGGTTTATGGCCTAATAGTTCCTCATTTCTGTTTTGAGGTCCGCTACCACTAATTAAAATTACTGCTGGGAAAACGCCGTCTTTTTTAGGTAATGTTAGCGTACCAGCTAAAGTAATTCCTGCTTTTTTATTCTCGAAAATAATGTCTTCTGAATAATAGGAATACGGTTTTGTAGGTTCTTGTGGTCGAATAAGTATTTCTTTTTCCACTTTTTCTTTTGATAAGTTCATTGGAAAACTTTGCCCGGCTTGTTTAAAATCACCAACAATTATGTTGTCTTTTCCTAATGTTCCTTCGTATTCAATTTTTAAGTTTGCTACGGTGATTTTTAAAGCCGAATTTTCAAAACTGCTTGTGCTTACCGGAATTCCTTTAGCTCCTTGATCAGGACTGTCCATTGTAGCACTGATACCATTTGCTGTTTTTTGGATATCAAATACAAGTCTTAATTGTGCTCCCGGAACCTTTAAAATTCCATTCCATTGTCCTACAATTTCTTGTCCAAAAAATGTTAGAGAAATTAAACTGGTTAATATTGTGAAGATTATTTTTTTCATTGGTTGTTTATGTTAAATTTAATTCCATCAATTTTGATCATATTGTTTTCTTGATAAATTAATACTGTTTCTTTTTTTAAGAAATCACTATGTGTCCCTAACCATTTAATAACTTTTTCTGCACCTTCTTTAATATTGGGGTGTCCATCTGTTTTTTTACTAGTGAAATATTGTTCTACTGAACCTGCTACTAAATCAGTAATACTTAATAAATCCATTGTATAAACATCTTCAGTTTTAAAGGGAATTGCTCCGTATATTAAATCATATTTATTGTCAGTGTAAATTTTTAAAACATTTTGTAATAATTTGTATGTGTTCTTAAACATTTCTTTATTTGCAACAATAGAGTCTTCGTCAGTCATCCAAAATATTTTTTGATCTGAATCAGAAATTAGTGGTAAGATATATGATATTATATGTAAAATTCTCATGAGTTTTTCGGCATTTTTAATTTTCCAATGTCCCAATCCTGCATCTTCAATTTCTTTTAATAAATGTTTATTAGTATTTCCAAGAAATAATGGATTTATTTCTTTTTCAACAAGAACTGTTAATAGAAATCCAAAAACATTTTTATTTATTGCCATTAGATAATCTTCTAGAGCTCTATTTATCGGTCCGTAATTTAAATCTTTAAAAGATATTTCTTTTTTGTTCAAACTGTGTTTAATTCTAATTTTTTCAAATTCTTCTCTTGCATACCAACTATGATCCCATCCACAAAACAAAAAAGAATATGAGTAGTATTTGCTTGTTGTATGTTCTCCTCCATAATCTGAGAAGATTGAAATTGATTGGTTTCCTAGAGTCTTTAATTCAGGAAGGATAAAGTCTTTGCTTTTATATAATTCTTGAAAGTGAGAATCAATTAATTTAATCAAAATGGAGTTTTTGTTAAATTCATCTCTTTTAATTGATTTAAAATCAATGTTTTTCATAGTCATGGAATTGATGAATTCTTCCCAAGTGTTTGGTATTTGGAATTTTTGTCCGTTATGTTCTATGGATTTCGACATGTTTTTTATGAATATATTTTAAGGCTAGTTTAATAAAAATAGGGCTTTTTGACTTCTGGTGTTATCCAAAAGTAATAAATAAAATATTACAAAAATAATTTGAGGGTACTTGATGTATTCTCTTTTACTAGATTTCTGCGTGAAGGATGGCAGTGGAAATCCTTTTATGGAGCGCAGCGAAATAAAAGATTGTAACGAACAGCCTGACCCGTAGTTGCGAGGAGGAACGACGAAGCAATCTCGGAGGGACACGCCCAAATAAATAGTTGGAAATAAGTTGGACTTTAGGATCTTGAACTCCTTGAAATTCAATAAATAAAAAAGCTTGGTTGGCTTGTGAAAATTTTATAATTTTGCCAGCCAATTTTATTATGTAAATTAAAGAAGAAGATGGATATTAAAAGAGTAGCAATTGATGCTGTAACTGAAACCATTGTAATGACTGTGGTACACATGGATTACAAAGGACAAGTAGCCAAAAGAATCAACGAAAAAATGCCTTTAGCGCAAGTAAAAGGATTTAGAAAAGGGGCTGTGCCTAAAGATTTAGTTGAAAAACAATACGGAAGAGAAATTAAGCAAGAAGAGATTAAGAAAGTAGTTGACTTGGCTTTAGAGCGTTATATTCAAACTGAAAGATTAAATCTTCTTGGAACTCCACTTCCTAAAGTGAGTGAAAACTTGGATTGGTCTGCTGAAGAATTGACTTTTGAATTCGAAATTGGTTTAGTGCCAAACTTCGAATTAGACTTAGATGCTAAAAACGATATCGTAAAATATGTAGTTACTGCTGATGATAAATTAATCGACGGTCAAGTAGCTCGTATCCAAAAACAATTTGGTACTGCAATTCCTCAGGAAGCTGTTGAAGCTACTTCTGACATCAAAGGAATCTTTACTAACGAAGCGGAAGGAATTGGTAACACAACTACTATCACTTTAGATATTTTCAAAGACAAAGCTACTGCTGATAAATTCATCGGTAAAAAAGTTGGGGATGTAGTTACTGTAAACACTAGCGGTTTATTTGAAGACGATCACCAATTGATGGATTACTTAAAAGTAGGTCATGATAACGTTCACGGTTTAGCTGTTGATGTAGATTTCACTATCGAAGCAATTACTGTTTCTGAGCCAGCGGAATTGAACCAGGAATTGTTCGACAAATTGTTCGGAGAAGGAAAAGTAGCTTCATTGGAAGATTTGAAAGGAAAAATCAAAGAAGATGCTGAAACTCAATTTGCTCAACAAGCAGACCAAAAATTATTAGGTGACGTTACTGAGTTTTTAATCGAAAACACAAAATTCGACTTGCCTTCTGAATTTCTTAAAAAATGGTTGCAAACTGTAGGAGAGAAAAAATTAACTCCAGAAGAAGCTGAAGTAGAATATGCACGTTCTGAAAAAGGATTGCGTTTCCAATTAATCGAAGGAAAAGCATTGGCTCAAAATGATATCAAAATCACTTTTGAAGACTTAAAAACTTTTACAGCTAAAAATATCCGTCAGCAAATGGCACAATTCGGTCAAACAAATCCTTCGGACGAAGAAGTTCAAGGAATTGTAGCTAGAGTTTTGTCTAACCAAGACGAAGTAAAAAGACTTTCTGATCAGGTAGTTGCTGAAAAATTATTGGAATTGTTCAAAGAAAAAGCAAATCCAACAACTAAAGAAGTGACTTACGAAGAATTTATTGCTGCTTCTTACGGAGAATAAATAATTTCGGGAATAGCTGTAGGCATTAGCCAAAAGTTAAAAAAATAGTTATATTTGAGCGTCAGAAGTTTTTTTTGACGCTCTTTTGTTTTTAATTGTTTCAGGAGCAAAATCCAGCTATACGCTACAAGTTTTTTTATCCGTTTCAGTTTTTTAAAATTCTTGAAAAAGCTTCCTTCGGTCGCTTTGCAAGAATAAAAAAACTAAAAAACGGATTTCAAAAAGCTTTTCGCTGCTATCTGGGCTAAAAAACAAGACATAATGGCACTATTTGTAAAGAGGTATAACCTTTGTACAAGTAGAACAGAACGAGATATAACGTAAAACTTAGAACAAATAAATATGAACTACGGTAAAGAATTTAAAAAGTTTGCTACAAAGCACCAAGGAGTAAACGCCATGTATTACGATAAAATCGTTGCGGCAATGAATCCTACTAATATGACTCCATATATTATTGAAGAACGTCAGTTGAATATTTCACAATTAGACGTTTTCTCAAGGTTGATGATGGATAGAATCATTTTCTTAGGTACAGGAATTGATGATCAAATTGCAAACATCGTTCAAGCGCAATTGCTTTTCTTAGAAAGTGCTGATGCTTCTAAGGATATTCAAATTTATTTGAACTCTCCAGGAGGAAGTGTTTACGCAGGATTAGGAATTTATGACACCATGCAATACATCAAACCTGATGTAGCAACAATTTGTACAGGAATGGCAGCTTCTATGGGAGCAGTATTGTTGTGTGCAGGTGCAGCAGGAAAACGTTCGGCTTTACCACATTCAAGAGTAATGATTCACCAGCCATCAGGAGGAGCACAAGGAGTTGCAACTGATATGGAAATCAACTTACGCGAAATGTTGAAACTGAAAGATGAGTTATATAAAATTATCTCTCACCATTCAGGACAAACTTTTGAGAAAGTACACAATGATAGTGAGCGTGACTACTGGATGATTGCCGAAGAAGCAAAAGAATACGGAATGATTGATGAGGTTTTAAAGAGATAATTTAGATGGAAGTCAGAAGCTGGAAGCTGGGAAAAACTCCTAACTTCCAACTTCCAACCTCCATCTTCGAACTATAAAAGATGGCAAAAGAAGTATTAGAATGTTCGTTTTGTGGAAGGAAAAAGCCAGAAACCAATTTATTGATTGCTGGAATAAATGCGCACATTTGCGATAAGTGTATCGAACAAGCTCACGGAATTGTTCTTGAAGAATTGAAATCAAGCGGAAGTTCAAAATTAGTTGGTGATTTGATTTTGCAAAAACCAAAAGAAATTAGAGCTTTCCTGGATCAATATGTAATTGGACAAGACCAAACTAAAAAAGTAATGTCGGTGGCGGTGTACAATCACTACAAGCGTTTGATGCAACAGCAACTGGACGATGAGGTAGAGATTGAAAAAAGTAACATCATCATGGTGGGACAAACAGGAACTGGAAAAACATTAGTAGCAAAAACTATTGCTAAAATGTTAGATGTTCCTTTGGCTATCGTAGATGCTACGGTACTTACTGAAGCGGGTTATGTAGGAGAAGATGTTGAAACTATTTTAACACGTCTTTTACAGGCTGCTGATTATGATGTGGCTAAAGCTGAACGCGGAATTGTATTTATTGACGAGATAGATAAAATTGCCCGTAAAAGCGATAATCCATCAATCACTCGTGATGTTTCAGGAGAAGGTGTGCAACAAGCCTTATTGAAATTATTAGAAGGAACGGTTGTAAACGTACCACCAAAAGGAGGACGTAAGCATCCAGACCAAAAATTTGTGGAAGTAAACACCCAAAACATTTTGTTTATTGCTGGTGGTGCTTTTGATGGAGTAGAAAGAATTATTTCTAAGCGTTTGAATCGTCAAGCGGTTGGGTATTCTACTTCAAAAAATGTGGATAATATTGACAAGGAAAACTTATTGCAATACATTATCCCAAAAGATATCAAGGATTTTGGATTGATTCCGGAAATCATTGGTCGTTTACCAGTGTTGACTCACATGGATCCTTTAGATAGAGAAACATTAAGAGCTATTTTAACGCAGCCTAAAAATGCGTTAATCAAACAATACCAAAAGTTGTTCTTAATGGATGATGTGGAATTCACTATCACCAATGATGCTTTGGATTTTATTGTGGATAAAGCATTAGAATACAAATTAGGAGCTCGTGGATTGCGTTCGCTTTGTGAGGCTATCTTAACTGATGCAATGTATGAATTACCAAGTTCTGATGATAAAATATTAGAAATTGATGTAGATTATGCTAAGGAAACTTTGAATAAAAATTTATTGAAGCGTTTAGAAATTGCTTCTTAGTTAAATTTCAAGATCAAATCAAAATAAAACAAAGCTCAAAAACATTCGTTTTTGGGCTTTGTTTGTTTATGTCAATGATTTAAATGTGGATAAGAAAAGTTTTATATATTTGAAAGGTGTTTCAATTCATTATAATTAAGAAAATTTATGATAAAAAAAATCTCAGTCTCTATAGTAATCCTTGTTATCGCAAGTTGTTCATCTGTCAAAAAGAACACACAAGCCAACACAACAAACAAAATAAATCTTATTGAAAAAGTATCAGGAAATAATATAAAACCATCGAGGTCAACTCAAATTATAAATTACTCTGGGATATATGGAATTAACGATGCCTCTTTTAACGTTGCATCAAGTGCTATTAATTATAAAGGGAGCATATTACTAACCGACACAAATAATAATCTAATTAGGCAGATTAAAGACAATAAGATTACAACTTATGTTGGGAACGGTCAAAAAGAGAATATAGCAGGACAATATACTAAAGCTTCATTAAATAATCCAGAAAATATTACTGTTGACAGTAAAAAAAATATTTACGTTTCGGTAAATTATAATCAAATAAAAAAAATTGACAATTTTGGAAATGTTACACATTTTGCTGGGAAATATTCTCCAGGTTGGATTGATGGTGGAGTAGATAGCGCCAAAGAAACGGCATCATTTAAATTTATTTCAAGTTTAGTTGTAAATAAAAATGATGAAATATATGTGGCAGATAAAAATAAAATCAGAAAAATTGGTCTTGATGGAAAAGTAACAACTATTGCTGGAGGTGATCAAGGTGGAGATAAGCAAGGAAAAGCACTTGAATCTCTTTTTAATCAAATTTCTGATATAGAATTAAATAATGAACAAGAACTTTATATTGTAGATCAAGTAAATGGAAAAATAAAAAAATTAGGCACTGACGGATTGATTACAACTTTTATTCCCAAAGGAATAATTAAATGGCCTTCATCAATTGCCGTAAGTAATAAAGGATTTGTTTTAGTATTTGATAGTTCTGATAAAATACTGTATGTGTTTGATAAACAAGGAAAATTAATAAAAACATTAAAAAGTAATATCTTGGCTTCACAAGATTATTCTTTTCAAATGAAAATTACAGTTGATGAATATGACAATGTAATAATTCCTTCAAAAGATTTTATAAATATTATAAATAAAGATTCTCAAATAACCAAAATAGGTGAAAAAAATGGAAATTGTAGAAATGGAATTATAAATGAGGCCACGTTCAATTATCCATATGATGGTGTTTTTGATACGAATGGTAATCTCTATGTTATAGAGAAAGGAAATAGAGTCATTCGAAAAATTTCAGAAAAAGGTTTAGTAAGTACTTTTTCGGGAAATGGTAAATATGGTAGGACAGTTGGTGTAGCACAAAATACAAGTTTTATTAATACAGAAGCAGTAGCAATTGATAGTTTTGGAAATCTGTATGTTGTAGATGGAGACTGGAAAGAAGTATGTGTTAAAAAAATAGATGCTAATGGTACGTCTTCTGTCTTTATAGATCCTAAAAGTAAAAATTTAGAAATCGGAAGGTGGAACGATTTGGTTTTTGATTCTCAAAATAATCTATATGTTTCTGATAATGTTAAGAATAAGGTGTTTAGGTTTGATTCATTAGGAAACATAATTGAGTTTAATTTATCGGTAAAACTTAATGGACCAGCTGGACTTGCTATGGATAAAAATGATAATTTATTTATTTGTGACTCTAATAATAATAGAATTGTAAAAGTATCAAAGGATAATAAAACAGAAATAATTGTTGCTAATAATTATATTTTCTTTGATGAGCCAGAGAATATAACTATTGATAATTTAGGAAATCTGTATGTTACCGATAGAAATAGAACTAGAATAATCAAAATGGATTTGAATTTGGATTCAGAAATTTTTCTTGAGGAATCTTCTTTGGGGAAAAACAAGAATCATAATTTTAGTGAATATACTAATACATTAAAAATTGAAGCTTTCAAGAATGAGATTTATGTTTTTGACAAGTATGATAACCAGATATCTAAATTAAAATGATGTTGAGTTTTTCTTGTTTTGATAGACAAAACCTTAGTTTTGGAATTATTGATAAGAGAGATAATTTTGAAGAAATATGTCTTTTGAAGATTTTAAATAAATAGATTTTTTAGAATTAAATAAAAGAAGGTTATCTCTTTGTAAAAAACACAAAATCTGTTTTTTTATACGCAATATATTGTCGATTTTTGTCGCTTCTAAAATCAATATAGATTAAAAATGGCAATTGAGGATAAAGAGATTATTTTATTAAAAGTTTCTGGTCAGGATAAACCAGGGGTAACTGCTGGTTTAACATCAGTGTTGGCAACGTATAATGCCATTGTTTTAGACATTGGACAAGCTGATATTCACGATACACTTTCGTTAGGGATTTTGTTCGAAATCGAAGCAGGTTCTTCTTCAGCACCTGTTTTAAAAGACTTGTTGTTTAAAGCGTATGAATTAGGGATTAAAGTAAAATTTATTCCAATTACTATTGCTGATTACGAAAAATGGGTAAAAGCCCAATCTAAACAACGCTATATCATTAATATTTTAGGGGAAACATTGGCTGCGGTACAACTGGCTGCTGTGACTAAAATAATGTCCGACCAAAATTTAAATATTGATTCCATAAAAAGATTAACTGGAAGAACTTCGATTGTTGAAACAGAAGTATATCCTCGTTCTTGCGTGCAATTGTCCGTTTCCGGAGAAATTGTAGATAAGACTGTTATGACGGCTAGTTTTATGGAAATTTCCAGAACCTTAGACGTTGATATCTCTTTCCAGGAAGATAACATTTATAGAAGAAACCGTCGTTTAGTCTGTTTCGATATGGATTCTACATTGATTCAAACCGAAGTAATTGATGAATTAGCCGAATTGGCAGGTGTTGGTGAGCAAGTAAGAGCCATCACTGAATCGGCGATGAATGGTGAGATTGATTTTAGCGAAAGCTTTAAGAAACGTATGGCTTTGTTAGAAGGTTTAAGTGAAGATGTGTTGCACAATGTGGCTATCAATTTGCCAATAACAAAAGGAGCGCACCGATTGATGAAAGCCTTGAAATATTACGGTTATAAAACCGCTATTTTATCAGGAGGATTTACTTATTTTGGAAATTATTTGCAAAAAGAATTAGGTATTGATTATGTTCATGCCAATGAATTGGAAATTAAAGACGGTAAGTTAACAGGTAAATATATTGGCGAAATTGTTGATGGTCAAAAGAAAGCCGAATATTTGAAAGCTATTGCCGAAAAAGAAGGCATTCACATCAATCAAACTATTGCTGTGGGTGATGGAGCGAACGATTTACCAATGATTAATTTAGCTGGATTAGGAATTGCTTTTCATGCTAAACCTACGGTAAAAGAAAGCGCAGCTACTTCTATTTCGAGTTTGGGTCTTGATGGTGTTTTATACTTATTAGGCTACCACGACAGGCACATCGATATGATGGACGAAATTTAAACAACATAATAATAACATTTAAGAAACCTTAGTTCTGATTTTGAACTAAGGTTTTTTTATGGCGTTTAATTTAAAATCGTATTTTTATAATACGGACTTAAATAGAGCACAATGATAACAGTACAAACTAAAATTCAAGCTCCCATAGAAAAGGTTTGGAGTTTGTGGACATCGCCTGAGCATATTACAAGCTGGAATGCAGCTTCAGAAGATTGGCATACACCTTATGCAGAGAATGATTTGAAAGTAGGAGGGAAATTCAAATACACTATGGCTTCCAAAGATGGAACAATGAGTTTTGACTTTGTAGGTACTTATTCGGCTATTCTAGACAAAAAATTAATTGCTTATAGTATCGAAGACGGCAGGATGGTCATTGTTGTTTTTGAGGAGCAGGAAGATGGATTTGAAATAAGGGAATATTTTGAGCCGGAATCAGTAAATTCAGAAGAGTTACAACATCAGGGATGGCAGGCTATATTAGATAATTTCAAAAAGTACGTTGAAAACTAATCCGATATAAATTCAATAAAGATGACTAAACAAATATGGCTTAATCTTCCGGTAAAAGATATTAAGCAATCCAAGATGTTTTTTTCTAAACTTGGTTTTTCTTTTAACGAGGAACATGATACAGAATATTCTACCTGTATGTTGGTTGGGGGAAATAATTTTGTCATCATGCTTTTTGAACAAACAACCTTTCAGGAGTTTATAAAAAATAAAATAACCGATACACAGCAAAGTTCAGAAATGTTAATTTCGATAGATGCTGAAAGTTGGGAAGAAGTAGATGCAATCGCCTATAAGGTTGAGGAAGCTGGAGGAACAGTCTTTTCAAAACCGGCTTTGAGTCAGGGCTGGATGTATGGTTGTGGTTTTGCTGATTTAGATGGGCATCGTTGGGGTGTGCTGTATATGGATTTTAGTAAATTGTCTTAATTCATACGGATATGAAAACACTACATTTTTAAAGGCATTAGCGATAGTAAAGGAACTTTCAGAAGAATAAATAAATCAATAATTTAAAATTAGAATTATGGCAACAATCAACCCTTATTTAATTTTTAACGGTAACTGCGAAGAAGCCTTTTTGTTTTACAAATCAGTTTTTGGTGGCGAATTTCCATACATTGGAAAGTTTAAAGACATGCCTGCGGGAGACAATACTCCTGAATTATCCGAAGAGGAGGGGAATAGAATCATGCACGTTTGTTTGCCTATTGGCCACGCTGTTTTGATGGGAAGTGATAGTAATTCGGCTAGTGGCGATGTGGTTTTTGGTGGAAATGTATCTATTTCTATTAATGTGGAAAGTAAAGACGAAGCCGATCGAATTTTTAACGGATTGTCAGTAGGAGGAAATGCTTATATGCCGATGGCTGATACTTTTTGGGGTGCTTATTTTGGAATGTTTACCGATAAATTTGGGATAAACTGGATGGTGAATTTTGATAAAAACGAAAAACAATAAGTATGAGAATCATTAAAAAAATAGTATTTGGAATTTTAGCCTTAGTAGCTTTGCTTTTACTAGTAGCTTTATTTATCCCAAATGATTATACGGTTTCGGTTTCAACCACTATTAATAAGCCAAAAGCCGAGGTTTTTGATTATGTGAAAAATATTAAAAATCAGGAAAAGTACAGTGTTTGGGTAATGCAAGATCCTAATGTGGTTATGGATTACCAAGGGACAGACGGTACAACAGGTTTTAAGGCTTCATGGAATAGTAAGGATGATAATGTGGGCGAAGGATCACAACAAATTGTAGCTATTTCTGATGGACGAATTGATGTTGATTTGCATTTTGAACGACCAATGAAAGGCGATGATAAAGCCGCTACAATTGTAGAGGCAGTTTCAGAAAATCAAACAAAAGTTACAGCTGAATTTTATGGTCATGCCGCTTATCCAATGAATTTAATGTCACTGATAGGGAAGAAATTTATAACAGATGCACAGACGCAAAATTTGGCTAATTTGAAGAAGATTTTAGAAGAATAATTCTGTTTCAGTTTAGATAATTGAATAAAAATATAGAGTTACACACGAGTGCGATAATCTTATCGTACTTGTGTGTTTATGATTTAAATAAGTTTTTTTTCCATGTATGCTGTGCCTTCCAAAGCTACGGGCTGATATGGTTCAATTGAATAGAATCCGAACGAAT
The DNA here is from genome assembly GCF_009909155.2 of Flavobacterium undicola. Lineage (GTDB taxonomy): Bacteria > Bacteroidota > Bacteroidia > Flavobacteriales > Flavobacteriaceae > Flavobacterium > Flavobacterium undicola. The sequence goes on from NZ_JAAAPM020000004.1 coordinate 178,983, forward strand.
AGTAGAGTTCTTTAGCTCTTGTTAAAGTAGGGATTACTTCCAAACGCAGGTAATGAAATTGTAATTGTTTTGCATTTTCTACAGCTGTTTCTAAAAGTCTCGCTCCAACTTTAAATTTTCGAAATTCAGGCTTGACATAGAATCTTTTTAATTCAGCAGTTTCTTGTTGTGTTTTTTTAACTGCTACACAACCAATCGCTTCATTGTTTTTATAAGCTAATAGTAGACATCCATTTGGTGCAGAATAGTGAATACTCAAAGATGTTAGTTCTTCATTGAAATTTTTAAATCCAGCATCAAAATTAATAGCTTTTGCATATTCTTTAAATAATTCAATCGCATCGTCAAATTCTTGTTGTGAGCCAGCAAGTCGAATTATAATATTGTCTGTATGGTTCATTACTTTTGTTTAATGTGAATTTTCAGTTGAGTCAAAAAAAGTAATTTCTATTTCTTTATGAAAGTATATGTTTTTAACGATTTTTTGTTTGGTAATATATTTTCCTCGAAGTCAATTTTACAAAATCCGAATTTTTTAGCACTTGATAATAAATCACTTTCAGAAATTAGCTTAAATATTTGTCCTGCTGATTTAATTGTTTCTATTCCTGTCTGACTGACAGAACTTACTCCATTATTTTCCTGAATAGTTATAATTAACTGTCCGTTTTCTGAAATGTTACTATTGATAAATTCAAAGCAAGTATCTGTTTCAACATATTCAAAAATTAATGCTGCCCAAATTAAATTGGCTTTAGTTATTTTTTCATTTTTGCTTGAAGATATGTCAATGTTAATCAGATTTAGATTTGGAATTTGGTCTTTGAATCGCTTTTTCGTTTCGTTGAGATAGTTTTGATTTATGTCGATTCCAAAAACTTGATTAGTAACACTATTGTCAATATACTCCAATCCATTTCCTCCTGCAATTCCTAAAAAAAGGACTGTTTTGGGACATAGTTTTTCCAAATATTTTTTAGTTAAATTGCTGAGTAAGTGTAATTGTCCAACAGATTTATGTTGCATATGAAGTTCATAATCTTCAAGAGGTATTTTATTCCAAACATTTTCCATTATGATATGGTTTTTTTTATTGATGCACTAGTTGCATATTTTTCAACTGTTCTAGATAATCTCTTTCATTTGATAATCTCGGAATTTTATGTTGACCGCCTAATTTATTGTTGTCTTTTAGCCAATCATAAAATAAATTTTCTCTGGCCACATTGATAACCAAAGGGTTTAGCGTCATGTTGTTGTAACGTTTGGCTTCGTAGTCGGAATTTAATGATTGTAGAGTTTCGTCCAATGCTTTTTGGAAAACTATCATATCGGCAGGCTTTTTCTTGAACTCAATCATCCATTCGTGTGCTCCTTTTTCTTTTTCTTTCATGAAAATTGGGGCTACCGTATAATCGACTATTTCGGCATGAGTGATTTGACAGGCTTTAGCTAAGGCTTGATCGGTGTTTTCGACCATTAATTCTTCACCAAAAACATTGATGTGGTGTTTGGTTCTTCCGGTAACTCTAATTCGGAATGGATTTAGCGAAGTAAAACGCACTGTATCTCCTACTAAATAGCGAAATAAACCCGAATTAGTAGTAATTACAACGGCATAATTTTTATTCAATTCTACATCGGCCAGGCGGATAGTTTTTTGATTCATTGTCCCAAAAGTATCCATTGGTATGAATTCATAGAAAATTCCGTAGTCCAGCATCAACAATAAATCACTGGAATGATTTAAATCCTGAATGGCAAAAAAGCCTTCGGAGGCATTGTATATTTCGTAATATTTAAATTCTTTTTTAGGAAGTAAGTTTTGGTATTGTTCGCGGTACGGATTGAAACTCACACCACCATGGAAATACACTTCCAGGTTTGGCCAAATTTCGAATAAATTCCCTTTGCCTGTTTCTTCGAGCATTTTGTTCATTAAAACCAACATCCAGGAAGGAACACCGGCAAAACTGGTTACATTTTCTCTTTTGGTTTCGTTGATAATGGCAGCCATTTTAGATTCCCATTCGCTCATTAACGAAATTCTATTGCTGGGAGTACTGCTGAATTCGGCCCAAATAGGCATATTCTCAATCAATATTGCCGATAAATCACCAAAAAAACTGTTGTTGTCTTCATAGATTTGGGAACTTCCTCCCAAACGTAAACTTTTGCCTGTAAAAAGCTCAGAGTTTTCATTGTTGCTTAGGTACAAACACAATAAATCTTTGCTGCCTTTGTAATGACAATCTTCGAGCGCTTCATTGCTTACTGGAATAAATTTGCTTTTCGCATTGGTAGTACCGCTTGATTTTGCAAACCATTTGATAGGCGACTCCCAAAAAACATTCTGTTCTCCTTGGCGGGTTCTTTCAATTAAAGGTTGTAATTCTTCGTAAGTAGAAATCGGAATTCTTTCTGCAAAAGTAGTATAGGAATTTATGGAAGCATAATCATATTTTTTACCCAATACCGTGTTTTTTGCAGCAGCAATCAAATTCATAAGTAGCTCTTCCTGAACCTCATTTGGGTATTTCAAGAAAAGTTCAATCTGATGGATTCGTTGTTTTAAAACCCAGGAAGCAAATGTATTGATGAGCTGTGTTGGCATTTTTAAAAAATAGGGTTATGAAATTTACCTTAGGAATAATAACTTTACCAAAAATAGGAAAATTTACGAAACATCAAACTTTAAAAACTAATCTTAATGCAATACGAAGGAGTACTTACTAAAATGGAAACCGAATACGGAAACCCGATTCAATACTACTTGGTTTTTGAGAGTAGTTTTTTGAATGTAAACCAGCTGTTAGATAAAAACATTGCCATTAATTTTGTAGGTTTCCAATGTTTGAATTGTAGAAAAAAGAAAAAAATATTCAGACAGGGTTTTTGTTATGATTGCTTTTATTCCAGTGCTGCTGTGGGCGATTGGATTATGAAACCTGAGTTGAGTACGGCACATTTAGGGATTGCAGATAGAGATTTGGCTTATGAAGAAAAAGTCCAATTGCAACCTCATATTGTTTATCTCGCCTTGTCGAGTGAGATAAAAGTGGGTGTGACCAGAAAAACACAAGTCCCTACACGATGGATTGATCAAGGTGCTAATGAGGCGATAGCTATTGTGGAAGTTCCTAATCGTTATTTGGCGGGGATTACCGAGGTGGCTTTGAAGAATCATTATGCTGATAAAACCAATTGGCGTAAAATGTTAACGAATGATATAGAAGCAGTAGATTTGGTTGCCGAACGATTGAAGTTGCAGGATTTAATTCCGGCTGAAGTTCAGGAATATTTTTATTCGGATAAAAATGATTTGTACCAAATGGAATATCCCGTTTTACAATATCCAGCTAAAGTAAAAAGTCTGAGTTTAGATAAAACACCTCATTTCGAAGGAAAATTAACTGGGATAAAAGGGCAGTATTTGTTGTTTGAAGATGGCACTGTTTTTAATATCCGAGGTTCGGAAGGTTATGTGGTGAGTATTGAGGTTTAAGAGGATTTAAAAAAGAATTTATTGTAGTTATCTTTTCCTCATAAATTAATTAAAAACGCAGTTTAGTTTTTGTTTATACGAACTGATATTGGGGCTAATTTGTTGATTTCTTGATTATCAAAAAGCTAAACTTTCGTATATTTGAAAAAAGTTTCAAATGACAACTAAAGAAAATATATTAAAAACGCTAAAATTGAATAAGCTAAAATTTTCGAAATTAGGTATTCGAAATATTGGTTTATTTGGTTCATACATTCGTAATGAACAATCGAGCGAGAGTGATATTGATTTGTTGATAGATTTTGAACCTGAAAAGGAAAACTTTGATAACTATATGGCAGCTTACGATTTGTTTGAAAAAATATTCAAAAACGAAAAAATCGAAGTTGTTACTAAAAATGGTTTGAGTGCATATATTGGGCCTAAAATCCTAAATGAAGTTCAATATGTCTAAAGATCCAGAAGAATATCTTAGACATATTCTGGATGAATGTTCATACATTCTTTCTGTTAGCGAAAACTTATTGTTTGAAGATTTCGTGGAAGATGAAACTTTGAAAAGAGCTGTAGTAAGGAGTTTAGAAATTATTGGAGAAGCTACAAAGAAAATTTCAGCCGACTTTAAAGAAAAATGGAATTCCATCCAATGGAAAAATATGGCAGGAATGCGAGACAGGTTAATCCATGATTATATGGGAGTAAATTATACAATAGTTTGGGATGTTATGAAAAACAAAATTCCTGATATGCATAAACAAATTTCTAAATTTCTAACAAAAGGATAAAGACTAACGTTAGTAATTATAACTGTCATCTTTAACTTGTATTGGATAAAAATAAACAAGTCGTCTCAAAGTGAAATTTGAGACGGCTTGTTTGTTTAAAAAAGATTATTGCTAATTCGTTTTAGTGGTATCGACAACTTTTTTCTTTTTGTTAAATAAACCATTTAATAAGTCAGAAGCTTTCGCTTTTACCTGTTCTTTGGCTTTTTCTTGTGCTTCTGCCTTGGTTGCAGGAATAGTTGTTTTAGTAGTATCTCCTGCTTTTTTGTTTTTATTGATAATATCCGTTAAGGCTGAGGTTCCTTTGTTAACTAATTTAGTTTTTTGTTGTTGAATCAATTGATTGGTTAGATTCGTAGCCGCAGTTTTTAAATCGGTTGTGATTTTAGGTTTCGAAAAACTACCGGTTAAAATAGCATTAATAGGAATGTTTTCCAGTTTTTGAGCATCGGCAGCAGATAATTTAGAAATTAAAGCATTGGCTTGGGTTCCAAGATATTTTGCGGGAACATTGAATTTAATATTGTAATTCATACTTTGGTCAAAACCATGAGACCCACCAATGGTTGCTTGAATATCTTGGTATTTGATGTTGAAAGGTTTTACGTTTACTTTTCCGTCTTTGAAGGAAATAGCCGCTTTCAAATCGTTCAAATTAATTTTACTCATGTCTAAGAACTTGATGTTTGAAGTTAGCGCCGTTAATAGGGTCGAATTACTTGAATTGATGGTAGTAGAAAGAAACTGACCTAATAAATCTCCTGTGATGGTTTTTAAATCGGGAGTGAGTTCGTTTGCATCCAGATTTCCATTCAATTTAATGGTAGAGTTAATTTTACCGTTAACAATTCCAGCAATAGGAGCTAATTTTTTAAGCATGTCCAGTTGGGTAAAAGACTGCGCAATGTCTACTTGAGTTAAGCCTAAGTCGATATTGAATGTTGGTGTTTTTTCTTTGGTAGAAACCGCACCATTTAATCCGATAGAACCGCCAAAAATAGAAGTTTTGATGTTTTCCATTGTTAGTTTTTCGTCTTTAACAATTAATTTTCCGGAAACATTTTTCAGTATTAAATTGTCGTATAAAACCGTATTGGCTTTTGCCGTAAGCGTACAATCCAAGAAAGCGGGGATTTTCATTGCCTCTGTTTTCTTCGTTTTTGTATTGTCGGTTGTTGTATTTGTAGTTCCTGCTTTTGGTTTTTCCTCAGTAGTCACAAAATCATCTACTGATAATTGATTTGAAGTCAAGTTGAAATTTCCTTGCAAGTTTTGATTTTTAAATATGAAGCCATAGAAATTTTCTAAAACTCCAGTAACGCTCAAATCGCTTTTTCCGGTCGAAGCATTAAATTGTTTTAAGTTAACCCTTGACGGATTAAATACAATCGCAGCGTTGCTAATGTTCATCGATTTGCCATTTTCGTCGGTGTATTTAAATCCTGACAAGCTCATTGTACCCGCATTATTAATGTTTTGGTACTGGCTTTTTTCTACCGATTGCATGTCAAATTTAGTAGTCACGTCGGCTTTTAAAATTCCGCTTAGGGGTTTGTCCAATTTGATAGGGTAGGCTTTAGATAAATTACCTAAGTTAATAGTCCCTTTTAATGCGGCATCAACAATGGCGTTTTGAGTGACGTTTTTGATATTGGCTTTGGCATTAAAAACATCCTGATCAATGCGGAAGGAAAGCTTGTCTAAGTTGACATAAGTATCATTTAAAATGCCAGTTTGATTGATGATTTTAGTGTCTATTATAATATTTTGTACTGATTTTGGCAAATTAGGATATTGAAAAGAGGCATTGTTAGATGCGATTTCGATATTAAATTTAGGTACTGTGGTGTCCGAATACAATCCTTTGGCAAAACCAGCTACTGTAAAATCACCAGTGGTTTTGACATTGTTTAAATTGGCAGCATAAGTAGCGGGAATAACACCTAAGAAGTTTTTAAAGGAAGAAGTAGGCGTTTTAAATTTCAAGTCGTATTCTTGACCAGCATCGACTAATTGAATAAAACCGTCAAATTCTAATGGTAATTGATTGATTAAAGCCTTGTTCTCTTTGAAGGTGTATTTGCTTTTTTCTAAATCTATTCCTAAAACGGCATCCAATGTCAAGGCTACATTTTTCATGTAATTGACCTTGTCCATATCCAGAGTTATTTTAGCTGTTGATTTGGTGTCCAAATCTAATTTGGAAGCCGCAAAATCTCCAGTTCCTTCATGGTTTAGACTGTCGATAAGCATTTTTATTTTCGAACTTTCGTCAAAATATCTAAACTGAAAATTTTCAAGTTTGTAATTCTGAATATTAAGTGCAAGCGGTTTGCTTTTAGACTCATCAGTAGAGGTTTTGTCGTCTTTTATGGCAATATCATAATTCCCAATTCCATCTTTGTTGAAAATAATATTGATTAAACCATTCTTAGAGCTAATCCCGTCAATATTTATGGGTTCATTATCTCCTTTAAAAAGTTCTTTAATTGACATTTTTAAATTGAGTTCGCCTAGTGAAAGCAAAGTATCTCCTTCAAAAGGCGCTTTGTTGATAATGGCTAATTTTTCGATGGTAACATTAGCATTAGGGAAGTTTTTAAACAAACTTAAATCGGCATCTGCAAAACTGACTTTGGCATCCACTTTTTGATTGATAGCGGCAATGATTTTAGCTTTTATTTGATCCTTGAAAAAATAAGGAATTGCAAATAAAGATCCTGCAAATAAGAGGATGATAGCAGCTGTGATTAGTATTATTTTTTTTAACATGGCTATGGAATGTTTATTTTATATAAAGAAGGTATGCTGTGAGCATACTCTATTACAAAAATAGGAGATTAGCTCATAGGAAAATTACAATATTTTCATAATATCTTACAATTTTTCAATTCCTTTGAATTTGTAAAAAGGGATAAAAAAACCGTTTAAGAATAACTTAAACGGTTGATGGAGTTTTTAGTAAATCGAAATTTCAAATGGCATCATTGCCTGAATTCCTTTTCGGGATTGGAATTTCTTTACTTGCTGTAATAGCTGGTAATTTTCGAGACCAATTTCTTCTTTTATGATGTTTTGCTTTGTGCTGGCAAAAGGAAATTTAGCGAATATTTCATCAAAATCTTTTTCGTATTCAGGGTAGTTTTGAGTGGTGTAATTTGAGGTTTTAGATAAACGAGCTGCTTCGACAATAGCAGCATTTAATCCGCCAATTTTATCTACAAGACCTATTTTTAATGCTTCTGAACCGGACCAAACTCTTCCTTGTGCTATAGAATCTACAGCAGCAAATTTCATTTTTCGTCCTTCGGCAACGTGACTTACAAAGGTTTTATAGATATGCTCAATGCTTTCCAGTGTAACGGCTTTGAAATTTTCGTCCATTGGAACAAAAGGACTGTAAAGAGCTGCATTACTATGTGTTTTTACCTGTTCGATGTTGATTCCTATCTTTTTTGTCAATTGACTAAAATTAGGTAAAATCCCAAAAACACCTATAGAGCCCGTAATGGTGTTGTTTTGCGCAAAAATAGTATTGGCATTACAAGCCATATAATAACCTCCTGAAGCGGCATAATTCCCCATAGAAACTACTACAGGTTTTACTTTTTTAGTTAATTCAATTTCTCTCCAAATTAAATCAGAAGTTAATGCGTTTCCTCCAGGGCTGTCGATTCTAAGTACAATAGCTTTTACTTTTTTGTCTTTTCTGGCATCTTGTAAAGAACGACGCATAGAGCCTTCGCCAATAGTATTTACATCGCCTTCACCGCTTTGAATTTCGCCTTGAGCAAAAATAATGGCAATCTTGTCATCACTTTCAGAAATCACTGAAGTGGTGGTCATTTTATGCGTATAATCGCTAATCGGTATTTTGTTGTAGTCTTTGTCAGGGCTAACTTTTAATGCTTTTTTGATGTCATTATGATATACATCTTCATAAGCGATATAGTCGATTAATTTTTGTTTTTTAGCCATTTCAGGAGTTCTGGCAAGCAAGCCGTTTGCAATTTCGTTTAATTTGCTAGTTGAAATTGCTCTGCTTTTTGAAATGTCAGCGCAAACTGAATTCCAAATGGATTGTAGTAATGCCGTTGTTTGTTCTCTATTGGCATCGCTCATTTTATTTTCTAAGAAAGGTTCAACGGCACTTTTATATTTTCCATGTCGAATAACTTCCATTTTTACGCCAGTTTTCTCCTGTAAATCTTTGTAAAACATGATTTCAGAAGATAATCCTTTAAAGTCTAATTCGCCCACAGGATTTAAATAAATATGATTGGCTACCGAATTCAGATAGTATTCTTTTTGCGAATAGCTATTGGCGTAAGCCATTACAAATTTGCCCGATTTTTTGAAATTTTCTAAAGCGTTTCTTAAGTCTTTGCTTTGCGCCATTCCTAATTCGGAATTGTTGTTTAAAATAGAGATTCCTTTGATTTTGTCGTCTATTGAAGCAACATCAATTGCATTGATAACGTCAGAAAGACCGATGTTTTTTTCATCAGAAAAAAAACTCATCCAAGGGTCTTTGTATTTTCCGGCATAATCAAATTTTACATCTTCAAGATTTAATTCGATTACAGAATCATTTTTAAGAGCTTCTGTTTCCGATTCTCCACCAAAAATAGCGGCGATAAAAAAGACTCCGAAAAAAAACAGCATTAGAAACACAAATAAACCTACAACAGTAGCGATAACATTGCTTAAAAACTTCATAATAATATTCTTTAATTTTGTAGAAAAAGTATCCGGATTATAGTTTCTTTCTTGAATTGAAATGCAGACACTTTGTGCAAATATATTGCTATTTCTAAAATTCTTTAGTTAATTTGTACTTAATATGAGAGCACAACATCAGGTTATTTTATCTATTGGGAGTAACCAAGGCGAACGGTTAGAGACAATTAAGCAATGTATTGCATTAATTCATCAGGAAATAGGAACGGTAATTCAAGTTTCCAGAGTTTATGAAACCGCAGCTTGGGGGTTTGATAGTGATACTTTTTACAATTGTGCTTTGGTTTTGCATACTTATAATTCAGCTCCACAAGTGCTTTTGAAAGCCTTAGAAGTAGAACAAAAATTAGGACGTATTCGACAAAATGCAAGTGGATATCAATCCCGGATTATTGATATTGATATGATTGCTTTTGATGAGGAAATTATCGATACCGAAACACTCACAGTACCTCACCCATTGATGCAAGACCGGAAGTTTGTTCTGCTTCCTTTTCAAGATTTGAAAGTAAAATGGACGCATCCTGTTTTACATAAAACTATTTCGGAGTTAATTGAAACTTCTTCGGATGAAGGAGAGTGTGTTGCTGTGGCCAATTTAGAATGTCCGTTGCAAAATGTTTCTTTTGATAAGATACATTATATTGCTTTTGAAGGAAATATTGGAGCCGGAAAAACTACATTGGCAGCTAAAATTTCAGAAGATTTTAATACTAAAACGCTTTTTGAACGTTTTGCTGAAAATTCCTTTTTGGCTAAGTTTTACAAAGACCAAGAGCGTTATGCTTTACCACTTGAATTGTCGTTTTTAGTAGATCGTTATCAACAACTTTCGGAGGATTTAGTCGCATTGGATTTACAAAAAGACTTTTTAGTAGCCGATTATCATGTTTTTAAGTCGCTTATTTTTGCAAAAGTAACTTTGGAAGAAGAAGAGTATCAATTGTATAAAAACCTCTTTGATATTATTTACAAAGAAATCCCTAAGCCTGATTTGTATGTGTATTTGTTGCAACATCCGGAGCAATTATTAAAAAATATTCAGAAAAGAGGTCGGGATTATGAGCAGTTGATTTCAACCGAATACTTAGAGAAAATCAATAGTGCTTATTTGGATTATTTGAATTCTCAAACCGACTTGAATATTCTAATTATTGATGTTACGGGCAAAGATTTTGTAAATAATCAATCGGATTATCTTTTTATTTTAGATGAAATTCATAAGAGAATTAAGAACTAATTTATCTTTTTAAAGAAAAATGCCCTCGAATCGGAGGTGTGTTTTTATCTAATGTTATGACGTACCAATAATCGGAAGCAGGTAAAAGTTTACCGTTGAATGTTCCGTCCCAATTGGGATGTAAAGCGTTTAGGGTTTTTAGGTACTTGCCGTAACGGTCAAAGAGTTGTACTTCGGCCAAAGGATATTTTATGATTCCTTTGATTCCCCATACATCATTGTAAGAGTCATTGTTTGGTGTGAAATATTTAGGGATTCCTACCACCACAATTTCTTTAGAAACAAATCCACAACCATTTTTATCATTGACAAAAACTTTGTGAATTCCGGCGGGTACATTATCAAAGAAATTAGAGTCTTGCCAAAAATTATTGGAGTCATCCAAGCTGTATTCGTAATCACCAGGTCCGGTTACGTTTACCGTAACGGAGTTGACATCAGTCAAATCTACCACATCGATAGATTGGATGGTTGCCATATTTGAGGCGGTGACCGTCAGGGTTCGGGTTCTGCTGCATCCGAATGGATTGCTTACATCAACGGTGTAAACTCCGACAGCATTTACACCCAACGTTGGGGAATTGCTGCCAATGTTGATTCCGTCTTTCTTCCAAATATAATTGTAATTACCGCTAGGGGAATTGTCTGTAATTCCTGCGTCGAGTGTTACAAAAAAGGAGGGGAGATTCGAGCAGACTAATTCGTCAGCTTGGCCATCTAGATTCAAATCAATTTTCGGAATCGGATGTACTAGAAAACGTATTGTTGTAGTGGCGGGGCAGTTTGTGTTTAACGGATTTTCTACCCGAGCAGTGATGTTTTGGGTTTCGCTTAGAAAAGGATTGGGCAACGGACTTGGTAATAGCACACCATTTTGGTCAAAATATTTGACTGTCATTCCGGTTTGTCCTCCCAGAATAGTGGCTTGAAATGAAGAAGTGTCAAAAGCAAATTTTCCGTCTTGGTCCAATGGGTTTGGCTCGTCATCGCACGTCGTTGTTAAAGCTGCGGGAACGGAAAATGCCTCCGGCAAATCATCCACAGTAAATGGTATCCTTGTTTCGTCAGAACATTGTAAGGTCGAATTGTTCTTCACGACCGCTTTTATGGTTTGCGAGGCGGTAGTGAACACGGCAGGAAACGGACTCGTAATCAGGATTCCGTTTGCATCTTTCAAGGGATTATTGTTTTGGTCAAAATAAGTAACGGTTAAATTGGTTTGCCCGTTTAATAAACTGGATTCAAGCGAAGCGGTATTGAATGTAAATATCCCATCCTGATTGTCATCACATTGTCTCGGTATAATCACTGGATTTGCCTTTGGCAACGCCTCAACATTTAGTGTCAGATAAGGACCTAAACCGTAACAGGCATTCTCCAAATCACTATCGATACGCACCCAGATATCTTGCGTATTCGGATAGCCGATATTTCTGTAATTTGAAATATTGGTGATGACATTGAGTTCTGACAAGGCATCCGCTTTATTTCGGTAGTAATTGATGGTATACACTTCAGTTGTTGGTAGAAGTGTCTGTATGGTTGCTTTAGACGCTGTCAGGTCAAAAGCGGCAATTCCGTCGCGATTATTGTTGTTGGTCGTATTGTTGCCATTACTGTCTAAAAAATCATCACACACAGGAGGGATTATGATTTTGTAGTTTGGAGGGATGTTAGTGGAGGAAACGGTTAAGGTAATTTTTGCCACACTATAACAACCGGTAATTGTATTGCTGACTCTTGCCCAAATGTTCATTGAGGTTGGGGTTGTGTTTTCAAAAGCCAATTGATTTGGAATCAAATCTGCCGGTAGCGCATTGTTGGCACCATTAAGAGTGGTGTAATAGGCGAAGGTTTCATTGGTGTAATTGGCAGAAATAACATCATTCTTTACGGTTAGATTAAAAAGAGTCTTTCCATCCGGATTCAGGTCGCTATCGCATTGAAAAATACTGATATCATTGACTACAGGTAGTGGGTTAATTATTGCGGTAATAGGTTTTCTTTCGTTTATGCAACCAGCATCAACATAATAAGTAGTTGAACTTGATATAGTAGGTGTGGTAAAACTATTTCCTGATGCTATTGGTGTGATTTCAGAAAGAGAAGTGTACCAGTATATGGTTCCATCAATAACAGTTGCTTCTAAAGTTACCGTTCCTGTTCCACATCTTGAGTTAGGAGTAGTACTAGTGACTTTAGACATTGTGATCGTTGTACTAGCTGAGGTTTCAATTAGATCTACATCCCCGGGAATCATTCCGCCATATTCTACAATATAGCCCTTTGGATGATAATTGCCTGGGGGATCTCCATCATTAGAGAGGTCGTTCCATGCTCCTGGCTTTCCGATTCCGGGTGCTGTAATATGGGCATAATTTTCCCCATTTGGTTTAAATGATTGTATATTGTTGTTAGGTTCATTATTATTCCAATTCGCATAGTAATCAGGAGCTGTTGTTGTTCCGTTTGCTTTTCCGATCCAAAATAATCTGCCGTTGCCTCCGTTTTCAAGACCTTCAGGACCTGTTACCCATCTCCAGTTACCTTCGTTTTGTTCATCGGTTCCACCAATCCATCCTGTGCCTGGTGCTTGTGCTCCGGCTAATTGAGCTTCGTCAGCGGCTGTTAGTGTAGCTAAGTAACCTTGTAAGCCGTAATGAGTTCTGGCTGCGGCAGCATCTCTGGCTGCAGTCCAAGTAATGCCTAGATTAGGTACATATTCATAAAAATGTTTATTTCTGGGTAAATAATTAGCTTGGCCTATTGATATAGAAAAGTTTTTAATTCCAGAAGGATTGGCAGATGAATTTCTATAAGTTACATCTTTTATAGCTGCGATAAATTCAGTGTATGTTACTTTTGTACCGGCAATTGGGCTTGAAAGTTTTAATTTGCCTTCAGTATTATTCCAACTGGAAGTAATTGTGGGATGTAATTCAGGATTGGATAATGTTAAAAAATCATTTCCGTTGATATACCCTGCCGAGATTTGGATATAGATTGCATCAGTGTCAATTTCATCGGTGTAATTTATTGTTACATCAGTAACAATTTTCATTAAAGTTCCTGGGCAATAAACTTGATTCCCAACAGCATGAATTACAGGTGGGGTATTCGATATTGGAACAACAGAAAATGCTGATGTTGTTTGGTAATAAAGAAAGTTAGATTTCCTTTTTGTAGGGCTTAAATTATTTTTATTGGGAAAAGGATTGGCTGGAAATACAGCAAATGAAAAAAAAATCAAATAAAAAAATATAATCCTTAAAAAATAATGGCTTTTCATGCCATAAAAGTATAAATTTTATTAAATTAAAAAATTATTTCGACCAATTTATTTTTTGAAATAGATCCCAAACTACAATTCCTGCACTAACTGAAATATTCAAGGAATGTTTAGTGCCTAATTGTGGAATTTCAATACAGCCGTCACATACAGCAACCGCTTCCTGAGCTACGCCATGAACTTCGTTACCAAAAACCAATGCATATTTTTGATCTTTTTCTACTTCAAAATTTTGTAGAAAAATAGCGCTTTCTACTTGTTCAATCGCCAAAGTAATAACCCCCTCTTGTTTTAAGGTGGCGATTGTTTCGAGTACATTTTCGTTATGTTCCCAAGTTACCGTTTCAGTTGCGCCTAAGGCTGTTTTGTGAATTTCTTTATTAGGTGGTGTTGCGGTAATACCACATAAATATATTTTTTCAATCAAAAAAGCATCAGCAGTTCTAAACACCGAACCAATATTGTGTAAACTACGCACATCGTCTAAGACAAGAATAAGAGGTGTTTTCTCCGATTTTTTGAAGTCTGCAATTGATTTTCGTTCTAGCTCGCTATTTTCTAGTTTTCTCATTTTTAAGGATGGAATTTTTTCGAATAAAAAAAGCTTCCGATTTTGTAAAGGGAAGCTTTTTTTGATTTTTATATTTTAAAAATTAGCTCTTTTTTGGAGCATCATCAGGAAGAACTGTTCCTTTGATAGTTAACGTTTTTGTAGTTTGTCCTTCAGCATTAGAAGTTACAGTTACCGTTTTTGTAAATTGACCTACTCTGTCAGTAGCATATTTTACACCAATAACACCTTTAGCACCAGGAGCAATAGGCTCCTTTGGAGTAGAAGGTACTGTACATCCACATGAACCTACAGCATTAGTAATAATTAATGGTTTGTTTCCGTTGTTTGTGAAAACAAACTCACGTTTTCCGTCTGCATTATGTGCAATTGTTCCGTAGTCAATAGTTTCGTTTTCGAAAACCATTCCTGCTCCGTTTACTTTTGCCATTTTAGTAGCCGTTGCTTTGATTTTTTTAGTTGTTTCTTGGGCTTTAGAAGTTGTAACTCCAAAAACAACTAGTGCAGCAAGTAAAATTATTTTTTTCATCTTAATTTGATTTTAGTATTCGTAGAACAAAACTAAAGAAAAAATCATGCCAATGGCTTAAAATTTACTTAAAAATGTTTTTAATTTTTTAAGTGATAGTTATTCGTTATAAAATTTTTAAATTCGCCTTCACATTTTTCTAATAAATTAAATACGATACAAATTGGCATCTAAAGACAAAGTAGTTAAGGAAACCCCACTAATGAAGCAGTATAATGAGATCAAGAGGAAATATCCAGATGCTTGTTTGTTGTTTAGGGTTGGCGATTTTTATGAGACATTTGGAGAGGATGCAGTTCGAGCGTCGAAAATATTAGGGATTACATTAACTAAACGTGGTGCGGGTTCAGAAACAGAAACTGCCTTAGCAGGATTTCCGCATCATTCTATTAATACCTATTTGCCAAAATTAGTCAAAGCAGGACTTCGTGTTGCTATTTGCGATCAGCTTGAAGATCCTAAAATGACTAAAACGATTGTGAAACGTGGCGTGACCGAATTAGTAACTCCGGGAGTTTCTATGAATGATGAGGTTTTGCAATCAAAAACCAATAACTTCCTGGCTTCAGTTTATTTTTCGAATAAAGCTATAGGGATTTCTTTCTTGGATGTTTCTACAGGAGAATTTCTTACGGCTCAGGGAAATGCAGAGTATATCGATAAATTATTGCAGAATTTTAGCCCTTCAGAGGTTTTGATTCAAAAGAATCATAAGAATGATTTTAAGTCGAATTTTGGAGAGGATTACCATTGTTTTTATCTCGAAGATTGGGTTTACAAAGAAGATTATGCTTTTGAAACTTTGACAAAGCATTTCCAGACAATTTCTTTAAAAGGTTTTGGAATCGAAGATTTGAAAGAAGGAATCATAGCTTCGGGTGCAGTTTTGTATTATTTGTCAGAGACACAACATAACAAAGTGCAACATATCACAGCAATTCAGCGTATTGCCGAAGATGCTTATGTGTGGATGGACCGATTTACGATTAGAAATCTCGAATTGTATCATAGTTATAATCCTAATGCGGTTACGCTTTTGGATGTAATTGATAAAACGCTTTCGCCAATGGGAGGACGTTTGTTGAAACGTTGGTTGGCTTTGCCATTAAAAGATGCAAATAAAGTACAGAGCCGTCATCAGGTGGTAGCGTATTTGAAAGAAAATCAAGAGGTGTTGCAAAAAATGCAATACCAAATTAAACAAATCTCGGATTTAGAGCGATTGATTTCTAAAATTGCTGCGGGGAAAGTATCGCCTCGTGAAGTGGTTTATTTGAAAGAATCATTAGACGCTATTATCCCTATAAAAACGCTGTCGTTAGAAAGTCCGCAGGAAGCAGTAAAAGTTATTGGAGATAATTTGCATAGCTGTGATTTATTGCGTGAAAAGATAAAAACTACTTTAAATCAGGATGCGCCAGTGGCTATTGCCAAAGGAAATGCTATTGCTAAAGGAGTCAATGAAGAATTGGACGAATTACGTGCGATTTCGACTTCGGGAAAAGAATTTTTAGAAGGAATAGAAGCTAGAGAGTCAGAACGTACAGGGATTTCTTCGTTGAAAATTTCGTTTAATAATGTTTTTGGTTATTATATCGAAGTTAGAAATACGCATAAAGACAAAGTGCCAACGGAATGGATAAGAAAGCAAACCCTTGTTAATGCCGAACGTTATATTACCGAAGAATTAAAAGAATACGAAGCTAAAATTCTGGGTGCTGAAGAGAAAATCCACAAAATTGAATCAGAATTATTCGAACAATTAGTGGCTTGGATTGCTACTTATATCAAGCCTGTTCAGCTGAATGCTAATTTGGTTGCTCAACTGGATTGTTTGTGTTCTTTTACGCAATTGGCAATCGAGAACAAATATGTTTGTCCAGAACTGGATGAAACATTTGAATTAGATATTAAAAACGGAAGGCATCCTGTTATCGAGAAACAATTGCCGGTAGGTGTTCCTTATATTGCTAATGATGTTTTCTTAGATAGAGAAACTCAGCAGTTGATTATGATTACTGGTCCCAATATGTCGGGTAAGTCGGCTATTTTGCGTCAAACGGCTTTAATTGTGCTCTTGGCTCAAATGGGAAGTTTTGTTCCGGCTGATAGCGTGAAAATGGGACTTGTAGATAAAATATTTACCAGAGTAGGGGCGAGTGATAATATTTCGATGGGCGAATCTACTTTTATGGTCGAAATGAACGAAACGGCTTCTATCTTGAATAATATCTCCGATAGAAGTCTGGTGTTGTTGGACGAAATTGGAAGAGGAACTAGTACATATGACGGAATTTCCATAGCTTGGGCTATTGCGGAGTATTTGCATGAGCATCCTTCTAAGCCTAAAACTTTGTTTGCTACCCATTATCATGAGTTGAATGAGATGAGCGAATCTTTGTCTCGAATCCAGAATTATAATGTATCTGTAAAAGAATTAAAAGATACGGTGCTTTTTATCCGAAAATTAGTCAAAGGTGGAAGTGCGCATAGTTTTGGAATTCATGTGGCGAAAATGGCCGGAATGCCTCAAATTGTAATTTCGAAAGCGCAAAAGATTTTGAAGAAACTGGAGAAAGATCATTCTGGTGCTGCGTTAAACGGAATTAAATCAGATAAGGAAGAAATACAAATGAGTTTCTTTAATTTAGACGATCCATTGCTGGAAGAGATTAAAGAAGAGATTTTAAATCTTGATATCAATTCGGTAACGCCAGTAGAAGCTTTGATGAAATTGAATGAAATTAAAAGAATGCTAACCAGGAAATAATTTTTTTGTTTTTTAAATTAAAGCAAATCAAAAGCTTAAAAAAAAATATTGATTATTTTTTCAAAAAACGCTTGTGTAATCGAAAAAAGCTCTTAAATTTGCATCCGCAATACAGAACAAGTATCGCGGTTCTTTTTAAGAATTGAAAAATGCGAAAATAGCTCAGTTGGTAGAGCGCGACCTTGCCAAGGTCGAGGTCGCGGGTTCGAGCCCCGTTTTTCGCTCGAAATCACATCATGCTCGGATGGTGAAATTGGTAGACACGCTGGACTTAAAATCCAGTGAACAGCAATGTTCGTGCGGGTTCAAGTCCCGCTCTGAGTACAAAGAAAGCTTCAAACTAATGTTTGGAGCTTTTTTTATTTTGATTGTTTGTAGGTGAAATGTTTTTTGTAGTATATTTTGCAAAAAAAATGTAGTTAAATAAGGTTGTGTTTATTTTTTTTATGTATTTTCGGGTTAATTATAAATCAATTAAATTCATAAAAAAAATGAAAAAAATGTTTACTCGTATGGCTGTAGCTTGTGGAGCTGCTATTATGTTGACTTCTTGTTACTCTTACACTAGTGTTGTAGGTAATGGAGGAAAAGGAACTGAAAAGGTTACTAAGTGGAATCACTATGTTATTGCTGGTCTTGCACCTGTAGGTGTTTCAGATGCAAAAGTAATGGCTGGTGGAGCAACTGATTATACTGTTTACACAAGACAGTCATTTGTTAATGGTTTGGTTTCTAGTTTAACTTTTGGGCTTTACTCACCTACAACTACGACGGTTACTAAGTAATTGCCGAACCTATAAACGAGCCTGTTTATAAAAAAATAATTGGAATATTGAAAATTTAAGAGGTTGAAAAACAGCGGAATACGTTTTGTAAATTGTGCTTTATACCACTCTGCAAAACTTAAAATCCAGTGAACAGCAATGTTCGTGCGGGTTCGAGTCCTGCTCTGAGTACAAAGAAAGCTTCAAACTAATGTTTGGAGCTTTTTTTATTTTGTACCAAAATCAGTTTTGTGGTTTGTTTTGAATCTTGTGAAGAGGTGAGGTTTTTGAATTCTAAATAATTGGAATTCTAAATAATTGGAATTTGGAATTTGAATAAAAAATATGGGAACTTTTGTTATTAGTAAAAGATTTAGCGGTGATTATAAGTTTGAATTTACTTCCAGGAAAGGAAAAACTATTTTCACCAGTAATGCATATGAATTAAGGATGGATTGTGAGGCAGATGCGGAGTATTTGCGATCTGTCTTAGAAAGTTGTTCTTATGTGAGATTTAAAACGTCTAAGGGGAAGTTTTTCTTTAGAGTTGTTGCTGATGGCAGGGTTGTGGCTGTAAGTCGAA
This sequence comes from Flavobacterium undicola, assembly GCF_009909155.2. Lineage (GTDB taxonomy): Bacteria > Bacteroidota > Bacteroidia > Flavobacteriales > Flavobacteriaceae > Flavobacterium > Flavobacterium undicola. The sequence continues at coordinate 197,759 of NZ_JAAAPM020000004.1, forward strand.
AATACAGCACGGAATTGATGGTTCAGAAAGGAATTGATGAAATAGTGAAATACGGTTCGAAAGCAGAAATATTGGATTTTGCTAACAATGATTTTGAGTTTGTAGATTAAGCAGTTTTATTGGTGCTTAAAAAGATGTAGTGTTTGTTTAATTTTGGGCATAAAAAAAAGCCGGTCACAATGTGAGCGGCTTATTTTTTTACTGTAATTTAGAATTACTTAGCAGGAGCAGCTTCAGTTGCAGCAGCTGGAGCAGCAGCAGCAGAATCAACAGCAACAGCAGCAGTATCAGCTACAACAGCAGCAGAATCAACAGCTACAGCAGTAGTGTCAGCAGCAGCCTCTTCAACAGGAGCTTCAGCTTTTTTACAAGATACAACAGTTAATACAGCAACTACAGCTAAACTTAAAAATACTTTTTTCATCTTACTTTATTATAAAAGGTTAATTATTAATTCGAGGCAAAGATATAAAATTTTTGATATGTAAAATATTTTTTCATTTTTTTTTTGAAATAATATTCGATTATTTTTCCGACCTATAAAATGCAAATTCTATTAATAAAATAATAATTGAAAAGAATAAGTTGTTTTAAATGCGGTGAATTTATTTGTTTTTAATGATTTGATTATTAGTTTATTATGCGTGATTTTGTTTGTTTGTTTGTGAATTGTTAAATAAGAAGGTTTCTTTTTTGAGAATTAGATTTTTTTAAAAGCTAATTTTTAAGATTCGTTTAAAACCTTGTGTTTGGAATATCAGCAATAAAATCAGGTTAAAGGGACTCAATAGAGAGTTGTTTTTTTCTGGATATTTTCAAATATTATGCTTGTGGCTCCCTCGTTTGTGTTTACAAAATTGCTGCAAATAATTCCTTTTTTATTGCGTGTTTCATCATCTGTAACTAAAAGGTCAAAAGTTTGGCTCAATTCTTCGTTATTGGAGATGCTTATACAGCCTTCTAAATTGACTAATGCGATTGCTTCTGCAAAATGGGAAAAATTAGGGCCAATTACAATAGGCACACCAAATGTTGCCGGTTCTAATAGATTATGAACGCCTGGATTTCCAAAACCGCCACCCACATAGGCAATATCTGCATAACTGTATATTTTTGTCAGAATTCCAATTGTGTCAATGATAAATACTTCATAATCAGCCAGGTTTTCACCTTCTTTTTCAGAAAATAATACCGTTTTTCTCGTGAGGCTCTTTTTTAATTGCCCAATTTGCTCGCTTTTGATATTGTGCGGGGCAATAATAAATTTAACCGGAAGTGAGGTCTTATTTATAAAGTCGGTTAACAGTATTTCGTCTTTTGGCCAAGAACTTCCAATGACAATAGTTAAGGTGTTGTTTTTGAAATTTGAGATAAAATCCAATCTGTTGTCTTTTTCTAAAATAGCGGCAACCCTGTCAAAACGGGTATCCCCGGAAACGATGACGTTGGTTTTGCCTAATTGATACAATAACTTTTTTGAATTTTCATTTTGTACAAAAAAGTAGGTGAAGGTGTTTAATGCTTTTCTGTAAAAGCCGCCATACCATTTAAAAAACAGCTGGTTTTCTCTTAATATGCCCGAAATTAAATAGGTGGGCGTATTTTGTTTTTTTAATTCACTTAAATAATTAATCCAATATTCGTATTTAATGAAAAACACCATTTCCGGATGTGCTAATTTCAAAAATTCTTGTGCATTTTTTTTTGTGTCTAACGGAAGGTAAACCGTGGCATCGGCAATCGTATTGTTTTTGCGGACTTCATACCCTGAAGGGGAGAAGAAACTGATTATGATTTTGTGGGAAGGAAATTCTTCTTTGATTTTTTCAATTACCGGCAGACCTTGTTCGTATTCACCTAAGGATGCGGCATGAAACCAAATCGTCTTGTCAGAAGACTGGATTTTCTGTATTAATGTTGGGAATACTGCTTTTCTACCCTCTACAAAAAGTTTTATTTTTGGATTGAAAAGCGCAATGATTTTTAATGAAAAACCGGCAATATGAATAATTACATTATAAAGGAAAAGCATCAATAAATTTTTGCGGCTAAAATACGGTTTCTTTATTTTATTTTGATTGGTTTGAACTCATTAAATAACTATTTTTGTTCCTCGTTTTACGAAAGTGTTTGTTGTTTCCAGAAACCTTAAAATAACGTCACCTAAGCTCAGTCGAAAGGTGGCCTTTTAACCAAAAATTCAATGAAAAAAATCCAAATGGTTGACTTGAAAAGTCAATACGATACAATTGCATCTGTTGTAAATGCTTCTATTCAGGAAGTTTTAGATACAAACACTTATATCAATGGGCCGCAAGTTCATCAGTTTCAAAAATCTTTAGAAGAATATCTGGGTGTAAAGCATGTCATTCCGTGTGCGAATGGTACCGATGCCTTGCAAATCGCCATGATGGGATTGGGATTGCAACCGGGAGACGAGGTTATTACTGCCGATTTTACCTTTGCCGCAACCGTTGAAGTGATTGCTTTGTTGCAACTGACACCGGTTTTGGTTGATGTGGATTTGCACAACATGAATATTTCTATCGAAAGAATCAAAAAAGCCATTACGCCAAAAACCAAAGCGATTGTTCCGGTACATTTGTTTGGACGTGCCGCTAATATGGAGGCAATTATGGCTTTGGCCCAAGAACATAATTTATTTATTATTGAGGATAATGCACAAGCGATTGGAGCTAATTATGAGTTTGCTGATGGAACCAAAAAGAAAGCAGGGACTATCGGGCACGTGGGAGCCACTTCTTTTTTTCCATCTAAGAATTTAGGTTGTTATGGAGATGGTGGAGCCATTTTTACCAATGATGATGCTTTGGCACATACCCTTCGTGGAATTGTAAATCACGGAATGTACGAACGCTACCATCATGATGTGGTTGGGGTAAATTCCCGTTTAGACAGTATTCAAGCGGCAGTTTTGAATGCAAAATTACCGTTATTGGATAAGTATAATACGGCACGTCGATTGGCTGCGTCACAATATAATAAAGCATTTTCAGGTCATTTGAATATCCTAATTCCAGAGTTTGATTGGAATGGGGATGATCATGTTTTTCACCAATATACCTTGCGAATCATTGATGCTGACAGAAATGGCTTGATGCAGCATTTGCTTGATAAAGGAATTCCTTGTGCTATTTATTACCCAATTCCGTTGCATTCGCAAAAAGCGTATACAGATATTCGCTACAACGAAGAAGATTTCCCGGTAACGAATCAGTTGGTGAAAGAAGTGATTTCCTTGCCGATGCATACCGAATTGGATGGGGAACAAATCCAATTTATTACCGAAAGTGTTTTGGAATTTTTAAAATAATTCCCGTAGGAAGCCGTCTCAAAACTGAGGCGGTTTTCTTGTGTTTTACATTTTATTTTTCATGGGTTATTTCGTATATTTAGTTATTAATTTTACAGATATTTAGTCATTCCTTAAAAAGCCACTATTTTAAATTTCGAATAAAATAGTGGTTTTGTTTTTAGTCAAAAAGTTGAACAATAATTGTAGACAATAAATAATTTGCTCTTTGATTTGGTTAAATCTGAGCTTTAAATTGTATCCAATTCCCGCCAACAATGCATTATGAATATCACCAACCACTCCTTTGAGGAAGTTTAATCCTAAAGCATGATTTCTTTTTAAATGTGAGATTGTAGGTTCAATAGCAGCTCTTGCTCTAAATCTTTTTCTGGCAACTTCTTGTTTGTATTTTGTTTTCTCTTTGCTATTCTTTGGTATGAGTATTTGAGTACTTCCTACTTGAGTTTGACCTCTAAAACCTCTATCTGTACTGGCCATTTCAGGTCTTGTTCCTCCAATTTTTGTTCTCACTCGTTGGCTTTGCGATAATGAATCTTCTAAAGTTTTACTGTCGTTCGGATTGCCTGAAAACCTCTTTACTGCTGTAATCACTCCTGTTTTACGACCTCTTACAACGACTACTTTTGTTCCAAATTCATACGCCTTATGCGCTTTGCCTTTGGCTATACAAGCTGTTTGTGGTTCATGTAAACTATAGATTTTGTCTTTGCTGTTTCGCTCCTGAGTGAGTACTTTTTTGTAGATGATAAACTCTCCTTGGTAATGATTTTGTAATTCCTGAGGTAATTTCCTTTCTAATTCTCGAACAACTCTTAAACCAAGGGTCCTTAACTTTTTTCGAGCCATCACAGCTTTCTTTTTTCTTTTTGGATGATGACCAAAATAAGCATCTCGAAGGTGTTGTTTACTGATTCTCTTATAGGTTTGTCTTTGTTTAATTCCTTCTCTATCGGCTATTTTAGTGCAATTATCAATCACCTTCTTGGCTAATTTTGCATCCGTTGGAAAAGTGATATTCTTTTCTTGAACTGTTGTGTCAATCTGAACTTCTTTTTCGTTTTTCGCCTTAGGATGCAGCGATACGCTTTGGCTTAACAAAAACTCTAATCCTTCTTCTTTTAGGCGTTTTCTAAAATGAACAAACTCACTTGGATCAAAAGGTTGATGGGTTTGGAAAAACTCTTCTCCTGTAAAATATTGCCAATAAGCATTTTCTATCCAACGTTCCACTACTGATTCGTCACTTTCTTTAAACATCTCTTTTAAAAGTAACATTCCTGCTATTTTACGAATAGGGATAGAGGGTCTTCCTTGGTTAGAATATAAATTTTCGAACTCAACCTCCATTTTATCCCAAGGAATCTCCTGTGCTAATTTTACCAGTGGATGTTCTAGGTTTATAAGGTCTGTAAGTCTAGTTTTGAATAAATTTTGTTGAAAATCGGGTTTTATTTTACCTAACATATTGCCACTTTTTTATACCTAAATATACACTTTTTGGCGATTTAATTTATCGTTTAAAACAAATTATTACATACAAATAGCTAACAATCAAACTGTTAATTTGTTCTTAAGGGGTGACTATTTAGTTATGAAATTCAAACATTACAACCAGCAACAAATGGTACTTTTACCTTATTCGTTTGATGATTTAATTCCAGAGAAACATCCTGTTCGGGTAGTTGACCAAGTTGTTGAGTCGATTAATATTCAGCCTCTTTTAAAAGCCTACAGCAAAGAAGGTAACCCAGGCTATCACCCAAAGATGTTGCTTAAAGTGATGCTGTATGCCTACATGACTAATGTTTACTCTTCACGAAAAATAGAACTGGCACTTCGTGAGAACATTAACTTTATGTGGTTAACTTCTATGACCATTGTTGACCACAATACTATTAATCGATTTAGAAGTGACAAATTAAAAGACAGTTTTAAAGAAATTTTCAAACAAGTGGTGTTGATGTTGGCATCAGAGGGATTAATCACTTTGAAGCAAATCTATACCGATGGTACAAAAATAGAAGCACAAGCAGGTCGTTACACTTTTGTTTGGGGTAAAAGTATCAAAACCAACAAAGCAAAAATGTTGACCCAGTTGGAAGATTTATGGAACTACGCCCAAAGCATTGCTAATGATGACGACCCTAATCCAGAGCCAACTGAGTTTAAGGAAATCAGCAAAGAAGTAATTGAGCAGACCGTTGCTAAAATAGCCGCCAAACTCTCTGGAAATGAAAAAGCAAGTTCCAAGGCAAAAGCCAAATTGCGCTACATCAGGAATAATTTTGTTGGCAATTTAGAAAAATACGAACATCAAGCAGCCATTTTAGGAGAACGTAACAGCTATAGCAAAACCGACAAGGAAGCTACCTTTATGCGTATGAAAGAAGATCATATGCAAAACGGGCAACTCAAACCAGCCTATAACACGCAAATATCAACCGAGAATCAAATCATCGTTCATTATACGATTCATCAAAACCCAACCGACACCAAACTCTAAAACCACACTTAGAGAATTTTGAGCAAACCTTCGGAAAAGAAGCACTCCAGGAATTAGAAGCAATAACAGCCGATGCAGGTTACGGCAGTGAAGAAAACTACGATTATCTCGAACAACAAGAACTTATAGCTTATGTGAAATACAACATGTTTGATAAAGAGCAAGGCAAAAATTATCAAAAAAAGCACAAGCCCTTTAGCAAAGAAAATCTTTATTACAGTCAAGAAGAAGATTACTACGTATGCCCAATGGGACAAAAAATGCACAAAACACATCAAAGCAAACGCATCACAGAAGCCGGTTATGAACAACTAGTGAGTCACTACCAAGCCAAAAACTGCGAGGGCTGTCCACTGCGAAGTCAGTGTTTTAAAGCCAAAGGAAATAGAAGCATCGAGAGAAATCACAACCTTGAAAGGCATAAACAAAGAACAAGAGAATTATTGTTAAGTGAAATGGGAATCCAAAAAAGAAAGCAACGCACTGCCGATGTAGAACCTGTTTTTGCTCAACTCAAACATAACAACGGATTTAGACGATTTTCGTTAAAAGGACTTCAAAAAGTAGAACTAGAGTTCGGATTAATGGCTTTAGGGCACAACTTAAGAAAGAAAGTTGCTGCTTAAGAGCATTTTAAAATATCTTCAAATCTGAATCAACTTGAAATATAAATATAAAACCGCCTCAAAAAATGTTTTGAGACGGCTTCTTTTTAGTAAACGAAAAGACGCGATGAATTGCGTCTGTACAAAAAATAAAAAAAATATGAAAATACTAGTAACAGGAGGATTAGGTTTTATCGGTTCGCACACCGTGGTCGAATTGCAAAATCAAGGTTTTGAAGTAGTGATTGTTGATGATCTTTCGAATTCTTCCGAAGAAGTTTTAAAAGGAATTACTGCAATTACGAATAAAAAACCGCTATTCGAAAAATTGGATTTGCGTGAGAAAGCAAAAGTTCAGGATTTTTTCAAAAAACACCAAGACATTTCGGGAGTAATTCATTTTGCGGCATCAAAAGCGGTTGGCGAAAGTGTTGGAAATCCGTTGTTGTATTATGAAAACAACATCAACAGTTTGGTTTATTTGCTTCAAGAATTGCAAAAACTGCCCGAATCCAACTTCATTTTTAGTTCGTCTTGCACGGTTTATGGTCAAGCCGAAAAAATGCCCATTACCGAAGACGAAGCCATTCAAACGGCAATGTCACCTTACGGAAACACCAAACAAATAGGCGAAGAAATCATAACAGATACGGCCAAAGTAACCAATATCAAGGCTATTTTGTTGCGTTATTTCAACCCGATTGGAGCATATCCCTCGGCTGAAATAGGAGAATTACCCTTGGGAGTTCCCCAAAATTTAGTGCCGTTTATCACTCAAACCGGATTGGGTCTGCGAAAAGAATTATCGGTTTACGGAGACGATTATGCCACGCCTGACGGAACTTGTGTTCGTGATTACATTCATGTAGTCGATTTGGCGAAAGCCCACGTAATTGCTTTGAAACGTTTGTTGGATAAAAAGAATTTGGACAAAGTCGAGATTTTCAATTTGAGAACAGGAAAAGGAAGTTCTGTTTTGGAAGTGATTCATTCTTTCGAGAAAGTGAGCGGACAAAAACTGCCTTATAAAATCGTGGCTCGCAGAGAAGGCGATATTACTTCGGCTTACGCCAATACAGATAAAGCGAACAATATACTGGGCTGGAAAGCGCAATATACATTAGATGAAGCGATGGAAAGTGCCTGGAAATGGGAACAGAAGGTTCGTTCGTAGTTTCAGTTTTTAGTTAACAAAAATCCCAAATTATCGAGTTGATGATTTAGGATTTTTTGTTTTAAGAATTTATGTAAAACAAAAGTCATGAATCCTAAAATAACCAAAATGGAAGAAATTTGCCGTGGTTTATGAATTTTCGAAGATTGAATCTAAAGGGATTGATAGTGCTATTTTCAATTTTGATGCTGAATTCGAAAAAGGTTATACTCCAGAAAAATTCAGGGCAGAAATGCATAAGAATTAGATAGACATCCAGCATCTTACTTTTCATATGTTGATATTTATTGTTTTTTTATTGGTCATGTGTAATTGCTTCGCTTGTTCGCAAAAGCTCGGGTCGCATATCATCATTGGTGTTTATCTCATCGGTTTTTATCTTATTTTGGTATTCGATGATTTTCAATTGCGACCAATTAATCGGTTATGCTCATTTCATATTGGTCATTTTTCCGCATTTTTAATTTTAAAACCAAAAAAACTTCGTAATCTGGTAATAAGCATGTATTTTTATAATATAATTCATCCCCATTATTTATGAAGACTGGAAGTATTTTGGTTGTCGATGACAACAAAAATGTATTGAGTGCATTACGCATCTTGTTGGAAAACTATTTTCAGCAGGTAACACTAATATCATCGCCAAACCAATTGCCTTCTAAGTTGAGAGAACTTACGCCCGATGTAGTGCTTCTTGATATGAATTTTTCGGCAGGAATCAATTCCGGTAACGAAGGATTGTTTTGGCTGTCGGAGATTAAAAAGGTTGATGGCGAACTGCCTGTCGTTTTATTCACGGCTTATGCTGACATTGATTTAGCTGTAAAAGCGCTGAAAGAAGGTGCCAGCGATTTTGTGGTAAAGCCGTGGGACAATGCCAAATTAATTGCAACTCTACAAGCGGCTTATGCGCTTCGTCAATCGCAAAGGGAAGTGAAACGATTGCGCGAAAAACAAGGTGTATTGAGCCGTGAACTCAATCTCGGTGAAACCATCTGCTGGGGACATTCAGCCGTAATGCATGAACTGCGGAGGTTGGTGGAGAAAGTTGCAAAAACGGATGCAAACATTTTAGTTACGGGCGAAAATGGAACCGGGAAAGAACTTATTGCCCGTGAAATTCACCGTTTATCTTCGAGGAAAAATGAAGTGTTGGTTACCGTAGATATGGGTGCTGTAAGCGAGACATTGTTTGAAAGCGAACTTTTTGGTCATGTGAAAGGTGCTTTTACCGATGCCCGTACCGACCGTGCCGGAAAGTTTGAAGCTGCCGATGGTGGAACGCTTTTTCTTGACGAAATTGGAAATCTGAGTTATCCGCTACAAGCTAAATTGTTGACTGCGATTCAATCCAGGCAAATTGTTCGCGTGGGTGACAATAAGGCGATTCCGGTAAATATCCGTTTGATTTGCGCCACCAACCGCAATTTGGATCAATCGGTTCAAAATGGCGAGTTCAGGGAAGATTTGCTGTACCGTGTCAATACCATTCACGTTGAAGCACCGCCATTGCGCGAACGGAAAGCAGATATTCCGCAGTTGGCCGATTTTTTTCTACAAAAATACGCTTCTAAATATGGTAAAAAGTACTTGACTTTTGACAAGCAAACCATCATAAAGCTGGAAGATCACGCTTGGCCCGGTAATGTTCGTGAATTACAACATGCCATCGAAAAGGCGGTTATACTTTGCGACAGCAATGAATTATTGCCTTCCGATTTTTACATGAAAGAACAAAATGCTTCGACTTCAAAGATTGAAAACATGAGCTTGGAAGATGCCGAACGGCTGTTAATAGGTAATTCTATCAAAAAGAATGGTGGAAATTTATCGGCTGTGGCAACCGAGCTTGGCATTACAAGACCAACGCTTTATAGTAAGATAAAAAAATACGTTTTGTAAAAATGTTCAAATCCATTCAATACAAACTTGCATTATTTGTAACGTTACTGATTCTTGCGGTAGCAGCATTGACTTATTGCCTTATTTTTAAGCAATATGTGTTTGCAATTGCTTCGGGAATTATGGCATTATTCAGTCTTAATTCTTTACAAAGTCATTATAAAAAATTCAACAGCAATATATTGTTTCTGCTGAATGCATTGGATAATGGCGACTATTCGTTTCATTTTTCGGAAAACAACTTGTCGCGCCGAGAAAAGGAACTTAACACAATGCTGAACCGCATTAAAGAGATTTTATCGAATGCGCGCAAAGAAGTGATTGAGAATGAAAAGTTCTTGAGCCTGATTATCGAAAGTGTTTCTACCGGAATTATTATCATGGACGATTATGGCCATGTGCAAACTGTGAATAGGTCGGCATTGCATTTGTTGGGGTTGCCTGTTTTTACGCATATCAACCAGTTGAGCGGTGTGAATGAAAGCTTTCCGGAACTTTTTCGGGATATGAAAACAGGTGATAATCCCCAAATAGCCATTTCTAACGAACGTGAAGAAATTCAAGTGAGTTTGCGCCTTTCGGAGATTAAGTTGAAGAATGGTCGAATGAAAGTCATCACGTTGAATAATATTGGCAACGAGCTGGAATCCAAAGAAATGGAGTCGTGGATTCGGTTGATACGAGTAATGACACACGAAATTATGAACTCCATTGCCCCGATAACTTCGTTGAGCGAAACGTTGCTCACTTTGCATAAAATGCCTGAAGTAAACGAGGCAAATGAAAACCTGAGAAATAATACAATCGAGGCTTTTGAAACCATTCATTCAACTGCCAAAGGCTTGCTTTCGTTTGTGGATTCGTACCGCAAATTCACCGGAATTCCTAAACCGGTTATTAAAGCTTTTAAACTGAAACCATTGCTTGATAAAATATTGCATCTGAAAGAAAAAGCCATAAAAGAGAAAAATATCAAGCTGCAACTTGATTCGGAAGTTGAAAAAGTAGAATTTTTGGCTGATGAAAAGCTGATTATGCAAGTGCTTGTAAACCTGCTGAAAAATGCCATTGAAGCCATAGATCCGACTGAAAATGGACAGATTATTATCCGTATCAATAAACAAACCACAGGACAAGTCGGCATTGATATTTGCAATACGGGGAAACCCATCCCGCAAGATGTGCTTCCCCATATTTTTATTCCATTTTTTACCACCAAGGAAACTGGCACCGGCATTGGGCTTAGCGTTTCGCGCTACATAATACGCTTACACGGTGGAAAGCTGGTACACTCTAATTCTCCCGAAGGTTGGACAGTGTTTACGGTAATTAGTGAGTCTTTATCTAGCGGTGCCTAATAGCCGACATCAGTTCACTCGCACTTCAAAACCTCCGCAGGATTGCGCACAGATGCTTTATAACTTTGCCAACTTACCGTAAGCATGGTGATGAAAAGCGTTACCAGCCCGGCAACCACAAATATCCACCAACTTATTTCGGTATGGTAAGCAAAATTGCTCAACCATTTATCCATCGCCCAGTATGCGAGCGGACAAGCAATTACAAAGGCAATAGCCGTCCAACGCAGAAAGTCACGGTTTATGAACAGCATTACTTCCGATACTTGTGCCCCATTTACCTTACGTATGCCTATTTCTTTTCTCTTTTGGTTGATGAAATGCAGCAATAATCCATATAATCCAAGGCAAGCAATGGATAGTGAAAGAATAGTGAGCAGGATATAGAACTTCCCAAATCGTACTTCGGAGAAATATTGACGGTTAAACAATTCGTCGGCAAAGAAATAGTTAAATGGATCTTCGGGGAAATGCCGTTTATAAATTTTCTGCAATTGGGCAACCGCCTCCTGCATGTTCTGGTTATTTACGCGAATGGAATAGAACCCAAACTCGAATGGATGATCATTATTCCAAACCATCGGATAAACGGGCTTATGCAACCCCTCGTTGTGGAAATCTGCCACCACACCAATAATTTCGACCGGTTTCCGGTTGTTGCCGGTGGGTACAATCTGCTTGCCTATAGCATCTTGGGCGTTTGCAAAACCTAACTTTCGGGCAGAGCTTTTATTTATCAATATCTTATTGGTATTATTGGCCGGAGTGACGGAAAAATTTTGCCCCGCCAGTAACTTCAACGAATACGTGTTGATAAAACCATCATCAGCATTGTTGGAGCAGAAAACCGCCCCAGGTTGAATTCCTGCATCCGGACGGACGAACTCACTGGAACGCCAACGTGGCTCGTCTCCCGGAACGTTCATGGTAGCCGTTGCAGCTATAAAATGAGGGTCGGAAAGCACTTCATTGCGAAACGAAAGGAATTTCGTCCTTCGTCCTTCTCCCTGGGTATTTGTTGATGCTGGACCGCTTAAGATTATCACATTGTCGATTTTCATACCCAACGGGTAATTCTGCATAAAGCGTATCTGCTTAAACACTATAATTGTTCCGCTGATAAAAATAATGGAAATAACCAGTTGGGCTATCACCAGACCTTTCTTGAAACCGCTTTTGCCTTTCACGTCTTTGCGTCCGGTGAACACTCCCATCCGGAAAATGCTTAACGACGTGTATATGCTTGAAAACACAATTCCGGTAAGGCACGCAATCGCCAGAAAGAATACGATTTTTCCGCTGGGAATATAGGCATGTTCGAGTGGCAGGCTAAAAAACTGCGCAAAAGGCATTAGCAAAACCTGATATAACATATATGCCAAAGCGACTGACAAAACGCTGATAATTAAACTTTCGATGAGCGATTGCAACCAGATATGAAAGCGTGAGGCTCCGATAAGCTTCCGGATCATGATTTCGTGCGAACGCTTGACCGACTGGGCGGTAGAGAGGTTCACAAAGTTTATCCATGCAATGAGCAAGGTAAGCAGCCCTACAATAAGAAGATTTACCAGAGATTTGGGGTTGGTGCCAGCTCCGAACTCGTTCTCGAGACCGCTAATGAAATGCAGGTCGGGCAACTGTTGAAGGTGGAAATGAGCTGTTTTTCCCTCTTTTTTCAAAAATGCCATGTAACGATCCACAAATTCGTTAATGCCAGCCTCAGCCTCTACCTTAGAAACTCCCGGCTTCAGGCGTATATAATTCCACCAATCCGGCGAATTCCAGTTACCCTGTTCGCCTATCCAACCAAAATGAACAAAAGTTTTTATCGATATAAAATATTCGGCATCGAGGTGCGTGTTCGAAGGCAAATCGGCAAAAACACCTGTAACCTCCACGGGCATTCCCTCGTTCACCTTAATAATCTTGCCCACTGGGCTTTCGTTGCCAAAAAGTGCTTTGGCTTTGCTGGCGGACAATACTCCCGTAAGAGGTTTTTTGAAATCGGCCTTACCCTGCAACATGGTGAGCTGAAAAACCTTCTCAAAACCCTCGTCCACCCAGAGCACGTTTTGGTCGCTGTAACCAATTACGCCATTACGAATCAGACAACGCTCAAGGTACGTCAGGGTATTGGCCTCTACGCCGGGGATTTCCCGTTTTAGTGCGAAGTACAACTGTCGGGGAGTTTGAGTTCCTTCGTAGGTGCTGGCTCCATCTTTGGTCATTGACATATTGACACGATAAACGCGCTCGCTACCTTCAAAAAAACGGTCGTATGAGGTTTCGTAAACAAGGTAGTGGAGGATAAACAGGAATGCAGTTAACCCAATAGTTAGTCCCATAATATTGATGAGGCTCACACTCTTGTTCTTCTTCAAACTTCTAAAAGCTGTAATAAAATAGATACGTAACATTGTTGTTTGTTTTTTTGATGTTTAAGCTAAAATTCCTATTTTTTTCTCTATACCTATTATTTGTCCATCAAACAGGTTGATGACGCGGTGCGAAAACGAAGCATCGTGCTGCGAGTGTGTTACCATTACGATGGTGGTTCCTTCGCGGTTCAGCTCCGAAAGTAAATCCATTACGTCTTTACCATTTTTTGAATCCAGATTTCCGGTAGGCTCATCGGCCAGAATCATTTTCGGGTTGGCAACTACCGCCCGTGCAATGGCCACACGTTGCTGTTGGCCACCCGAAAGTTGATTGGGAAAATGTGTGGCTCTATGGCTGATATTCATCCTGCGCAAGGTTTCTTCCACACGTTTTTTTCGTTCGGAAGCTTTTACTTTCATGTATACCAACGGCAATTCCACGTTTTCGAACACATTCATTTCCTCAATCAGGTTGAAACTTTGAAAAATAAAGCCGATATTGCCTTTGCGCATGTCGGTGCGTTGTTTTTCTTTCAAATGTCCCACTTCGATTCCGTTCAGGAAATATTTACCTGAAGTAGGATTATCCAGCAACCCAAGAATATTCAACAAGGTTGATTTTCCACATCCGGAAGGCCCCATAATGGCGATAAATTCACCTTCGGTTACGTGCAATGAGACTCCACCCAAAGCCATTGTTTCAATTTCTTCCGTACGAAAAACTTTTTTTAATTCGTTAATCTTTAGCATAATATGATTATTTTTAAATTAGTAGTAAGAATCTATTCATTGATAATTGTTTACTGCAAAACCAACTCTTGCACATCTCCAAAGGTATCATACCCCGAGGTAATAACTTTTTCGCCAGGTTTCAAACCGGTTAACACTTCATAGTAAAGCGGATTCTGCCTTCCGATGGTGATGGTGCGCCGTGTGGCTGTTTTTCTGTCTTCCGAAACCACAAAAATCCATTGTCCGCCAGTAGTTTGATAAAATGAACCACGCGGAATCAGGATAGCTTCGGCAGGCTGTCCGAGTTGCAAATTGATATAATAAGTTTGTCCTGCACGGATATTGTCTGGTCGTTCGCCGGCAAAAATAAAGTCGGTTCTAAACTGTTTTTCTCGCACTTCGGGATATACTTTCCGTACACGCAAGGCGAAATTTTTGTCCTGGCGTTCGAATGTTGCACCCAGGCCGATTTTTACCTTGTCGATATAATGTTCGTCAATCAATGCTTCAATTTTATAGTCGGACAACACGCTGATTTGCCCAATGCGACTGCCTGCCGCCACCGACTGTCCGATTTCCACTTCCAATAAACCAAGTTGACCGTTCACAGGAGCTTTTACGTTTAGATTGTCAATGCGCTGACGAACCAATGTCAGGTTTTCACGCATATTGTGCAAACTTTCTTCCATTTGTTTTATCTGGATGCCACGGAAAATGGAATCTTGCTTTTGCCGTTCGATAACCAGTTTCCGCCCGCTTAGAGCAAATTCATAATCTTCTTTGGCTTGCAAATATTCTTCTTGCGAGGTTAGTTTCTCGATGTTGAGTTGCTTGTATTGTTGGAATTTGCGTTTTTTGCGTTCCACATCCATGTCCAGTTGCAGTTTTTCTTTTTTTAAACTGAGTTTTTCCTGCTCCATTTGCACTTGCGTATTGCGAAGGAAGTTTTGCTTTTCGGCCAATTGTGCTTCGCTATCGAGGATATTCAGGTTCAGCATTGGGTTTTTTAGACGAATAATCACATCGCCTAGCTGTACCATGGCGCCTTCTTCCACCACTTTTTGTTCCACCATTCCACCTTCCACGGCACTCAACTGGATGGTATTTATTGGCTCCACCTGTCCGCTTATACGGATATAATCGTTGAACTTGCTTTTGCTTACCACCTCAATCATTAGTTTCTGGCTGTCAACCGTCAATCGCGATTTGTGATTACCGAAAGCCATCCATAAAACGAGAAAAATCAATGCACTTCCTCCAGCCATATATGGAATATGTTTTTTTCTCAGTCCTTTTTTCTTTTCAAGTATAATATCCATAAATTTGATTGTGTAATTATTGAATCGTGTAATTGTAAATTATTAATTGAACATGGAAGCTCCTTTGTAATAATTCAACAATTTCATTTTTAGTTGATATTTCAGGTTGGTGTAAAGTTCCTCTATTTGCACTTGCAGCAACCGGTTGGAGCTGGTGTTGAGTTCTAATGCGCTAATCAAACCTTCGGTATATTTCCGTTGATTGACTTGATGCGCTATCTTCATCGATTCGGTGCGTTTTCCGGCGTGAGCGTATTCGTCCGACAAGCCGTTGACATCTGCCACTGTTTTTTCAATATCGCTGTACACTTCCCGCAAGATTTCTTCCCGTTCGTTTTGTACAATAATCAACTGCTGTTTGCTGCGTTTCAGGTTGGTGGAACGGGAAAATCCATTGAAAATGGGAGTATTGAGCGATAAACCTACATAATAATTTTGATTGGTATTTAATTGCTCTTTAAACGGCGTGTACGTTTTTCCATCCATCAATTTGGTGAAATAGGTATTGATGCCTCCATAAAGTGAAAGTTTTGGTAAAAATAGGCCTTTAGCCACGTTAATCTCCATTTTAGTAGATTCTACTGTTTTGTTGGAAGCCAGTACTTTGGGTAAATATGTTAACGCTTTTTGATAAATTTCAAAAGCATTTTCCTCTAAAGTGTCGATATGCAATAAGGTGTCAGAATCGGCCGTCTTTAAATCCCTGTTTACCGGAAAATTCATTTTCGCTTTCAACCGGATGTGTTCCTGCACCAACAGATTTTTTTGCTTGGTCAGCAAGTATCTGTCTTCGGCTTCCTTGGCTTGTAACTCTGCCACATCGGGAATCGACTTCATGCCCAGTTCCTCCATCCGTTTCACCCGTTTCAGGTTTGCAGTGCTTTCGTCCAATTGTTGCGCAGCCAATTTCACTGTACCTTGATAATACTGCACGTTGAAAAATATTTCCATCGTTTCGTAAGCCACCCTGTCTTTGTTTTCCTGCAATTGCTGAAGTCCTTTCAGTCGATTTAGTTTTTCCATTTTCACTCTCGAAAATTGTGCAAAACCGTCAAACAGCGCTACCGATGAATTGATGCCGTAATCATTGTACAATGTATTCGTATTGACATATTTATAAGTGTTTTTATCCAAAACCCGTCCATAATACATCGTTCCATCGGTACTCGCATTTAACGATGGCAATAAACCTCCAACGGCTTCAAGTTGATTCTGTTTATAAATCTCGTTTTGCGCTTCCTGCTTAATACGTAGGGTACTATTTTCCACCGCATAGCGCATACATTCATCCACTGTCCACGCTTTTTCTTGCGCTGACATCAGCAAGCCTGACATCCAAAACACGATTACTATTAATTTCTTCATTCAATATTCAGTTGATACGGCACCTCCATTTCCAGAACCGTGCCAAAAGGTATTTCTTGTTGATAATGAGTAGTATAGGTAATATGGTGATTATGAGTAGTGTAAAATAAATTTACATGTAGTGATGGATATTTTACACTTCTAGTAATGAGAGAACTTAGAAAAGTGAACATTTTTGTTAATTCCGCTTTTTTTGGAATTAAGCTTTTAATATTCATTTTATTAGTTTATTTTTTTCTATACGTTTCTTTTTCAGTACTATTGCCACTTCGTAAATATACACAACTCCTGATTGCATTTATAATATTAAAAGCAAAAATCCCCACAAACATAAGTCTATGAGGATTCAATTTATAAATATGCTGGTCACTAAAAACTGACCACTGAATAGTAATTATGCATTTGCCGTAGCCGCTTCTTTATTGATTTTCCCAATTAAACCGGTCAATACTTTTCCAGGACCTACTTCGGTAAATAAAGTCGCACCATCTGCAATCATTTGTTGAACCGATTGTGTCCATTTTACCGGAGCAGTCAATTGGATGATTAGGTTTTTTTGGATTTCGGCAGGATCAGAAATCGCACTGGCTGTAACGTTTTGATATACCGGGCAAATTGGAGTAGAAAAAGTGGTTGCTTCAATAGCAGCGGCCAATTCTTCTCTTGCCGGTTCCATCATTGGTGAGTGGAAAGCACCACCCACAGGCAATAACAGCGCCCGTTTTGCACCGGCAGCTTTCATCGCTTCACAGGCTTTTTCTACCGCTGAAAATTCTCCTGAAATTACCAATTGTCCCGGGCAGTTATAATTGGCTGCCACCACAACTCCATCGATAGAAGCACAAACTTCTTCCACGATATTGTCTGCCAATCCTAAAACAGCCGCCATGGTTGATGGGGTAATTTCGCAGGCTTTTTGCATCGCCAAAGCTCTTTGTGAAACCAGTTTTAGTCCGTCTTCAAAAGACAAAGCACCATTGGCTACCAAAGCAGAGAATTCACCTAATGAATGTCCGGCTACCATTTCCGGTTGGAAATCGTCACCTAATGTTTTGGCCAAAATTACCGAATGCAAGAAAACAGCGGGTTGGGTTACTTTGGTTTCTTTTAGTTCTTCGGCAGTGCCTTCAAACATGATATCAGTAATACGGAAACCTAAAATTTCATTGGCTTTTTCGAATAACGCTTTGGCCTCTTCAGAAGTTTCATATAAATCTTTACCCATTCCTGTAAATTGTGCTCCTTGACCCGGAAATACGTATGCTTTCATCTGTTATTTTTTAATTTAAAGTTTTAAAATAGAAAGATTGAAAAATAGCTTCAATCGAGGGGCAAAAATAACACTTTTTACTATAATGGCATTTGTATCTCTGTTTTCTTTAAAAAAGAGCAGATGGGGAATAGGAAATCAGATTATTTATTCAGGTAAAAAGTTAACGCTCCCGAAGGGCATTTTTGTATTGTTTCGATAATTTTATCTGTGGTAGAAGCGTCAATTTTTATCCAAGGTTTTTCTTTGGGTTGAAAAACAGCAGGGTTATTTCGAACACAATTACCGGAGTGAATGCATTTCCCGGATTGCCATACCACGGTAACTTCCCCGTTGGTATATTCCTTAACGATGTCTTTTGGATCCATGATTAAAGGTTGGTGTTAATGGTTATTTTTCCTTTCAATAATTTCGAAATGGGGCATTTTTCCGCAATTAATAAAAGGCGTTCTTCCTGTTCGGGACTTATTGCTTTCGAAAACGAGATTTTTCGTTTGATTACAGTAGTAAAATCAGTTGTGTCTTCTTGATGTAAATTTAATGAAATATTTATTTCCGGGATATCCCATCCTTTTCGGTCGATATACATTCGCAAAGTAGAAAGGGTACATCCTGCCAATGAAGCCAACAAAGTAGAGAAAGGGTCAATGCCAAGGTCTTTGCCGCCTGTTTTTTCGGGCTCATCCATTATGAGTTCGTCCTTTCTCCATTTGATGGTACACAAGTATTTTTGTGTACCAATACTTCCTGTAAGGTCATTTTCGAAAATAGGTCCCATATTATAAAACGCTTCTTAGTTCAGGATTTCTATCAAATACACTTTTGGCATAAGGACATAGCGGAATGATCTTCATGTTTCTTTCCAAGGCAAAAGCAACGGCTCTTTCCACCATTTTTTTTTCATATCCTTTTCCGTTATTTCCCGGGTTCACTTCGGTATGATCAATGATCAGTTTGTCATTTCCTGCAAAAACAAAAGTCATTTTGGCTTCTGTTTTTCCGTCGACAGTAATAGAGAAACTTCCCTTTTTGTCATTAAAATCTACATTTATAATTTCGTTCATGCTGGTCTGTTTATTTAATGTTGCATTGGAATTTCCATTAATAAAAATTTAGCATCGGTTGTGGCTTTGATGTCTAAGGTTTTAAAATCGGTTATTCCTAAACCGTCACGGGTTTCCAATTCCTGACCGTCAACGGTAATGGTTCCGGAAATTACAAAGACGTACATTCCGTTTCCTTCTTTTTTGATTTCATAGGTTTTAGAAAAATCTTTGTCAAAATCAGCTAAATGAAACCAGGCATCCTGATGAATCCAAACACCCGCATCATCAGCATTTGGAGATAATATTTGGGCGAAATTGTTTTTTTGTTCCGTTGTGTCTAAAGTAATCTGTTGGTAACGAGGCTCCACGTTTCTGGTTTTCGGAAACAACCAAATTTGAAACAATTTAGTTCGCTGATCGGCATTTGGATTGAACTCACTGTGTTGAATTCCGGTACCGGCACTCATTACCTGTATGTCGCCTGTTTTTATGGTGGCGGCATTTCCCATGCTGTCTTTATGCGCCAAATCCCCTTCAAGCGGAATCGTGATAATTTCCATGTTATCGTGGGGATGTGATCCAAATCCCATTCCCGGTGCAACGGTGTCATCGTTTAAAACGCGCAGGGTTCCAAATTGCACTCTTTCCGGATTGTACCAACCGGCAAAACTAAAACTATGGTAAGCATTCAACCATCCATGATCTGCATGTCCTCTTGTATCTGCTTTGTGTAATACTGTATTTTTCATTTGTTTGATTTTTTGATTTTGTTATTATTATGATACAAATGTATCATCGGAATCCGCAAATGGCACTTAACCTAGATTAAGAAAATTAGTAAACAGTATTCAGTCTCAGTTTGCATTTTATAGGACTGAAAACTGCGACTGCGACTGAAAACTACTTCCTAAGAAGCTTACTTTTCATTTTACTAAAGAATTCAGGTGTTACACCTATATAAGAAGCAATTTGTTTTTGGGGGATTCGCTGAATTAAACCTGGATAGCGTTTGCAAAATTTATCAAAGCGTTCTTCGGCGGATAAACTTAAATTATCCATTAATCGCTCTTGGTTAGCCACTAACGCGTTTTCGGTAAGGATTCTAAAAAAGCGTTCCAGTTTAGGAATCTCAGTATAAAGTTGGTTTTGATTTTCTTTCGAAAGCAAGACTAATTCAGCATCTTCTAAAACCTCGATAAAGAGATTGCCTGGTTTTTGCGAAATTAAACTGTACATATCGCCAATCCACCATCCTTCGCAGGCAAAGTTTAAAACATGTTCAACGATATTGTCATTGATATTAAAACTTCTTAAAATACCCGAGTTTACAAAATAAGAATGCTTGCAAATTTCCCCCGAACTCAGCAGAATACTCTTTGCTTTGTAGTGTTGAATTTCGGTCTTACTCAAGAAAAGTTGCTTTTCTTCGGCAGTAAGTTGAACGTGTTTTTCAATATTGTTTATAATCAGGGACATTATTCTTTTTTGAAAAATTGACTCTGCAATATAGCTATTTTGCTTCGTTTGTTCTTTTCTTAATTCGAATAATTCATCAACAATAGAAAAAGACATTAGTAATCTTATCGAAACAAATCATAAGGCAAAGTTGGTTTAAGTGTCTATTTGACAAAAAACTTGAATATGCTGAATTTTGCTTTTGTGAAATGGTTTAATCCAAAATATTAATCGAGTTTAGGTTATGGGAAAGAATTTTATGTTAGTTCTAATATTAAATGTTTTTTACACGTTTAATTTAATTAATATTGCAATTCAAATTGTTATATTAGTATTGAGCGGGGTTCTAAATGAGAATTTTTATACAAAACAAGGGATTTTATAGTAAATCAATAATTTATATATACATAGAAGCTATTCGCAATGTCTGAAACAAAAGCAATTAATAATAAACTATTGGTTACAGAACTTATGGTGGGTAATGAAAAAGCCTTTAGTGAGCTTTTTAATACATATTGTAATGATGTTTATGCTTATAGTTTAAGCATGCTTAAAAATCAAGTCCTTGCAGAAGAAATAGTTCAAGATGTATTCTTAAATATCTGGTTACACAGAGACAGACTTAATCCTGATTTATCATTCAAGTCCTATGTATTTACCATTACACGTAACTTAACATTTAATCTTATTAGTAAAGTAGCAAACAGCCATAAGCTTAAGGAAGAAGTGTTTTACGTAAGTCAAAAGTCGTATAGTCCAATTGAGGACATCATTGCAGAAGCTGATTATGATGTTATAAAAAATAAGGCTATTGAACAATTGTCTCCCAAGCGTAGAATTATTTTTGAAATGTCACGTAATGAAGAAATGAGTTATGAGGAAATAAGCAAGAAATTGAATATTTCTGTAAGTACCGTAAAAGGTCAAATGAGTAAGGCCTTAGCAGAAATTAGAAATTTTTTGGAAACTCATGGAGATGTTACACTTCTTATAAGTCTTCTTTCATCCCGTTGGCTGGAATAATGATTCATTAATTATTATTGTTTTTTTTCTTTCTTTTTTATTTTCTATTTCTTTTTATTTATTTCTTTTTATTTCTTTTCAGTTATTGTATTATTATTTTTCGAAAAAAATAATAATACTCGATAGTACTTTTCCTTTTTTCATCTGTATTATATGTAAGAACGTATATTATGCAACACGATACTCATATCCAAAAAATAGTAAAAAAATTTATTCTGAATCAATGCTCTAAAGAGGAGGTTGATGAAGTTGTACAGTATATTCAAGGATTAACCAATTCAAGTGGACTGCCAACTGTAGAAGAGGTGCTGGCAATTTTAGATGAAAAACCAATGATGGATGAGCTTGACGCTATTCGCATTAAGAACAAAATACTAGCAGTTCCTCAAAAGCAACAAAATACTTCATTAAAAAGGAGATCCTATTTCATGAAATATGCAGCTGCCGCTATTTTTGTGGGTGTTTTGACTACAGCTTATTTTTTTAAGGATGTTATTTTCAACAAGCCGGTTCAAGTTACTCCAGCAATTGCAAAACAAGATAAAAAAGCCCTTGAACCTGGTACTGATAAAGCAATACTTACCCTAGGAAACGGATCGCAAATAGCTTTAGTAAATGGGGCTTCATTGAAAACACAAAATGCCAAAAGTAATGGCGAGGAAATTATTTATGAAGCTAAAACAGGCAATACAGCCAGGGTGGTCTATAATTATTTGACAATTCCCAGAGGAGGTAAATTCTGTATTAAATTGTCAGATGGTACTCAGGTGTGGTTAAATTCTGAAACTAAATTAAAATTCCCGGTAGCTTTTATTGAAGGACAAACCAGACAAGTAGAATTAGTTTATGGAGAAGCCTATTTTGATGTATCACCAAGTACAAAGCATAAAGGAGCGCATTTCAAAGTGTTGAGTAATAAACAGGAAGTAGATGTTATTGGTACCGAATTTAATATCAAAGCTTATAAAGATGAAGCTAACATCTATACAACCTTAGTTGAGGGCAAGGTCGATGTAAGCATTGAAAAAAGTAAGCAACGATTAATGCCTAATCAACAATTCAATTTAAATATTAAGACAAGCAATTCGTTTGTGAAAAATGTAGACGTTTATAATGAAATATCATGGAAAGAGGGTGTCTTTAGTTTCGAAAATATAACACTTAAAGATATGATGAAAGTACTGTCTCGCTGGTATGATTTTAATTTTATATTCAAAAATAAAGCAATTGAAAACGAAATTTTTGATGGGGTTTTAAGAAAAAACCAAAGCTTAGATGAAATTTTGAGAAGTATTAAAAATTTTAAAATTATAAAAAACTATGAAATAAAAAATAAAGAAGTGATTCTGGAATAAAAAACCGAGAAGTAAGCATAGAATTTTCCAGTGACGCTTACTTCATCCACCTTTTTAATCTATTGTATAACAAACCAACCAATTCAAAAAATTATGAAAATTAAAGTACTCAATGCCTTTGATCATTTTAGAGAAAGGCTAATTAAAACCGTTATGAGAGCATTTGTTTTTTTATGGTGTACAAATGTTTTTTGTCTCAATGTAGGCACTACATTTGGGCAAGTGAATGTAACTATTGAAAAAAATCAATCGGCAACAATTTATCAGGTGTTTAAAATTATAAAACAGCAGACCGATTTGAATTTTGTTTATCCTAGAAAAGTTTTTAAAGACATTCCAGATGTTGAATTAAAAAAAGGTACAATTGCAGTGTCTAGATTATTAAGACAATGTCTTTCAGCTAATAATCTCGATTTTGAGGTGACAGAAGATAATACGATCTTAATTAAAGAAAAGACTGTAATTGAGAATAAGGAAGTACAACAGAAAACGATAAGCGGAAAAGTTACTGATGCTTCTGGACAACCTGTACCAGGAGTAAATATTATTGAAAAAGGAACTAAAAATGGAGTTCAAAGTGACTTTGATGGTAACTTTTCATTAAGGCTAAAAAGCGAAAAAGCAATATTGGTGGTTTCTTATATTGGTTTTAAAACAAAAGAAATTTTAGTAAGCGGACAAACTAATCTTACGATTAAATTAGAGGAAGACTCAGCTAAGTTGGAAGAAGTAGTTGTTGTGGGTTACGGCTCCGTTAAGAAAAAGGACCTGACCGGAGCAGTAGTTTCTATTGGCGCCGAAAAATTGGAAGGCAGATCGAATAGTAATGTACTTCAATCACTTGCAGGACAGGCCACAGGTGTACAAATTACACAGTCACAAGGTGCTCCGGGTCTTGCTCCTACAATAAAAGTACGTGGTGCTTCTTCTATAAATGCAGGGACTACCCCACTTTATGTTATAGATGGTATTCCGCTGGAAGATAATACAACGAATTCAACTGATACGGGAATTAGTACAGGGAGTAATTTGAGTTTTAACCGAAATCCATTGAATTTTATTAACCCTAACGATATTGAGTCGATTGATATATTGAAAGATGCATCTTCGGCAGCTATTTATGGTTCCAGGGGGGCAAATGGTGTTGTTATCATTACAACCAAGCAAGGAAAAGCAGGTAAAACCAAAATTGATGCGACTTTTGAGTCGGGTTTTTCTCATGTCAACCGTAAGACTGATATGATGAATGCTTCAGAATTTATCGCTTTCAACACGGCAGCCAGAAATAATTCATGGGCAACAATTGTTGCTGCAAATCCTTCGGCAACCAGAGGAATCAATGTAACTGTTCCTGTGGAATTCTCTGATCCGGCCTGGATTGCCCGTATCGGAAATGGAACGGATTGGCAGGATGTTGTATTTAGAACTGCACAAAACAAAAAAATTCAATTATCGGCTTCTGGTGGTAACGAGAAGACACAATTCATGGTGTCAATGGGTTATCTGAATTCAGAAGGTGTTGTTGACAGGAACACTTACGAACGAATTAATTTAAGATCTAATATCAAGCATAAGTTCAGTGATAAAGTTCGTATGGGAATGAACATTGGTCTTAGCCGTGCAAAAGAAGCGCCATACGGAACAGGTGGAAAAAGTGACGTGGTGAGTTTGGCTTTGCAAAGTGATCCATTTTTTCCCCTTTATGTTGAAACAGGAAGTCTTGGTTTTAAAGATCCTGCTTCAATTTGGAATACATTTTCTAAATATGGTTTCCAGCTTTGGCACCCTTATTCATTAACAAGGGAAGCAAGTACTAAAAAAATAACGAATGTATCTACCGTTACTTCTTATCTTGAATGGGATGTTATTAAAGATTTAACTCTTAAAACTTCTGCAAGTTCTAATATTGAGAATACAGTTCATAATTTCTATTGGAATGCAGGTCAGAACTGGGGATACTCGGGATGGGTGCCAGCGCAAGCCGATTTCAAAACGCTGCAATCTAATAATTGGATTTCGGAAACTACACTGAATTACAATAAGACATTTAATCAAAATCACAATTTAAATTTATTGGCTGGGTATTCTGCTCAAGAACAACGTACAGATATTAGTAGTATGACGGCGGGTAGTTTCTCGAATGATTTAGTACATACCTTGAATGCAGGTGTTGTGAATGCAGGTAACACTTTTTCAGAAGAGTGGTCATTAGTTTCTTATTTAGCTCGTGCTAATTATTCTTATAAAGGTAAATATCTTGCATCTGCAGCAATTCGAGCAGATGGCTCTTCCCGTTTTGGAGCCAATAACAGGTGGGGGTATTTCCCATCAGGATCGCTTGCCTGGCGTATTTCTGAAGAATCTTTCCTGAAAGATGTTTCTTGGTTAACTAATATGAAAGTTAGGTTAAGCTATGGGGCAACGGGTAACAATCAGATTCCAAACTACGGATCGATTGGGGTATTAGGTTACAGTCCATATGTAAGTTCAGGTACCGTGAACCAGGGTATTTACACATCAAACTTTGCAGATAAAAATTTAAAATGGGAAAAAACGGGTCAGACCAACTTTGGGGTTGATTTCAGTGTTTTTAATGGACGTGTGAAATTTACAGGTGATATCTATTATTCAAAAACGAAAGATTTATTACTTAATGTACCTATTCCAATTCTTTCCGGTTTCTCTTCTACTTTGACGAACATTGGGGAGTTAGAAAACAGAGGATTTGAAATAAATCTTAATACACAAAATATCGACAGTAAATTCAAATGGAATACTGATTTTAATATTTCTGCCAACAGAAATAAAGTGTTAAAATTAGGTGTAAATGATGCTCCAATAGATATTAATGTTAGTAGTATGACATCACGCACAGCTGTAGGAGAACCAATTGGTATGTATTATGGTTATGTTATTGACGGTGTGATCATGTCAAAAGCGGAGTTGGATAGCAAAGCTTATCCGGTATGGCCAGGCAGTGAAGCGGGTGACCCAAGGGTAAAGGATGTTAATAGTGATGGTAAAATTGATTCTAATGATCGTACCTATATTGGTAACTATCAACCTGATTTTCAATGGGGATTAACGAACAATTTTTCTTATGCAGGATTTGAACTTTTAGTTTTGTTGCGCGGTTCGCAAGGTGGAGAAATTCTTAACCATAATGCCCGATATTTGAAATCAGGTGTAGGTGGAGGGAACCGTAACATGTATTCTGTTGTAAATAATTACTGGAAATCGGATGCTGATCCTGGCAACGGAATGATTCCTAAACCTCGTATGTTACCAACTACTGTTCGCGATTTTGGGTCAAGTTATTGGGTTGAAGATGGATCATTTGTTCGTATCCAAAATATACGTCTAGGGTATAATTTACCAAAAACATTAGTTGAAAAAATAAAGGTAAGTAACATAAAGTTATACCTGAATATGGAAAATGTACATGTATTCTCTGATTATTTAGGTTATGATCCGGAAGGTAGTACTTATCAATCGGGTGTATTGGTAGGCTTTGATTATGGTGCTTATCCAAATCCTTTTACAGCCACTGCTGGATTAAATATTAGTTTTTAACATCTGGATCAATCATTTAAAACGTAAGAAAATGAAAAAAATAACATATATCATACTTTTTTGCAACTTATTCCTATTGGGATGTAGTTCAGATTTTTTAGACAAAGCACCTATTTCAAATGCTAATGAAGAGAATTTCTATAAATCCCAGAAGGATATTGAAACAGCTATGTGGTCTGCTTATAATTCGCTTTATAGCTTGTATGGACCTGAAAGTTTGCCGTCGTTCTATGGCGAGTTAATGTCTGATAATGCATATAGTGATAATGCTGCCGGAAGAATACAAGACTATGAAAGTTTTGAATTGCACACGATGACTATCGACAATGAGTTAGTATTCAATTACTGGAATAATTATTATAAGGCAATCTATATTGTAAATAATATTATTAGCAGTGCCGAAAAACTTGATTTTACTAGTCGGGATGCCTTAATTGGAGAAGCTAAGTTTTTACGTGCTTTATATTATTTTGACATGGTTCGTGTCTGGGGCGATGTACCATTGGTCATATCTCCAATCAGTATTGCTGATGCTTATGCACAAGGGCGCACACCAAAAGATCAGGTTTATGCTCAAATTGTTGCCGATCTTGAGTTTGCGGCAGCTAAATTGCCGGTAAAAACAAGTCAGCGTTTTGTAGGTGCTGCCAGCCAGGAAGCCGCCAATACTTTACTTGGTAAGGTTTATCTAACTATGGGTAATAAAGCAAAAGCTTCTGAAACTTTGTTGAAAGTTTATGGCAAGTTTAGTCTGGTTCCTTATGCTGATTTATGGAATTTAACTAAGAAAAATGGCGCATCGTCTATTTTTGAAATTCAATATAAAGGAGGTGTATCTAATCCATACAGTTTATATTGGGCCATGTTCTCACCGGTTGACAATCGCGTGGTTACTGCATGGGGTGGAGGATTTAATCAGATTACCAATGATTTATGGAATGCTTATGAAACGGGTGACCCAAGGAGAGATATATCTATTCAAAATGGGTACACAACGGCTAATGGCTCATTTGTCAATGTAAAATTCCCAATTAAATGGAAAGATAAAAGTGCTCCTGTTGCTGGTTTAAGGGAAGCTTCGGATAATAACTTTATCGTTCTTCGTTATGCGGATGTTCTTTTAATGCTGACAGAAGCAACTTCAGATCCAAAATACATGAACGAAGTTCGTGCCAAAGTTGGCTTAGTAGGTTATGGTAGTGTAGGTTATCCAACTAAGTACAATACAGTTGAGTTAGCTTTGGAACATGAAAGTCAGGTTGAATTTGCATGCGAATTCCATCGTTGGTTTGATTTAATAAGAACCGGAAGAGCAATTCCAGTAATTAAAGCTAGTGGTAAAAACATTACTACAACTGAGGCTAAATTATTATTGCCGATTCCGTTTTTGGTAATTAATCAAAATCCGGATGTGATTACTCAAAATGAGGCTTATAAATAAAAATTGGTATTTGAGTTAGTGTGTTAGTTTGGTTAGTGGTAAAGACTGTTTCCTTGTCAAATAGACTAGGGAGCGGTCTTTCTTTATTTCAAAGTCTGTTATTCCATCTGTCAGTTCGAGGTATAATTTTTTTTACAAAAAAATGCAATATAAAATGACGTTATCTTTGTCTTTGATTAAAAATTTAACTCCTGTTATTTCCGAGTTTTAATTGTCCTTAGCTTTCGCAGTCGAGCGTCAAATGTTTGAAGAATACGTAAAAAGAAAAGCTGTTTGAGCGTTAGCGAGTTCTTTTCTTTTAGTATTCGAAAACTAATTTGACCGATGAGGAAGCGTAAGACTTGATTTTTTTGTTTCTTTTTTGATCAAGCAAAAAAGAAAATTGGTCAATCTAATTTTTTACTTTTAATAAAAACGTCATTGGTAGCGCAGTCGAGAACAACTATTACATCTCGACTGCGCTCGATGTGACAAAAAGTAGATGAGACTACATTGTTTTGGGGTTCATTATTAATTCGAATAGTTTTTAAACATATAAATCCATAATAATCTTGATAATCTTATGTTTAATGGAGACAAAGCGATTATTACGCCCATAATAATGGGAATGATTCTTAAGTCGAAAGTTTCTTTAAAAAAGAAACTGGCTATAACATAAGTGGTAATACTTTGAGCTACTGTGAGTCCGTAATTAACATACATGGCGCCAAAAAAATAACCGGGTTCTTTTTTGAATTTATAATGACAATGCGAGCAATATTCGTTCATTTTTGGGAAACTGAATTTAAAAAAAATACTGTTTTCTTTAAAAATTTTTCCTTGATGACAATGCGGACAATCATTTTTCAGAATATGGATAAGTGTATTTGACATGATATCTATTTTTTTCAAAGGTATTTATTATCAATCTGCTAGCTATTTTCTATATTCGCTTATTATAGGACAAAAAAGACATTTTCAGGATGAAAAAATATCCCATTTATAGCATAGAACAGTTTAATTGCAATTCGGTAACCAGCGATTTGTATATTAATACTTTTAAAAATCACTTGATCAATCATAGTTTTATAGAAAAACCACATCGGCATAATTTCTATCTGTTAGTTTTTTTTACCAATGGTTCCGGAATTCATGAAGTCGATTTTGACCGATTTGACATTCGTCCAGGAAGTGTTTTTGTTTTGCAGCCAGGACAAATGCACCATTGGATTTTGTCCGAAGATATAGAAGGTTTTATTGTTTTTTATACTGCCGAAATGTATAATTTGTATTTTGGAAATAAGACTATCGAAGATTATCCGTTTTATTTTTCGGTGCAAAATAGTCCTGAAATTGTATTGGAAAAAGAAGAAATAAAATCCATTTTACCTTATTTCGAAAATTTGATTGCCGAAATGCAAACCAATAAAGTATTGAAACGCGATAAAATAATGAACTTATTGGATATTATTCACATTGAACTCGCTCGTAAATACAGCGAAATTTACATTCATGAAGCTCATTCGTACAATGTGAAAATTAAAAATATGGAGCAGCTTTTAGAGACGAAATTTAAAGAAGAAAAATCGGCGGCGTTTTATGCCTCTGCATTAAATGTCAGTTTAAAGCATTTGAACCGAATTTGCAATGAAATCCTAAAAAAAACAACCACCGAAGTGATTGTTGATCGTGTTATGCTGGAAGCCAAACGAATGTTGCTAGACAAAAACTGGACAGTCAATGAAATTGCAATCGAGTTGGGCTATGAAGATTACTCTTATTTTACGCGTTTGTTTAAAAAACACAGCGGAACGACACCAACAAATTTTCGATTATTGAAAAAAGATTAGACTTTATTTCTTTTTAAGATAGATTTTTTAACCGCAAATTGCACAAATTTCCTCAAATTACTTTATTGAGTTAGTCATTTAGTTTCTGTATTTTTATGTCTTTAAAAACAGTCGTTATGGAAGTATTTGAAGGACAAAGCATACTAAACTTTATAAAAGAATTGCCAAATGATGAAGCTTGCAAAGCTTATT
>NZ_JAAAPM020000040.1 GCF_009909155.2 Flavobacterium undicola
AAGGAGTGGAAATATATTTACAACATCAAAAGGATCAACAATTTAGATTTTTAACTAAAAAAGCTAAAGAACTAAATATGCAACTAATTGATATTTAACAGAATAAATAAAAACGTCAATGGTAGTGTTTTTTGTGTAATGAAATGAAACAAAAAATGTATCGAGAACTTAGTTTTAATTATGGTTTGGAAAGTAAACTAAACCAGAGCTATGGTCTTTTTTGGCTCCGGTCACACTGCTCAGAACATTGATTTCGTCTCTTAGTTTTAGAATTCCAAGTAAGGCAAAAATTAAAGCTTCTTTAAATTCCAGAATTTTGTTTTCAGGAATGATGAGTTTCATTTCTGGTAAATAATGTTGGATTCTGGAGATAAGAAAGTCATTGTACGCACCACCTCCGGTAATCAATAAGCTTCCTTTTTTTGTTGGCAAAGCCAAAGCGGTTTGCAAAGCAATATGTTCAGTAAAAGTATGTAATTTATCTTCGATTAAAATATCAAATTTTTCGATTAGTGGTAACACCGCTTCTTTTACAAATTCAAATCCTAGGGATTTTGGATGCTTTTTTTGATAAAAATCGAAAGCGTTTAATTTATTTAATAATTCAGTATTGATTTTTCCGGTTTGCGAAATTTTACCTTTATCGTCATAATTCAATCCTAGTTGATTGGCATAAAAATTCAAAACGGTGTTTACAGGCGAAATGTCAAAAGCAATTCTTTGATTATTTTCTTCGAAAGAAACATTGGAAAAACCACCCAGATTCATGCAATAATCGTATTCGCTAAATAAAATTCGGTCACCAATAGGAACTAAAGGAGCCCCTTGTCCGCCCAATTGAACATCTTGTACTCTAAAATCACAAACTATTTTTTGTTGGGTCAATGTGGCAATTTCCGGAAGATTTCCTATTTGAAGCGTGAATCCGTTTTGAGGTTGGTGTAAAATGGTATGACCATGAGAACAAACGGCGTCCAAATTGATTATTTTATTTTTTTTGATAAAATCTACTATTATTTTCGAAAGTAATTGAGTGTAATTTCGATTTAAAATTCCGAGATTTTCTTTCGAAAAATCCACTGCCGATTTCAATTGGTTCACCCAATCAGCGCTATAAGGAACGGTTTCGCTTTCCAGAATTTTAAAAGACCATTGGTTTTGTTTTATTTCGAATTGAATGTGAGCCAAATCAACTCCGTCAAGTGAAGTTCCTGACATAACGCCAATTACGTTGTAAAATTCTTTTTTCATATAGTGGAAATGAGAAACGATTAAAATATTAAAAGCGAAGTTGCTTTTTTTAAATAAAAGTAAGTAAATTTAGAAAACACAAAAGCAATAAGCGAAGATTGTGTGTGGAATTTTGAAATATTTTTTGCGTTCCAAATGCCTTTTTCAATCGTATTTGAGGACTTAATTTATTAAAAATAATTATTATGGATTTCAATTTGACCGAAGAACAAAAAATGATTCAGCAAGCCGCTAGAGATTTTGCCCAAAACGAATTGTTGCCAGAAGTGATAGAGCGGGATGAGTTTTCTAAATTCCCAACGGAACAAGTTAAAAAAATGGCCGAGCTGGGTTTTCTGGGAATGATGGTCGATCCTAAATATGGAGGTTCGGGCATGGACAATGTTTCTTATGTTTTGGTGCTTAGCGAAATTGCAAAAGTCGATGCTTCATCTGCGGTCATCATGTCTGTAAATAATTCTTTGGTTTGTGCCGGATTAGAAAAATATTGCAACGAAGAACAGAAACAAAAGTATTTAGTGCCTTTGGCTAAAGGAGATATTATTGGTGCTTTTTGTCTTTCGGAACCCAATGCTGGTTCTGATGCGACTTCGCAAAAAACAACAGCCATCGATAAGGGAGATCATTATTTGCTAAATGGAACAAAAAATTGGATTACGAATGGTTCTACGGCTTCGACTTATATTGTGATGGCGCAAACCGATGCTGAGAAAGGTCACAAAGGAATCAATGCTTTTATTGTGGAAAAAGGTTGGGCTGGTTTTGAGATTGGTCCTAAAGAAAAGAAAATGGGAATTCGGGGTTCAGATACACATTCGCTAATATTTAATGATGTAAAAGTACCAAAGGAAAATAGGATAGGGGAAGATGGTTTTGGTTTTCATTTTGCTATGGCAGTTTTAAATGGCGGTCGAATAGGGATTGCTTCTCAAGCCTTAGGAATTGCCACAGGAGCTTACGAATTAGCATTGAAATATTCCCATGTACGGGAATCTTTTGGGAAAGAAATTTTTCAACATCAGGCTATTGCTTTTAAATTAGTGGATATGGCAACCCAAATTACCGCGGCTAAATTACTGTGTCTAAAAGCGGCTTCAGAGAAAGATGCCGGAATGGATATTACGCAATCGGGAGCGATGGCTAAGTTATTTGCTTCACAAACTGCTATGGATGTTACTATTGAAGCCGTTCAAATTCATGGCGGGAATGGCTATGTAGCCGAATACCATGTAGAACGCATGATGCGCGATGCTAAAATTACCCAAATTTATGAAGGAACTTCAGAGATTCAAAAAATAGTGATTTCCCGAACTTTATAGCTTTTTTGAGTTGTTTCAGTAGGAGTTAAATCTAAGTTTTATCGTTTATTTGTGTGAAATATCAATAGGGACGGGCTTTAGCCCGTTCTAAAATTAAGATTCCAAATTGGCTTTAGCCAAAATTTAAATAAGTTTCGGCTAAAGCCTTATTGTTTTGTAAACTTTTGTCATCTGGCTAAAGCCAGACGCAATTGATGTTAATTTGAAATTTTGAAAATTAACTGGGTGAGATTTTTTTAATAATCGATTCAGCTTAGAAAATAAGAACAATATTGTTTTGATCAAGCGAATGACTATTTTGTAGCTTTTGTTTATTTTTGTGGCATGAAGAATATTATTATCACAGGAACCAGTAGAGGAATCGGATTTGAATTGGCTTTGAAGTTTGCTAATGCAGGACATCAGGTTTTAGCCATTTCGAGAAAAACACCTCAGGAGTTAATCGTTCATGAAAATATCAGTTGTCTTTCGGTTGATTTGGCAAATGAAGCTGATTTAGAAAAAGTAGCAAATTTTCTTGCTGAAACATGGAAACAAGTCGATGCTGTGATTCATAATGCAGGAAGTTTGATTTGTAAACCATTCGAAACGTTATCGCAAGCTGATTTTGAGAATGTATATAAAGTAAATGTTTTTGCTGTTGCTAATTTGACTCGCATTTGTATTCCGTTTTTACAAAAAGGAAGTCATGTGGTGACCATCAGTTCGATGGGAGGTGTTCAAGGAAGCTTGAAATTTGCCGGTCTTGCAGCTTATAGTTCCAGTAAAGGAGCTGTAATTACGCTTTCGGAATTATTAGCTGAAGAATATAAAGATCACGGTATTGCGTTTAATGTTTTAGCTCTTGGAGCAGTACAAACTGAGATGCTGGAAGAAGCTTTCCCGGGTTATCAAGCACCCATTTCGGCAGAAGGCATGGCTACTTATATTTTTGATTTTACACTGAACGGAAATAAATATTTCAACGGAAAAGTATTGCAGGTTTCAACGACTAATCCTTAAAAAAAAGTTGAGAGTTATAAGTTGAGAGTTAGGGGGGTAAGAACTTTTTTAAAGTAGTATTTATTATTTGAATTTTACAGGAACCCATAACTGATAACTAATAACTCATAACCCATAACTTAAAAAAAATTGAGCGATACCTTAGCAAAATATCTTCCTGATCACGCAGTCAAACCTGTTTTTGAGTTGATTGTGGAGCATGGAGTGCATTTAAAAATCGTTAACGAACGCTTGACCCGTCATGGGGATTATCGAAAGGCCATGACTGGAAAACACGAAATCACCGTTAACGGAAGTTTGAATAAATACCGCTTTTTAATTACGCTCATTCATGAAATTGCGCATTTAGTAGCTTTCGAAAAATTTGGTCGCAACATCAAACCTCATGGGAATGAGTGGAAACATACTTTCCAGCAATTGATGGTGCCTTATATTCGTCCTGAAATTTTCCCGAACCAATTGTTGCCACTTTTAGCCAGACATTTTAGAAATCCTAGCGCGAGTAGCGATACCGATACTACTTTGTCACTTGCTTTGAAACAATTTGACAAGCAAAACGATAAAAACTATGTTTTCGAAATTCCCTACGGCAGTGTATTCCGAATTAAAAATGGTAAGGTTTTCAAGAAAATAGCCGTTCGCACCAAACGTTATGAGTGCTTAGAAATGAGCTCTGGACGCTTGTATTTATTTAATCCTAATGCGGAGGTTGAACTGATGCCTATACATTCTAATAGTTAAAGGGCGTTTTAGTTTCAATCCAGCTCCTTTGCTAAGCCTCAAGATTTTTTTTAAGATAGTCGCAATGTTTTTCTGTACTAGCTTGCTGTTTCCAATTCTTTTTAGTAACACACACACATATATGGTTGATGGATGCTTTCATTAATAAAATGATTTAGCTTCTAGTTGATATTGTTTTCTATTCACAGCTTCAATAGTTTTTGTGTTAGAAAAAATACTACAAAAAAAACTTTTGATTCAATTTTTTTACTAGATTTGTTTAGAACCTACTTGATTATGTAATTTATTACTGATGATTTGAGTGTGTTAAATAACCAACCAATTAATATTAATAATTAAAATTTAAGAATAATGAAACACTATTTTGATTTCAATTTAACAGGGAAGAAGTTATTACCGATATGGTTACTTTTCTATGCTTTATTTATTACTCCTTATGTTTTTTTGATTATAAGTATAAAAAATATGCAAATAGGAGTGGTACCTCAATTATATGTCTTTCCAATACTTTTAGTGTTGTTTCTGATTGCATTTATTTTAATTTTTTATATATCAAAACTGATAATAGAACATGTTAGGTATAAAGGGAAATCAATAACTTTTGGAGGAACATTTGGAGAATTTATTGGAACTGTTTTTTTAGGTTATTTTTTAAGTATTATAACTTTTGGTATATATTTACCTTGGTTTATACGTAATGTACATAGCTTTTTTGTTGATAATTCCTCATACGATTCGCATGCTTTTAAATTTCAAGGAAAAGGGGGGAAGTTATTTAAAATAATCACGTTTACATTTATTTTACCAATGATTATATTAATGATTATATTGGTGCAATTTGCAATGAAAAATTCAGGGATTATGCCTGCTTCCATAATTTACATTCAACAAGTAATTATATGGGTGTTAATGATTCCTTATATGTATTTTGTGCATAAATGGGTGGTAAATATTGATTATAAAAATTATAATATAACATGGGAGACTGATTTCTGGAATTCTTGTGGTAAGATTGCTGTTGAAATATTTTTGTCAATCATTACATTTGGTATTTATATGCCTATGGCTATGTTAAAGCTGTATAAATATTTTACAGAAAAGACAGTTGTTAGAAATAAAGAAATAACACGAAAATTGGGATTCGATAGTGACGATATCAATGATTTTCTTTTTATTTGGGGACAATTGCTATTAACCATTATTACATTTGGAATTTATTATCCATGGTCCATTTGTAATGTTTACAGCCGATTAATTAGTAAAACTTATCTTGAATAAAATCCTTTCAAAGGGATTCTATAAACAATAAATCCGCAAGAAGACTTTGCGGATTTATTGTTTATAATAGATTAAGAGTATTATTATTTCAAATTTACTTCAATACTTTTTTAAACGAATAAGAAGAATACATAAAAAGTGCTACGACTTCATTAATGGTTCTAAAAATTTCTCACTTATTGCATTCTCTTGCTTTTAAGCTGTTTTTTATGAATAGGATTTCCTCGCCTATTTCCATCCCCGACGTTTCGGATTTATTAAATTATTAACATCCATCTAAAAAAAAATATGAAAAAAATAGCAGTAGTTGTTGTTCTTATGTGTGTAAGTTGTAATTTTTTTGATAGCAAAAAAAACGTTGACAACACTAAGAAATTAATTGGAACCTGGTATGCTAACGATTACCGAAATTCAAAATGGATATACAAAACAGATGGTAAATTATACAATTATTATGATGATGAACTGTTAGAAGTCTTTAATTATTCGATATCTAATACTTGTGGGAATAAAGTAAATGATACTATTGAATATATTAAATTGATAGATAAAGATAGTATTGAACATTGTTTTAAAATTAATGCAATCAATAAAAAAAAGGATGGTGTTTTGTCAATAAAAAATATGGATACGGGGGATACTGTACTTTTTGTAAACAATCTTAATGTTAAAATTAACTAGTAAATTATAGGTCAAAGAAAAGATTGGGTGAATCAAGTTACTTAAAATAAAAAATCCCAAATTCCAATTATAGTAAAAATTGGAATTTGGGATTTTGATTATTTGGAATTTGAAAGCGTTATTCTTTCAAATGTGCTTCACGTACTTTTTTAAACAAATTAGAAGAGTAAACAAAAGCAACAACAGCTTCGTTATCAGTTCTGAAAACTTCCTCTTTATTACCTTCCCAGGCTTTTAGACCATTTTTCAAGAACAGGATTTTTTCGCCTATTTCCATCACCGAGTTCATATCGTGGGTATTGATTACGGTAGTGATGTTGTATTCTTCGGTGATTTCTTTGATAAGGTTGTCAATCAATATCGAGGTGTTTGGGTCTAATCCTGAGTTAGGCTCATCACAAAATAAGTATTTCGGATTGTTTACGATAGCACGGGCAATAGCCACACGTTTTTGCATACCACCCGAAATTTCAGAAGGTAATTTTTTATGCGCATCAATTAGATTAACTCTTTTTAAAACAAAATCTACCCGATCGTCAATTTTTGCTTTGTCATCTTTGGTAAACATTCTTAGAGGGAAAGCTACATTTTCGGCTACTGTCATCGAGTCAAATAAGGCACTTCCTTGAAAAACCATACCAATTTCGGTACGTAATTCTCTTTTTTCATCGGGATCCAATTCAGAATAAATTCTACCGTCAAAAGAAATAGTTCCTACCTCGGGTTGGTGAATTCCAAGTAAACTCTTTAATAATACTGTTTTTCCGGAACCACTTTGCCCTATAATAAGGTTGGTTTTTCCGGTCTCGAAAACTGTACTAACTCCTTTAAGGATTTTGCTGTCTCCAAATGATTTCTCTACGTCTTTTACTTCTATCATGATCCTAGTAACAACTGAGTTAGTATATAATTGAAAAGAATTATCGAAACTGATGTCCAAACAAAGGAAACTGTACTTGCTTTACCTACTTCGAGTGCTCCACCTTTCATGTAATAACCGTGAAATGATGGGATTGTTGCTAATAATATGGCAAAAATGATAGTTTTAATGAAGGCATAAGTAATGTGAAACGGGATAAAATCCATTTGTGCACCCAAAATAAAATCGGTACTTGAGGTAAAACCACCGTAAACACCTGCAATCCAGCCACCTAGAATTCCTAAAAACATGCTGATTCCAATAACAAATGGATACAATAATAAGGCAATGATTTTTGGGAAAACCAAATAATTGAGAGAGTTAACTCCCATTACTTCCAAAGCGTCAATTTGTTCGGTTACACGCATCGTTCCGATACTAGATGTAATGAACGAACCCATTTTTCCTGCCATAATTACCGAAATAAAGGTAGGTGCAAATTCAAGAATCACCGATTGACGTGTGGCAAATCCAATAAGGTATTTTGGAATTAATGGATTGGTTAAGTTTAATGCGGTTTGAATGGCAACAACACCACCAACGAAGAATGAAATAAAGGCAACAATGCCAAGTGAACCAATTATTAAATCGTCTATTTCTTTAAAGATGAGATTGCGCATCACAGACCATTTGGTTTGTTTGTTGAAAATCTCTTTAAGCATCAGGAAATATCTTCCTATTTGCGATAAATATCGAATGAGCATCATAGTTTTAGAATATGGGCTAAAGTAAAAAGAAGTTATGAGTTATGAGTTATGAGTCATGAGTTTTTTCGATGAATCTAATTAACGAAATAGTTTCTCCTTCATTTTTTTTAAGCGATACTGACGAATGAATTTTGCCTGTGCTGCAGTTACCATAAGTGGTTTTTTTTCTGATTTGGCTTTTAGAAAACCTTGGATGTAATCAAAAAACAATAAAGGTTTCTTCTTCATAAACGACAATTTAGCCGAAGCGATTGAAGTTATCCAAAAACCGTAACCCAGTGTGTAAAAAGCTTCGCCTTGTTTGTAACGGGCAGTTTTGTTGTAATTAGCTCCCGTAGGTTTTAAATGTTTTACTTTCAAAGAAGCATCAGTAACTACTTTCCAATTGTAGAATTTACAAAGTAATTCGTCAACAGTATCCCAACCCATTTGAGGTTTTAAACCGCCAATTTGTTCGAAAGTTTCTTTTCTGTAGGCTTTTAATGCACCGCGGATATGGTCTTTGTCGGTTAGGTTTTCCAGAATCCAGTCGCCGTTTTTTTCGATATAACAAAATCCACCCACCATTCCAATAGTGGGATCAGAATTGAAATGCTTGGTAATAGTTTCGAAATAATTATTTGGAAAAATTAAGTCGGCATCTAGTTTTACAACAACATCATAATCTTGGTCTAAGGTTTCAAAACCTTTTTGAAAAGCCTGAATTACTTTGCTTCCTGGCAAATGAATCGCACTCGATTTTTTTTCTACTAATGAAATAAACGGATTGTCTTTGGCGAAAGCCAGAACAATTTCGGCAGTGCTATCGGTAGAATTATCGTTAACAATCACAATCTTTTTAGGTAAAAGTGTTTGTGAAACTAAGGATTCTAAAGTTAAAGAAATAAATTCTTCTTCGTTATGAGCAGGAATAACTATGTAATAATTCATTTGAGTTTGTTTTATGAAAAAAGGAATTGCAATTTCAAAAATCAATTGCAATGTCAATTTTCAAGAACTATATTATTTGATTTTTTCAGCAAATACAATATAATATCTTGGTGTGAAATAGCGCAATAAAGGTCTAAAGCCCAATTTCTTTACTGGATGTGTGAATTTTTCTCGAGCTGTAATTTTCCAACCTGTTTTTTCTAAAAGCCAGTCTAATTGCCAGTCTTCAAATTCGTGGTAATGTCTGTCCCACATGTCGGTTTTACTTCGGTAAGCAGGTGAAAACCATAGACGCAACGGAATTGAAATTAACAATTTATCGCATTTTATGTTTTCTAAAACAGTATAAGGATTTAATAAATGTTCGAAAATTTCGAAGGCAGTAAAAACAGTATACGATTCAGTTTGCAAAGCCGTTTGGTCTTTATCTAAATCTTCTCCTTTGGTGTTTTTTACTTGATATCCATTTTCTTCCATGATTCGAGAAAATGGGTTTGGCACTCCTAAGTCAAAAATAGTTTCAGAAGTAGAAACGTGTGTTTTTAAAAAATCTAA
The DNA here is from genome assembly GCF_009909155.2 of Flavobacterium undicola. Lineage (GTDB taxonomy): Bacteria > Bacteroidota > Bacteroidia > Flavobacteriales > Flavobacteriaceae > Flavobacterium > Flavobacterium undicola. The sequence continues at coordinate 9,384 of NZ_JAAAPM020000040.1, forward strand.
GGTGTGTTTGAATCTTTTATTAGGAAACGTTTTTTCGTACATAGTCATTGCGAGGAACGAAGCAATCTCTCGTTCATTATTAATTTAAGTTTTGCTCAGAATCACATTGGTGTGTAGTGATTTTGGCTGTAAAGGTACAAAGATATATTTCTTGTTTTGTAGAATTTTAGCTCAGATTATTTGGCTTAAATAGAAAAATCCGCAACTTTAAAAAAAAATAGGTTGCGGATTTATTATTTTGGATTCTAAAAATTAGTATCGGTATACAAAAGCATTAATATTCATTCCTGCTCCAACAGAGGCAAAAATAAGAATATCGCCTTTGTTGATTTCGTGATCTTCAATTTTACCATTTAAAATCAGGTCAAAAAGTGTAGGAACGGTAGCTACACTGCTGTTTCCTAAATCATGAATACTCATCGGCATGATGTTAGCCGGAGCCGTTTTGTCATATAGTTTGTAAAAACGGTCTATGATGGCTTCGTCCATTTTCTCATTGGCTTGATGAATCAGGATTTTTTTGACGTCTTCTATAGCAATGCCACTTTTGTCTAAACAGCTTTTCATAGCCGCAGGAACATTGCTTAAAGCGAATTCATAAATTTTTCTACCATACATTTTGATGTATTTAGTATTGGCGTCTAAGCCTGGATGATAGGATTTTCCATAAAACAGATAACCAGCTTCTTCTTCTGTATAAGAGGCAGTTTCGTAAGAAAGCATTCCCGTTTCGTTGTCAGAAGCTTCAATGATTGTAGCACCAGCACCATCCGAATAAATCATCGAATCACGGTCGTGGTCATCTACAACTCTTGAAAGTGTCTCAGCACCAATTACCAAACAGCGATTGGCCATTCCGGATTTGATAAAAGCATTGGCTTGCAATACCCCTTCAACCCAACCTGGGCAGCCAAAAATAAGGTCGTATGCTACACATTTAGGATTCTTAATTTGTAATTTGTGTTTTACACGACTGGCTAAACTCGGTATCATATCCGATTGAACCGTTCCGTGTTTTACATCACCAAAATTGTGTGCGAAAATAATATAGTCGATAGTTTCAGGATCGATTCCTGCACTTTCTATTGCTTTTTGAGAAGCTAAAAAAGCCAAATCAGAAGTGTTGTAATGACTTTCTGAATAGCGTCTTTCTTCGATTCCAGTTATCGCTTTGAATTTTTTAATAATAACTTCATTCGATTGTTTGATGGGAGTTCCGTCTTCATTTAGAAATTGATGAAGTTCAAAGTATTTGTCAGAAATCACTCTTTCGGGAATGTAACTTCCAGTTCCAGTTATTTTTATTTTCATTAGGCTGTTTCTGTTAAAAAAGATAGTGATAATTTAATATTTTCAAAACAACAAGAAAACATTAAATGCTATACAATTGGCAAAATTACTGATATTTTTTAAAGAATTTCCGAAATCAACTGCTTTTAATTTTTGATTTCTGAATGTTGTTTGAGTAAAAAATATTTAGTACCGTAATTTTCTGTTAGTTAAAAAAAATGCCCCGAAACAAACGAGGCATTTTTGAATTATAATTTATGGTATTAACTTTCCATGTAAGCTTCAATAGGAGCACAACTACAAACCAGATTTCTATCTCCAAAAGCATCATCGGCTCTGCGAACGCTAGGCCAGAATTTGTTTTCGGCAATATAATCTAATGGGAAAGCGGCTTGCTCTCTAGTGTATGGTAAGTCCCAATTTTCAGCAGTTAGCATGGCTAAAGTATGTGGTGCATTTTTCAATACATTGTTTTTGTCTTCAATAGAAGCAGCTTCGATTTCTTTTCGAATCGAAATCATAGCATCACAAAAACGATCTAGTTCTTCTAAGTTTTCACTTTCTGTTGGCTCAATCATTAAAGTTCCAGCCACAGGGAAAGAAACCGTTGGAGCGTGGAAACCGTAATCCATTAAACGTTTCGCAATATCTGTTACTTCGATTCCTTTTTGTTTGAACGGACGGCATTCTAAAATCATTTCGTGAGCCGCACGACCCATTTCGCCAGAATACAAAGTGTCGTAATGACCGCTTAATTTTTCTTTGATATAGTTAGCATTCAAAATAGCGTGTTCCGTAGCCGATTTTAATCCTTCAGCACCTAGCATTTTAATGTATCCGTAAGAAATTAAACAAACTAAAGCAGAACCCCAAGGAGCAGCAGAAATTGCAGTAATCGCTGTTGAACCGCCTGTTGGAACTACTGGATTTGTTGGTAAAAATGGAGCTAATTGTGGCGCAACGCAAATAGGTCCCACACCAGGTCCACCACCACCGTGAGGAATAGCAAAGGTTTTGTGTAAGTTCAAGTGGCAAACGTCAGCACCAATAGTCGCTGGATTTGTTAATCCTACCTGAGCGTTCATATTTGCACCATCCATATACACCTGGCCGCCATTATCGTGAACGATTTTAGTAATTTCTTTAATAGCACTTTCGTAAACACCGTGAGTTGATGGATACGTAATCATTACACAGGACAAATTGTCTTTGTGTAAAATAGCTTTTTCACGTAAATCTTCTACGTCAATATTTCCGTTTTCTAAGGTTTTTGTAACTACCACTTTCATTCCTGCCATCGCTGCAGATGCCGGATTAGTTCCGTGAGCTGATGATGGAATTAAAGCAATATCTCTATGGTGATCACCTCTGGATTGGTGGTACGCTTGAATAACCATCAATCCTGCATATTCTCCTTGCGCACCGGAATTAGGTTGTAAGGTAGTTGCAGCAAAACCAGTAATTTCATTTAATTGTTCTTCCAGTTTAGAAAGCATTTCCTGGTAACCTTGTGCTTGGTCTAAAGGAGCAAAAGGGTGAATACTATTCCAGCTAGGAGAACTTAATGGCAACATTTCGGCTGCAGCATTTAGTTTCATCGTACAAGAACCTAGCGAAATCATTGAGTGATTTAAGGCCAAATCTTTACGTTCTAACATTTTGATGTAACGCATCAAAGCAGTTTCCGAATGGTATCTGTTGAAAACATCGTGTTGTAAAAATGATGAGGTTCTAATTAAACTTTCCGGGAAATGATTGGTTTCTGATAATTCATCAATGGTGAATGTTGCCAATCCTTTTGCAGCAGCAAAAATAGAAACCACCTTATTCAAATCGGCAAAACCAATAGTTTCATTCAAAGAAATAGAAACCGAATTTTCATTTGGATAGAAGAAATTTACCTCATTTGCTTCGGCAATTTCTCGTATTTTTTTAGCATCTGCTTTTAAAACTATAGTGTCAAAGAAAGCGGTATTCGTTTGTTCGAATCCTAATTTTGCTAAAGCATTTGTTAAAGTCACTGCCGAAGCATGTACTTTATTTGCAATATAGCGTAGACCTCTTGGTCCGTGATAAACGGCATACATTCCTGCCATTACAGATAATAAAACCTGTGCAGTACAGATGTTAGAAGTCGCTTTGTCACGCTTGATGTGTTGTTCACGTGTTTGTAAAGCCATACGCAATGCACGATTTCCATTGGTGTCAACTGTAACTCCAATGATTCTTCCCGGCATAGAACGTTTGTAATCTTCTTTGGTAGCAAAATAAGCAGCGTGAGGACCACCGTAACCTAACGGAATCCCGAAACGTTGTGTAGTTCCTAAAACCACTGCAGCACCCATTTCTCCCGGAGGAGTTAATTTTGCCAAACTTAAAATATCGGCAGCAACCGCTACTTTGATATCATTTTCAGCTGCTTTAGCAATAAAAGCAGTATAGTCATTTACTTGTCCAAATTTCCCTGGGTATTGAAGAATTGCTCCGAAAAAATCAGTAGAAAAGTCGAAAGTTTCGTGATTTCCTATTACTAATTCTACTCCAATAGGTGTAGAACGGGTTTGTAAAACGGATAAAGTTTGTGGTAAAATTTCTTCTGAAACGAAGAATTTACAAACATTAGCTTTCTTTTGCTCTCTTGTTCTTACATCAAACAATAATGCCATAGCTTCAGCCGCAGCAGTACCTTCGTCAAGTAAAGATGCATTAGCGATTTCCATTCCGGTTAATTCGATAACCATGGTTTGGAAATTCAAAATAGCTTCCAGACGACCTTGAGCAATTTCGGCCTGGTAAGGCGTGTAAGCCGTGTACCAACCTGGATTTTCAAACACATTTCTTTGGATAACCGCAGGAACAATCGCTTGATTATAACCCAAGCCAATGTAGGTTTTGAACATTTTATTTTTACTTCCTAATAGCGTAATATGTTTTAAATATTCATATTCCGTCATTTCAGGGTCTAAATTTAGAGGTGCTTTTAGACGAATATCATCCGGAAGGGTCTCATAAATGAGTTGTTCTATTGAGTCAACTCCTATTGTTTTCAACATCTGTTGTAGGTCTGATTCCTCTGGGCCTATGTGTCTTAAAGCAAAAGCATCTGTTTTCATTTGTAGCTAATATCTGTTTTTAATCGGAAAATGGAATTCGCATAGAACTTTATTCGTTTCTGTGACCAATTTAAGGTCATGCTCATTTCATGTAAATATAAAAAAGGTTCTATTTTTCGTGGCGCAAAAATAAGTATTATTACTGTTTTAATTAGCATATTAACACTTCTATTTTCCAGAGTTTTCAATTTGCTGATAATTTTATTCGCAATTGATTAAATTTGTGAGATGAAATTTATTAAACAGCTGTTCCATTTTTACATAACAAGCAGTCTCCATGTGGCTTTATCAGTTTATTCGTTAGTTCGAATGACGTATTTTATGTTTGATATCGCTAATGATGTGGCGATGGCTAATTTTGCTTTTTTAGGAACTGTTGTTGGTTATAATTTTGTAAAATACGATGCTTTGGCCCGAACCAAGAAAAGCCAAATGCGTAATGAATTGAAATTAATTGCCCTGTTGAGTTTGTTTTCGTTTGTGGGTGTTGGTTTTTATTTCTTCCAATTACAACGGATAACCCAACTTGTTTCTGTTGGAGTTCTCGCACTGACGATGCTTTATACCTTACCTTTTTTTCCAAATCGAAAGAATGCCAGAAATTGGGCTGGTGTTAAGATTTATATTGTGTCTTTGTGTTGGGTTGGTGTTACTTTGGTTCTGCCGTTAATCAATGCGCATGTCGATTTAGGTACCGATTTTTATCTCAAATGCATACAACGATTTATATTGGTTTTTGTACTCATTCTTATTTTCGAAATAATTGATTTAGCCAATGATGATCCGCATCTTAAAACCGTTCCACAGCAAATAGGAGTTAGGCAAACCAAAATTTTGGGATACTTTTTATTGATGCTTTTTTGTGCATTAGAATTTTTAATTAGCAATATTAATGTCAATAACAATTTTCAATTTTTACCATTGCAAGTAGTGTTGATTTTTGCCATTGCCATTGTTGTAGCTTTATTTTTGGCTTTCGCCAATGAAAAACGATCTAAATATTATACTTCTTTTTGGGTCGAAAGTGTGCCTGTTCTTTGGTGGTTACTGTTGGTTTTAGTTTAAAAATGCTAATATTGGTGAATATAATCACCAAAAAACACCTAATATTGGTGAATGTAATCACCAAATAATACCTTAAATTGGTGAATAGAAATATTTTTTTGTATTTTTGTTTAAAATTAAAGGGATGATAGACAGGTTTTTAATATCAAATATAAAAGAAAGACTCAATAAGGGGAAGGTAATTGTGCTTGTTGGACCTCGTCAAGTGGGGAAAACAACTATGGTTCAAAGCTTGTTGAAGAATATTCCTTTTTTATTTCTTGATGGAGATGATTCAGTTGTTGTAGAAATGCTCTCAAATTCTAATACTGAAACGCTTAAGAATATTATTGGGGATTATAAATATGTTTTTATTGATGAAGTGCAACGCATACCAAATATTGGTTTGAAATTGAAAATTATTGTAGATCAAATCAAAGGTGTTCAGGTTATTGTGAGTGGTTCTTCGGCTTTTGATATCAACCATGTTACCCAGGAACCGCTTACAGGTCGAAAATTTGAATATCATCTGTATCCTATTTCCTGGAACGAATTTGAAAAAAATGTTGGCTACATAAAAGCCCAACAACAACTTGAAGTGCGCTTGTTGTATGGAATGTATCCTGATGTTATTAATAATTTAGGAAACGAATATGAAATACTTAAAAACCTGGTATCGAGTTATTTGTATAAAGATATTTTGAGTTTGGCTGGTATTCGAAAATCGGAAGTTTTAGAGAAAATTTTGCAGGCATTGGCTTTTCAAATTGGGAGTGAGGTAAGTTATAATGAAATTGCCCAATTGGTTGGTGTGGATAAAAATACGGTCAGTAATTATATTGATTTGCTTGAAAAAAGTTTCGTGATTTTTAGATTGAATAGTTTTAGTCGTAATCATCGAAATGAAATTAAAGCCAATAAAAAAATCTATTTTTATGACAATGGAGTTCGTAATATGCTGATTGGGAATTTTAATTTTTTAGATTTCCGACAAGACAAAGGAGCGCTTTGGGAAAATTTTTTAATTTCCGAAAGAATGAAATTGTTGAGTTATGAAAACAGAAATGCCAAACCCTATTTTTGGCGAACTACCCAGCAACAGGAAGTAGATTATGTAGAGGTTGTAGCTGACGAAGTAAATGCTTTTGAAATTAAATGGAAAGTCAAAAAAGCTAAGTTGCCTAAACCATTTTCGGATAATTATAAGGGGGATTTTACTGTTGTCACTGCCGATAATTTTAGAGAGTTTTTGAAGTGAAACAACTATTTGTAACTATTTTTTAGTTGCAAAGTGGGAATAAGTAGTATCTTTGTATGAGTAAAGTAGAAAAATTAATAGAGAAATTAAAATCAAGACCAAAAGATTTTACTTGGGATGAAATGCTTAAAGTTTTGAATTATTTTGGTTTCGAACAAATGGCTCAAGGAAAAACTGGTGGTTCACGACGAAAATTTGTGAATAGTGAAAAACAAATTATTAGTTTACATGAGCCACATCCGAAAAAAGTGTTGAAATCCTATCAGTTGGATATCATTATTGATTATTTAAAATTGTAGAGAATGAAAAATTATTTAGAATACAAAGGATATATAGGAACTGTTGAGTTTTCTGCAGAAGATAAAATTTTCTTTGGTAAAATTCAAGGAATAAACGATTTAGTGACTTTTGAAGGGGCTTCTGTAGATGAATTGCAAAAATCTTTTCAAGAATCAATTCTTGATTATTTAGAAACTTGTGCTATTTTAAATAAAGTGCCTGAAAAAGTTTTTAAAGGTTCTTTTAATGTTCGGGTTTCACAAGAATTACATCAAAAAACAGCTCTTTTAGCATCTAAAAAAGGATTGAATTTGAATGATGTTGTCAAAGAGGCGTTGAATTATATTGTGAAGCATGAAGAGGTTTTAAACTAGCTATTAATTATGAAGTTTAATGAAAATTATATTATTTATCCAATTTCAATTGGATTTGGCTTTTTTGTTTTTTTTTCATTGCCAGAAAATTATTTGTTGAGAATAAAATTAGATAGTTTATTCAGTTATTTGTTGACAACAAACAGCATTTTTATAGCGATCTTAATTTCATACTTTTTAAATAGAATTACTTGGATTAAAGAAATAAAAAAAAATGTATTTATTGAAGCAGTTGAAATATCTCGAAAAATTACTGACTATAGAAGAATTGTTGATGTTTTGACGAAGTATTATCAAGTATGGAAAAATCAAGATCAAAATACAAAAAGCCTTTTAGAACATGGTAGGTTTAAAAATGTTGATTATTATGATTATAAAATGGATTTTATAAGCGATTCTAATCCTGAACAAAAAAAAATACATGAAGATTTATTTGAAAACGAGAATTTTAAAGAAGGAATTTCTTCAGTATATTTAGCAATGATTTCTTTGGTAAAAAATAGAAAGTATGAAGGTTATTACTATGATGAAACACTTTTTAAAGATTTTCAAATAGATGGGATTTATAATTATGAAGTGATAAATAAATGGATAAAATCCAATATTGCAGGGACAATAGCGTACTGGTAAATGGAAATAGAGATTGGATAAATTATAATGCATTGAGAAGCCATAAAGATGATGCTATGTTTTTTGCGGATAGGATAAATAAAAAATATTCAAAATTTGAATTTGATAACAAATTGATTGAAGAATTGTCTGAGGATATGCAAGAATATTATTTCCCTCAATTGGTAAATAAATTAGAGTTCCTTAAGGAGGGGATTGTTGGTCTTAATTTGTTTTTGTTGGCGTTAATATCTTTCACTTCAATATTTGGTGTATTGTTCCCTTTATTACTTTTATTAATTGATAGTGAGCTTAATATGTATTACCAAATTTCAACTTTTGTTATTTCAATTAATGTTGTATTGATTTCAATTTTTATTTTAAAATTTCCATTTTTAGTAAAAAAAGAAATTCAATACAACAATATTTAATTTTAAATCTAAATCAATCCCGCTCTTTTCAATAAAGCTTCAGGTTTTGGTTCCTGGCCTCTAAAGCGTTTGTATAAAATCATTGGGTTTTCGGTTCCTCCTTTAGAAAGTACGTTTTCTTTGAATTTAGTCGCTACTTCTTTGTTAAAAATGCCATTTTCTTTAAAGTATTCAAAAGCATCAGCATCTAAAACTTCTGCCCATTTGTAGCTGTAATATCCTGATGAATAACCACCTTGGAAAATATGCGAAAAAGCAGTACTCATTGCGTTTTCTTTTACATCCGGATATAATTGAGTATTAGCAAATTGCTCTGTTTCAAAAGCTTTTAAATCGGTAATATTCGTTGGGTCTTGTCCATGCCAAGCCATATCTAATAATCCAAAACTCAATTGGCGCAACGTAGCTAATCCTTCTTGGAAACTCGCACTTTCTTTAATTTTTTCTACGTATTCCATCGGAATCACTTCTCCTGTTTGGTAATGTGTTGCAAATAAAGCTAAGGCTTCAGGTTCGTAACACCAGTTTTCCATCACCTGACTTGGCAACTCCACAAAGTCCCAAAATACCGAAGTTCCAGATAAACTTGGATAAACAGTATTGGCTAACATTCCGTGTAAACCGTGACCAAATTCGTGAAATAAAGTCGTTACTTCATTAAATGTCAATAATGATGGTTTGGTTTCGGTAGGTTTTGTGAAATTGCAAACGTTCGAAATGTGGGGTCTTTCGTTTACACCATTTTCTACATATTGTGATTTGAATGAAGTCATCCAGGCACCGTTTCGTTTTCCTTTTCTCGGGAAAAAGTCGGCATAGAATATGGAAACCAAATTATTGTTTTCATCGGTAACTTCATAAGTCATTACTTCATCGTGGTATTTGTCAATGTCAAATACTTCGGTAAAAGTCAGTCCGTATAATTTTCCAGCAATTACAAAAGCACCATTCAGCACTTTTTCTAACTGGAAATAAGGTTTTAATTTTTCGTCGTCTAAATTAAAAAGCTGATGTTTTAATTTTTCCGAATAGTAAGCACCATCCCATTTTTCTAATTGTTCGATGCCGTCTAATTTTTTTGCAAACTCGGTTAGTTGAGCAAATTCTTTCTGGGCAGCAGGTTTGGCTTTCGCCAATAAATCATTTTCAAAAGCCAATACTTTTTCAGGACTTTCTGCCATGCGCTCTTCGAGAACAAAATGAGCGTGAGTTTTGTAACCTAATAAATTGGCTCTTTTGTGGCGTAGTTTTACAATTTTTAAAACAATTTCCTGATTGTCAAATTCATTGTTTTGAAAACTTCTTGCGCCAAAAGCAATTGCTAGTTTTTTACGCAATTCACGATTATCAGTGTAAGTCATAAACGGAAGATAACTAGGATGATCTAAGGTGAAAATCCAGCCTTCTTTTTCTTCGTTTTTCGCCAAAGAACGTGCTGCTTCTATAGTACCTTCCGGTAAACCAGCTAAGTCTTTTTCATCGGTTAAGTGTAGTTGAAAAGCATTGGTTTCAGCCAATACATTTTCGCCAAATTGTAAACTTAACTTCGATAATTCTTTGTCAATTTCTCGTAATTCACCTTTTTTTTCTTCAGATAAATTGGCTCCATTTCGAGAAAAACTCTTGTATTTTTTATCTAAAAGTGTCGTTTGTTCTGTATTTAAATTTAGCTTGTCTTTTTGCTCGTAAACTGCTTTTACACGTGCAAACAAATCAGTGTTTAGCGTAATGTCATTTCCAAATTCAGACAACAAAGGCGAAACTTCCTGTGCGATTTTTTGCATTTCGTCACTAGTTTCAGCCGAATTTAAATTGAAGAAAATACTCGAAATTCTATCGAGAATAGCTCCTGAATAATCCATTGCTTCGATAGTGTTGGCGAAAGTTGGTGCTTCAGGATTAGTTACAATCGCATCGATTTCGGCTTTCGCCAAAGAAATCCCTTCCTGAAAAGCGGGGAGATAATCTTCATTTTTTATTTTCGAAAAAGGGGCTGTATTGTATTTGGTATCGAAATGTTTTGTTAGAATGCTCATGTGGATTGTTTTGTTACGCAAAGATTCGCAAAGGGAACACGCGAAGAGACGCTAAAATTTTTGTGAGTCTCTGTGTTTTCTTTGCGAATCTCTGTGGAATTACTTTATTTTTTCAAACTTTCAGAGGCTTTAATTACAGCTTCTTTTAAGTTTTCTTTATAGTCAATGATTTTGTTTAAAACTGCAACGTCAGCACTTCCGATGATTTGTGCGGCTAAGATTCCAGCATTTTTTGCTCCGTTTAAGGCAACAGTAGCTACAGGAACTCCGCCTGGCATTTGCAGAATCGATAAAACAGAATCCCAACCATCAATAGAGTTGCTTGATTTTACAGGAACTCCAATTACAGGAAGTGGCGACATTGAAGCTACCATTCCAGGTAAATGAGCCGCTCCACCAGCACCGGCAATAATTACCGAAATACCTCTTTTATGCGCATTATTACTAAAATCGAATAATTTTTCAGGTGTTCTGTGTGCCGAAACAATATCTACTTCTGTTTCGATTCCAAATTCTTTTAATATGTTGATTGCATCTTGCATGACTGGCATGTCAGAGATACTTCCCATGATTACGGCTACTTTGCTCATTTGTCTTTATGGTTTGTAGTTTATTGTTTTTAGTTCTGTTGAGACTGAAAACTATTATTTTATTTCAGGTTGTAACTGTTTCTGCAAACTGCAAACTAATTACTGCTTACTAATTACTCTAATCGTATTCTTAACATCCTCAGCAATTTTACGTGCTTCAGTCATGTTTTCGTTTACAATAGTTACATGTCCCATTTTTCTAAAAGGACGCGTTTCTTTTTTACCATAGATGTGCGGCGTAACACCGTACCATCCTAATATTTTCTCAATGTTTTTGTAAATGACATTTCCTGAAAAACCTTCTTCGCCAACTAAATTTACCATAATTCCAGCTACTTTGCTGTCGGTATTTCCAAGAGGTAAATCTAAAATAGCACGCACATGGTTTTCGAATTGAGAGGTGTAACTCGCTTCGATAGAATAGTGTCCAGAATTGTGTGGGCGAGGAGCGACTTCGTTTACTATAATTTGGTTGTCGTGCGTTTGAAACATTTCTACAGCCAAAAGTCCAACGTGATTGAAGTTTTGGGAAACATTCAACGCAATAGCTCTGGCTTTTTCAGCAACAGCAGCATCAATACGAGCAGGACAAATTACATATTCTACCTGATTGGCTTCGGGATGAAATTCCATTTCGACCACAGGGTAGGTTTTTATTTCTCCCGATGGATTGCGACAAACAATAACGGCCAATTCGTTTTTGAACGGAATCATTTCTTCGGCAATACATTCTACATTAGGAAGATGGTCTAAATCAGCAATTTCACGGATGATTTTTACACCATTACCGTCATATCCAAATTCAGTGCATTTCCATACAAAAGGCATTTTTAACTTAGAATCTAAAATTTGCACCACAAGACTTTTTAAATCATTAAAGCGTTTGTAGGCAGCTGTAGGGATGGAATGCTCTGTGTAGAAATCTTTTTGAGTTCCTTTATTCTGAATCTTTCTCAGTGTTTTTGGAGAAGGATAGACTTTTAGACCTTCGTCTTCCAGTTTTTCTAAAGCTTCTAAATTAACCAATTCGATTTCGAAAGTGAGTACATCAACTAATTTTCCAAATTGATAAACGGTGTCAAAATCCATTAAGTCACCTTTGAAAAATTGATTGCAAGCCATTCGGCTGGGGGCCTCGTCGCTTGGGTCAAGAACGTAAGTTTGTATGTCGAATTTTCTAGTGTCGAATAAGAGCATTTTTCCCAATTGTCCGCCTCCCAGAATTCCTAATTTAAAATCAGAAGAAAAATAATTCATCTTGTAAATAATTATAATATTGTTGTTTTAGTTAAAAATTCATCAGGTGTGAAAACCTTAATTTCCGAATTTTTAAAATCTTTTAAATCTCTTGTAACAATGCAGTCCATGTTGTGAATGGATTGTGCAGCGGTAATTTGAATGGCGTCTTCAAAATCTTTATGACTCGATTTTAGACTTTTTCTCAAAATAGTTTCTGTAATTGGAATTATAGAAATAGTGTCTAGCAAATCCTCAATAATAGACCGAAGTTCTTTTTCGTCAACATTTTTTTTTGCTATGTAATGTAAGTTAGCAATTGAAATAGAAGTCGAATACATTTTGATTTTTTTTCTTTGACAATGATCGAAAATTTCGATTGCATCCTTAGAAAAAGGTTTTCTATTGGCGACAATATCTACTAAAATATTGGTGTCTAAAAAAATCTGATTAAATACCATATTTCTCTTTATAGTATTCATCTCTTGCTTTATTCTCATCAAAATCGTCTGGAAGTGTTATTCTTCCAATCAATTTTTTAACTTTTGGATGAATGTCATCTTCTTTTTCTGTTTTTTCAGTCAGATTTTTAAAATAACTTTCCACTAGTTCAGATAAACTTCTGCCCGTTTTTTTAGCATAGGATTTTGCCTGTTCTATGACTTCTTTTTCTAACGATAAAGTGAGCTTAGTGTTCATGATACGTATATTTTTTACAAATGTACGTAATAATTATTTTTGATGGTTTATTTTCTTCAAAATATGCTTAGAAACGGCTTTGTAAGCCGCAGTATGGTTGCTGAAATCCTTAGTCAAAATGGTTTGTAATTCGGGATGAATCCAGTGGTATTCTTTTCCTAAAAGCTGTAAACTGCGCATGGCATAGACTTTTGAAGCTACTTTTGTATCTGTAATAAGCCAGTCAAAATTAATTTCTATGAGTTCCTGGCGTTGGGTTTCGGTAAAATGAATTTCATTTTTTGAAGTTTTATAATGTGTTTCGAGGAGTAGAAAAATGACTTTTGAAAGTGGTCGAATGGCACTTTCAAAAGTGAGTGTTTTGCTTTTGGAACAAATTAAATTTAAATATTCTTGAAAGCAATTTAGCTTTTCGTAAGCAATCAATTCCAATGCCCAGCATGCTTTGTAATGGTCAGGATTTTTATTTTCGAAACAAATTTGCATAAAATCATCCATCAACTCAGTGTGTGCCATCATATAATTGGCAGTGGCTTGTCGGCTGTTTTTATATCCTGTTGTTTGTGCAATAATTGCGGCTAATTCACTCATAGTTTTATAAGGATTGGCATTAAAAATACAAATTAAGAATCAATTGCAAAACTCAATTTCGAAATCCCTATCTTTGCGCATTATTTTAAAATAAAAAATAATGATTCAACTTCACGATAAACAATTTGTTCCGTTTATTTCTGCCGAAGAAATTGACTTTGCTATCCAGAAAATGGTAGCTCAAATTGAAGCTGATTTTGTTGATGAAATCCCAGTTTTTATTGGTGTTTTGAACGGTTCTTTTATGGTAGTTTCCGACTTTGTAAAAAGTTATACAAAACCATGTGAAGTGAGTTTTGTAAAAATGGCTTCTTATAACGGATTGTCGTCAACTGAAGAGGTGAAAGAATTAATCGGTTTGAATCAGGATTTAGCGGGACGTTCGGTTGTGGTAATTGAAGATATTATTGATACAGGACATACCATTGTGGAATTGAAAGCTTTGTTTAAAAAACAAAATTTGAAACATTTTAAAATAGCGACTCTTTTTTTTAAGCCAGAAGCCTATAAAAAAGAGGTGAAAATTGATTATATTGGAATTCAAATTCCAAATAAATTTATAGTAGGTTTTGGTTTAGACTACGATGGTTTAGGGCGAAATTTACCAGAAGTATATCAGTTAAAAGATTAAATCATTAAATAAAAATTAAAAAAGTTTATGACTAACATTGTTTTATTTGGGAAACCAGGAGCAGGAAAAGGAACTCAAGCTGAGTTTTTAAAAGGAAAATACAATTTGACTCATCTTTCAACAGGTGATATTTTTAGATTTAATATCAAAAATGAAACTGAATTAGGAAAACTAGCGCAAACGTATATCAATAACGGCGAATTAGTTCCTGATGAAGTAACAATAAAAATGTTGCAAAGTGAAGTAGAAAGTAATCCTGATTCTGCAGGTTTCTTGTTTGATGGTTTTCCAAGAACTATTGCACAGGCACAAGCTTTAGATGCTTTTTTGGCTACTAAAAATGAAAAAATAACAGCTACAGTTGCATTGGAAGCTGATGATGAAATTCTTGTAGCTAGATTATTAGAAAGAGGAAAAACTTCTGGAAGAGCGGATGATCAGGACGAAGAAAAAATTCGTAACAGATACCAGGAATACAATGAGAAAACAGCACCTCTTATTGGATTTTATAAAGAACAAAATAAATTTCATGCCGTGAACGGTATTGGATCTATTGCTGAAATTACGGAACGTTTAAGTAACGTAATTGACAATTTGTAAATAAAAATGTTTGATGTTTAAAGTTTAATGTTGCTAAAGTTATTTTAGCGACCTTAAACTTTAAATTTTTAAACTAGCAACATACTAATGGAACTATTCATAATTCTTTTTTTGATTTTACTCAACGGACTTTTTTCGATGTCCGAAATTGCATTGATTTCGGCTAGAAAATCAAGACTGGAAAATTCTGCTAAAAAAGGAAATAATAGTGCACAAATTGCGCTGGATTTAGCTAATTCGCCAAATAAATTTTTGTCAACAGTTCAAATCGGAATTACGCTAATAGGTATCTTAACGGGTATTTTTAGTGGTGATAAGATTACAACTGATGTAGAAGTTTTTGTTTCGGGTTTTGAGATTTTAAAACCTCAGGCACATTCTATTGCAGTAGGAATTGTAGTAGTGGTGTTGACTTTTTTCTCATTGGTATTAGGCGAATTATTGCCTAAAAGAATTGGCTTGAATTATCCTGAAGCGATTGCAAAAGGAGTTGCTGTACCTATGAAAATAGTTTCGATTGTTACGGCTCCATTTATTTGGATGTTGACTCATTCCACCGAGTTTTTATTGAGAATACTCAGGATAAGACCAACAGCTGATGGAAAAGTTACTGAAGAAGAAATTAAAGCCATTATCAAGGAAGGAACTGAAGTAGGGGAAGTTCAGGAGATTGAACAAGACATTGTTGAGCGCGTTTTTCATATTGGAGACCGTAAAGTGAATTCGTTAATGACCCATAGAAAATCGGTGGTGATGTTGCCATTGGATTCGAATAAAAGTCAGGTTAAAGAGTTTATGCTTCAGGAATTACATTCTTTTTATCCGGTGTATAAGGATAATTTTGATGAGATTGTAGGTGTTGTAAGTCTTAAAAATATTTTTGCTACCATTGAGAAAGAAAATTTCAAATTGGAAAGTATCATGTCAGAGGCGCCTTATTTAATGGAGCACACAACGGCTTATAACGCATTGGAAAACTTTAAAAAGACCGGAATTCATTATGCTGTTATCGCTGATGAATATGGTGTTTTTCAAGGAATCATTACGTTGAATGATATTCTGGAAGCATTGGTTGGAAACGCAGCTGATTTTTATAAAGAAGATTTTCAATTAATTGAAAGAGAAGATGGAAGTTGGTTAGTTGACGGACATTATTCGTTACATGATTTCTTGACTTATTTTGAATTGGATGAGTTGTTAAGCGATTATGATGTAACTACGGTTAGCGGATTAATCATGACCGAATTGTCGCGTATTCCAAAGCAAGGAGAAAAATTGGTTTGGCATAAATTTGAATTGGAAGTGATTGACATGGATGGTGTGAAGATTGATAAAGTAATGGTGAAAGCCTTAAAATAAAAGTATTCAGTGTTCATGTTTTTAGTTGGCAGTTTTTGCGATTAAAAAATTGAACATTGAAAAATGAATTAAATTGTCTAAAGATTTAGTGTTAATTTGGAGCAATCTGAAACTGAATACTAAAAAACTGATGACTGAATACTTAAAAAAATGACAGAAGGAAATTTTGTAGATTACGTAAAAATATTTGTTTCATCCGGAAAAGGTGGAAAAGGCTCTACGCATTTACATAGAGAAAAGTTTATCCAGTATGGAGGACCAGATGGCGGTGATGGTGGTCGTGGCGGACACGTTTATTTAGTTGGAAATAAAGCATTGTGGACTTTGTTTCACTTGAAATTTGCACGCCATATTAAAGCTGGTCATGGTGGAGACGGTGGAGGTGATAGAAGTACAGGAGCCGATGGAGATGATAAATATATCGAAGTGCCTCTGGGAACTGTCGTAAAAGACAAAGAAACGGGTGAAGTTTTATTTGAAATTACGGATGATGGTGAGAAAAGAATTCTTTGCCTGGGAGGAAAAGGTGGTTTAGGAAACTGGCATTTCAGAAGTTCGACTAACCAAACGCCTAGATACGCCCAACCAGGTTTAGTTGGTGTAGAAATGGACGTTATTTTGGAACTGAAAGTTTTGGCAGATGTTGGTTTAGTTGGTTTTCCAAATGCTGGAAAGTCTACTTTATTGTCGGTTTTGACTTCGGCTAAGCCAAAAATTGCCGATTATCCGTTTACTACTTTAAAACCAAATTTAGGAATTGTAGCGTACCGTGATTTTCAATCTTTCGTTATTGCTGATATTCCTGGGATTATTGAAGGAGCAGCCGAAGGAAAAGGTTTAGGACATTATTTCTTGCGTCATATTGAGCGAAATTCAACCTTGTTGTTTCTTGTTCCTGTAGACACGCCAGACATCAAAGGAGAATATGATATTTTGGTTAACGAATTAACAAAATACAATCCGGAGATGTTAGATAAAGAACGTCTTTTGGTTATCTCTAAATGCGATATGCTGGATGATGAATTAAAAGCCGAATTGAAGACCGAATTGGATGTTTCATTCAAAGACATTCCTTATCTGTTTATTTCTTCTGTTGCCCAACAAGGCTTGACAGAATTGAAAGATAAACTTTGGAAAATGCTGAATGAATAAGTAGCATTTTACAAAATATAAAACCACTAATGAAGATGAATTCGTTAGTGGTTTTTTGATTTTACGAATTTTGGGTTTTAAGCTTATTTGTGTTCTCCGATTTTAA
Source organism: Flavobacterium undicola (assembly GCF_009909155.2). Lineage (GTDB taxonomy): Bacteria > Bacteroidota > Bacteroidia > Flavobacteriales > Flavobacteriaceae > Flavobacterium > Flavobacterium undicola. The sequence continues at coordinate 26,782 of NZ_JAAAPM020000040.1, forward strand.
TTGTTTTTACTAATTGATCAAATTCAGGATTACAATCTTCATCCATCTCATCATCAGCAAAATTAACTTGAAAGAAATAATTTTTTTGAGTTATACACTTAATATCTGTTTTATGTTTTTTTGATAAATCGGTTTTGCATTCACCATTCTTTCTATGGATTTATGAAAAATACTTGTTTTAAATTGAGAACGGTTTATCCTAAAACAA
>NZ_JAAAPM020000041.1 GCF_009909155.2 Flavobacterium undicola
AAGGAGAAACCGATGCAGAACCGTTTGTTCCTCCATTACAAGACACGTTTGTCTGGGAACCTGAAGAAGTATTGATTGCCGTTGGCTGTGTAAGAGTATAGCTTCTAGTTGCCGTACAACCATTCGCGTCGGTTACCGTTACAGTATAACTGCCTGCGGCAAGTCCCGTAGCAGTAGCTGCCGTTCCGCCCGAAGGTGACCATGAATACGTATATCCCGGAGTTCCTCCCGAAGGAGAAACCGATGCAGAACCGTTTGTTCCACCGTTACAAGACACATTGGTTTGGGAACCTGACGAGGTATTGATTGCAGACGGCTGTGTAAGCGTATAATTACGAGTTGCAGTACATCCGTTGGCATCGGTTACCGTTACCGTATAACTTCCTGCAGCAAGACCGGTAGCAGTAGCTGCTGTTCCGCCAGAAGGTGACCATGAATAAGTATAGCCTGGAGTTCCCCCTGAAGGAGAAACCGATGCAGAACCGTTTGTTCCTCCATTACAAGACACGTTTGTCTGGGAACCTGAAGAAGTATTGATTGCCGTTGGCTGTGTAAGAGTATAGCTTCTAGTTGCCGTACAACCATTCGCATCTGTTACCGTTACAGTATAGCTGCCTGCGGCAAGACCGGTAGCCGTAGCGGCTGTTCCGCCAGATGGTGACCATGAATAAGTATAACCCGGAGTTCCGCCAGAAGGAGAAACCGATGCTGAACCGTTTGTTCCACCGTTGCAAGATACGTTGGTTTGGGAACCTGAAGATGTATTGATTGCCGATGGCTGTGTAAGGGTATAGTTTCTCGTTGCCGTACAACCATTCGCATCTGTTACCGTTACAGTATAGCTTCCTGCGGCAAGACCGGTAGCCGTAGCGGCTGTTCCGCCAGATGGTGACCATGAATAAGTATAACCCGGAGTTCCGCCAGAAGGAGAAACCGATGCTGAACCGTTTGTTCCACCGTTACAAGACACATTGGTTTGAGAACCTGTTGCCGTACTGATTGCAGTTGGCTGAGTTATTGTATAATTGCGAGTTGCAGTACAGCCGTTGGCGTCTGTTACCGTTACCGTGTAACTTCCTGAGGCAAGACCTGTAGCCGTAGCTGCTGTTCCGCCAGATGGTGACCATGAATAAGTATAACCCGGAGTTCCGCCAGAAGGAGAAACCGAAGCACTACCATTTGTTCCGCCATTACATAATACGTTTGTCTGGGAGCCTGATGCAGTATTGATTGCCGAAGGTTCTGTAATTGTAAATGTTATCGCAACAGCTGAAGAATTGGCGTCAGTTACTGTACAAGTCCAGGTTCCTGCAGAAAGTCCCGTAACAGAAGTAGTTCCGTCACCTGTGGGGTTTCCCGGTGTCCAGTTGTACGTATATGGGCTTGTGCCACCTGTTGGGGTATTAACGCTAGCTGCACCGTTTGAACCTCCGTTACAGCTTACATTGGTTTGTGAAGCTGCTGTTACACTAGGTGTAGAAGAAGTAACAGTAAAAATAGGGTTTGAGCCCGAAAAATTTGCTCCACCGGGTGTTATATCGTAGGTCGTACTTTCATTAGTGCTCCAATTTGAATTGGTGCAAATAGAAGTCATGAGAGCACTTTTAGTTCCTGATTTTGTGCCAGTATAAATATTATCATCGCCGTGATAACCGCCAGAAGACGGGTCGTAATTTAATGCAATTGCATTTGTGCCTAGTGTTAACGATGGAGGTAAATAAGAATTTCCATTATTGTTTGCTCCAGAACCGGTTTTTAAAAATTGTCCGGCTATTTGAGTAACGCTATTATGTGTGATTGCAAATGGATTACACCATGCAAAAATATAAGTAGTTACAGAGGTTGCACTTGAACCTTGAAAAATAAACCAGTTGTCCCCGCCTGCAGGAGAAGGACATGCCGTAGCAGATGTATTGGTCCAACCTGTTACACTTACATTTCCGGGTAAGCCGGAAACAACTGGAGTACCGGATGTCGGATTGATTGTGAATTTTATAACAGTTCCTGCTGCTATTGTGGAAGTAGTGACCCATTGAATTGAACCTTCAGCAGTATTGGCTGTTGAAACTGTACTAAACACAGCCGTTGATTCATCATATGCATAATCCGTTATCCTGATTTCAGTTCCTGAAGTAATTGGTACAAGATTCATAATTGACATTTCATAAGGCGAAGCGTCATAATTAATTCCTATGATGGCAATGTCGCCTGCCGACAAAGTCGTTTGTGCATGTCCTCCATACCAAAAGAGGCATAGTAAGAATGCGTAAATGAAGGTAAAGTTCTTTTTCATAAGCAGATTAATTGTTTTAAGCATATTTTAAGACCAAATATACTACAAATTAAATGCTAGATGTTAGAAACTCAGTATGTTTTTTAAGTATTTTTGCTGTTTTTATTTAATTCATAGCACATGAAAAAACTTTCAATTATAATACCTTGCTACAATGAGGAAAAAACGATAGTTCAAATATTATCAAAAATTAATGATCTCAATTTATTAGAAAACACCGCTAAAGAGATTTTAATTATTAATGATTGCTCAACAGATTATTCTGAAGAATTAATTAAAAATTTTATTGAAGAACACCCGGAACTTTCCATAAAACATTTTAAAAACGATATCAACAAAGGAAAAGGAGCTTCTATTCATATTGGAATTAACAATGCAACAGGGGATTTTGTCATTATTCAAGATGCTGATTTAGAATACCATCCTAATGAATACAATGTTTTATTAAAACCTATATTGGATGGATTTGCCGATGTTCTATATGGTTCCAGATTTATGGGAAGCAAACCACATCGAATTTTATTTTTCTGGCACACCATTGGAAACAAATTTCTGACGTTTTTATCAAATAAGATGACAAATTTAAATTTGACAGACATGGAAACTTGCTACAAAATGTTTACTTCTTCAATCATTAAGAATATTTCTTTAAAAGAGAAAAGATTTGGTTTTGAACCAGAAGTTACAGCAAAAATTGTCAGGTTTCATAATATTAAGAATATATGAGGTTGGAATTTCGTATTATGGCAGAACTTATGCAGATGAAAAAAAAATAGGATGGAGAGATGGTATTTATTGTATTTATTGTATTATTAAATATGGCCTTTTCAAAATGAGTTAATTTGTAACTACTGTAAAAAAATATAAAGATAAATTGATTATAGAATTATTATGCCTAAGAAGAAGATAAAAGTTTCAAATGCAACTCAAATAGAGGATTTAAACCAAAAAAGTATTATACGATAGTGTCTCACTAACTGTGTAAGTTGAAAAGTTATTAACAAAAAAACATCTCTTTTTATTTTCCCTTGAGACGTAATAAACGAATTACAAATAACACTAACCTAAAATAAAAAGCAACACAACACACATAATAATTAGATTATTAATGATTTGATATCCTTTTTTTATCTAAATTTATTCACCCCAAGTTGTTCATTTTGTCTTACTTAAAAGCTGTACCAATGAAAAACTTTACTTTATTTATTCGTTTATCTTTAGTTCTTAGTCTCGCATCTTTATTTTTAGTTACTAGTTGCCAAAATAATGATTTGATTGAAGTACAAGAATTAGGTTCTTTAACAAATTTTACTACCGAACCAATTAAAGGACAATATGTAGTCGTTATAAAAGAAAACATGGCTGGAAAATATGCTACGCAAAAATACAGCCAACGTATTTTATCTTTAAAAAAAGATTATCTGGCTCGTTTTTCAGATATCAAACTTACTTCAGAAGAGGTAAAACAAACCTACGGATATGGAGTTAGCGGATTTGCAGCAGAATTAAACGAAGATCAACTCTTATCTTTACGAAAAGACAGCCGCGTTAAATCCATTGAACAAGATTACGTCATAACCCTTAACCCTGATTTGTCTATTTTAAAAGGAAAACCCAGCGGTGGTGGCGGTGGATCCCCAGCTCAAGTTACACCATGGGGAATTAGTCGTGTTGGTGGCGGACTTAGTGGAGTAGGAAAAACAGCCTGGATTATAGATACAGGAATTGATTTAACTCATCCTGATTTAAACGTAGACAAAAATGGTCGTAATGCAAGTTTCCTGAGTGGTATCGACGCTAATAATCCTAATGATGGAAACGGACACGGAACCCATGTTGCAGGAACAGTAGCTGCAATCAATAATACTATCGGGGTTGTAGGAGTTGCTGCCGGAGCCACGGTAGTTGCTGTACGTGTTTTAGATAGCCGAGGAAGCGGCTCTTATTCAGGAGTTATTGCCGGGGTCGAATATGTAGGTGCAAATGGCATCGATGGCGACGCTGCCAACATGAGTCTAGGAGGCCCAGTCAGTTCAGCACTCAACAATGCAGTTATCACTGCTTCAGCAAAAGTTAAATTTGCATTGGCAGCTGGAAACGAAAGCGACAATGCAGATAATCACTCCCCATCTAGCGCGAATGGTGCTAATATCTACACTGTTTCTGCAATGGATAAATTGGATGTTTTTGCCTATTTTTCAAACTATGGATCTTCGGTTGATTTTTGTGCTCCTGGGGTTGCGATTCAATCTTTATGGAAAAGTGGCGGAATGAATACCATCAGCGGAACATCTATGGCTGCACCACATGTTTGCGGACTACTACTATTAGGTACTATATCATCTGGTGGTTTTGTTCAAAATGATCCCGATGGCAGTCCGGATAAAATTGCCCATCATTAACTCATTTTATCAAATAGCTAAACAAGCTTGTTTTGAGATGAAAAAACAAATAATGGACAACTATTTCTCTAGTAAATTATTAAAAAACACCTATTAAATTCAACTTTCTTATTTTTTTGGTTGTCGTAATATTTTATTAAAATAAACCCCTTGTAAAAAAACGGATACGTCTTATTTATTTTGAAATAAACCCACATTTTTAGAAACAACCTCGAGAACAAAATCTTATTGATTTTTTTATTTTCACCCCCACATTTAACAATTTATTAAACAAAACAACGCAATTAACCAAAAACCTCTAAAAATTCATAAAATACAAAACAGCCTTTATGCTGTTACAAACACAACTTTATGAATGAAAACAGAAATAAAAAAAACTAACTCACTAAAACACAAGCAAGCAAAACAAAAGCACACAATCCTATTAATATAGTTTGGGTATCGTATATAATCGATAATATTAATTGAATACATGATTTCATTTTTATACTTTTGCGTTCTTGTTACCACCTTATTAAAAAATACGGTAGTACAAAACACAGAAATACACTAAAAAAAATTAAAAAATGAGCAAGACATTATTTGACAAAGTATGGGATTCGCATGTTGTGCGTAAAATTGAAGACGGACCAGATGTGTTTTTTATTGATCGTCATTTCATTCACGAAGTTACAAGTCCAGTAGCTTTCTTGGGTCTGAAATCAAGAGGCGTATCAGTATTATATCCTGAACGTACATTCGCAACTGCCGATCACAATACACCTACTATTAACCAACACTTGCCTGTTCAAGACGCTTTATCTGCTAATCAATTAAAAGCATTAGAAGATAACTCAGCAGAATACGGTATTTCTCACTGGGGATTAGGTCACATAAAAAATGGAATTGTACACGTAGTAGGGCCTGAAAACGGAATTACTTTACCTGGTGCTACAATTGTATGTGGAGATTCACATACTTCTACTCATGGTGCTTTTGGCGCTATTGCTTTTGGAATTGGTACTTCTGAAGTAGAGATGGTTCTTTCTACTCAATGTATCATGCAACCGAAGCCTAAAAAAATGCGTATCAACGTAAACGGAAAATTAAGTAAAGGTGTTGGTCCAAAAGACGTTGCACTTTATATTATTGCTCAATTAACTACTTCTGGAGGAACAGGTTATTTTGCTGAATACGCAGGAAATGTATTCGAAGAAATGACAATGGAAGGCCGTATGACTGTTTGTAACTTAAGTATCGAAATGGGTGCTCGTGGAGGAATGATTGCTCCTGATCAAAAAACATTTGATTATTTAGAAGGCAGATTACATGCTCCAAAAGGAGAAGCTTGGACAAAAGCAGTAGAATACTGGAAAACTTTAAAAACAGACGAAGGCGCTAAATTTGATGCTGAATTAAATATCAATGCCGAAGATATCGAACCAATGATTACTTATGGTACAAATCCAGGTATGGGAATTGGTATTTCTAAACACATTCCTTCTGCTAACCAAGTTGAAGGTGGAGAAGAGACTTATAGAAAATCATTAGCTTACATGGGTTTCAATGAAGACGATGTAATGATTGGAAAACAAATTGATTATGTTTTCCTAGGAAGTTGTACTAATGGTCGTATCGAAGATTTTAGAGCTTTTGCTGAAATTGTAAAAGGTCGTAAAAAAGCCGATAACGTAACTGCCTGGTTAGTTCCTGGTTCTCACGTTGTTGAAGCTCAAATTAAAGAAGAAGGAATTTTAGATATCTTGACTGAAGCTGGTTTTGTATTGCGCCAACCAGGTTGTTCAGCTTGTTTAGCTATGAATGATGACAAAGTACCTGCTGGAAAATATGCAGTGAGTACTTCTAACAGAAACTTCGAAGGCCGTCAAGGTCCAGGTTCAAGAACATTGTTAGCTTCTCCAATTATGGCAGCAGCAGCAGCAGTTACTGGAAAATTGACTGACCCAAGAGATTTGATGTAAAAGATTGCTGAATGTAGATTAACGATTTTTGATTTCAGATTTCATCAATCTACAACGTTTTTTACAACAATCAATTTATAATTTCAGATTACAAAATATAATATTAACGCTTTCAATTTTGTTTTCCTCAAAGAAAATCTAAAATCAGAAATCGTTAATCAAAAATCAAAAATCAAATGGCATACGATAAATTTAATATACTTACTAGTAGTGCAGTGCCACTACCGATAGAAAACGTAGATACTGACCAAATTATCCCAGCTCGTTTCTTGAAAGCTACAAAACGTGAAGGTTTTGGAGACAACCTTTTCAGAGACTGGAGATACAACGGAGACGATACTCCAAAAGCTGATTTCGTATTAAACAACCCAACTTACAGCGGAAAAATCCTTGTGGGTGGAAAAAACTTCGGTTCAGGTTCTTCTCGTGAGCACGCTGCCTGGGCAGTTTACGATTACGGATTCCGTGCTGTAGTTTCTTCTTTCTTTGCTGATATCTTCAAAGGAAACTGTTTAAATATTGGAGTTTTACCAGTACAAGTTTCTCCTGAATTCGCAGATAAAATCTTTGCTGCTATCGAAGCTGATCCTAAAACAGAAGTAGAAATCAATTTGCCAGAGCAAACAATTACATTGAAAGCTACAGGTGAAAAAGAATCTTTTGATATCAACGGATACAAAAAGAACAATATGGTTAATGGTTTTGATGATATTGACTATTTACAAAACATTAAAGAAGAAATTGTAGATTTTGCTAACAAGCTTCCTTTCTAAATAAAATCATCATATAAAAATGCAGCTGCTAAACATAATTCTTAAGGAATTCTTTAGCAGCTGCTTTTAGCGTTTTATAAAACACACAATAAAATGGTTTCAAAATTCTGAAATCAGAACCTTTTTTAGCATCAAATTTATAATGGGAAAAAGAAAAATTGAAATAATGGATACGACACTTCGTGATGGTGAACAAACCTCTGGAGTATCATTTTCTGCTGCAGAAAAACTAACCATTGCCCAATTATTATTAGAAGAGTTGCATGTTGACCGCATCGAAATAGCTTCGGCTCGCGTAAGCGAAGGAGAATTTGAAGGCGTAAAAGGAATTATGACTTGGGCAGAAACAAAAGGATATGCGGATAAAATTGAAGTATTAACTTTTGTTGATAAAGGACTCTCTATCGAATGGATGAAAAAATCGGGTGCAAAAGTGCAAAATCTTTTGACCAAAGGTTCACTCAACCATCTTACACATCAATTAAAGAAAACACCAGAACAACATTTTTCTGAAATTGCCGAAAGCATTGCTTTAGCGAATGAAAATGGAATTTTAACCAATGTTTATTTAGAAGATTGGAGTAATGGTATGCGTAATTCACCTGAATATGTATACCAATATTTAGATTTCATTAGCACCCAACCCATAAAAAGAATATTACTTCCAGACACTTTGGGTGTACTTATTCCTTCGGAAACTTTCGAATATATCTCAGAAATCACGAAAAGATACCCTGGAATTCATTTTGATTTCCACGCACACAACGACTACGATTTGAGCGTTGCTAACGTGATGGAATCATTAAAAGCAGGTATTCACGGACTGCACGTGACGGTAAACGGAATGGGAGAACGCGCTGGAAACGCCCCTTTAGCCAGTACTATTGCTGTAATTAATGATTTCATGCCCGAAATTGAAATTGGCGTAAAAGAAACTTCTTTATACTCAGTTAGTAAATTAGTTGAAACTTTTACCGGTTACAGAATCCCAGCCAACAAACCAATTGTAGGCGACAATGTTTTTACTCAAACAGCCGGAATTCACGCTGATGGAGACAATAAAAACAATTTATATTTCAATGATTTACTTCCGGAACGCTTTGGAAGAAAAAGAAAATACGCTTTAGGAAAAACTTCCGGTAAAGCCAATATTGAAAAAAATCTTCAGGAATTAGGTTTGCAATTAAATCAGGAAGATTTAAAATTGGTTACCCAAAGAATTATCGAATTGGGTGACAAAAAAGAAACTGTTACTAAAGAAGATTTGCCTTATATCATCTCTGATGTATTGGATAGTCACACCTATCAGGAAAAAGTTACCGTAGAATCATATTTGTTATCTCACGCCAAAGGAATGAGACCATCAACCACTATTTGCTTAAAAATAGATGGACAAATCATCGAGGAACACGCACAAGGCGACGGTCAATTTGATGCTTTTATGAATGCTTTGACAAAAATTTATAAGACCAAAAAAATGACTTTACCTAAACTTACTGATTATGCGGTAAGAATCCCTCCTGGAAGTAGTTCGGATGCTTTATGCGAAACCATTATTACCTGGGTAAACAACGGAAAAGAATTCAAAACAAGAGGTTTAGATTCAGATCAAACAGTAGCTGCCATTATTGCAACTCAAAAAATGCTCAACGTAGTAGCAGTTTAAATTAGAAAACAATAAATTAATATAAATACAAAATAATGAAATTAAATATCGCACTTTTAGCAGGGGACGGAATCGGACCAGAAGTAATTGATCAAGCAGTAAAGGTATCAGATGCAATTGCACAAAAATTTGGACATGAAATTACTTGGAAACCGGCTTTAACTGGTGCTGCTGCGATTGATGCAGTAGGTGAACCTTATCCTGATGCAACACATGAAATTTGTAAAAATGCTGATGCAGTTTTGTTTGGAGCGATTGGTCACCCAAAATACGATAATGATCCTTCTGCACCTGTAAGACCAGAACAAGGTTTGTTAAAAATGCGTAAAGCATTAGGTTTGTTTGCTAACGTAAGACCAACTTTTACATTCCCATCTTTATTAGATAAATCTCCATTAAAAAGAGAAAGAATTGAAGGGACTGACTTAGTTTTCTTAAGAGAATTAACTGGTGGTATCTACTTTGGTGAAAAAGGAAGAAGAGACAACGGAGATACTGCTTTTGACAACTGTGTTTATACTAGAGCTGAAGTACAACGTTTAGCTAAAAAAGGTTTCGAATTAGCAATGACTCGTTCTAAGAAATTATGTTGTGTGGATAAAGCTAACGTTTTAGAAACATCTCGTTTGTGGAGAGAAACAGTTCAAGCAATGGAAAAAGATTATCCAGAAGTTACTGTTAGCTACGAATTTGTTGATGCTGTAGCGATGCGTTTGGTACAATGGCCAAATTCTTATGATGTATTGATTACTGAAAACTTATTTGGAGACATCTTAACTGATGAAGCTTCTGTAATTTCTGGATCAATGGGATTAATGCCATCTGCATCTATGGGAGCTGAAGTATCTTTGTTTGAGCCTATTCACGGTTCGTACCCACAAGCAACTGGTTTAAACATTGCTAACCCAATGGCTACTGTTTTATCAGCTGCTATGATGTTTGAAAACTTTGGATTGATGGAAGAAGGAAAAGCAATGAGAGATTCAGTAAACAAAGCTTTAGAAGCAGGAATAGTTACTGAAGATTTAGCTGATGGAGGTAAAGCATACGGTACTAAAGAAGTAGGAGACTGGTTAGCTGCTAACATCTAATTTTCTTGATAACACCATAATAAAAAAGGGGACAATTTACATTGTCCCCTTTTTTTATATAAAGAAAAAATATTAATATCCTCCTCTGTTTCCACCACGGTCATTTCCACCACGGCTGTTTCCTCCACCATAACCACCACGTGAATCTCCACCACGGCTGTTATTGTTAAAGCTTCTTCTTTCACCTTCTGGTTTTGGCTCAGATTTATTAACAACAATTGCACGTCCTTGAACAGTAGCTCCGTTCAATTCATCAATTGCTTTTTGAGCTTCAGCATCAACTGGCATCTCAACAAAACCGAATCCTTTACTTCTTCCAGTAAATTTATCAGTAATAATTTTAACAGAATCAACTGCTCCGTAAGCCTCAAAAGACTCTCTTAAATCTGCTTCCTCAATACTAAATGGAAGGCTTCCAACAAAAATATTCATATGTACTTATTTATAATAATTGTGACAAATGTAATCTTATTTTTTTATAACCCACTATAAATAAGCTTATTTATATTATAATTTAAAAAATAAAATAAAAAACTTTAATAAAGAATAGCAAAAATTTTGAAACCCAATAAAATGGGTTGATTCAACACTATTGAACAGCAACCTTATAGAAAACTCCATATTGAAAGTTCAAAGTGGGTCCTGCTAAAGGATTATCAAAAGTATTCTCTAAATTAAACTTGAATGTACCCGAAATAGTCTTCCCCACTTGATCATATTCCGTAATTACAATTTGACCATCACCAACTCCAAAACCAGAAGAAAACGTAATACTTTCTTTGGTTAAAGGATCTTTAAAGACATAGGTTGCCGTACTCGTTGGAGTTGTCCCTATATAATAAGTGCCCACAGCAGCCGAATTTGTTTTCAAAGTAACCACTTCAGTTGCAGTATAAGCTTCTATTACCAATGAACCTCCTGAATTAACCGTAGCAATGGACTGAACAGCTCTCCAAAAAACATTGTCTTTCGTTCCTTGAAAAGCAGGATTATTGAACCTCACATCTTCCTGACAAGAAAACAAAGTAAAAAGTACAATCAAAAACAAAAAATGCTTTTTCATAAATATTACAGATTTACAAACAAAAATAGGACATTAAACCTAAAATAACAGAATTAAGCCAAAAAAAAGAAACAAAATAACCCGCTAAACAATTACGTATCATAATACTAAAATACTATTTGCTATATGAAAAATTAATGTATCTTTGCAGCCTTAATTAATCGAGGTCGAGTACCTCAAAATTTAATCATTAAAGATTATGTCAGTAAAAATTAGATTACAAAGACACGGTAAAAAACAAAAACCGTTTTACTGGGTTGTAGCAGCAGATGCTCGCTCAAAAAGAGATGGTAAATACTTAGAGAAAATCGGTACTTACAATCCAAACACAAACCCTGCAACTATCGAATTAAACTTGGATAGCGCTGTAAAATGGTTGCACAATGGTGCACAACCAACTGATACTGCTAAAGCAATTCTTTCTTACAAAGGAGCTTTATTGAAACACCACCTTGATGGAGGAGTTCGTAAAGGTGCTTTAACTCAAGATCAAGCTGATGCTAAATTAACTGCATGGTTAGAAGCTAAAGCTGGAAAAGTTGATGCTAAAAAAGACGGTTTATCAAAAGCGCAAGCTGATGCTAGAGCTAAAGCTTTAAAAGCAGAACAAGAAGTAAACGCAAAACGTATCGCTGCTGCTGCACAAGCTGAAGCTGATGCTATTGCTGCTGCAACTCCTGCTGTAGAAGAAGAAACTGAAGTTGCTGCTGAAGAAGCTGCTACTGAAGAAAACAACGAAGAAGCTCAAGCATAATTTAGAAGCGAAAATGCGTAAAGAAGATTGTTTCTATTTAGGCAAGATCGCCAAAAAATTTAGTTTTAAAGGAGAAGTTCTGATCTATCTAGATACAGACGAACCTGAGTTATACGAAAACTTGGAATCAGTGTTTGTTGAACGCAACAAACACTTGGTTCCTTTTTTTATTGAAAACAGTTCAATACACAAAAATGACTTTCTAAGAGTTCATTTTGAAGATATCAACACCGAAGCTGATGCCGATACTCTTATAGGTAGCGACATTTATCTTCCTTTAAAAATGTTACCAAAACTTTCCGGTAATAAATTCTACTTCCACGAAGTAATTGGTTTCGAAGTAGAAGACAAACGTTTGGGATTTGTTGGAGAAATTCAATCTGTCAACGACACCACTGCTCAACCGTTATTTGAAGTAATCAAAGACGGAGCAGAAATTCTTATTCCAATGATTGACCATTTCTTAGTTAAAGTGGATCGTGATAACAAAAAAATCATCATGGATCTACCTGAGGGTTTGATTGAGATGTACCTTTAATTTAGTGTTCAGCATTTAGTTTTTAGTGTTCAGTTACTAAAATCTGACTCAAGCGAAAGCGAACAGGCGAAGCAAATCAGCATTCGCTAATCTTCACTCAAAAATCAAATAATAAAGCATTCAGTCGCAGCGTTTAGTTTTTGAAAAATCTGCAATCAAAAATCGTTAATCTACATTCCGCAATCTCTATGTTCCAATTCAAAAAATTCTCTATAGAACAAGACCGTACGGCAATGAAAGTTGGCACCGATGGTGTATTACTTGGTGCCTGGACTCCTCTTGAAAACAATCCGTTTAGCATTTTGGATATTGGCACAGGAACTGGAATCATTGCTTTGATGTTAGCACAACGAAGTGCCGCGGAACAAATAGATGCTTTAGAAATTGACGAAGATGCCTACGAACAAGCAACAGATAATTTTGAAAATTCCCCTTGGAATGACCGCTTGTTTTGTTTTCACGCTGGCTTGGACGAATTTATTGAAGAACCAGAAGACGAATATGATTTAATTGTTTCCAATCCCCCTTTTTATAGTGAAGATTACAAATCCAGTAACGACCAACGAGACTTGGCACGTTTTCAAGATGCCATGCCTTTTGAAGATTTGATTGAAACAGCTGCTTTATTGCTTTCTGAAAACGGAATCTTCTCCGTTATTATTCCTTTCAAGGAAGAAGAAAATTTCCTGGCTTTAGCCAATAAATACGAATTGTATCCGCTAAAAATCACCCGCGTAAAAGGAACTCCAACCACTGAAATCAAACGCAGCTTATTGGCTTTTAGCCGAAATGAAAATCTTAATTTTCCAGTTGATGAATTAATTATCGAAACCGCACGACATATCTATACTCCAGAATACATTGAACTGACAAAAGATTTTTATTTGAAGATGTAATACTAATTTAAACAATCCTGTTTTAAATAAATTCACCACAAATTATACCATTTAGAATTATAAAACAGTTTTTTGTTTACCTCACCCCAACCCTCTCCAAAGGAGAGGGAGTTGGAAAATTGGATTATTTTATATTTCTAAATGGTATTAGGTAAATTATTTAAAAAAATATCCAAATAAAAAAACGAGAATATATTTAGCTTTTTCCAAACAAAACTACATATGTAAAGTATATATGTGTATCAGTGAAGAACAAAACACCAGCCGACAAGAATTAAACGCAAAAGACTTTTGAATATAGATAGATAAAACTTCGGAATCGATTTCATTTAAGGAACAAAAAGAAGGAAAAAAATTTTAGCACAAGTAGAAAATGGCTCAATTACAGAAATCAACATATCTTCAATTGATCGTTTAGGCAGAAAGATCATAGAATTACTAATGGTGATAGAATTTTTAAATCAAAGATCAATAAACTTTTTTTAGAAAATATTGGAATGAACCCATTGATTGATAACAAGCCAAATTCAACTTTTAAATGATCATTAGTATTCTTGGTAATGTTCAGACGGAATGCTTGAACATACTAGAAAGACAGGAATCTGGAATAGCAAAAGCATTTACTAAAGCCACCGCATCTGGTCTTACATCCCAACAAAGCTGATTAACCATTTTTCGGATGGCTTTTGTTTTTACCGCTTCCATATAACCTTCTTCTAAATACCAGCCTTTATTTTTTTCTATTTGCGAAAGCGCATACAATTGATTTAATTTCGTTAAAATAGCTTTGCTTTTTTTATCCTTAACAGCTGCGATAGCAATTTGAAATTGTTCCAAAACTACCCGATCCAAATAGGCTTCAGCCATATCAATCATTTGGTGTTGCACCACATTAAAAGCATCATAGACTTCTAAACCATTGTCAATTAATTTTTTGACACGCCTAGCAGCAGATGCCAGAATGGTTTTTTCCCGATGCTGAAACGCCTGCAAATGAAATTCACTATCCAATAAATGCGCTTCATCAATCTTTCGAATAGCAAGCGGATTTTTTTCGGCTATAGCTGATTTGGCATTTTCATAAACATAATTAATGATTCCAAAAGAACCCATTTCGCCAAACGATTTTCTAAACTCCGCCAGACGGTTTTTAGCCACTAACTGCATCAAAACGGTATTATCACCTTCAAAAGTGGTATAAATTTCAGTATCGTTTTTTAAGGCATCAATTCTGTTTTCTGACAAATACCCTTTTCCGCCACAGGCTTCACGGCATTCCTGCAAAATTGCTGTAGTACTCCAGGTCGAATAGGATTTCAAACCTGCAGCCAAACCTTCTATTTCCTGCATTTCGGTTTCGGTTTTATCAATAAAACGTTGCGTGAGATATTGCAAAGCAAAATGTACTGCATAGGTTTTAGCTAACGGAATTAACAACCTGCGTTGGTGCATACGGTAATTCAATATTGGAACTTCCGCCCCGCCTTCGGGTCCAAATTGCTTGCGTTGGTCGCTGTATTTTATAGCAATCGTCAATCCGCTTTTAGCTGCTGCCAATGCCGAACGCGGAATTCCAATCCTTCCTCCAACCAATGTTCCAAGCATTGTAAAAAAGCGCCTGTTGTCACTCGGAATCGGGCTTTCAAATTCGCCTTTATCATTTACCGAAGCAAAACGATCCAGCATATTTTCTTTCGGAATCACCACTTGATCAAAACGAATCGTGCCGTTATCCACTCCATTCAACCCCATTTTATGACCGCAGTCTCCAATAGTAATTCCCTTTAAGACAACAGCATTTTCGTCACGCAAAGGCACCACAAAAGCATTTACACCATGATCCTGTCCTGCAATAATCAGTTTCGCAAAAACGGTAGCCATTTGCCCGTGAACAGCCGCATTCCCAATATATTCTTTTTGTGCTTTTTCGTGTGGCGTATGAATTGTAAAAGTTTGATTTTCGTGATTATAAGTAGCGGTTGTTTCCAATCCCTTTACATTCGAACCGTGATGCGTTTCGGTCATTGCAAAACAACCTGGCAATTTCAGTGTACCAATGTCTTTTAGATATTTCGCATAATGCTTCTCCGTTCCTAATGATTGTACACTCATCCCCCAAAGTCCAAATTGCACTCCAAATTTAATCACCAAACTCAAATCGTGATAACTCAGGGTTTCCATAATCGCAAAATAATCAGCTATGTTTTCGCCACCGCCATATTTTTTGGGATAAGCCATATTACCGAGGTTTTCCTCAGCCAGAATTTTGCACCAATCAAATACTTTTTGGCGATAAACGCTAATATCTGTTGAAGTTTCATATTGAAATTCCGGTCTCGAAATAATCGATTTTACTTTATTGATAATCGGCGCCTGTGCTCCATCTAAAATAGCCGTGATTTTTTGAACATCAAAACTAGCCTCTGTATGAGAATTGACCGTATGGGATTTTGCTTTTGTTTTAAAATTACCAATAGCTTCTTCCCCAAGAATCCCCAAATCATTTTCGAGTTTTACAAAAGAACTTTCTAAACTCTGAATCACAGCATTGTTTTCAGAAAGCACCACCGCAATTTCAAAAATAGATTTTACAGCAGGCTGCTCCTGAATACTTTGCTCAATTTTATTTTTCCAATCGGCAATATCCTGACGAGACGGTGGATTAGCAATTGTTATTTTAGAAAATAACAATTCTTTCTCTTCCGCCGAAAGCCAATCTTGTGAATCAATAAAACTTTGTAAGGTAGCAAACTCTTTTTCAGTCAATAAATTATCAGACCATACAATATATAACAGTGGGATAAAAGCTTGTAATTGGGTGTTTTCCATAAATAAACGTATTTCAATTTGAAATCGATTTTCCATAATAGATTATGAAAACATGAAAATACAGATTCCGATTTGCAATCGGTGTTAAGATTCTGGTAATTTTGGAATAAGAAAATACCCATTAAGATTTTGAGCTACGCGCTTCACTACGTCCATAAAAAACAAAACCCCGTAAACGTTAAGTTTACAGGGTTTTTTTAATTTGCTAGTTGGTCTACAAGGACTCGAACCTTGAAAGACTGCACCAAAAACAGTTGTGTTACCATTACACCATAGACCAGCAGTGCTTTATTGCGAGTGCAAATTTACACCGTTTTTCAGTTTACACAAACTTTTTTTAGTTTTTTTTTGAAAAAAAATTCAAAAACCAAAAATACACCTCATAATCAACATCTTAAAAAAGCCATTAGTTTTGCAGAAAATTTTGTTAATGCCTCCATCCTTAAACAAAAAAACATTTTCTTTGTACCTCGAAAAATTAACTAAATTTTACTACATGAACAAGGAGTCTTTCAATTTCAAAAAATGGAATACTATCATAGGCTGGATTGCATTTGGAATCGCATTAATAACCTATTCTCTTACTGTTGAGCCCACTATGAGCTTTTGGGATTGTGGAGAATACATTGCTACAGCAGCAAAACTGGAAGTAGGTCACCCTCCTGGAGCTCCTTTATTTCAAATGATTGGCGCCTTTTTCGCTATGTTTGCTACTAATGTTCAACATGTTGCTTTAATGGTTAACATGACTTCTGTTTTCTCCAGTGCCTTTACTATTCTTTTTATGTTTTGGTCTTCTACTATGATTTTAAGAAAAATCATATCTAGCTCTGAAGAACCTAACAAAAGTAACGACATTGTAATTTTAGGAAGTTCTTTCGTAGGCGCTTTAGCCTATACTTTCTCTGATAGTTTTTGGTTCAACGCCGTAGAAGCCGAAGTATATGCCATGGCATCTTTGCTTATTGCTTTACTTTTTTGGTTGGGATTGCGTTGGGAACAAGACATGAACACACCCAGAGGAAACAAATGGTTATTGATTATTTCATTAGTAGTTGGTCTTTCATTTGGAGTACACTTTATGGCCTTATTGACAATACCTGCAATAGGATTCTTGTACTATTTTAAAAACTACAAAACGGTAACAATTAAAAATTTCATCATTGCTAATATTGTAGTAATCTCTGTTTTATTATTTATTTTCAAATTACTACTTCCTCTAACGATGGCGTTTTTTGCTAAAGCAGAAGTTTTTACCGTAAATAGCCTAGGAATGCCATTTGATTCAGGAACTATTTTGGCTGCTTTAGTGCTAATAGCCTCTTTCTATTTTGGATTAAAATACACTAAAAGCAAAGGACTTGTTACCTACAACACCCTTATCCTTTGTATTCTATTTATTCTAATTGGTTTCTCGACTTGGTTAATGCTACCTATTAGAGCTAATTCAAATGTTATCATTAACGAAAACAAACCATCAGATGCCCGTGAAGTTTTAGCCTATTACAATAGAGAGCAATACGGTTCTAATCCTTTGTTTTATGGCCCTCAATACACAGAAAGCTTTGCAGGCTTAGACAAAGACATGCCTTACCTTGACAAAGCTCCTAACTACGAGAGAGATTATAAAACGGGTAAATATGTTATTGTAAACAATTATAAAAACGCAGAACAAAATAGTGACAATGCTCAAAAAACATTCTTACCCAGAATGTGGAGCACCGAACACATTGAAAACTACATCAACTTTACTAATCCTCCTCAATTCAGCATTAATCCTGATTATCCATACGAAAATGATTTATCCCGATATGGTGTAGATGCAAGCAAGCTTTCTGAAGAAGATTACAATAGAGCTATCGCCCAATTAAAAAATGAGGTAGAAAAAACCGTTTCTGAATTCAGACAAGCCTATGCTCAAAAACAAATTGACAACGAAGGCTATGTTAAATTCTTAAAAAGCTATGGCGATTACCTAATAATCGAAAAACCTACTACAGCGGACAACCTTAGTTTCATGGCCGAATACCAATTTGGCTACATGTATTGGAGATACCTGATGTGGAATTTCGTAGGACGTCAAAGCGACAACCAAGGAAGATATGACAACCAGGACGGAAACTGGCTTAGTGGAATTAAATTCATTGACGACATCCATTTAGGTTCGCAAGACAATTTACCTACAGACGCCTTAAACAACAAAGGACGCAATGTATATTATTTCATTCCTTTTATCTTAGGACTTATTGGATTAATGTATCATGCCGGTAAAGATTTAAAAAGTTTTTATGTATTACTGGCTTTATTTCTTTTCACAGGAATTGCTTTAAAAATCTACCTAAACGAAAGACCTTTCGAACCAAGAGAAAGAGATTACGCCTTAGTCGGTTCCTTCTATGTGTTTGCCATCTGGATAGGATTAGGTGTTTATTCATTGTACGAAAGCGCCAAAAAATATCTATCTCCAAAAATTATTGGACCAGTTATCATAGCGGCTTCTTTATTGACAGCACCTGTTATAATGGCTTCTCAAAACTGGGATGATCACGATCGTTCTGACAAATACACTGCTTTAGCTATGGCAAAAGCCTATTTAAGCTCTTGTGATAAAGATGCCATTTTATTTACCATTGGTGATAATGACACCTTCCCATTGTGGTATGCACAAGAAATTGAAAATATCAGAACCGATGTAAAAATCGTTAACACTAGTCTTTTCATGACCGATTGGTACATAGACCAAATGAAAACCAAAACTTACGAATCAGAACCATTGCCTATTTCTTTTACACACGATCAATATGTAGGAGACAAACTGGATTATGTAGTAAGTATTCCGAAGATAAAAAGCCGATGGAGCGTAAAAGGCTTTATGGATTTTATCAAACATCCAAAATCAACTGTTGATATGGCAAACGGGCAAACCATCCATTTCTATCCAACAAGCCAAATTAGAATTCCTGTTGACAAAAACACGATCATCAAAAACAAAATTGTTTCTGAGAAATATTATGATTCAATCGTTCCTTATATCGATATTGACATCAAAGGAAGTGCCTTATACAAAAATAGATTGATGATGTTAGATCTTGTTGCTAATAACAACTGGAAACGACCAATCTATTTTAGTGGTGGTGCCTTTGACGATGAAGAATACTTATGGATGAAAGATTACCTGCAATTAGACGGTATGATTTACAAATTAGTTCCTGTAAAAACCACGATTCCTAAAGATGGAAATCCTATGGAAATGGGGCAAATTGATGCGGACAAAATGTACAATATCGTAATGAAATGGGATTGGGGTAATAGTGAAGGTAACATCTACCACGACCCGGAAACACGTCGTGAAAGTATTACTTACAGAACTAATCTTTCCCGATTGACTGACCAACTCATTAAAGATGGCAAAATAGACAAGGCTAAAAAAGTGATTAATTTAGCCATGGAAAAAATGCCAATTGACAAATTTGGCTATTATTCCTTACTGGAACCATTTGTTAACAATTATTATCAAGTAGGCGAAAAAGCGAAAGCTCATGAACTTGTTGAAAAGCTAATTGGTAAGTACAAAGAAAATCTAAATTACTACAGTAAAATGAGTGCTGGTGACCAAACAGACATAGCAATAGACATTGTTACTGATATTGAGCGTTACAGAGCCTTATTAGACGCAGTTAAGAAAAACAACGACGCTGCTTTCTTCCAGAAACACCGAGGCGCTTTCAATACTTATATTGATATATTCCAGCGTTTTGGTCGCGATAAAGAATAAATAAACTATTGATTTTATAAAAAATGTAGCAATCCCAACAAAAAAGATTGCTACATTTTTTTTATCTTTAATATCAAATGAACTCCAAATGAAAGCTTATTGGATCAAAACACATCGTATCATCAAAAAAATATTTTCTAACTTTATTTGGGATATCCCTAATAAAGAAAAGAAAATCTACCTTACTTTTGATGATGGACCAACTCCCGAAATTACTTCTTGGGTTTTAAACCAATTGGAACAATACAATGCCAAAGCTACTTTTTTTTGCATCGGCAAAAACATTGCAGCACATCCCGAAATCTTTACCCAAATCATTGATAAAGGCCACAGCATAGGCAATCATACCTACAATCATCTGAATGGCTGGAAAACTACTACTGATGAATACCTGGAAAATTTCGAATTGTGTGAAGCCGCTATTTCAAATCAAAGATCTGAAATCAAAGATCTGAAATCAAAAATCTTCAGACCGCCTTACGGGAAAATAAAAGCAGCCCAAGCTAAAAAGCTCAGACAACAAGGCTATAAAATAATTATGTGGGACGTTCTTAGCGCCGATTTTGACCAAAACATTACTAAAGAAGCATGTTTGGACAATGTAGTATCCAATACTAAATCAGGAAGTATAATTATATTTCACGACAGCGTAAAGGCTTTTAAAAACCTGGAATACGTTCTACCTAAAGTGCTCAAACATTTAGCTGAGCATCACTTTTCTTTCGAGGCAATAAAAGATTAAGCCAGTAGCTCCTGTACAATCGTAATAAGCGAATTAGCATCTAACTCTCCTGATTGTCTCCAAACCATCTGACCGTCTTTATACACCATCAAAGTGGGTAGTCCTTTAATTCTTAAAGCTTCGGCAAGTTCTTGATTTTTATCGACATCAATCTTTATCACTTTTGCCTTATCACCTAAAGCAGCAGCAACATCTCTAATAACCTCATGCATAGAAACCGAAGATTCATTCCAATCTGTGTAGAAATCAATTAACACAGGTACTTGTGCACTTATAAGTTCTCCAAATTTTGACATAAAACCAAGAATTAATTTTTTTTAAATCTAAGAAAAATAACGTTTCTTCTCATACAAATGTAGCATTTTTAACGAATTATGCTACTTTATCTCCTTTTTTTAGTTCGATAACCGTGATTTCAGGCATAATTCCTACTCTACCAGGATAAGCATGAAAGCCAAAACCTCTGTTTACATACACATAACGCCCTAAATGCTCATATAAACCTGCCCACTGCGCATAGACATATTGCGCCAGACTCCATTTAAAATAACCCGGAATTTCGATCCCAAACTGCATTCCATGCGTGTGTCCTGAAAGGGTTAAATGAAAATTCTTCTCGTGATTTTTTATCTCAAATTCCCAATGACTCGGATCATGACTCATCAAAATTTTAAATTCTTTTTCGTCTAATGCTTCAGAAGCTTTCATCAAATCGCCGGCTTTCTTAAAATTATTTCCCCAGTTTTCAACACCTACTAAAGCAATTCGATCGTTTCCTTTTTCTAAAAACTGATGTTCATTCAACATCAACTTAAAATCGATTTGTCCGTACAATTCTTTAATTTCGTTAAAATTTCGCTCTTTATCCGCCTCCGATGGCCAAGATACATATTCGCCATAATCATGATTCCCTAAAACCGAATATTTACCATATTTATGATCTTTAATTCGCTTAAAAGTGTCAATCCAAGGATGCATTTCCTTAGCGTGTGTATTGACAATATCACCAGTAAACAAAATCATATCCGAATTTTGCTCATTTATCAAATCAATCGCATAATTTATTTTGTCCGGATTATCAAAACTCCCCGAATGCACATCGGAAATTTGAGTAATCGTAAAACCGTCAAAAGCATCAGGTAAATCAGGAAAAAAGATACGCTGTTTGATTACTTTATAATTGTATTTCCCAATGGTGACTCCATAAATCAAAGACAAAAAAGGAACAGCAGCCAAGCCCAAACCAATCTGACTTACAAACTTTCGCCTTTCCGGAAAAACATTTGTATTTACTGAATTATCTATAAAATAATTGATTGCTCCAGCCCCTATTCGGAAAACATCTTCACCTAATAATATTATTGTGACAACAATTTTTGGAACATAAACCAATAACATCAAGCCTGTGGTAAACATGAATTGCTTGGTTTGCCCAACAGAACGATCTAATTGCGAAAAAGAATAGATTATAAATACTAAAATAAGCAAGCTTATAATTTGATAACTCACCAAAACCCATCTTAATTTAATTAAGGTTCGAATGGCTTGATAAGAATAAAACTCAATGAATAAAAAAAGAGCACAAAGAATTACAAAACGAATGATCATGTGTTTAGTTTTAAGCAAAGTAACAAAGAATGAAAATTTTATGGCTTTTTATTATCAAAAATTTAACTCAAATAAGAGCAAAAAGCTGATAGATTTCTCTACCAGCTTTTTCTAAATCAATTTTTTAAAAACCTTTTATAAACTTCAACATCGTTTACTTAAATAAACCAGGTTGTTTTATTTTTTAGCTTTTGCAGCTTCAGGTTTAGCAGCCTCTACTTTTGCCGCTTTTTTATCAGCTTTTTTGTCTTTTTTAGAAACTTTAGCTTCTTTTACCGGAGCAGTTTGAGCTGGAGTTGTTTGAGCATTTACCATTGCAGTAGTTCCTAAGACAGCTACTGCCAACATTACTAATTTTTTCATAATTATAATTTATTTATTGTTATTATTCATTTACTATACCCCAAAGATATAATCGCTAAATGAAGAATAGATGAAGATTGAAATGCTTAAATAAAATTAACTTTTAATTGTATTTTAAATCTTCCGGCAATAAAAGTGTAAAAGTAGTTCCGTGATTTATTTGCGAAGTAACTTTAATTTCAATATGATGAAAAAGGGCAATACTCTCAGCTATAGCAAGCCCTAAACCCTGACCATCCTGATCAGAACTAATTCTGGCGAATCTATTGAATATTCTTTCGAGCTGAGAAGCATCCATTCCAAATCCTGAATCGGTTATGGAAATAAAATAGTTTTGATTTAAAAATCCGTCAGCTATTATGATTTCACCTTTTGGCTGATTGTATTTTATGGCATTGGTTACCAAATTATAAATCAAAATATGAATTAAGGTTTTATTTCCTGTAAAGCCAAAATGATGTTGCATTTTATTGGTAAACTTAATTTCCTTATCGTCAATTCGATCTTGTAAATCCTCTTGTAAATCGGTTATAATCTCGTAAAAATCGATATCCTCATTTGCTTCATATTGATTATTCTCAATTCTTGAAATCAACAATAAGTTATTAATGATTTTTTTTAGCATGTCTAAAGTCTTGAGCGAACTCACAATTTTATCGAAAGCATTATCATCTAAAGAATCATTTTGCAATAAATTTTCGAACTTATTTTTGAGCAAAGCAATAGGCGTAAGAAGCTCGTGCGAAACATTCGAAATAAATTGTTTTTCTTTTTTGAAAAGCTCTCCAATACGATCCATCATTTGATTTAAAACCAAATCTAATTCTCTAAAATCTTTTGATCTTGATTTTATTGGCGTATGATCAAAAGCTTCGGGTTCGTTAACACGTCTTATTTTAGTGTCAATTATTTTATAAAAAGGCTTCAGTAAATGTTCGATATAAAAAGTATCTACCAGAAAAGTAATCAAAACGATTACTACAAAAACAATTAAAATAAAAAACCGAATAATAAAAGTAAGATCATTTACCTCGCTCAGACTACTCCCTATTTCTAGCTGATAACCCTCTTTTTCATAGGTAAAATGGTATTGCAAAATTCGATACTCATTGGACTCTCCTTCAATAATGCGATAATCATTTATAAAAGAATTCTTTTTTTGATTGGGGTTTATAGGCAATCTTGAAAGTACCAAAAACTCACTATGTAAGGTTGAGAATTGAGAATAGGTTTCTGTCGAATCATTTCGAACAATAAAATCATTAATTTCATTTCGATCCAAATTATCAATAAACTTTTTCTTCTTTTCTAATAAGCTATTGTTGATGTGTTTATAAACCACTTTTTCGACCAAAACGGGAAGCATTAACCATAAAATCAAGATTAGCAATAATCTTGTTAACGCATTAAAAATGGCAAGTTGGTGTTTTATTTTCACAGTTTATTTTTTAAACATTTATACGATATCCAACATTTCGAACCGTTTCAAACCAACTAATATCAATATGTTTATCCAGTTTTTTTCGAAGATTCCTAACATGAACATCTATAAAATTCGAATCGGAATTGACTTCAAGAATATCGCCCCAAATGTGTTCAGTAAGTTGCAACCTGGTAATTACTCGATTTTTATTCAATACCAAATGTTGGAAAATATCAAATTCCTTTTTTGTCAAATTAATTGGAATACCATTATAACTCACCTTGTAATCCTGTAATTGCAAAGAAAATCCATGTATGTTCAAATCGTTCAACGTAAAGCCATGCATCCTGCGAATTACAGCAAACAATCTGGCACTCAATTCAGTCAAGGCAAAAGGTTTAGTCAAATAATCATCAGCACCAAGCTGCAAACCATTTATCCGGTCATCTAATTCGCCACGGGCCGTAATAACAATGACCGCCATTTTTGATTTTGTTTTCCGAACAGCCTGTAAAACCTCAAATCCATCTCCATCAGGCAATCCAAGATCCAATAACATCGCATCATAATCGTTGCTATGTATTTCCTCTAATGCATCACTACAAGTATTGGTGATTTTGCACAAATAACCCACATTACATAAAAAATCATAGACTTCGGCAGCGAGTTCTTTATTATCTTCAACAATCAGAATATTCATAAACACAAAATTATTAGCACAATTAAAATTAAGCAATTATAAAAAGCCTTGTTGTGCATTATTAAAAAAATTAACGAATAAAAAAAGCTGATAAATTTCTTCATCAGCTTTCTCCATAATTATTCTTTCTACTTTGCTTATCCTACAATTCAATTATTAGAAAGCAAAACAAAAACAATATTTATTTTTTCACTTCCTCTTTTGTAACCTCTTTCGCTGCTTTTTCTTTTTTCTCAGCTTTGTGTTTAGGATGTTTAGTTGCTTTAACTTCTTTTGCCGGAGTTGCTTTTGCCGGAGTTGGAGCTGCACTAACCATTACAGTGGTTCCTAAAACTGCTACGAGTAACATAACTAGATTTTTCATGACTTTTAAAATTTAAATTAATATCCTTTTATTTTATAGATCAAATGTACCTCTGTAAAATGAAGACAAAATGAAGAAAACAGTGCCTCTAAAAAATTTAACTTCACATTAACGGTTTCGATTCAAGCAGGGTTTTGTAAGAATATTTTAATATATTTGAAGAATATAGTATGAAATAAACATTCGCCAATCTATCCCTTTTTGGGTGTATACACGAAGGCTTGTTTCGTTTATAAACGAGTTAGCACCAATTTATCGACAACACATATGATAAGCCATAAACCTTTAAAAAGCGTATCGCACAATTTCAGTCACTCTTTCATTAGCTTAATGAATTATGTAAAAGATGATTATTTTTTAGGGCATTTACTAAAGCAAGCTAGAAAAATTAACAAAGATTGCTTAACTTTAGATATACTAGAAAATAAAGCAGAACCTGAAGAGCTTTTAACAACTGAAATCAAAATTTCGATTGAAAGCTGGTGTAAATGGTTCCCTGTTTTAGTTGAAAATAGTGGCTCAACAATGGAATTTGTGAAATCCGCAACGTTATCAATTAAGTTTGACCTGGAAACTTCAAAATTTACGGACAATAGCAAAAAGTATCTAGAAAGTCCATTTGTTTGTGAGATTATCATTGTTGATGACAGAGGAAAGGAATACAATAGAAAGCATGAAGGTTGGTGGTATCCTGAAAGTGAATAAACTGGTGCTAACAGTTAGAGTTTCGTTGCGTGCGCAGCACGAACAATGAAACTCGTGTTGAACGGAACCGATTACACATCCGTCACACTATGGAGTTATCGTAAAATAAATTTGTAGATTTTCAAGAGGATTTT